>JANRIN010000170.1:0-5387 GCA_033764965.1 Leptolyngbyaceae cyanobacterium bins.302 | reverse complement strand
CGGTAAAAGTTTCTCCATGAAAGCTCAAGGATTGAAGGCGATCGCCACAAGAACCAGTCATACAATAATCCAAGGTGACAGGATTTAGTGTAGGGGATTCTCTTTGAATGCCCCAACTTCTCCGCTGAGCATGATGCCTACCAGGGCGGTCTCTTCTCAGGACGCTTCATCTTGGTTAGCCCGAACTCTCCTTTGAGCTTGTTTAGTTCTGCTTCTACGTTTTGATTTGCTGGAGAAAACCGCACTGAGAGTTCAATCTCATCAATGCGTTGAGTTAACTTGTCAAACCTTCGCTGCAACGGCCAGGGCAATAGGACAAAGAGCAACACGCCGAATGGGGTCAGAACCATCAGTCCCACCATTACCCATCGGCTCGTCTGCTCATAGCCCGCCTTGTTCACCAGATTCCAACAGATCCAGGCCCAGGCAATGAAGCCTATGAGCACCGCGATCGCCACAAGGACAGAGAAGAATGGATCGAGGGGATACATCGGGGATAGGGTTAACCTCTGGGAACGTACATCATAACCAGGATACCCACCAGGATAATGGCGGTTCCAGCCCAATCCAGGCGGCCAGTTTTTAAGAGTGGGTGAACTGAAAAATTTCTCTGCAACCACAGAGAAATTTTCAAGGCTTGACTTCGCTTATAACGATGAATCCATTCTTCCAACTGAGAAAAAACATGTGAGAACAGATGACTAGGGAGAACGCTCTATTGCAAGACAGCCTAATTGGGGATAGGTCATTATGATTCGCTTAGAAACATAGGCATTACTTCCACGATGGGGAAAGTTGGAGTGGGATGCCGCCAAACAGAATAGAGGGTGTAACAATTGCTCAATCTCTAGCCGATCAGATTCAGAGTGGTACTCCAGATAGATAAAGTCAATTTTGGGAAACCAGTCAGCAAGATCCCTTAGAATATCCACTTCACACCCTTCTGTGTCCACCTTAAGAATGGAAATTGTGTCAACCTCCAACGATTTCAATACACAGGAAGCTTGCTTCAGGCTAATCTCCTCAAATTCATCACTGGTTTCCACACTGGGTAAAATTGAGTTTTGCATTGTCTGACAATGACCAACATAGAGTTTCTCGGTGCGGTCTTCTCGAAACAATCCATAGGGATGGGGATGGATAGTAGAGAAATTGGCAACATTGCCTGCTAGATAGTGAAAGTTGGTCGCAGAAGGTTCAAAGGCGTAGATAGTTGCTTTAGGAAAATGTTCTCTAAAGAACAAGGATGCCGCTCCCATGTGTGCTCCAATATCTACGATCGTTGTTGCTAGATAGTTGGGAAGTTCAAAAAGAGGGTATTCCTGACCGTTGAGCACTTTTTGGAGTAACGGATAGAGATTACCTGAATTTAGAAACGTAAATCGGGACTGCTGACCATCTCTAAATTTCAGAGTGAAGCTATCTTCGTTCGGATGAGCAGTTTGGGACAGAGAGGATTGATGGGCATCACGCTCATCATAGGCTGCGATCGCTTGCCTAAAAAACTGCGTTAATTCTGAAACAGCGGATTGGTTTTCGTACAAGATCTCTGAACGGGTCTGAATCTCGTGACGAATTTGAGCCTGCCACTCCAGATCATGAGCAAGTCGGTAAGCAGTTTCTACATAAGTATCAGCATCCCAAACCACACAATCGGCTAACCCCATCTGCTGATAGAACCCGTAGGTCAATCGGTTCCGCAGGTAACTTCCAGGCCAAGTGACGATCGGGAGTTCCATTGCCAATGCCTCTAGCGAAGTGTTTCCCCCTCCAAAGTGGATGGGGTCGAGCATGACATCACCTACTCTAAGCAGTTGCAGATACTCTTGATAGGCAAGCCGTCTTACAAAGCAAATCCGCTCCATCACATCGGGGATCGTTTTAGCCCAGCGCTGTTTCAACTGCTCATCCCATTGAGAAGAAATTCCCTGCAAGAGGACGAAATAGCCTTGGGGATCTCGACGAAGTAGCTTGCCAATGACCTCATCAAATTCAGGATGGAACTTGAAGGAGCTTTGGGGACAGAGGTACAAAGTGCCTTGCTCTGGCAAATCAAAAAAGGCCCGATCGACTACAGGAGGAACGGCAGGCTTGGTAAAGTAAATACCAGGATGATGCAACCGCACGAGCGTTTCGCTGTAGTGGTCTTGAGCTTCTTCCGCTTCAAAGACCTCTGCTGAGAGGAAGTAATCCAGGTTGGGAATTCCAGTCGTAGAGGGATGTCCCCAAGTCAGGCATTGTACAGGAGCTAACCGGGAAAAGGCCAGGAAGTAGGTGACAGGTTCCATGCCAATGTCGGTATAGAGCAAGATATCCAATTCCTGCTCCGCAATTTGCTGTCGAGCTTTGACCATGTTCTCTTCCAACTGCACAACCCGATCGACAGAATGGGCAAAACGCTCCGCCATCTCATCCACAAAATTGCCCACCCGCAACAGGACAACTTCAAACTGGTCAGTGGGAAGCTGGCTTAACAAGCCACCATAGAGCTTGCCGATCGTGTGACCTCGCAGGTGAGCTGAGCAAAAGCCAATGCGTAATCGGGTCCGGGTAGGACGCGGCTTACGACAATGGGGGGCAGTCCAGGCGAGGTCAGGACAGGCTCTTAGAAAGAACTGAGCCGTGGATTCTCGAATGGCGCGATCGTTTTTCCCATGATAAGCAAGGTAAAATCCTGTCTCTGGCGTTTCTGTGAGTGGATCTCGTATGATGATGTTCTGTTCAATCAGAGTGTTGAGTGCTTGTACTAATCGTGCTCGTTCCTCGTCAATTTCTGAAACTGAAGCGAGGATAGGCGGTAGGGATAGGGCTTCTCGCACCTGAAATCGAGGCTCAGACACAAACATCGGATTGTCTCGTAGCACGGCTCTACCTTCTGCTGTCTGACCAATACTCAGTAGAGAAATGCCGAGGTCATAGATGATGTCTGGATTAGTCGGATTAAGTTCTAGTGCCTGTCGAAAAGATTGAGTTGCGATTTCTAATTCCTGAAGTCTGCTACAAACATTTCCTTTGATGCAGAAGAGAATACTGGCATCGGGATGAAATTCTAACCCCCGTTCACACCATCCCAGTGCTTCTGCCAGTCGATTTTCCTTAGCTAAAAGATGGCAAAGAACACTCCAATTTTCCAGATCGCTCGGTTTTCCTTGAATTGCTTGTTGATAGCTCTCGATCGCTGCTGTCACCTGTCCTAATAGGGCCAGCACATCACCCAGGTTACGGTGAGCCAGAGCATAATGGGGTCGCTGTTGAATCGCACGCCGAAAGAAGTCAGCAGCTTCCGCTAAATCTCCCTGACGTTTCCGAATGATGCCCAAGTTGTTAAAGACTTCTGGGAAATCAGGTTGATACTGGAGAGCCTGCTCAAAACAAATGACCGCTTCATCCAAACGGCCTTGTCGCGTCAGAATCACTCCTAAATTGCGATGTCCATCAGCATCAGTCGGATCAGATTGAAGAGCCTGTCGATAGCACACCTCAGCCTCTATCAATTTTCCTTGTTCTTTGTAAAGCGTTCCAAGCTGGTGGTAGGCAGTTGTGCCTTGTGGGTTGAGTTCGATCGCCTGTTTGAAGCAATCTTCAGCCGCTTCCATCGACTGGTTCGACTTGAATGCCAGACCCAAATTAATCAATGCATCTCCATAGTTGGGATCTAGAACAATGGCTTGTTCAAAACACGGGATTGCATCTTCTAGATTCCCTTGCCTCTGAAGCAGTAGTCCTAAGTTGTTGTGAACCTCTGGTAAATCAGCCTGCCAGCGAAGGACAGAGTGGTAACAGTCAATTGCTTCTTCAACTCGTCCCTCCACTGCCAGGAGCGCACCCAGGTTACTTTGCGCTTCTGGGTAATTAGGCTGGAGTTGGAGAGCCTGCTGTAATGCAGCGATCGCTTCTTGAACTTTGCCTTGTAACGCTAGGTTGGTGGCCCTTTGATAGTAATTCTCTGGTGTTTGAGACGTTGGATCTACTTCTGGGTGTAAAGAAGTCTCTGTTGTCATCACCTGAGTCTCACCAAACAGCACCCTATCAGGAGTCATCACTGAGCCTTACCTATGTATAAAAACTTTTCTTCATGAAAGTCCCCTTTTCCCAATTAAGGTGCGGACCTCCTTCTAGAATTGAGCGTTACATACTTTTTGATATTGAGAAATCCGTACAAACTCTTAATGCAAGAGCGTTAAATTTGGCTGAAGAGCCTACGCCATTTGGCTGAAAGTAACCATCCATTTTACCGAAGCTTTATCAAGTTAGAGATTGATATCTTGGCAATGTGAGAACAAACACAGCTTTGCATGACTCGATACGGAGAGAAGAAGCAAACCCTTCGCAAAGAGATTGTCTTCTCAAATCCCAATACCACAGGGCTGTGACTACCAATACAAGGATTACCTTCCCATGACTATTCTGAAAAAGGTTGTACTGTTGTCTGTTGCTTCTTCTGGTCTGCTGACTCTGGCAACGGCGATGCCCGATGCAGCGTCTGCTGAACCCTATATTTCTGGTAGTGCAACGGTTACCAACGTAGATGGTTCAACCTACAGTGTCGCAGGTGAAGTGGGTGGAGTACAGGCAAACAACGCGACCATCACTCCCGCTTACTCGACCACCGATGCAACCGCTCGCGATAAGATTTCCAATTTGGTCGTCAACACTACAGCTTCCGCTGGTGCTCCTGCTGCTCAAAGTGCCGTTGAAAATCAGGTTGTCAATACTCTGACCACCCTCGCCAATAGCGGCAACTTCACTGGCAACAACCTGGGGAACTACCTGTCTATCTTGCGTTCCTCCGTGGGTGCAGATGGGTTGGACTAATCGGCTCGTTGGAATAATATCAATTCTCCTCATAACTAAGTAGGGATTATGGTTGGGGTGCAGGGTTATCTCCATAACAGGAAGGATAACTCCCACCCCTTCTTCTTTCATCGCCCTACTTGCTTCTCTAACAAAGAAGGGAACAATGAGGATGTTAGGCGACAGAGTTTAGTCATGAAAGCGAGCATTCTACCAGCGCTCATCAGTGGTTTGGTTTGTTTATGGGCAGGAGCAGCATGGGGTGGAGAAGGGGGGACTTTTTCAGGGGCAGTAACTTATACATCCCCTAGCAAAGCAACTACCAGTATCACAGGACAAATTGTTTTACCCAATGGGATGTACTTTAGTGGTCCCGGTACGGTTACTTACCAAAATAATGGGGGGCAGGCAAACACAGATAGTTTTCTGCCAACCGAGCTAACCATTAACCCTGGTACCGCTATGGCTGTCCCGGCAAACTCCTCTATCTCAGCTCAGGCAGCAGCCCAATTACAGGTCTATTTCAACAGTGGCACCGAAGCTGATTTACAACGGGCACTTGCAGTAATTCGAGCCGCAGGGGGGGCTGATGG
>JANRIN010000167.1:0-3844 GCA_033764965.1 Leptolyngbyaceae cyanobacterium bins.302 | reverse complement strand
GGTGCATCATCACCTCATCGCCAAAGTGATGATACATATGCTCAACGGTTTTCAGTTCCTTGTCGGGCGGAAAAATGGTTTGTAAGTAGGTGAGGGTGGGGTCAACACTGCGAGCATGAAGCGTTGTATGGTTCCAGGAATATTCCACCAGCGTCATGCCCTTGCTGGCTTCTTGAGCCGATTTTTCGTAGCAGATATTGCCGCCAAACTCCTTGATCAATTCGCCAAAAGGTTCCAGGCAGCATTCTGCAACCAGCACTAACGCCACATGACTACCCGCTGGAATGGAGTTTTTGAGGGCAGCAAAGTAGTTGGGAATGGGATCAGCGCAAATGCACACCATTTTCTTGATGATGCCATCGCTGTCGCTTAACGCTTGCCCAAACTTGGCGCTGGTCATGAAATCAGGAAAGGCAACGATCGCCTCTGCCCAGGCATAAGCCGGTCCTAAGGGAATTTCCAGTTCAGTAATAATGCCATTCGTGCCCCAGGCATGGGCAACTTTATACACGTCATCGCCACGCAACTCTACCACCCGTGGTTCATCTTCCATGGTGACCACTCGCAGTGCCAGGATATTGCCGCGATCACCCAGCAAGCCATAGGTCACGGAGCCGATGCCGCCACTGCCGCCGCCAATAAATCCGCCGATCGTGGCTTTGCGGTAGGTGGAAGGAGCCATGCGAATCTCCCAGCCCTTTTCACGGGCTTGCTTGTCGATCGCTGCCAGCTTCACCCCCGGTTCCACACACGCCATCCCAGGCTTAATCCACTTAATTTGCTGCATTCCAGACAGGTCAAGAATAATTCCACCAGCCAGAGGCACGCACTGTCCATAATTCCCGGTTCCGGCACCGCGCACAGTAAGCGGAACTTGATGTTTCACGCAGACTTGCGCCACTCGTAAAACCTCAGCCTCACTCATTGCCCGCACAACCGCATCACCCCGTTTGGCGCTCAACGCTTCCACTAAAACGGGACTGTAGGTGTAGTAATCCTGAGACAATTTCGTGACCTGAGTTAGATCAGTGATAATTTCCAACCCGTTCAACTCAGCCAACACTGTATCGAGGTCATATTGGGTCGCAGTAAACGTCATTGCACGTCTCAACTTGTTTGAATCAGCAGCATTTCGCCAGAATAGTCTGAAGATTATCAGGAAAATCGATCGAGAAATTGTTCTTCAGACTTCACTCTTCAGCAGATTAAACATTTCAGCGTGCATAAAAGCAATGTCAGGACTGCGCTGAATTGCTTGATAATAGCGCTGTTCGGCAAGAGTGCCTTCTTCCGAAACGCGCAGTAAGGTATGGGCTTGCTCCAGCAACTCCGTAACTTGACGCAGTTGGATCGGTTCTTTGGCTGCAAAAAGCTCATCAATCTGCACGATGTATTGAGACATGGGACGCAACCAATCAAACCACTCGTGCCCAATCACTAAACGAAAGAATTCACCATTGTTTTGAATGGGACCATAATGCTGTTCGTAGGATTCTCGCTCTAGCTCTAACAAGGCTTTGTGGAGGCGCAGCAACGTATGGCGAATGGCACGCAGGCGTTGAGTTTCAAACTCTAGAGAGGAACTGCTCGATGACATGGAACCGATGCGATAAGGACATCCCCCCATCTTGCCACACCGTACAAGCAATTCGCGAAACGTTCCTCCATGTACGGGCGTTTCGCCAAACGCCCCTTTCTATAAGGCAATTTGTGAAATGCCCCTCCTTATGTCCCTACCAAAAATCATCCAACTCGGCGTAATTTGGCAGTTCCTCCTAACCCCCAACTCCTAACCCCCAACTCCTAACCCCCAATCCTTAACCAGAAGGTCATCCAACTCGGCGTAATCTGGCAGAGTGGTGTCGATCGCCCGTCCATTTCTCAGCACAACGCGATCGCGTTGGTTGCGAGAAAACAATTCGCTGTAACGACGAGCTTTGAACAACACAAGATCAGCCGGAAGTCCAACTCCAATGCGTCCAACCGTGGGCAAGCCCATAAGATCGGCGGGAGTACTGGTAATCGCACGACACCAATCTAAGTATGGGCGATCGAGGTGAGCAATTTTGGTAGACCAGGTGAATACTTCCAGGGCATCGTGATCGCCGTAGCCGTAGAACGGATCGCGGCAGTTGTCACTGGCGATCGCCACCGGAACTCCTGCCTGTTTCAGCTCATGCAGTAGGGTTACGCCACGCCAGCGGGGAGTGTGGCTGGGGGTGCGGTCTTGCAGGTAAAGGTTACACAAGGGCAGGCTGACAATGCCAATTCTTGCCTGCTTGACGGCTTGAATCGTGGCTTGCGCTTCCTCCGGAGATTGCACTGCCAAACTGCAACAATGACCACACACAACTCGATCGTGATAGTGATACCGCGAGGTGGTGTGAGCAATGTGGCGCAAACAAATCGAGGTTGGATCGTTGGTTTCGTCGGTATGAAAATCCAGATTCAGGTTGCGATCTTTAGCGAGGGCAAAGGTGCGATCGATCTGGGTTTCAATCTCCGGATTCATGTAGGCAACGCCACCCAAAATTCCACCGATTTCTGCAACGCGATCGGCGAGTTTTTCCCCGGCTGGAGTCAGGAAGTAGTCCAGCGACACCAGGCAAACTGCTTGCAAAATTAAGCGATCGCTCCATTCTTTTTGCAAGGTTTGAAACACTTCAAAGGAAATGTCTGCCAACTTACCAGCAGAGTCGATGTGAGTCCGAATCGCTGTAGTGCCGTGAGCATAGCTGCACTTCAAGCCAAATTCCATGCGGCGATAAACATCATCCGCTGCCCAGTTTTGCTCAGAGTCCCGTTGCACAGTATTTAAGGCGCTGGCAAAACTACCGTCAGGATTGGGGCACCGTTCCCAAATATGCCCTTTGTCCAAATGGGTATGCAAATCCACGAAACAGGGAAACACCATGCCGCCTTGCAAATCAATGCAGGGATGCTGATAGGCGGTGAGGGTTCCGGCTGTGGCAATGCTGGCGATCGTCCCCTCCGCAATTTCAACATCTACTCGCAACAATCCATCCTGAGTTGCCCCATCTTTGCTAGATTCTTGTTTGCTGGGAACCAGTAGGGCTGCGGGAATGTGGGCGTTGCGTAACCAATAATGAGTTGAATGGGGAATCATGGTGGAACAAAGATGAAATTGAGGAAGTATCATAACTTTGGTCAGAACGCTGAGTCCAAGGACAAGTTGCAAAGCCAATACTGGGTAGGCGTTCTGACTCGCCTCCACCACGTTACACATGGCTACGGCTATAAATATATACGGAACTTAGCAGAAGCAGAATGAAGTAGTTTAGCGTAGCCCCGATCGCATCATGACTTTCTTGTTTTTCGTATTGCTCTTCATCGGTCATTTCCAATCTACGCAGAAGCTTTGCCATCAATAATTACAAGCATTTCAAATCGCTATGTCATCCAAGAAAGAAAATCGCGGCTGTGGCTGTGGAAACATCCCAATTTCGTTCATTCTGGTGCTACTGGGGTTGGGCTACTGGGGCTTCACCAAGTTGGACAAGTCCACTATTGGCAAACTTTTGCCGGAAGCGATCGCCAACGTGATTCCAGGCTTTCAACCTCCCAACGCTGCCACGCCTCCCGCCCCGACCAGTCAACAACCAGCCCCGCAAAAACCGACATCGCCTCAGCCGAAACCCCTTGCCCAAACCACCACCAAAGCCCCTGTTTCGCAAGCTGCATCTGCGAAACCTGCTAAGTCTCAGCCGCAATCCGCATCGATCACCCCATCTTCCCCACCATCCCTGCGGCAAACGCCCTGGCAGAAAAAAGCCATTCGCGGAATTTATTTAAGCCGCTACCAGGTAACCAATAATGCCAGTGA
>JANRIN010000161.1:0-6703 GCA_033764965.1 Leptolyngbyaceae cyanobacterium bins.302 | reverse complement strand
TCCGGGCGTATATTGCCAAAATCGTTTACAGGCGCGTTGGGTCAACGGCAATCCTCAATCCCCCTTAAAATTCTGGTCCGCTCCGGACAAATCGCAGGGGTTAATTGCCCATTGCGGGCAATTTACCCCCCCCCACTGATTGACATCTTCCTGGTTATAAAGCTAGGGTGTCCCTTCAATACGGGTCAGTTTTCCACCCGCTTCGCTCAGAATCAGTTCTGGGGCGGCAAGATCCCAGTCTTTGGGGGCAGAGGTGCCAGAGAGGGAAACGTAAACGTCTGCGTCCTGTTCGACGATCGCCGCAAATTTTCCGCCCAAACTGCCCACAGGCTTTTGCATCTGACAGGGAAACTGTTGCATTAGCTGATTAAAGCGATCGCTGCGATGGCTGCGGCTGGTAACGACAATCAGTTCATCCAGTTGTCGGCGTTGGGAAACCTGCACTGGGGCGATCGTGCCATCTTTTGCTTCCACAAACGCACCCCTGCCGACGATCGCGAAATATAACCGCTCCACCGCTGGACGAACAACCACCGCTAACACCGGACGATGGTTGTGAACTAAGGCAATGTGAACCGCATACTCGCCATTTTTTTGAATGAAATCTTTGGTGCCATCCAGTGGATCAATCACCCAAACGTAAGCGGCATCGAGGCGGGCGTTATCCTGCTCAATTTTGAACGTTTCCTCGGTTAAGTAGGCAAAATTTTGATTGTTTAACCTGGCTTGTAAGGTTTCCACAATGTAAGTGTTGGCAGCTACATCTGCGGCGGTAACAGGTTCGCCCTCTGCATCTTGAATCTCTAGATCGGAATGTTCCGCGTTGACTAAAATCTCCGCTGCTCCCCAACCCGCCTCACGCGCGATCGCCAACCACTCCTGAAACTGCTGATTTTGTGATTCCATGCCTCATCCTTCTGGCTGTGTTTGTTGTTTAGGGAGCAACCCTAAAGTACTGCCCCTTCTGCCTTCTGCCTTTTACATTGTTGTCTTCATCCACTCACGAGTTCCAAAATATCGGCAAGAATGAGCGGCTACTTGAGCGGCTACGGTCAACGCTTCAACAAAGTCTGTTTCCAGAATGGCATGGCAAAAAGCACCGTGAAAAATATCTCCCGCGCCCAGAGTGTCTACGGGCTGAATAGCAGGAACAGAGATGGAACCTGAACTGCCACGATCGCTATATTGAATCGGTTGATCTCCGTGAGTGACAGCGATGTGGGGAATGTGGAGCGCTTGCAGGTAGGCGATCGTGTCTGCATCGGTTTGGCAATTGGGCGGGTGAAAGTTGGCAGAACAAATAACATAATCGGCAAATGGTAAAACAGCCTCAAATCCGGGCTTCCAACTCCCGCCGTCAATCACAACCGGAATACCAGACGCTTTGGCGTGTTTAGCCAGTTTTTGACTCACTGCCATTTGGTGCCCATCGATCAGCACAATATTCATATCATTGAGCAGTTCGAGTGAAACCTGATCAGCAGAAACAGGAGTCTTTACGGCGTTGATAGAAATCACTGCCCGTTCTCCAGTTGTTTCTGTGACGACGATCGATGAAACCGGCGGCGGTTCGGTTTTAGTCGGACTCAGATCACGCAGCCGGACATGACACGCCTGTAAGTCTGCTCGAATCAGGTGGGTTATGGGATGACAACCCAGACTACTGAGAACTATGGCAGCATGACCAAAGTGGGCAAAAGCGATCGCCGCATTCGTGGCTGGACCTCCCGCTGATACCAGATAATCCAATGCGACTAATTTTTGATTCTTTGCCGGAGGCTGGGCAGCAAGATAGATCAAATCTAAAGTGGTTAAGCCGATGAAAAGTCCAGACATGGAGAGTGGGGGAGTGGGGATGGGGGATGGATAAGTTGGGTGGGGGAGTAGATGGGTGGATAGGCTTATGCGAGTGGTAAGGGCTGTAACGCTTGGGCTGATGAATCTGATTGCAGGATTGGTGGCGATTCTGTCTTTGCTGGGATTCTTGAGTCCTTATTGGTTTGGGTTTAGCTTTCTGGAGCATCCCCGTCCCCAGTATTGCCTGATTTTAGCGATCGCGGTGTTGCTGAATCTGTTGGGGCGATCGCGATCCGGTTGGGCGTGGGCATTGCTATGGACGATGCTGTTTCTCGTAAATTTCGCATTGATCTCACCTGTGATGTTTGGAGCAGCGGCAAATGCAGCTTCCTCGCCCAACGCTCTGCGCCTGTTGCACGTTACGCTTGACCATGACAATCCAGATTTGGGTCGGGCAGTGCAGTTTGCCAACACGCAAAAAGCTGATTTAGTATCGCTGTTGGAAGTTACACCAGAAGCACTGCCTAAATTAGAAGCTGAACTCACCAATTATCGACTGATTCAGGCAGAGCCTCGCACCAACAGTCATGGAAGTGCCTGGTTTATTGCGCGTCAGCCGAGTCATCCGCTACAGGTGATGGGTTCCGAGGTGATTCGTTTACCCGCCGATAGTGTTCGCCCCATTCTCAAAACGACGATCGGTGATGGCGATAAAGTGCTGGAACTTCTGTGCTTTCATGTCATCCGTCCCCGGAATGCAGCCACGATCGCCTATCAACAGGTGGAGTTTAGGGCGATGGCTGAGTGGAGCCAGAATATGTTGCAGCAAGGCAAACACCCGATCGCGATCGGCGATTTTAACAGCACCCCCTGGTCATTTTTGTTTCGTCAACTGTTGGCAGACAGCGGTTTGAAGAACTCGCAAAACGGCTTTGGCTTACAACCCACCTGGCATTCCAGCCTGCCCAAATTCCTCCAAATTCCGATCGACCATTGCTTACACAGTCCCAGCTTTTTCACCCGCGATCGCCGCATCGGTTCAAACATTGGCTCTGATCACCTACCAGTATTTGTGGAGTTGCAACTATAAGTTCTGATACTGAGATCCACTTGCTTACTCAGCGGCACTGGGCTGAGTTGAAGCGAGGTTAACGATAACCTATCCTGGACTGGTTTCTATACTCTCTGGCTTTAGTCTAAAATGCGTTAAATCGGGTAAAAGTTGGCGAATGAGAGAATGAACGAAGTAGATTTCATCCTACAAATTGTCTCCTTATTTCTACTCTGCCAAAGTTTCACCAAAAGTGCGTAAGAGCCCAAATAAAGTGTTACTTCACAACTCCACACCATCATCGAAAGGTCGGTTATAATACAGAGATAACAACATCCGGGGCTGTAACGGTTTCGACGTTTTGGCGAAAGTTACATCGTGATGCAGGTCGAGAGTGAGCACCTCTCGTGAATCCAGGCTCAAAAAAATAGATGCAAACAACATCGTACCTTTTGCTCGTAAGCAAGCACTCGTTGCTGCCTAAACACCTCTAACGGTTCGAGCGTCTATCATTTGACTCCGTTAAGGATGATGGACAAACCCCAACGGATGCGTTAGACCACCGCCTCTGGTCGGTATCTGGCTAAGACTTTACCAGAGCATCCCATCGTTCGGGACAATGAACGGTTCCCGCTGTGAGGATTTAGATCAGCTAAACCTGTGAATGAATGATGTATTAATACCCAGGGCGGACACGGGTTCGACTCCCGTCAGCTCCATTGATTGACTCGATTAACTAGCAACAGTAATTGCGAATTCGGCATAGAGCTTGTGAGGGAGCGATCGCAAGAATTTTTCTGATTCTAGGATGATTGAGTTTTTGAAAAGTCTGCGTTAGGCTTACGGAGCCATGGGCAAAAGCGATGCAGCCTGACTTTTGAACCTTGTGACCGGAGACACATAATGCTGGAATTATACCAATTTGAAATGTCCCACTATGCCGAGAAGGTGCGGTTGATTTTAGACTACAAGGGTTTGGAATATCGCAAAATTAATGTTACTCCAGGCTTAGGGCAGGTTGAGTTAGTGCGGCTGTCGGGACAGCGCCAGGTGCCAGTGTTGAAGGATGGGAATGAAGTGATTGCCGATTCCACCGCGATCGCCGAATACCTGGACAAACAATACCCTGAGAAACCCATTATTCCCACTGAACCCAAGCTACGTGGCTTGACTTTGTTAATTGAGCAATGGGCGGATGAGTCGATCGGGTTGAATGCTCGCAAATGTTTGATCGGCACGATCGGTCAAGACTCCACCTTTCGAACGGCTGTGCTGCCTCCGGATACCCCCGACTTTTTGAAAAACTTGATTAGTTCCGTTCCCGATGATCTCTTCAGCTTTCTCGGCACGGGAGTTGGCTTCAGTCCAGATGTTATCAAGGCTGGAAAAGACGCGATAAAACGAGATCTTGCGGCTCTCTGCTTTATCCTGTCCGAGCAACCCTACCTGGTGACTGATCATCCTACCCTGGCAGATTTTGCCGTTGCTGGACTCAGTATGTACGTCAAGTTTCCTGCGGGCAACTACTTGGAGATTCCAGAAGCGCTCAAGGGCAAGGGCACCCCTACGATCGCCGATGTGGGCATTTTTGAGCCATTCTTTACCTGGCGCGATAAACTCTATGCCGATTTCCGCAAAACTTCTGCCAGTGGGACTCCCAGTAGCAGCGATCGCCCCACCTCCATTAATATCGACTAGACCTAGACGAATTGACTCCAGAGACCCTTCCTCAACTACGCCACTCACTGCTTGAGTGGTATTTGCAATGGGGGCGAGATTTGCCCTGGCGACGTAGCCGTGATCCCTATGCCATCTGGGTGTCGGAGATCATGCTGCAACAAACCCAGGTGAAAACGGTCATCCCCTATTACGATCGCTGGCTGATCCAGTTCCCAACTGTAAAAGTCCTTGCCAGTGCGGAACAACAGCAAGTCCTCAAACTGTGGCAGGGCTTGGGATATTACGCTCGTGCTAGAAATTTGCACAAAGCAGCGCAGATTGTTGTTACCCAGCATCAGGGGCAGTTTCCCCAGGATTTGAAAACTGCCATCACCTTACCAGGCATTGGACGAACCACGGCAGGAGGGATTTTAAGTGCTGCATTTGACCAGCCTGTGGCAATTTTGGATGGTAATGTGAAGCGGGTGCTGGCACGATTGACGGCGCTGCCGCTGCTTCCTGGCAAAGCGATCGCCCATCTCTGGCAATTATCTGAAAGCTTGCTCGATCCTAATCATCCCCGTGACTTTAATCAGGCGTTGATGGATTTGGGCGCAACGGTTTGTTTACCTCGCCTGCCGGAGTGCGATCGTTGTCCCTGGCAATTTCACTGTGCGGCTTATACTCTTGGACTTCAAACGCAATTTCCCATGACTGAAACTCGTTCTCCCCTTCCCCGCAAAGTAATTGGTGTTGCCGTAATCTGGAATGATGCGGGGCAAATCTTGATCGATCGCCGCAAGCAAGAAGGACTCCTTGGGGGGTTGTGGGAGTTTCCGGGGGGCAAATTGGAACCAGGTGAAACGATCGCCGAGTGTATCCAGCGCGAAATTCAGGAAGAACTGGGCATCGAGATTGCCGTTGGTGATTTGTTGATTGTGGTTGACCACACCTACAGTCACTTTCACGTTACGCTCAATGTGCACCATTGCCGTTATCTCAGCGGCGACCCGCAGCCGATCGAGTGCGATGAAGTGCGCTGGGTCGAGCTACACGAGCTTGATCAGTTCCCCTTCCCGAAAGCCAATTTGCAAATTATTGAAGCCCTGACAAAACATCCAATAGCCTTGGATCCGCCAGGTGAGAGGGAACCACGTTTTGCAGACTGGTAAAGATAGTTTCACATCGTCCAGGATGTTCCTGCTCCCAGGTTTGCAGCATTTGCTTAATTTGGGCACGCTGTAAATTAGCTTGGGAACCGCAAAGATGGCAAGGAATAATCGGAAATTGGCGTAGTTGGGCGTATTGCTCAATCAATTGTTCGGGGCAGTAGGCAAGCGGACGGATCACCACATGACGATCGTCATCACTGACCAGCTTTGGCGGCATTGCTTTCAGTTGCCCAGTGTGAAATAGATTGAGAAACAGAGTTTCGATGATATCGTCCCGGTGATGTCCCAGGGCGATTTTCGTCATCCCTTCTTCGCTGGCAACCCGATACAAGATGCCCCGCCGCAACCGAGAACACAGACTGCACATTGTTTTGCCTTCTGGAATAATCCGCGTTACTCGGCTGTAGGTATCTTCCTCAACGATGCGGTATGGCACTCCCACAGACTGCAAATAATCCGGCAAAACGTGAGCCGGAAATCCAGGTTGTTTTTGATCCAGGTTAACGGCAAGGATATCAAAGTGAATCGGGGCACATTGCTGAAGTTGCAACAAAATGTCCAGCAGTGTGTAGGAATCTTTGCCGCCCGACAGGCACACCATGACGCGATCGCCCTCCTCAATCATGGCGTAATCATGAATTGCCTTGCCGACTAAGCTCCGCAGTTGAGTTTGCAGCTTAATCAGAGACTTGGATCGAAAAGTAAGCGCGGTTTGATTCACGATAGTCCACCTTGCTCATGACCGGGTAGATGATTCAGCCGTTTTACCATTTTCAAGACTGACTGCTTCTGCATCCCTGGTTTTAAGGCTCAAAGGAATTGCTAATGTCTGCTGATTGCCCAGCAGCGATCGGTATCGTCCCAGAGTCATGAGGGGAAAGTTTTGATAGTAAAGATGGTACTTCAGGTAGAAGTGGCAGGGGAAGCCTGTGCCAGTGAAGTAGTCTTCATCCCAAGTGCCATCATCCCGCTGAGAGTTCACCAAGTAAGCGATCCCCCGGTTGATGGCATCCATTTCGTACTG
>JANRIN010000156.1:0-82921 GCA_033764965.1 Leptolyngbyaceae cyanobacterium bins.302 | reverse complement strand
CCGAATCGATCCCTCTCCTTTCTCATAGGCGCGAACAACTCGTTCTCTAAGGTCGGTAGAGTAGGTTGTCATGGCACATCCTGATTTCTCTTAGTTTATTTCTTCAATAATTGTCCCATTTTGTTGCGGAAAGTGCTGTATAAGCTGCTGGGTAGCCGAGTCACCAGCAGTTTTGGATCAGAAAAAATAGGAAAATCTTTGTAACGCAAATAGGCAAAGACTTGAGGAGCAGCTACGAATAGAGCAAGCATTGCAAAGAACAAGTAGAGTCTGTTCTTTGTGACCCAATAACGAACGTTTTGTGCAACACTCTGTTTACCTTGTAGTTCCACTGGAGCACTACCTGCCGTCGGAACTGGATTTGATGGCGAAGTAGTTGAAGCACCTGAGGAATGCTGTGGAGCTTCACTAGATTGATAATCTGCTGGCAGCGTTGCAAGAGTTTGCTGATCCAAAGCTTCTATTATTTTTTCATAACACGAATTAATCGCCTTGAGCTTCTCCTCAGCTTTTTTCTGCAAGGGACGGTTATGAGCAAAACGGTCAGGATGGTGAATTTGAACTAGATCCGAGTAGGTTTGCTTAATCTCTTTACGAGATGCATCTGTGGACAGTCCAAATAATTCGTAGCACTTCTTCAGTTCATCCATGTCAAGCCTACTTACACCTGATCACTTGAATCTACACAGATAATATTGACATACCGTTATTACCGACGATTGTGCGGTATGACAATTTACGGACTGAAAGTTCACATCTAACATCTCGAATTGGTCATAGGCGGAGACGACGACCACGATTGTGGAAAGTTAGAGAACGATCTCTGGCAGTGAAAAGCACCCTGTGAAAGCAGAAAAAATGCCTCCACAGTTTTTCTGTCAGGTTGTTAAAACACCTTGATTCTGGCTCTTCCCTTCCTTGCTGAATCTCGCGTTACCTGTTAGCCTGACTGTTTAAACTCTGGCAGGATTCGCAACATCGCGATAGAGTCAAATCAGTCTCACGTCTATAGTCAGAGAGTCCTGCTGCCCTCCGTAATTGCAATGATTGGGGAACTGGTTGGAGCGCGCTACAGAGTTATCAATGTTTTAGCCTCTGGAGGCTTTGGACACACGTACATTGCAGAGGACACTCAGCGTCCTGGCAATCCTCGCTGTGTGCTGAAACATCTCACGTTTAACAGCCAGGATCCCTTCGTCTTGCAACAAGTGCGCCGACTGTTCCGGGCAGAGGCAGAAACCTTAGAGCAACTGGGAAAGCACGACCAAATTCCTCGCTTACTGGCATATTTTGAAGAAAATCAGCAGTTCTATCTGGTGCAGGAGTTTGTGGAAGGACACCCCCTCAGCGAAGAACTCGTTAAAGGCGTGCCGCTATCGGAAGTAGAAGTGATTCCCATCCTGGAGGATGTGCTGGGGGTGCTGGAATACGTCCATGCCCAGGGCGTGATCCACCGAGACGTTAAACCGGCGAACTTGATCCGGCGGCGGCAGGACAGCAAATTAGTGTTGATTGATTTTGGCGCAGTCAAACTGATTGGCAATACGGTTGCCGAAGCAACTGGGGAAACGGCTTTGAGTATGCCCGTGTATACCTCTGGTTATGCAGCGAGTGAGCAATGTATGGGGCGACCCCGGTTTTGCAGTGACCTCTATTCATTAGGGATGGTGGGGATTCAAGCACTGACTGGGTTCCACCCGGCTCAACTCCCCCATGACTACAACACGTCAGAAGTGATCTGGCGGGATCAGGCGACTGTGAGTGATTCCCTAGCAGACGTGCTGATTACGATGACCCGCTACCACTTTAACGATCGCTACCAGTCTGCCAGCGATGCCCTGCAAGCCCTGCGTCGAGCCATCTCAACTGCTCCTACCCTGCTAACAAACAAGACGCTCCTAAGTTCCAATTCCAGCGTCACCCAACTATCGTCTGCTGCAACCGGTTTACAAAGCAGCCCCAGCCAACTGAGTACCCGGTTGCGGATGACAGGAGGTCGCACTATCACCCGCATTGGGTTAGCGATCGCAGGCACTCTAGCGGCGGCGATTCTGCTGCGGAGTTTTGTCGATTCTGGTTTTCAATCTCCATTGCCGTTGCCCAGCGTCACCGATCCACTTGTTGCCATTAGAGACAATACACGCATCAGTGCTGGAGAAAAGGTACTAAATCAGTGGCAGGTTGATGCCCAAAAGCAAGAAGGGATTGACCACTTTGCGGCAGGAGAATACGAGAAGGCAGTCGTCGCATTAGAAGCGGCACGGCAAAGCCATTTGGATGATCCAGAGACATTGATCTACCTGAACAACGCCCGGATTGGTGCCAATAAATTCCATGCGATCGCGGTGGTTGCTCCTCTGGATAGCCCCTCCTGGTCATCGGCGCTAGAACTACTGCGAGGAGCAGCCCAGGCACAGGACGAAATTAATCATCAAGGAGGGATTAATGGCGTTCCCTTAAAAATTTTTGTTGTGGATGACAGCAATCAAGTAGACGAAGCAACCGATCTTGCCAAAAAACTGACGGATCAACCCTCGATTTTGGGAATCGTCGGACATGGCACCAGTGACACGAGCTACGCAGCAGGAAAAATTTATCAGGATCGGGGGTTGGTCATGATTGCGCCTGTTGCCTCCGATGTGGACTTGTCGAGCATTGGCAACAACATTTTCCGAACCATGCCCAGCGACAAGCAAACTGCCAATGCTTTGAAAGACTACCTGCTAAACCAGCTAAAGAAGCGTAAAGTGGCTGTTTTCCACAACCCTGGTAGTCAATACAGCCAATCTCTTAAAGAAGAGTTTAGCCGCGCCTTGACCTACAGCGGAGTTTCAGGGGCAAAAATTGTGGATGAAATCGATCTGTCTCGTCCTGACTTTGATCCACAGGAGTACTTGCAGCAGGCGATCGCACGCGGCGCAGAAGCTTTGATGCTGGCTCCAGACAGCGAGGTGATGGATAAAGCCGTGCGAGTCGTTGAAGCGACTAATCGCAAACTGCCAATTTTGGGGGGCGACAGTATGTTCACGGCTAACTTGCCGCGCCTTGGTCGAGAGGCAGCCAGGGGGGTAGTATTGGCGGTTCCGGTGGATATTTTACGATCGCCCTTTCGCCAAACCGCCAGTAAACTTTGGGGCAAGCCAGACTTCATCAGTTGGCGCACTGCTTTAACTTACGATGCAACGCAAGCACTGGTTGCCGCGATCGCGATCGACTCAAGCCGGGGTGGTATCCGAAGAAATCTTGCCCAGCCAAATTTTGAAGCTCAAGGTTCAACGGGTGTTGTGAATTTCAAGCCGGAAGGCGATCGAGATAAACCTCCATCGTTTGTCACGATCGCCCCCATCGACACAGGAGCAAGTAGGCGCTATGGGTTCGTCCCTCTACCTTAGGCACGTCCCAATATTTTGCACTCCGTTGATTCCAGCAGGAATCCAACCCGCACGAGGAGCTGCTACCTTGAGCCAGATTCGTCTGCTACGCTGCCCGATCTGCTCATCGCTACTTTCCAAAGTAGTCCGAAACTGCTCACCCGGTGCGTAGCCTACTCCAGCCAGGGCGCTTTTCTGGGAAGGCTCTTGCCGGAGCCGCACACCCCCAGCGTTGATGATGGTTTGGGTAGGAAGAACCCGGCGGCAAACCGTTTGGGCTTGCGCCAGTTCAACAGGTAACGCACCAGCTTCAGGAGCCGCGATCGCTCCATGATCCCAGCCCTGTACGGTTGCTAACAGCAAGCTCGAAACCACAAGGCATCCTGCTCTTTGGATATTCATCGGAAGTAAAACCTCACGCCAACGACGAAATTACTTCCACCAGAGTATCAGTTAGGAGCGGGAGATGTCACTGGGTTAGTCGGTAATGGGGCAACTTGCGAATCAGGATTCGGTTGAGGTTGCTGCCTCCGCAAGCGGTCTGCCTGTTGTTTGCGGAAAAGCGAGGTTGCCTCATCAAAGTTTTCCCGTTGATCCGCAGCGAACTCGTCTGTGCTGCGAGGAGTACCAATGATGGCGTTTTGGATAAAGTTCATCACACCACCCGTCTGGCTATTTCCTCGTCCGTTGAAGAAGTCGCTGCCGTCTTTCGTTTGCAAATCTTCCAGAGGAGATGGGCGAGTGGATTGAGCTTGGGCAGGGAGGGAAGCAGTGGCAATCATTAAGCTACCGCCGAAAACAGTGCTAACCACCACACGAAAAATGGATTTTGCAGTTACTTGAATCATGGGTTTCGTCATGAACTCCTCCAACCTAACAGGATTGCTCGGTTTACACGCATGGATACCTGATTGCTCAAACACAACATTCCGCAAATTTACTTATCTAATTTAGCGTGTTCCTCAAATAGTAGAACGAATTTTAGCCAATTTTGCTCCCACATAGCTGCAAGCATTCTGCGACGGAAGCCCGCTGTGCCATCGCCGCAACTAACGCCTCATAGATTCCCCAATTTTCTTGCAGGATAGTTTTCGCCTGTAAAGCCGACCAGCGCTCTTTTTGCTCGATCGCTGAACCAGAAAATCTTAATTGGCTGAGAATAAACCGCAGTTTTTGTAGATCGTCCCGCCCACCTTCAACCGTGTTGTAGACCAAATGTTCAGCCGCAGCCCCAGCCATCCAAATGGTGCAGTAGCGATCGAGCAACTGAGATGACAACGTATTTTGTCGCAGTTCGGCATCAAGCTCAGTCGTGTCAAACTGTACGCCACCCTGTCCAGAAATGCCTTTTCTAAAAGTTTCCCAGGCATTGAGGGTGTAGTCAGTGACAGGGATGTTGAGCTGGTAGGCAACCAAAAAATGCCCCGCTTCATGATGCACCACGCGATCACGATGGGCACTCGACAATCCAGCCAGCCAATCTAACAAAATCATGGAACCGTTACCCTGCCAGCCAAAGGTATCCACCGCCGCTAATCCCAAGGCACCAGCCGTTGCGATCGCTGGAATGACAGGCGACAGTTCAACCAGGGGACCCAACAATGCCGACATCGTCATCACAAAAATCGAAACGGCAACTAGGTTAAGGGACAGTTGACTCATGGCGGACTATTTCAGCGATCGAGCTTTGTAAAAGGTTTCCAGGCTATGCCGATCGCCCACATAACGCCAATGCCAGGGTTCGTAGTTGACTCCCTGCTTATTCCCTTTAGGAAAAGAAACCTCAAAGCTGTAATAAGCTGCATTTGCCTTTAGCCAACGAAAGGCTCCAGTATTTTCAAATGTCTCACTCAGATTAGTGGCAGGAACGTTGCCATCTCCAATGTCGATTGCATAACCCGTGTGATGTTCGCTGTAACCGGGAGGAGCGCTCACTTTTGCCCGTTCTGCGGCAACCTGACCCCGCTCTGCCTTTTTCCCAAAAAATAGATAATCTTGATCAGTCAGCGATCGAAACCCTGAAATCGGTGTCAACTCCACCCCATCTCGGCGGGCGGCGGCAACCATTTCTTGATAAGCCTGAGCTGCTGATTTACGGAGTTTAATGCTGCCATCTGGCACGATCGGTGCTAGAGCGTTGGCAGGAGCTTCTGGGTAGCGCAAATGCCCCAAAATGGAATCATTGCCAGTGGCTGCACTGGTTGAGGGGGCAGAGGCAGAGGGACTAGGCACCGGTTTTGCGGCAACGGATGCCATGCTGGCGGCTGATAGTTGCGATCGCTGGAACTGAAACGACGCGAAGGCACCGACCCCAGCCGCAAGCAGACCCAAAACGCTCAAACCACCAATCAGATAGGATTTGTTAACCGTTTGCTTAGACGCTGTCACAGGAGTTTCGCGCTGAGCGACAGGAATATCATCTGTGACACGAGCCACAATGTTTGCAGAACTGTCTGCTGCGTTAACCTTGTCCAAGCGTTAAACTCCTCTTGCGTTAATACATGCCTTCGTCGAGTGATCCCTGTAGTAAGCAATCGCTGTATCGAGGAACATCTTAACACTACGGATTATAGACGCACAGCAATTTTCGGCGCGTGTTCTACTTCATCATTTCTTCCTATGCCCATTGCCAAATTACTAGAAATTTATCTGCCGTTGTTTGGGTGGACGGGAATGGGCTGGTTCCTTGGACGTTGGTTCCCCGCTGCTGTGCCCTATTATCTAGGACGGTTTTTGTTTTGGGTGGGTGTGCCCCTTGGCATCGTGGCATTTCTGCGCCATGCTCAAGTATCCTGGTCGCTCTGGCTGGCACCCGTAGTTGCCTGGGTTGCGGTTTTATTAGGGTTCGGGCTGGCAAAACTTTATCTGCGCTGGCAAGATTCGGGATGGAGCGATAGAACTCAAACTAGCTTCCTGCTGACTTCGATGGTGGGTAATACAGGCTATATTGGGTTCCCTGTTTCCCTGGTGTTGGTTGGTTCCAAGTACTTTGCCTGGGCGGTGTTCTACGACATGATAGGGTCTACGCCCGGAGCCTATGGGCTGGGAGTTGCTTTAGCCTCTCAACCTAATTCATTGCAAACCAGTGACTCGGCAGCAAAGCCAGGCTTCAATTGGCGTGCTCTGGGGCGATCACTGGGACTGAACCCAGCATTTTGGGGTTTTGCGATCGGTCTTCTGGGGCGAGACTTGCCTTTACCGGTCTGGCTGGAGGTTGGGTTACGCACGATCGCCTGGGTTGTGGTCTCTCTGGCGTTGATTCTGGTTGGCATTCGTCTGAGCCAGGTGAAGTCATTGAAAAATGTAAAATTTGCCAGCGTCAGTTTAGCGATCAAAATGCTTGTTGTGCCGCTGCTGGTAGGAATTGGATTGCGATCGCTGGGAATCACTGGCGACATTCATCGGGTGATTGTGCTGCAAATGGCGATGCCGCCAGCTTTTGCTACCCTCGTCATTGCTGAAGCTTATGAGCTAGATCAAAATGCTACGGTCACCACGATCGCGATCGGGTCGCTGCTGCTAATCGCCACCCTACCGTTTTGGTTGTGGATTTTTCCGTAATCATCCCACCCAACTCACATCCTCATCTGAGGTGGCAACAGAGGGCAGCGGTTTTGTAATGGGTAATTCACGCCGCACCATGCCATTTGCTTCATCAAAGCCATTGTTGTGAGGAGCATTGTGAGGGGTAGCCAAGCCATCTAATTGCTTGTTGTGAACCCGTTCCTTTTCTGCGGATTCTTCAGTTCTCTGGCGCACCGCATCTTGCTCTGGCAAAATCACCTTTTGCATCAGGTACTCAATAGTTTGCTGCTTCACCCATCCTCGAGCAGCCAATATCTCTCCAAATCGCATCCCCGTCATCTTCTGGTCATTCAGCACCACATCAACCTGAGCCGGAGTCAGCAATCCTGCTTCAACCAAGTATCCGCCTAAACGCTTCTTGGGTGGAGGAGTGCTGCCCTCCTCAGAAGGTCGGTAGAGGAAACGTTCTTGCATACAAAACCTCTAAATTGAAAGCAGGAAAATAACCTGCGCGAAAACCAACGACAGAGCCAGTGCTCTAAATCGATTTCCCTAAGCTACCGCGTTTTCATGGACGCACTGATCGGTAATCAGTACGAATACTGTGCACATAAATGCTGATGTTTGTGTAGGAGTACGTGCAGTCCAGACTCTTGACTTCAGTATATCAACAGAAATCAGCCACCTCAAAAAGATGTACTCTTCATAACAAGCCGCTATGCCAACAGTGCAACAGCCCGTGAAAATGGTCGTTGGTTATGGGTCATTGATCACCTGTCCTTTGAGCTTCATGTCGCAAAGAACGAATGATCCAAGCTGCAGCTTTTGAGTAACTCCTGGAGAGTGGGTATCTTGTTCGCTTGAGCTAATTCAAATTGGCTGCCGATTTGAACAGGATAGGGGCACATTCCTTGCGCCGATCTCGCTTAATTCCACTTGATAAGAGGGAAGCCACAGGGCATTCAAGCCTCGCTTTGTCAGGGCACAGTAACCCTATGCCCCAACTCAAGAAACCTAGCTTTTTTGAACAAGCTACCGAGCAGTTTCAGCCCTGGGAGCTTGTTGCCGAAACTCTACGATCTTCTGACCAAGAACCTCAACCGCTTTGGCGAATTGAGGATCTTCCTTCGTCCCGACTTTATCCCGATTTTCGTTCAGGTCTTTCCGCTGCGCCTCTGATAGTTGAACGGCGAAGTCTGGTTCGATACCATTCTTGTTAATGTCACGACCGTTGGGAGTGAGGTATTTTGCGATCGTCACGGCTAAACCGCAATTGTCGCCCACTGTCCGCACAGATTGAACTAACCCTTTACCAAAGGTTTTAGTTCCGATTAACACTGCTCGACGATTGTCTTGTAAGGCACCTGACAGAATTTCGCTGGCACTGGCAGAACCGCCATCTACTAGAACAACCAGGGGTTTGTTCGTGAGCGATCGTCCATTTGCCCGTTCGCGATCTTGCTCACCCTGGCGATTCACGGTAGACACGATCGCGCCTTTGTTCAGCCACATTCGAGCGATATCCACGCTGGTATACAGCAAGCCACCGGGATTACCCCGCAAATCCAGAATGTAGCCAGCGACTTGCTGTTTCTCCATTTTGTCGATCGCCTTCCGCATATCCTCTGGCGCGTTGGCACTGAATTGCACCAGGCGAATATAGCCCACCTTGCCCTGAGGAGAGGGTTGCTCACTCACTCGCACGGGATGAATTTCAATTTTGGCTCGTTTGATGGTGTAATCAATTTGCTTGTCACCCCGCTGAATCGTCAGTTTCACCTGGGTATTCACTGGACCCCGAATCAGGGTGACAGCCTTGTTAACGTCCATTCCTTCCGTACTCTTATCATCAATTTTGAGGATGATATCCTTTGCGAGAATGCCAGCCGCAAAAGCGGGAGAATCCTCGATCGGCGCGATGACAGTCAATTTTTTCGTTTTTTCGTCCGCTGCAAGCTGAATTCCAACCCCGGTCAGTTCACCAGAGGTATCAATCTGCATATTGCGGAATTCTTGGGGATCCATGAAGCGCGTGTAGGGATCGTTCAGCTTTTTCAGCATTTCCCGCACGGCTTTGTAGGCATCTTCGCGGGTATTGTAATTTTTACTCAAAAATTCAGTCCGCACCTTCCGCCAGTCTTGCTGGTTAAAGGTGGCATCAACATAGGTGCGATCGATAATTTGCCAAACTTCATCAACTAACTCTTTGGGGCTTTGGCGAAAGAAGGCTTGCAAGGAGAGTACCGACATTGGTTGTACGGCTCCCTGGTCGGCGACTTCCTTGGAGTCGTCACGCAAGAAGGCTTGTCCTCGATAAAAGTGCAATCCAGTTGCAGCAACGGCGACGGTGGAAACGGCAACGGCTGTTGCTCCCAGGACAAGCCCGCGTTTGTTAATTGCCATGTCTCTAAACTCAGAAAGTGACTACGGAGATTATGCCCAATCTAGCACAGGCAACTGTGTCCAACCAGGCAAACACTATTAAGGATCTTCGAGATTAAGGATCAACCCAAAGACCATCTGTCTTAATCAGGTTGATCAACTCCTGCACACCTTCTGCTTCGGGGACGCGCTTGATTTCTTCCCGCCCCCGATATAGAGAAATATAGCCTGCTTGCTTACCCACGTAGCCATAGTCGGCATCTGCCATTTCCCCAAGACCATTCACGATACAGCCCATCACCGCAATGTTCAAACCGGTGAGGTGTTGTGTCGCTTCCCTGACTTTATGCAACACTTCTTCAAGATTGAACAGGGTGCGTCCACAGGAAGGGCAAGCGACATACTCGACCATCGTGCGGCGTAATCCCAAAGCTTGCAAAATGCCGTAGCACACTGGAATTTCCTTTTCCGGAGCTTCTGTGAGAGAGACGCGAATTGTATCCCCAATGCCCTCTGCCAGTAAGGTGCCGATACCTGCGGTAGACTTAATCCGACCATACTCCCCATCCCCTGCTTCTGTCACACCTAAATGCAAGGGATAATCCATCCCCAGAGCATCCATGCGTTGCACCATCAAGCGGTTAGCCGCAATCATGACAGGAACTTTGGAGGCTTTGAGCGAAATTTCCAAGTTATAGAATCCAAAGGACTCGCAGATGCGGATGAATTCCAGGGCAGACTCGACCATGCCTTCGGGCGTGTCGCCGTAGGTAAATAGCATCCGTTCTGCTAAAGAACCGTGGTTAACGCCAATTCGCATGGATTTGTTTTGCTCTTTCAGCGTTAAAACGAGCGGCTCCAGGGTTTCTCGAATTTTGTCGCCGATTTCGTCGAATTCTGCCTGGGTGTACTCGGTGCGATCGCTCTTTGGCTTCTCAAACACATAGAGTCCGGGATTAATCCGCACATTATCAACGTGTTTAGCCGCTTCCAGGGCAATTTTCAGCCCGTTGTGGTGTACGTCAGCCACGAGAGGCACGGGTTGATAGGTTTGCTCCAGTTTTGTCCGAATCTCTTCCAGGGCTTTGGCGTGTGCCATGCTGGGCACTGTCACCCGCACAATCTCGCAGCCAATCTCATGCAAACGGCGAATTGCCGCAACGGCACCCTCCACATCCAGGGTGTCTTCATTGATCATGGACTGCACTGCAACCGGATGTCCGCCGCCAATGGTGATACTGCCAACGGGCACGGGGCGAGTTTTGCGACGCGGGGTCGATCCAGTGGTGGCGAAGTAGATGGAAGCAGGATCGGAGATGGATGGGGCTGGAGGACTGGGCAGGGTCTGCATATGCTGAAATATCTTCTACCGCAAAATATATTTTTCTTGACTCTGTTTCTCAGATTGCCATAGAAAGGACATTTTTGCGGTATGAGCAGGTTAAATTATGCCGATTTTGCCTCAGTTGAGTGGTGTATTTGAGCTATGCACTCGTGGCTTCGCGGGGTTTTGCTTTGTTGACTTTGAGCTGCCGCCCCATCCATTCGGCTCCATCCAGTTCTGCGATCGCGCTATTTTCTTGCGCGTCTTCTTCTAACTCAACAAAGGCAAAACCGCGCATTCTCCCGGTTTCCCGATCCATTGGCAGGGAAACTCGTTTGACAGTGCCATACTCGGCGAACACTTCGCTTAAGTCGTCTGCGGTGGCTCGGTAAGAAAGATTTCCAACGTAGATAGTCATGGGCAAAAGAGGAGTGAACGAACACAAGGTAAAAAATCAATTTTTCCCTTGTGTCTGACGTATCACACTCCCATAAGGCAGTTCTGCACTATGGAATACAAAGACTATGGAATACAAAGAAGATATCACTCAACGGGTTCCTGCAATGAAACTAAACGCGCTGGAAGGGTCATTGGTCAGCGGTCATGGGTCATTGGCAAAGAGATCAAGGCGCTATTGGCTTGAACAAATATCTGTCTGGGTCATGGGTCATGGGTCATGGGTCGTTTGCAAAGGACGAGTGACGAATGACGAATGACCAGTGTTCAGTTAGTCGATCGAGATAGATTGGGGTCCACTACCTTTGCCATTGTGGACTTCGGTGGTGTAGGAGGTGGTTCCGGTTTGCCGATCCAGCCAGGTTTTGACGGGATCATCTTGCAGGTTAAGCCGGAAAATTCCTGAAAACAGACCACCCATGAAAGCGATCGGCTGTTGTGTGAGTTCTCTGAACAAGGGTGTTAATTCATCCATAAACATTACGAGTCACTCCAGATTAAGGCTCCACTGGAGATTGTAGCGCTTCTACCTTCTGCCGATACAACACGATCGTGCTGCTAGCGATGAGGAGTGATATTGCTGGAGCCGCGATCGGAATCCAGCCACTCTGGAGAAATAGCCAATAACCAATGCCCAAAATGGCGCAAACCAGAATGCCATTTGCCAAAAGCAGCATCAGCGGACGAGTCATTGCCCACCACGTCACACTACCCGCCACAACTGCCCACGCTGCAATCCAGAGAATTTCGATCGGCATTGACCAGTACCAGATAGGAATTTTTTCTCCTAGCGCTAAACTCACCAATTGGCTGACCATGTGAGCGTGGATCTCAACCCCAGACATTCGGGAATTGTCGCCAGCGATCGGGCTGTAGGGCGTGAGAAATAAATCTTTGGCATTGATCGCAGTGGTCCCAATGAGCACGATGCGGTCTTGCACCTGGGCGGGTTGCAGTTTGCCGCTCAACACATCACCCAAACTGACCTGCTGAATCCCATCCTTGCCACGATACTGCATCATGATCTGGTAGCCGCGATCGTCCAGATTGTGATAACCGCCTGAGTCTGGAGTCAGCGGAGTGAGGGTGGCTTGACCCAGTTGGGCAACGTTGGGATCATTCGCGCTTGGCTGTAACTTGATGCCTTGCTTTGCCAGGTATAGCAGCGTTAGCCGCAAGCCAAACGAGTAAAAAGACTTGGAGTGATCGGGTAAGTCGCCAAACACAAGATTCCGCCGCACCACGCTGTCTCCATCAAGCGGCACATCGTTGAACCCCACTCGCGCAGCAGGAACTCCCGGCGGCGCGGGCGTAATCGGCAAGCCTAAATTCAAGATGGCGATCGTGTTGGGAGCTTGTAGGGTCTGTAATAACTCTGCCCGTCCCGGTTCCTGGGGAATGTCTCGAAATAGATCCAACCCGATCGCTCGTGGTTTAAAGGTTTGCAACCGTTGAATAGTTTGAGCAATAGTCGCATCTGATAAGGGAAAGCGCTTTTGTGCCTGAATATCGGCTTCCGTAATGCCCACCACCAGAATGCGTGGGTCAGGCTTAGATTGGGACGAAAGCTGCACCATACGGTCGAAGGCAGCTAACTCCAACGGTTGTAGCCAGCCCAAATGACGCATTCCAGCCACGACTCCCGTTGACAGCAGCCCCGTTAAAGCGATCGTGAGAGGGGCGATCGGGGGTTTGGCAACTTTTTTCAGAATGGAATTGGCGGGTGGGGATGCTGGCTTCAGGAAAGCCGTTTCCGCTGTGTGAATCCCACTGGGGGGGATCAGGGTTTCATCGTCCCAGGTTGCCTGGTGTTGCATCGCCGTTGATTGCACCTGCGCGGTTTGGTTCAAGGCTGCCATCAGGTCTGTTGCCGATTGAAACCGATCGTTGAAGTGATAGCGCACCATTCTCGTGAGAATATCGGCGAGCCAGGGACTGACATCTGCCCGATCGCGCCAAATCACTTCGCCCGTCGTGGGATGAGTCGGTAGCTGAGAGGGATGCAACCCAGTGAGTGCCTGAATTGCAGTCATGCCTAACGCAAAAAAATCACTGCTGAATCGAGGCTTGCCTGCCAGTTGTTCGGTTGGACCGTAGCCCTCAGTGGCAATTCCTACCGTGAGCTTGGTTGGCTCTAACTGGGTTGAGACGTGGGTATTTAATTCCTTTACTGCGCCAAAATCGATCAATACGAGCCGATCGTCCCGCTGCCTGCGGATCAGGTTGCTAGGTTTAATGTCTCGGTGAATCACATTTTCGTGATGCACAAACGCCAGAACCTCGGCAACATCTCGCAGCAAGGCAACGACCTGCGGTTCTGCCAAAGTTTGAACTAGCTTGAGTTCTTCACTCAGCGATCGCCCATCAATAAACTCTTGAACCAGATAAAACTGTCCCTCTGCCTCAAAGTTGTCCAGCAAGGTGGGAATGCGATCGTGGCTCCCCAGTTTGCGAAGCATTTCGACTTCGTTGAAAAATAATCGGCGGGCAACCTCCAGAAACACCCCATCTCGACTAATGGGCTTCAACTGTTTCACAACACACAGCAAGTGGTGAGCGCTGTGAGTGTCCTCCGCCACAAAGGTTTGCCCAAAGCCGCCGCTGCCCAGCATACGGATCAATTGGTAGCGATCGTTGAGTAAGGTTCCCAGCATCTAGAGTCAGGCGCAAGATTGTAAAAACAGAGGAATAGTCAATTCATCACGACTTCCCCGCCAAATCAGAATTCTTCAATCAAAAATCCCATCCTTGCATTCTAGATCGGGTCAGTGTGCAGCATTTGGCACTTCATTTCCTCACCCCAATCAAAGTTCGTTGCCATGAAACTTTTCTGGAGTGGAAACTTATCCTCCCTTCGGGAAGTGTTCAATCTGGGCATAGCCGCTGAAAATTAGACGATCGCCCTGAGTTTCCAGACGATTGATTCGCATCATCACGCCATCAAGATCAAAGCGATCGAGATCCACCATATTGTTTAGAATCTCGGCGAACTGCTGGGTTAAAAGCTCCGAAATCCCGCGCAAATTTTCCGGCACCTTCTCTGCTTCAAATTGAGGATCTTGAAACAAAATCCGGCGACGTTTTTCCACTCCCAGCGTGGTAGATAGGGCGATGGGCACCGAACCATTGGGCAGTTCCACTTTCGCGTTGACTTGTAGACGGTTGTTCGGCAGTAGCTGCACAGAAACATCCTCAAACGACACCGGTTCTCCCCCAGAAAACTGCATCAATTCGGGCGCATCTAGATTTTGCAACCGCTTTTTGACCAGTTCCGCCGTGAACGCCCGATTGATCCCAGCCTGGGTGAGCACAACTTGAGCAACTGCCTGGGTAGGCTGGCGTAGCCGAATCTTGCCACCTAGCACAGAGCTAAAGTCGATCGAGACGGCATCGGTCTCAAAAGACATCTCGTCCACATAGAATTCGCGCCGGATCACAATGTTCCGACCATTCATCTGAAAGCTGTCGATGCTTCCCTGCAACAGTTTGCTGGAAGGATTACACCGAATGTTGACATCCACCGATTCACACTCTGAGAACAGATGGCGAATCGATTGGCTTGCGACTGTATTCAGCATCCGCTCACCGAAGTCAGTGCCCGGAGTATTTGCAGTAAATCCGCCAAACATACCTACTACTTACCCAGAATGTATCCTCCCTATTTTGTAACAGAATGTGAAGTTCCGACAACTCCTTGACGATTGTTTCTTAATTAATGGGGAATAAAGCAAAACTTATCGCCCGTCTCCTTGCTATGATGAAGGAGCAAAATTTGCGGATGTGGCGGAATTGGCAGACGCGCTAGATTTAGGTTCTAGTACCGAGAGGTGTGAAGGTTCAAGTCCTTTCATCCGCATTGTCTAAAGTTTATAGGGGTTTGGGAAGAGTCTCGAATCCCTATGGCGATTTATCTAGCATTAGTTGAGAAGACGACGGGATAGCCGTTAGGCTACACCAAGTTCACGGGCATGGGGCACTTCATGAGCATGAATGGGACAAACTTGGGCAGCCAGTAGCGAGGTAACAGCAAAGGTTTCCCCATTCAGCTTCACAAACTCAACTTCAAAGCCTTTACCAGCCTGATGTACTAGAACAACAGTACTAACATCTCCTTGCAATAAGCTATATTCAGGCAAATTTTCAGTCAAAACAACTCGATCGAATTCCTGAATCATTGATTTTGCTTTTGGGTAAAGGATAAGCAACAATTTGGCAGCTTCACAAAATCTCTGCTTCAATCTGTAGACTCTGGGTGATTACCATAATCACTTCATCTACTTGTTTATATACCTGCTGATTGGTAAATCGCAAAACTTGAATCCCTTTTGCCTCTAGAAAGGCTTGACGTTCTTTGTCATAGGCTTCTGCTCCATCCTCAAAATGACTATCCCCATCAATCTCGATCGCGAGTTTGAATTTGGTCGTGTAAAAGTCAACTACAAAGCAATCGATGCTGTACTGCCTGCGAAACTTACAGCCTGCTACTTGGCGGTGTCGGAGTTTTTCCCACAAAATTCTTTCGGCTAGTGGCATGGTGTGACGGAGCGATCGACGTTTCTCACGCTCTGAGGTTTTGTTGTAGAGCTTTGTCATGGCGGGATTTGGAATACTGTTACGCTTAGTAGAGTTCCCGAATTACCCCCCTCAATCCCCCCTTGTAAAGGTGGGAAGCAAAGCCAACAGCCAATTCCAGTTCCCTCCCATTACCAAGGGGAGGGTTAGGGTGGGGTTGATGCAGAGATAGGAGTTACCCCTTTGTGAGGGTGGGAAACTCAATCAATTGCTAATTAAGCAGGTCAAATGCAGCGTTCGCATAACCCGACAAACTTAGATGATTTGCAGTAGTCAATCCCTATTCTCAGAACTTAGATCATCTTCACCACAAGTTACACGCTCCAAACGAGAGAAAAGAAGCCACCCAGAACCACGCACTGCACGTAGAATCGCAGGTAATTCTCCAGGTGGTGATTTTTCAAGGTCAAAGTTTAATTGATCACTGAATAACCAGTTACTCCATTTGCGCCAGCCGACACGATCGCCGAACTTCTCCCACTTATCATCAGAATGAGTCGGGCTACCGCACTCCTGCCAAATTTTCCTTTGCACACTGAAGCCAAAATGACTGTTGCTGTGCTTGACCCAAAGTTGGTCGATTGTTTGCAAGTCAACATAAGGAAATGATTGAATGTCCTCTGCTCGAAGCCAGCCTTCGCTTTGTCGCCCCTTCGCTTCATACATACAGTTAACTGTTTCCTGATCGGCTTCTTTCCATTTGCCTACTTTTAGCAAATCTCGTAGTTTTCTGTAGTCAACTCCTCTTTCTGAACTCAGGTCATCCTTCTCGACGACAGTGCCGTTGTCCTTTGCTGATAATGCTGCCTTCGCTGCTATTCTTGCTAATTCTTGAAAAGTTTTGTCTCCCCCCTGATAACTGAGACGGAAAGGATGTTTACGTTGGGCAATGTGTCGAAGTTGGGCAATTTTTACAGCCTCTTCTATTAATCTTCCCTCATCAGAATTCTGGGGTTGGGTAAGAGCAGGTTTAACAAACACCTTAGGTGAAACCGTAGACTCTCGATAAGAACCTACTCCTAAAAACTCTTGTGATCGCTGACCTGTAATTCCCCAAATTAATTGTTTGATCGGATCAGGTTGCGACACTCTAAAATCTACCCACATACGGTTCTTAAGAAAAATTGGAAATTGTGATTGCTGAGGAGCATCAGATAGCAGAACCGGAATTACAGGACATTTCCGCCGAATAAATTCTTGGAGGAAGGCGTGAATTTCTTCCTGCTGCCAAGGACCAATTCCAGCTTTTCCGACAAAGACGGCAGCAGTGGCAATATTTTCAATTTGTTGCTCAAGTTCCCACTGCCAATTAGTTCCAGGTCTTAACTCCCAAATATCTAACCACGGTTTCAGCTTGGACTCGCGTAAGCGCTCTGCCACTTGAATCACAGCAGGTTGCTCCTCGCTGTTGTAGCAAAGGAACACATCAAATTGTTGGTTTGTCATGGTTGTACTCCTCCCCACCAACGTTAACTTTGGAACTTCCGAAACAGCATCCGCACGACCAGAACGGGGACATCGTTGGTGGCAAGTCTGGGTAACTCACCGGATGGAGAACTTTGTAGATCACAGACAAGTTGAGAAGTACTTACCCACTTACCGTTTTTACACCAACCAATACGATCGCCAAACGCTTCCCACTTCTCACCAAAATCAACCGGGCTACCGCATTCCTGCCAAATTTGCTTTTGCACACTGAAGCCAAATTTGCCCTGACTGTATTTCACCCACAGTTGATCAATAATCTGCAAATCTTCGGTAGGAAGTGCTTTGATGTCAGTGGCTTTCAACCAACCCGCTTGCGTGCGATCGACTAATTCACATAGACGATTGGCTGTTTCCTGGTTTGCTTCTTTCCATTTACCTGCTCGCAGCAAGTTCTGCAATTTGGTGTAGTTTCTAACTTTGCTTAAGCTATTACCAGATGAAGCAACCCCAGATGAATTTGTCGGCGATAACAGTGGGCGAGGTGAGTTTGGATAAGCTGACGTAGAACCTGTACGCTGCTCAACGGTTTCGTCTACTTGCTTCAAGGAACCTGTTATGTACTCATCCAATTTTCGATTAATTTTTTGCCACACCTCTGCAACGGGCTTACCGATCTGAGGGATATTGCTTTGATTCGCCGCCGTGTTCTGGTTTTGAGAAGTCGGTTGAGAGGATACTTCTTGGGCTGGTTTACGTTTTGTAATTCCCCACACTAATTGGTATATGGGGTCAGGCTGTTCAACACGAAAATCAACCCACATCCGATTAGCCAAAAAAATTGGGAGGTCGGGTTTGCGTGGAGCATTCGGAAGCAGTACTGGAATCACCAGACACCGACGTTGAACGAACTGCTGAAGTAAACTGTAAATTTCTTCTTGTTGCCAGGGACCGATTCCAGCTTTTCCAACAAACACAGCCGCAGCGGGAATGATGCGAATTTGACGCTCAAGTTCCAGTTGCAAAGTTGTTCCTGGTCTTAACTCCCATTGATCCAACCAGGGTTTGAGATTGTACTGCTGCAATTGTTTCGCAATCTGGATAACGGTTGGTTTGTCCTCGGTGTTGTGACATAGAAACACGTCAAAGCGTTGAGGCATCATAAGGTGAACTGCTCCTGCCTACAGCTTGACTCCAGCGATCGCCGCCAGTGCAGTCGCGTATTGCTCTAAGTTATTTCGCAATGTCGCCAATTCCTGCCGGATTTGTGGTTCTTCTGCCCAAGCCTTCTCGTGTTCTTTAATGCTTTTTTCTGGTGAGCGTTTGTCCTCCCAGTCTTGTAAGCGTGGATGCCATTTGGAGAGAAACGGACGCAAGCCATTATTTAATGCCGCGATCGCAATTCCTCCAACTGAGTCTTTAGAAGCACCTACATCAGGTCCCGCTGCTTTGAGAATTTCTCTTGTAGATCCAAATAGTGTATACAAAGAGTTGAGTGTTTCTCGCAATGACCCTTCATCAACTTCAAGCGACTGCACTGCAATTCGGGTTACTAATTCCACATACAACGACCAAGCCGCCCGACGTTGAGTTTGATCTGCCTCCCAGGTAGCAGATCCAATCCCAAACGGTAAACTGACAGAAACCCTTTTAAGTACAGCCGGATCTCGCTGAGTCATAGCAGCCTTCACTCAAAACTTGCTCGTATTTTAACTTACTGAGCGGTTAATTCAGGGGATGAAGTTAAAGAGCAGGCAAAAATCTCTAACTCTACCTGAAGTAGATCAGCAAATTCAGTCCCGGAATGGTGCGGGAAAGAGTCCAGAGAAATAGAGCAATGTAAAGAATGCCAAGGCTCCATTGAAACCAGACGAGTGCCGTAATCAGTCCGGGTAAGTGTTGGTCACGCAAACGAATATCATTAAAACCAAATTTCAGCAGGTTGTTGAAACTGAAATCGAAATAGTTGAGCCAGTTCCAGCGACGATCCCAGAGGATAGGCAAATAACGTTCTCGGAACATCTCGTGGCGAGGAATCACCGGGAGGCGATTGATCAAGATGCGAAATTGGCGTAGGGAGCCTTCTTCCGTGAAATAGCTTTCCTGCATTTGATCATGGTAGCGTCCCTGCCAATACAGGACTATGAGCAACACGATCGACACCGGAACCACGATCGCCCCAACGCTAACTAATGTCAGCAGCGGATAGTCGGAGTTACGAAAAATGCAACTGAAGCCAGCCAGGGTGAAGAAACTGTAGCCACCCATCACCCAAACGGTTTCCTCCGTCGTGGGTAGAATCGGAGTTGGGAGAATGCGCCGCCAGCGATCGATCGTCCAGAACAGCACACCAAAATAGGCTCCCGCCACCAAGCCCACGCCAAAGATCAGCCAGTTGTTTGTGCCATAGCGACTGACCAGAATCAGCAAGCCAATCCCCAGGCAGGAAAAACTTGTGGCAATCCGATTCCACACTTCCTTGCCGGGAGAGGTCGGATCGCTGGCAATGATGCGATCGCGTACGTTAATAAACGTCGCTAAATCCACTGCTCCCAGCGATAACAATTCGGTGGGATTACGAAAGGGATTTTGGGCACGACGTTGAGCAATTTGCATTGCTTGCTCTGGGGAAAACCCTATTCGCAGCAATTGATCCATGCGAGCCGTGTTGATGTTGATGCCAAACACTTGTTGCCGCAATTCTCGCAATCGCAACTTTTCGCGAGTGTAATCGAGTTGATTCGCGTCAGGAATTTGTTCAAGTTTTCGAAAATTCCGAATCAATTCTCGGAGTAGATTTTCGTTACCTTGTAAGGTCGGTACAGAAATATATTTACCAATTTGCCCAGGATTACCCACAATTTTAGCGCGATCGGAATCAAACCGTAGTCCAGGGACGTTTAAATAAGCTCCCCGTGCAAAACTCGCATAGCCAAATTCAGCTCGGTCTAAAATGGCGGCTCCTCGCAAGTTCACGGGTTTGCTAAAGCGCACTTCGCGAAACAATGCCGCTTTTTCAAACACGGCATCTGCTAAAAATAAAGATTCACCAAACGTACTGCGGCTAAACATTGCCTGCTGTAACCAGCGAGTTTGGGCAAAGTCGGCGTTGCGCTGCCATTGAATCCGAGAAAAGTTTGCATTTTTCTCAAACACAGCCCGATTGAAATTTGCAGTGTTCTGAAACTCGCTACTCTGAAAGTTCACCTCGGCTTGAAACTGCGCCTGATCAAACCCCACCTTGCCAAAAAAGATACTGTTACGGAAACTGGCATCTCGTACAAAGGTGGCTCCGGCAAAACTGGTGGATTGGCTGAAGCGAGTTTGAGTCCAGTCTGTGCGTTGCAAAAACTGCACGCCTTGAGCCTCAAACCGGTTCAGAAAGAAGGTGTTGCTAAAGTCTGCGTTGCCACCGAACTGCGTTTGCATCAGCTTGAGCTGACCTCGAAACACGGTAATTTGCAAGGTCGAGCCGGGAGTATCTGGATGGGGTGTTGCCAGTAAGGATTTGGAGAGTTTGCCCAATTGCGACAAGCGCCGCCGATCTCGCTGCAACTGTTCCTGCTCCGTGGGAGAGAAGATTGGCGACAACGCCTGTCCATACAACGGTGCCCGCAAACCCAACAAGTTAATTTGAAAGTCGCCCTGAATTTTGGAGTAGCTTAGATCCAAGCCAACGGGAGTGCCTCGCTTCTGCAATTGGGTTTGCAACAGGGGATAAAACTGATCCCGAAATGCCTGATTTTCTGGTCTCAAGTCAATGATCAACCCATGCAGGTCGATCGTTGGCAAACCATCGCTCTGAATCGGGCTACGGACTCGATCTTGTAACATTTCCAGGGTGAGCAGAATTTTGTCCGGTTGGGCGATCGCCGCATCGGCAGGAGCGCAGCAAACAACAGGCAGCAGGTAGCAGACAACAAGCAGGGCTATGAGCAGGGACAACCACCGCGATCGCTGCAACCATTGAAACTGCATACCACTCTCATCTCACGAATCACCCTCTACTGTACTGCTGTCTCAGGCATCTGATATACCCAAGGGAAAGTTAGCGCACGTGGGAAGGCTCAGAAATCTTGAAATTACGTTCATTACAACCGTATACACAGAAAGTGACAAAACCTGTATGCCAGAATCCTGGTTGAATTGCAACGATCGCTCACAGTGCAGCGACTCGTGCATCACTGGGTGTGTCCGCATGAGAACCTTGACCAAGACACGACTCTAGCGATGGCGCTTGGACTCTACCATCGTTCGATTTCAGTGCTGGAGTGGCTCTCGTTATGCGGCTCTCACTGACTCACGAATTAAAGTACCAGTGCCAGTAACGACACTTCAAATTAGACTTTAAGCTAGGCGTTTTTTAGCGATCGCGTGGCTGCTGCGACTTCACGGGAGATGAAGGGCAGGATGGATTCGTTTTTGGCGTGGTCGGTGCCTTCCGTGAAGACCACCAGCAGGTAAGGGCGGCAATTGGGCAACTCGATGTAAGCGGCATCATGGCGGACGCGGCTCATCAGTCCCGCTTTTGACCAGACCTGGGCATCCAGGGGTAAGCCTGCTCCCAGGAAGCCCGTTACCTGGTTTTCAGGATCAGCAAGGAGGGTTTCGGGCTGGAGCGATCGCCGCAAGAGTGCCATCATTGCCTGCGATCGAGGCGAGGAAACTGCCACGCCACCAATAATGCTGTGCAGCAAGCGGGCAGTGGCATTGGTGGTGAGCTTGTTCCGATTCTCCATGTGTTCGCCATAAAAGGCGCGTTCTCGCCCATAAGGACCATCGCACCAGGTTTTTTGGCACACATTGATGGTTTTGAGTTCTTCCCAGCCAAAGGATTCAAAGTAGCGGTTGATGATGAAGCGTTGTTGCTGCCAGGTTGCAAACGGTGCGGGAGCCAGTTCGGGACCGCTGGTGGTTCCGGTCAACGTGTCCACCACCAGTCCAGTCGCATCGTTGCTGGAGTCTACGATCATGTCTCGCTGGGCGCGATCGAGTTCTGCTGAGGGTTGCACCATGCCCCGTTCCAGCCAGTCTTGCATCGCCACCAGGTAAAACAACTTAACGACGCTGGCAGGATACATTAATTCCACACCCCGGTAGCTAAAGCCACGCGGCACATATTTCCAAAACTCTTCTGCACTCAGGGCACCCCCCGTATTCACCGGAGCCGGAGGATCATACACCACCCAGGTCATTGCCAGTTGATTGCGTGCCAGAGCCGGAAACGCTGCCCAGGTTGATTCCAGGATGCGATCGCCGATTTCCTCCAATTGAGTATTTTTTGTAAAAAACATCAATTTGCTTCCAACCTTTGGATTTCACTGGGCAGCGTTTGTAGGAAGACCACGCCACAGTCTAACCACTTTATTTGGTGCGATCGGAGAAATTTGACTACAAAGTTCCTCCCATTCGTCCTGAAGTGATTCGTACTGCCCATCACTGACATAAGGTTCATCCTTCAGAACGGCAAAAACATGCAAACCAATCTTGAGTTGCAAATAGCGAATCTCTGGTTGATATCCTTGCTCAACCAGAACTGCCAACACCTGAGAGGCTTCCTTCACTTCGCTCAGATCAACGCCCAACAAAACGCAATTTGGCTTGGCACCAGGTTGCATGATCAGAGTATTAACTTGCTCTAAAACGGTGCCACTCATAACAAATCACCATTCTGTAGGGTTGCTTTCAAAGACACAAATATAACGTTGATTTTTATCTTTACGAGTTTTGGCTGGCGCTTGAACCTCTTTCAGTTTTACTCCGTCCCGCTCTGCAATAGTTCTACAAATACGTTGTGCTTCTTCCAAGGAAGAAGCAAGAATTGGTTCTTCGTATTCTAGCGGTTGTTCATTGGGAGTTTCAGGATCAGTCAGCATGGATTGTTCGGCTTAAAATCCCATCGCTTTGGCAACAGATTCGATATTGGGTTGGATGCCTTGTTTTAAGGGATTATTGCTGTGTTTGATGGCGGAGTCGGGGTCTTTCAATCCGTTGCCCGTCAAGACACAAACCACCGTTGCCCCTGTAGGCACCTGATCTTTCACCTTGAGTAATCCTGCAACCGAAGCGGCACTGGCAGGTTCACAGAAAATTCCTTCCTGAGATGCCAGCAATTGATACGCCGCAATGATTTCGTCATCGGTCACGGCGTTAAACTGTCCCTGGCTGGCATCCTGGACGGCGATCGCCCGTTCCCAGTTGGCTGGATTGCCAATCCGAATGGCAGTAGCGATCGTCTCTGGATGTTCCACCGCATGACCAGTAATCAGGGGTGCGGCTCCAGCAGCCTGAAAACCCATCATGCGCGGCAGTTTAGCGCAATATTGGTGCTGATGATACTCGCAAAAGCCCATCCAGTAGGCGCTAATATTGCCCGCGTTGCCCACAGGAATACATAGCCAATCGGGAGCATCGCCTAACACATCCACAATCTCAAAGGCAGCCGTTTTTTGCCCTTCTAATCGGTAGGGATTGACCGAGTTAACCAGGGTAACGGGGTAGGTTTCTGCCATATCCCGCACGATTTTCAATGCCTGGTCAAAATTACCCTGAATTGCCAGCACCTCCGCGCCATAAACGAGGGCTTGTGCCAGTTTGCCCAGTGCCACATAGCCATCTGGGATCAGCACAAATGCCCGCATTCCACCGCGACGGGCATAGGCAGCAGCGGCGGCGGATGTATTACCCGTACTGGCACAAATCACCGCTTTGGCTCCGGCTTCCTTGGCTTTCGTGATTGCCATCGTCATGCCCCGGTCTTTGAAGCTGCCCGTGGGGTTCAACCCGTCGTATTTGACAAACACTTCCACTTGCCTGCCAATTTCTGCCGCGATCGCCGGAACCGGAATCAGCGGCGTGTTGCCTTCTCGTAGAGTGACAACCGGAGTGCTGTCGGTGACGGGCAAAAACTGCCGATATTCTTCAATCAAGCCTCGCCAACCTCGACCGGAGCGGGAAGCTATGTTTGCTGGGGAACTTGTGGTCAAACTCAATGTCACTGTATGGTATGCGATCGCGATAAGGTGAACCTGAGCTATTAGTTTACCCTGATTCCATCGTTGTTCTGAGGTCTGGTGTTGACTAAAACGTTCAACCAGTTACAAAACCTCCCTCATCAGATGCTATCTTTTTGTAAAGTTCGGGTTAAGATGATCGAGTGGTGTTAGTGAGTACAAATTACTAATCGTTGCAATGTTGATAAGCGAACGTTTTGAAACCCTCAATTCCTCTGCTGATGCCTCAGCAGACCATACTTTAGAAACAGCCCGTCAGCAGCGGCTCATACAGGCGATGAATGCAGACCAGAAAGAAAAGTATCTGCATCTCCAGGAAGAAGCTGACCTGCTATTGCACCAGTTGAAAGAGCTAAAGCGCCAACGACAGCAAGTTGAAGCGCGGGAACTGGTTGGAAGCGCTGCCAGCTAAAGACTGCTAAGGATTAGAACGAAATCAAGAGAATGGGGCAGCCAGGTTCTATACTTGGGCATGGATTTTACCGCGTCCATTCGACACTGTAAGCTATGCGCTCTTTCTGGTCTGACCCCTATCTCTGGATTCATTTAGCAGGGCTTGCCACTCTTCCCATTTGGCTAGAGCTTTGCCTGTTAGGTTTGTCGGTTGGCGATCCAGTTTTGCCGATATGGCTGGAACTGTTCTTGGTCGGTGTTGTAGGGATTGCGCCCATTGTCTGGATGCAGTGGCAGCGTCCCTTTAACATTTTCAGCTTGCTGGGAGTTGCCCTGAAGCCCCAACGGTTGACCGAGGAGCAGCGCAAGTTATTGACTTTGTTTACGGTTCAGCGCAACCAGTTTTTAGCGATCGCTGTTGCTTTAGTTCTGGCGCTTGCTCTGCAAAAGCTTTACTTCATTGCCCCGATCGCGGCTCCCATCACTCCTTTTGCTGCGGTTGGGCGATTTGGAGGTCTGTTGATTGCCGCGATTGCCTTCTTGGGTGCCAACCTTTTTACCCAGGTGCCTGTCGCTGTTCTGAGTGTGTTGTTTACCAGCGAAGCCACCTTTGCGGCAACTCTGCCCTTCGCCGTTGACCAGATTCCCCAGCGCTTCACGGCTTTAGGCTTGCCCGTTGATCAAATTTTGCCGCCCATTGTTGCAGAACCACCGCTCCAACCTGCCAGTGTTCCATCGTCTGTGCTAACTCGTCCTGCAAGCTCAACGATCGCGGAGGAAGCAACTCGTGCTCCAGACGAATCTGCCGTGACCGCTCCGTTGAACTCTGACGAACTGGAGGATGTTTGGGGAGGGGAGGCAGAAGAGGCGAGTCTTTCAGGCGTAGAGGCAACAGCGGATTTACCAACAACCGATGAAGCCGCAGAATTGCCAGGGGAAAAACCGGATTTGACCATCGCAGACGTGAAGACAGAAGAGGTTAAAACGGAAGAGGACATTGCTCTGGAGTCGGACAAACCGGAAGCAGGTCAGACATCATCAGCCGCAGAATCGATCGCTGCCGTTGAAGAAGGTTGGCTGGATGCTGCTGCGATCGACGATCCTGCCTCCCCTGAACCCCCTAATTCCTTGTAAGTCAGTTTGTTATGATCGGCAGTCATGCCCACCTGTAAACAGGGATCTCACCTTCCACCTTTTGTATGACGCTCTATTGCAGCCAGGGACACCTCAACTCTTCCGACAGTCGGTTTTGCCGCTTGTGTGGTGAAGTGCTGGCTGTGGGTGGAGCCGAGATCGCAGGACAACTGCTGTCTTTGCGGTATCGAGTTTTGTCGCAATTGGGGCAGGGTGGTTTTGGGCGAACGTACCTGGCAGAAGATACCAATCGCTTTAATGAAGCCTGCGTGCTGAAGGAATTTGCGCCCCAGGTGGAAGGGGAGCCAGCCCTCCAAAAAGCAGAAGAACTGTTTGCGCGGGAAGCCGGAATTTTGTATCAGCTTCAGCATCCCCAAATTCCCAGCTTTCGTGAGATGTTTCGGGCGGAGTGGCAGGGACGAGAACGCATTTTTTTAGTGCAGGATTACGTCGAAGGGCAACCCTACGATGGGCTGTTGCAGCAACGATCGCAGGGGGGCGATCGCTTTGCTGAAGCGGAAGTCGTGCAACTGCTGCTGCAACTCTTGCCGGTGTTGGACTACATCCATGCGGCTGGAGTCATTCACCGCGACATTTCGCCGGACAATTTGATTCAGCGATCGTCCGATGGATTGCCCGTGCTAATCGATTTTGGTGGTGTGAAACAGGTGGCAGCAAGAGTCATGTCAGTGACTAGCCCAACTGCCCAGCCTGCTACAGTGACTCGTTTGGGCAAAGTTGGTTACGCGCCCGCCGAACAGTTGGAACTGGGCGAAGTCTATCCCCACAGCGACTTGTATGCGCTGGCGGTGACGGTTCTGGTACTGGTGACAGGCAAAGAGCCAGGGGAGCTATTTAGCCGCAATGGTGCCTTAGACCGGTATCAGTGGCAGCGAGAAGTGGCTTTACGTCCTGCACTGGTGTCAATTTTGGCGAAGATGCTGGAGCCGTACCCCACCAAGCGCTACCAGTCGGCTCAGGCGGTGATGCAAGCGTTGAATGCAGCAGGCTACCAGGCAGCAGCCGTTCCCGATCGTCAGCCTGGAAATGGTTCAGCCAATGGTTCAGCCAATGGACAGGCAGGAACTCCAGCCGGTTCACCGATTCCTGTCTTTGCTCCTGACCCTGCGACGATAGCGGTTTCTCCCAAAGGTTTACCCCAACCTATCCCCCTTGCTCCCAAACCTGTCCAGGTAAGACGAAAAGGAGTTGGACGGACGATCGCCACCACCTTGCTCCTGGCTGGGTTAATTGTAGGCGGTTGGTGGGCTGGGGTGAAGTGGATTGGTCCAGCGTTGAAATCGCAGTTGCCAGAAATTACCAAGCCTTCTAAGCCGAAACCAAATCCCAAGCCAACTCAACCTCAGCAGTCCGATTTTTCCAAGGCGGAACAGGAGCGCAAGCAACAAGTTGAATCGCGCCAGCAACAGCTTGGCATTGAGAATGCGTTTTTGGTGCGATTGGTGAATGAGGCGTTTTATGCCAAGCACCCAGAACTGAATGGGCAAAAGTTGGGAACGGGAAACGAAGATGCAGACTTGAGAAAAGAGTGGGATGAGCTGGCTCTGGATTATCTGAAGCGGTTGGAATTTCTGAGTTCAGACTCGCGATCGCGGTTGGGGCAATTCACCTCAGCCGATGTGCAGGAACGTCAGACCGCTGCCAGTCAAATTAATTTGAGTAGTCGGGCATTAAATGATCTCACCGATGCCGCCTTTTTCCATCGGTTTCCAGAACAATCTAGAGGCGAAAACTTACTTGATCGCGAGATTGGGCAAGTTTGGCAAGCAGTTGCAGCGGATCAACTCAAACTGTTGCAATCTGGCAAAACTCTGGAGCGAGTGCAATTTCCACCCGGTAACTTTAGCGATCGCCTCAGTGGAACGCTTAAACCAGGGGAAGGTAAAGCCTACATCGCCAACCTGAGCGCGAATCAAACACTGCAACTGCAACTCCAGGCTCAATCCTTTCTGCTCTCACTCTATCCACCCACCAGCGAGTTGCCTGCATTATTGTCCGACTCGCGCGAAACCCAATGGTCTGGTAAACTCACTGCTTCTGGCTATTACGAAATTGTCGTTGTGTCAGACGGGAAAGATGTGAATTATGCGATCGACCTTGCGGTAGCAGATGAGGTATCATCACCGTGATGCCCCTTTGAACTTAGTTCGATCGTCCTCGCAGATGATCCGCCACGATGTTTCTGAGTTCTTGCATACTGGCAGCTAAGATCTGAATACTCTCATGATTCAGCGCTCCTTGTCGGGCATTGGCTTCCTGCTGCTCGGTGACTCTGTCCAGCCTCTCTCCAATGGTGTCGAGCCTGTCGCCTAGCGCATTAAGTCTTTCAGTCATGCTGTCCAGCCTTTCGCCAGCACGATGCAGGGTCTGTCGAGTTTCTGCAATTTCGATGTCATGCCGAGAAATGGCAGATTGGTGAGCCGTCACAACTTGGGTTAGTTCTTCTGTATTCATGGGCATCAAACTCGACTTCAGACCATACTCTACTACTTTTGGGCAGAAGTGCCGCTGAGGGCGATATAAAAATTTTGACCCAGGCACGATTCCTAGCCGTTGCGAGTTGAAAGTCCCATCCCTTTTAGCAAGTAGTTAATGTATCGGGTGCTGATTTTGATGCCGAGTTCATTTTCCAGATGTTTCGCCAGCCAGTGAGCCGACCAGCGCTTGAACGGATAACCAAATTCGCGGGGGCTGTGGCGAACTAACTCCTGTAACCGATGGCGATACGCCTCATTGATGATCTTGGGTCGTCCCATTGGGCGTTCACTCCAGTTCATTGCGCCTCCAGTTTGTGCCATTGCGATCCAGTAACGAGCCGTCTCATGGGAGCATCCCAATTGATCGCAAATTTTGGTTTGCGAATAGCCCTCGTCTGCCAGCAACATGATCTCGATCCGGCGGCGATATTCAGGTCTCAAATCCTTTTCCAGACTTTGCTGCAATACTGATCGCTGAGTGGGCAGCAAAAGACGAGCTTGGTCTTGCATGATGTCACTTTCCCATAGGTTAAGGGGCGTTACCGCACCCGCGATCGCAGAATTGGCTCCGCCACAGTTACTTGTCAGCTTTACGGGAGAGTTTTATGCAAAAAAAACAGGAGCGGCGGATTGCCAACTCCTGTGTTGTGTTAGGGATGCAACCGCCCGCCGCAGCAAGGCGATCGACGCTAAACCATCTAAGCGGTAAAGGTGATTCTAAAGAATCGACTGCCGCCCGTCGCGCCAGCAATATCCTCTACTGTGTACTGGAAGCCGTCGCTGGTGCCATTCCCCAGGTAGCGATAGCTGACTCGACTCCGATTCACGTCATCTTGAGTAAAGAACTGACCTTGAGTCAACCGGGTGCCGCCCACTACCAACTCGCCGATCGCGGGGTCGGGTAGGGTCGTCACTCTAAATCTCACCTGAGTCGGATCGGGGTTATCCACATCGGAGGCGAAGAGTTGACTATTGTTCAATACGCGAGTTGTTGGGGTGGCGGCACTCAGGGTTAAGCCGTTGTTTCTCACGACTACAGGCGCATCGTTCACCGCCCCGACGTTGATGTTCAAAATGCCAGCATCCGTACCGGTGCCATCCGTCACGTTGAAGAAGAAGGCATCTGAGGAAACCTCACTACCGTTGTTGCGATAGGTGATGGCTCCAGAATTCACTTCTGCTTGCGTGAAGGTTTGCCCAACCAGGATAGTGGTCGAGTTGTTGCGGAGCAAGGTGCCAAAGCCCGGTCCACCCGTCACGGTGTAAATCAGTTGGTTGGTTGGCGTGTCGGGGTCAGTCGTTGTCAAGACGGCACTGGAAACTGGGGCTGATGCACCCTCATTTACAGTCAAGGCACCTTGAGAAATGAATCTAGGTGGATCATTCACGGCTGTAACCGCGATGTTGAACACACCTTGCAGGGTTGTGGTGCCGTCACTGACCTGGAAGTTGAAGTTGTCGCTGGTGCTTTCGGAGCCGCTTTGCTCATACGTCAGCAAGCCGATGTCGAGTTGTTCCTGAGTGAAGGTTGAACCCAGCGTTAGGTCACTGCCACCTAACCGTAAGGTGCCACCCGTGGGCGCACTGGTGATGGTGTAGACGATCGCATTGCTTGGATCATCGTTGTCGGTGTACTGGAGGCGACTGCCATCGATCGTGACCAGTTCACCCTCATTCACACTGGCTCCCAAGTTGACCGCTTGAGCCGGAGCATCATCCACAGGAATCACTCGGATGTTAAAGGTGGCATCCGGGAGTGGAATTTGACCATCCGACACGCGGAACAGGAAGCTATCGGTCTCCGTTTCAGAGCCATTTTGGATGTAGTTCAAGCGACCCGTGTTGATGTCGTTCTGGGTAAAGGTGCCGTTGACCGCGATCGTCGTAAAGCTACCTGCTCCCACTGACAAGCGCAGTGCGCCAGTATCGGGTGCATCCAGCAGGGTGTAGATAATCTGAGTTGCAGTATTGTCTACATCTGTGGTGCGGAGCAAGGTGTTGCTGATGGTGCCGTTACCCCCTTCCTCAACGGTCAATTGTCCGAGGGTTAGGAGTTCGGGCGGGTTGTTGACGGAGGTAATCGTGATGGGAATCGATCCAGTAATGGAGCGAGTTCCACCGCTGCCAAAGTTGCCACGATCGTTGACCACAACGGTCAGACCATCCGTGCCATTAAAGGTTGGATTCGGGGTGTAAACCAGGCTGGCGAAGGCAGAGGTAAAGTCGGCGATCGTGCCCGTAAAGGTCACGGTGCTACTACCATTCGATCCGCTGGATACGCTCAAACCATTGGTTGATGGCAAGAGCACAGTCCCGTTGCGGACGGTTAATCGCACTTCGATCGGGTTGTTGCCTGAATCGATATCTGTGAATTGAATTCCCGTCAGACCGCTGAAGGTGATGGCTTGATCCTCTTGGGTGGTCTGGCTACCCGGCAGGTTGATGAACGTGGGCGCATCATTCACCGGATTCACCGTAATGGTGAAGCTTTGGGGAGCAGAGGTATCCACGCCACCATTGTCGGTGCCGCCGTTATCCACCAGGGACACCGTGACGATCGCCGTCCCAAAGGCATTCGCTGCTGGAGTGTAGGTGAGTCTACCCGTCGCGTCGATCGTGGGTTGAGCGCTGAACAAAGCATTGTTATTGTTCTCCACGCCAAACGTCACAACTTGTCCTACCTCGTTGGGTCCGGGGCTGATGTTCGTTGCCCAGTTCGCAATGCTTTGAGCTGCCGCATCCTCGTTCACCGTCTGATTTGCTCCACGGGTGAAGCTAGGAGCATCATTCACTCCAGTCGCGTTGATGGTGAAGGTGAAGGGTGCCGATTGATTCGCCCCACCATTGGCAGTACCGCCGTTATCCACCAGGCGACCCACAATCACCGCAGAGCCAAAGGCATTGGTAGCCGTCTTGAAGGTCAAGAAGCCTTGGGGATTGATTAAGGGGGCAATGCCTCCACTGGATGCCAGGAACAGATTCGGATTGCTGTTGGAGCTAATCGTAAAGGTTGCCGTTTGGGTCAATTCATTAAACGGACCAACGACGATACTGTCGGCAATCTGGACACTCTGCTGGACATCATCTTCCAACACACCTACATCAGTCGCCAGTTGGGTAAAGGTGGGCGCATCATTGCGAGACAGCACATTGATGGTGAAGGTTTGAGGTGCAGTGGTATCCGCTCCGCCATTGGCAGTGCCACCATCGTCCTGCAAGCGCACCGTCACCGTTGCCACCCCATTGGCATCAGGAGCCGGAGTAAAGGTGAGCGCGGCGGTGTTGCCCGCCAGGTTCACCACCTCAGGCCCAGCTACGAATAGAGAGGGATTACTGGTTTCAAAGATGAAGCTAGGCACCTGAGTGCTTTCGTTCGCCGCAACACTGGTAGGTCCAACGGAAATATTGGTTGCCCAGTTATTGATCGTAATTGCACCGGAATCCTCGGTCACGTTGGGTACAGTGCCCCGGTTGAAGGATGGGCGATCGTTCACCTGGTTCACTTCCAGCACAAACTGGAATGGAGCGGAGGTATTTTGTCCACCGTTGGCAGTACCGCCGTTATCCACCAGGAAGGCTTGCAAGGTCACCGTACCGTTGGCGTTGGCTCTGGGAGTAAAGGTCAGGTTGCCGGAGGTGGAGTTGATGGTTGGAGTGGCGGTGAAGAGGTTGGGTAAGAGCGCCGCATCGGCTGGAGAACTGGGGGCGATCGAGAACGACAATCCCTGGGTTTCGTTAATCGCACCGGAGAAGATGCTGGAGGCGAAGGGCACCACCTGTTGAGGCGCATCCTCATTCACATTGATCACCGAGTTGCCCGTGACTGTGAAGGTGGGCTGGTCATTCACGGAGGTGACGTTGACGTTGATGGTGCGGCTGACCACAGAAGGAGTCGGGCCAGGCGCACCATTCGCCCCTTGATCGTTGACGCTGACGGTGATGCGATCGGACCCAAAGTAGTTGGGATTGCTTTGATACGCCACACTGGACAGCGCCGTTTGGACATCCAATAGCGTGCCCGTGAAGATCACGACACTAGAACCATTCGCCCCCGCCGGATCAAAGGATAGAGTGCCCGTATCGCTGACGCTAATACCGCCATTGGTTGCTCTGAGAACCACACTCAAGGGGCTATCCCCCGCATCCACATCATTCACTGTGAAATTAAAGGTGGGTGCTGGAGTTTGATCTTCTAACAGACTCAGAGATGCGGTGGATGCCGTTAGGGTTGGACCATCATTGACGGGTGTGACATTAATAGTCACCGTTTGTTCGACTAAGCCACCACTGTTGCCATCATTGATACTAATGACGAGCAGTTCAGCGCCATTGAAGTCTTGCGTACCGCGATAGCGCAAGTTCCGAATCGCCGAGTTGACATTCCCCAAAGGAGCCGTGAAGCTGATCGCGCTGGAGTTGTTACCACTCAAGCCGGTGAGTCCACTGGTCGATCCCAGGTTCAGCGTGCCACCAGAGAGTACCGCCAGTTGCACGTTGTAGGATGGTCCACCATCGATATCCGCAACGACCAATCCATTCGTGCCTGTGAATGTAAAGGTTGTGTCTTCCGCTGCAACAGCCACCGTCGGAGCCGTAATCACGGGCGCATCGTTAATCGGACTCACGGTGATGCTGAAGGTTCTGAGGGGTAGCACACCCGTTGAGCCATCGGAGGCGGTAAAGGTGAAGCGATCGTTCGTGACTGGATCTCTGCCACTGTCGATGTAGCTCACCAGACTACCGGAGATGTCTGCCTGAGTGAAGGTTTGACCATTGGTGAGGGTCAGTCCATTTCTCAACAACGAACCTCGACCGGGCGCTGCACCCAAGGTGAAGATCACACTTTCGCTCGGTCCATCGGGGTCAGCCGCCAGCAGTACGGCATCAGAAAGGGTTGCCGTACCACCTTCATCGACTGGGATACCCGTGTTAGCCACCAGCGTGGGCGCATCATTGACAGAGGTGATGGAGATGTTAAAGGTTTGCGTGCCACTGGCTCCTCCAACCCCATCAGCCACTTCAAAGATGAACTCATCCAGGGTGACTTCGCTGCCGTTTTGGCGATAACTGATGGCGTTACCGTTCAGTTGTGCCTGGGTAAAGGAGGTGATGGCAACACCCGCACTGAGGAGAGTTCCGCTGGACGGACCAGAAAGGACACTGTAGGTCAGTTGAGAGGCGATGTTGTCGGGGTCGGTTGCCCGGAGTGCATTGCTGCTGATGGTGGATAAACCGCCTTCCGAGAGGGTTAATCCGGTGTTGAGAGAGATGCCGGGAGAGTCGTTGGTGGGAGTAACCGTGATGGTGAAGGTGGTGAGCGGCACTAAGCCAGGTGCTCCGGCTCCCGTAGTTGCGCCATCGGACGCGGTGAAGGTGAAGCGATCGCCCGTTGCCGTCTCGCTACCATTGTTGATGTAGAACAGTTGCCCATTGCTGACATCTGCCTGAGTGAAGGTGCCGCCCGTACTCAAAGTCACGTTGCCGCGCCGCAACACTCCATTACTGGGCAAGGAGCCAATGGTGTAGGTGATCGGTCCAGGTCCATCAATGTCTGTAATTTCTAGGAAGGTGCCATCAATAGTTGCTGTCTCGCCCTCATTCACAGTGAGTGGATTTCGGACGGCTATGCCCGGAGCATCATTGAAGGGAATGACACTGATGTTGACTGTTCCGGTGCCGCCAGAAGCACCCAGAGAATCAACAATATTAAAGCTGAAACTATCTGAGGTCGATTCAGAGCCGTTTTGGAGATACTGAATTTGTCCCGCGTTGATGTCTGCCTGAGTGAAGCTAGACACCTGAGTTCCAGACCGCTGGATCGTACCGCCCGTCGGACTATCAACCACGCTGTAAGTGATGCCCTGCGCCAAGTTGTCCGGATCGGTGGCATTCAGCAGAGTTTGGCTAATGCCGATCGCAAATCCTTCTGTAACCGTCAACTGTGGATTGGTGGTCAGCAGCGTGGGCGCATCGTTGACCGAGTTGATGGTGATGCTCAGGGTTTGCGTACCTGTGGGTCCTGCCCCTGCTTCATCTTTGAACGTGAAGGTGAAAGAGTCTGTCAGCGGCTGTTCGTTGCCGTTGTGTTGGTATTGAATCCGATTACTATCAATATCCTGCTGAGTGAAGGTTTGCCCCGTCGTTAGAGCCGTTCCCAATCTCAACAAACTACCGGAGGCAGGCGTTGCGCCCAACGTGTAGGTGATCAGGAAGGCGGCACTGTCGGGATCAGTTACCTGAAGCGTTGCGGTGTCGATCGGAGCAGTGGCTCCCTCATCTAAGGTAATTCTGGGATTGAGAGTGGCTAATACCGGCGGACCAGCAACCCGTTGAATAAAGATTTCGTAGGTAAAGTCTCCTGTGGTCGGAACTGTTGCTGTGCCATCCGAAATGCGGAACGTGAAGCGATCGCTGTTGTTGGGATTGCCGCCCTGGGCATAAGCCAGCGCATTACCTGCATTCAAGTCCGCCTGACTAAAGACAAAGGGCGAAGATTGCGCCACGCTGTTGAAGAACAAGGTGCCTGAGGTCGGCAGGTTGGTGACGGTGTAGCGAATCTGGTCTTGTTGAGCGGGGGTGAGCAATTCCGCATCGGTTGCCCTGAGCAATGTTGATGTGATGAAACCTGGTCCAGCCTGACTCACTGTTAAAGGAACGTTCGTCAACAGAACAGGCGGATCATTGACCGGAGTCACATTGATTGCCAGGGTTTGTGTTTGAGGATTCAGGAATCCTCCGGCACCATCAGTTGCCACAAAGGTAAAGCTGTCGGTGGTTGTTTCGGCACCATTCTGGCTGAAACCAATCCGATTCGCGTTGATGTCTGCTTGAGTGAAGGTGCTCCCCAAGGTTATCGGTCCAATTAAGCTACCTTCTAGGCGAGATAGGGAACCTGCGGTGGGTAAACTGCTCAGGGTATAGACAATCTGAGCGGCTGACTGCTCAACGTCGGTTACTAACAACGTATTGCTGCTGATGGTTGCAACCAACCCTTCGGTAACTGCCAGGGGATTGAGCGATCGCAACACGGGTGGATCGTTGGCAGGCGTAACCACGATCGTCAGCGTGGTATTGGGAATTGTGCCGCCTCGTCCATCTGAAACTGCAAAGACAAAGGAGTCTTGCGTTGTTTCGTTGCCATTATTTTGATAAACAAGCCGACCAGAGTTGATGTCTGCTTGGCTAAAGGTACTGTTGGCTAACAGTGCCTGTCCATTAGAGAGCAGACTCCCATTTCCGAGCGTGGGAGGAGCAACCAGGGTATAGATCACTCTAGGGGGCAGATCATTGTCATCAGTCACCAGCAAAGCATTGCTACTAATCGTCTGCGAGAATCCTTCATTGACGGTGATCGGTCCACTTGAAACCAGTACCGGTAAGTTATTGACTGTCAACTCTAGGTCATACAGCGAAGCCGCTCCAGCTTCCCCTGCCAGCACACGAATAAAATAAGTTCCCTGATTCAAATTTAAGTTGGTCAGTGATTCTGGTACGCTGCCGCCATTCGTACTTTGAGCAACGATCGTACCGGTCGAACTGATGATTTGAACGTCCAGATTTGCCTGTAACGCATTCGTCCCCAATCCGTTCAAAGCCAGATCCAGTCGAGTTCTGCTACCCAAAGTAAATTGGTAATAATCATCTGGATCGGCTGCTGTGATTTCATCTCGGTAAACGCCACTGCCATTTAATAAACCAATGATGAAGTTGTTTGGAGTGCCCGCCAGATCAGGTCGAGAGACAGGAGTTCGTCTGGTGTAAGGCGAAATGGCTTGCCATAAACCATCTCCTACTGGAAAGATCGGTGCAACAGAGGCGAGACTCGTCCCTTCTAAGAGCCAGACTTCGTTTGCGCCTGTTGAGTAGTCACGCCACAGCAAGTCAGAGAAGCCATCTCCATTAAAATCTCCACTGCCTTGAATCAGTTTATTCAAGTTAGGTTCTGGAACAATTTGCTGCGGCGGAGCAAAGTTAAAACCACCCGTAGAAAAGCTAATTTCATAGACTTCGGCTTGTCGCCCAACTAAGTCTGTATTGCCATCCTGGTTGAAGTCGCCGACTGCCTGAATAGCATTAAAATCAACCGCTTCAATCCCAAGCACCGGAGCCGCTGTGACGTTATACGCATCGTCCAGGAACCAGGCTCGGATTTGCCCAGTCGCAGAATTCTGCCAGAAGATATCTGGCTTGCCAAAACCATTATCAAAATTGCCAACCCCGCGAATGATCCAGTTTGTGTCTGGCTCAGGATTAATCAAGAAGAACGACGTGGCAGACCCGTTAGAGTCTAAAAGCCAAATACTGTTTTGTCCGATTGATGCCGGATTGTTTCCGTAGTACCGCCAGAGCAAATCTGAAATGCCATCTCCGTTGAAGTCTCCACTCCCAGCTACAACCCAGGCTGTGTCAGGCTGAGTGAACACCGAGACTTCTGTCTGAAAATTTGTGCCTTCTAATTGCCAGATGGCGGTAAAGCCCGTATTAGGAGCATAGTAGCGCCAGATAATATCACTTCTAATACCATTGTCTGCACGAACGTCTAGATTGTAGTTTGTGGTTGGAGTTGTGCCTGAAGGGTTGTTGGGGTCGGCTGGAGCACCTGGAGTAACCCGAATGTAGTACGTTCCTGGATTCAAAATTGTGTTGATCGCATCCGGAAGGGTTCCTTCGTTGCTTGATCTCAGCAAAACTGAATCAACAGTGACCGAGTTGCCAATGCTATCTAAAAGTTCAACGTCGGCATTTGCGCCCAAACCGGTGAGAGACAGACTAAAGCTGCTGGCGCTGGCAAGAGTGAAGCGAAAATAATCTTGATCGCCAAATTCAACCGAATCTGAAAATCTCTTTGTGGTAGTACCAATGATGATGGATCGAGCGTCGTTAAGGGTATTACCTATACTGTCCGGCATGGCTTCTATAAACCCCATGAAATGGCAATGCTATGATGCCCCACGGGTAGAATTTCGCTGACATCCCTTATATAAGTTTACAAAATACATCGAATGACTGACGAATTTACGGCATTGTGCGGTGGTTGCTGGATTCAAGTACCGTAGTTTTACGGAGACCGCTGATCGATTACTACGCGATCGCCGCTTTTCTCCGTATTTTTATACGGCCGCTTGCTGACGTTGATAGAGCGACCAGTACAATCCCTTACTCCGCAGCAACTCATCATGAGTCCCCTTCTCCACCAGAACGCCCTTCTCCAGCACCAAGATCAAATCTGCTTTCTTGAGGGGCGCAAAGCGGTGAGCAATGAGGAATACAGTGCGGTTCTCTGATACCTTTTGTAAACTTTGCAGGACTTGTTGTTCGGTTTCGCTATCTAAGGCGCTGGTGGCTTCATCTAGCACGAGAATTGGCGCATCCGAGATAAATAAGCGCGATAGGGCTAACCGTTGCCGTTGCCCGCCGGATAGGGAAGTGCCGCGTTCACCGATATTCGTTTCGTAGCCGTGGGGTAGTTCACTCACAAAATCATGGGCAGCGGCGAGACGTGCCGCTTCAATCACCTGTTCTGAGGTGACATCTGGATTGCCCAGGCTAATGTTGTCGTAGATGGTGCCGTTAAACATGAAGTCTTCTTGCAGCACCACGCCAATTTGATGACGCAAAGAGCCAAGATCCGCCGTGCGAATATCAAATCCATCCACTAAAATCCGCCCCGACTCAACTGGATAAAGGCGTTGAATCATCTTTGAGAGGGTGCTTTTGCCAGAACCGCTGCGTCCCACAACTCCCACCAGCATTCCCGGTTCGACGGTGAAGGAGATGCCGCGTAAAACAGGCTCCTGGTTGGGTTTGTAGCGGAAGAAGACTTGATCAAATTCCACCTGACCCTTTAAAGGCGGCAACACTAAGCCGCTTCCAGTTTCTGCTTCGGGGGCGGTGTTGAGGATATCCCCAATACGATCGACGGACAGCAACACCTGCTGCAAGTTTTGCCAGAGTTGAATCAGCCGCAGTAGTGGTCCCGTCATGCGACCGGATAACATCTGGAACGCAACGAGTTGACCGATCGTGAGCTTCTGCTCAATCACCAACTTGGCACCAAACCAGAGAATCAACAAAGACGAGAGGCTAGTGAGAAAGTTGGCGATGTTGTTACTGATGTTGGAGGTGGTGGAAGCCCGGAATCCGGTTCGCACAAAGCGAGCAAATAACCCTTCCCAGCGATCGCGAGAGACTTGCTCTGCGGTGTGTGCCTTGACGGAGTGAATGCCGGTGACGGTTTCCACTAGGAAAGACTGACTATCAGCACTGCGGTTAAAGGTTTCGTTGAGCCAACCGCGCAAAATTGGGGTGGATACGATCGTCAGTAAGGCAAACAGCGGCAAAACCGCCAGGGAAACCCAGGTGAGGGTAGGGCTGTAGTAGAACATGATGGTGAGATAGACCACTGCAAAAATGGCATCTAACACCACCGTCATGGCAGTTCCGGTGAGAAACTGGCGGATATTTTCCAGTTCTTGCACCCGCGCTACTGTGTCCCCCACCCGACGAGACTCGAAGTAGGACAGGGGGAGTCGCATCAAGTGGCGAAACAACTGGGCAGAAAGGCTTAGATCTAAACGACGAGCGGTATGAGTGAAGATGAACAGCCGCAAGGTTCCCAGAATGGCTTCAAAGAATGCCACCGCGAGCAAGGCAAACGCCATCACATCCAATGTTGAGAGGCTACCCTGCACCATTACCTTGTCAATCACGACCTGCGTAATGACGGGACCCGCTAAACCAATTATTTGCAAGGTGAAGGATGCCAGCAGGACTTCACTCAGAAGGGTGCGATACTTCCAGACGGCGGGCAGAAACCAACTCAGATTAAACCGTTCTTGCTTTTGGATCGGTTCAACTTGCCAGAGTTCGCGGCTCCAGGTGGCTTCCAGCAGCGAGAGGGGAATGCTTTCACAGGTTTGGTTGGGGTTGAGCGGATCGGCAACAATCAAGCGATCGCCCTTCATGCCATACACCACCACCCAATGCAGCGAACTACTCCCGCCATTCCGCCCGACTGCGCCTTCCTGAACAGGCGCAAGTCCCTGCCACAGCATCAGCGCGGGCAACCCCACTTTGCGTAACTCAGCCCAGTCCACTTCGATGTGGCGCAACTGAAGCCCCAGTTTTTCCGCTGCATCAACAACATCCGGCGGTCTTTGCCCCCGCAGTTGTCGCTGCACCCATTCCAGTTGGGTGGAATTTTGTGAGTGGGTGGCAACCATCGTCAAACAAGCGGCGGCGGTGTTTACACCTGCCACAAACGGAAAACCAGAAATCGGTTGGGGTACATCAGCAGACTTAGGTTGAAGCCGCACCCGTTGAGCAATCCAATAGCGATCGAGTTCGCTAGAGGAGACATCCAGCCAGGTCTGGGTTTGCCAGACTGCAACAATCACTTCTTTATCCGCAACTCTGGCTTTCCAGGCTCCTGGCAATTTCAGTAAATCTCCCACCCAATCCCCAGACTTCAGCAATATGGACTGCCCATCCTCTGGCACCAAACGCACTTTGCCAGATAACACCAAGACCTGGGTTCCTGGTTGGTCTGTGGACCAGAGAATTTCGCCCAGATTGTAACGGCGGACTTCTGCCTGCTGCTTAAACTGAACCTGCTGTTCTGGACTTAATAAGCTCAGGGGCGGGGTGTTCCAGGGAAGTTCGATGGTGCGATCGTTGGCAAGCATGGACATTTTTTATGGGGGTGAATAAAAGTGTCGATGATAGGGAACAGAGGGGAGATGGAAGACGGAACGAGCAGAAGAATAGGAAGTTTACTCAGCCACTTGAAGTTTCACGGTCATGGTTTGAATTTTTTCAGCAATCCAGCGATCGAATAGTTCCGTTTGCATGGCTTGCTTCAGTTGGTTGTCTTCTAAGGTAGCGGGTAAAAACTGTTCTACCCGAAAGATCGCCCAGTAATTTTCGATTTGAAACGGTCCGACCAACGCTCCAGGCTGCACCGAGTCGATCGCCGCCCGTAACACATCTGGCAACGATCCCCGACTCACAGGACCCATCATGCCATTGGCAATGCGCTCATCAGATTTGGAGTACTCCTGCGCCAATTGCTCGAAGCTTGCTCCCTCAGAAATCTGGCTGTGTAGCTCCTCTGCCATTTCTTTGCTTTCGACAACAATGCGGGATAGCACAATGCGATCGAGCATCAGTTTTCGTTCAATAAAGTATTCTTGCAGTCGGGCTTCTGCAATCTGAGCTTTCAACTTCTCTAACTTAAAGCTGCCTGTAATTTGTTTGTGGAACAGCTCATAGTTACTGCCATTGCGAGCCAGCCAATCTTGAAAAGCCTGGGGTTCGGTCAGCTTATTTTGCAGCCGAAAATCGACCACCGCTTGCTCCACCATTGCGGGATTAATCTCTAAATCATCTCGCGTTTCCAGTTCACGCTCCAGAACATATTGGCGCAAAATATCACCAATGAAACCTTGCAGTTTGCCAGCCGTTTGCAAATATCTGAGACATTGCCTCAAGGGAAGAGGTTCGTCATCAACAATCAACAGTGCTTTTGAATCCATGAATCTTTTGGCGTAGTACGGGGTAAATTTTCCTGGGCTATCGTGTCCGAGCGTAATTTATCCTAGCTCAAGTCTCTCAGGGCACCCCTGGCAAAATAAAAAGACTGCAACGATAATTAGCAATCTCAACTCGCCTCAACCTGGTAGTTTAAAGATTGGATTTTGCAGATTGACAAATTTAGAGAGCGATTCCGGCATTTCATCATCCGAAATCCAGGAGGTTTCAGCCTCGATCGCGTGCTCTTTAGATGTTGGCGATCTTAATATGATCTAAACTCCGACCGGAAAACGGGGGTTTTGTGGCATGATCGATAAGCTGATTCGATCGTAATCTTAAAAAAACTGCAAGGAAGTAATTCAGCGTATGACACTCCAACTAGGCGATACCGTTCCCAACTTCAAGCAACAAACCTCTGAAGGGGAAATCGATTTTTATGAATGGGCTGGCGATAGCTGGGTTGTATTGTTCTCCCACCCCGCCGACTACACCCCCGTTTGCACGACGGAACTAGGCGAAGTTTCCAGACTTAAGCCCGAATTTGACAAGCGCAACGCCAAAGTGATTGCCCTCAGCGTGGATGATGCCAACTCCCATGCGGGCTGGATTTCAGATATCAACGAAACTCAAAATACAACGGTCAACTATCCCATCATTGCCGATGCGGATAAGTCAGTGTCTGACCTATACGGCATGATCCACCCCAACGCCAACGCCAAAGTTACTGTGCGTACCGTATTTGTGATTGATTCCCAACACAAACTCCGCCTCACCCTGACCTATCCCCCCAGCACCGGACGCAACTTTGAAGAAATTCTGCGGGTGATTGACTCCTTGCAACTAACGGACAATTACGGCGTTGCCACTCCTGTGAACTGGAAAGATGGCGATGATGTGGTGGTGGTTCCCTCGATCCCCACGGAAGAAGCTAAACAGAAGTTTCCCAAGGGTGTAACCGAAGTCAAGCCCTACCTGCGGATGACTCCTCAGCCTAACAAGTAAGGCAAGAACCTGATATAAGGCAAGGAATTGATCCCTCTGCCTATTGGTCACTCGTCATTGGTTACTCGTCCTTTGCAAATGACCAATGACCGATGACGAATGACCCTCCCAACAAGGTCAGCGGGGTGCGGTTTGAACTGCTCGATCGCTCACCATCTCTTCTTGTTCAACATCCTCTGCCAGCATTTTCTGTTGAGTCTGTTTCAGCATCTCCAGTTGTTGTTCTAACTGTGCTCTCACTTCGTAGCGGTAATTGAAGAAATGCTCACCGATGCCCAAAGTGGCGAGATACTCTGCCAGTAAACGAGGTTTTTGGATGGCAATCGCCACCAGTTGCCACCAGAACCGGAAACGCACCGATCGCACGATCCCCTGCCGCCAGATTAACTTCCAGAAGAGCTGCCATTCCTCCCCTGTGATCGGGCGATCGCTCTTGCCGCGCCAACCACTCATCATCATGAAATGACGGAAGGTGCGTTGCAGATAGGGTTCAGGTGAGTAGATTTCCCAAAAGGCGTTGATGTACTCACGAGTAATTTCTTCCAGGGGGCGAGTCGGGACAAAGTTCATGATGGCTCCTTGATGGAAGGTTCCGAAACCCTCTGTTAAGCGTCCTTCCTGCTTCAAACGGTTCCACATGGCGGTGTTTTGTAACGCATGCAATAGGCTGAATTGCCCTTGAGGAATGCCCGTATCTTGAATGAAATCACGGATGCGATCGCCTGCGCCCGGTTTCTCATGGTCAAAACCCATGATGAAGCCGGACATGATTTGTAACCCAGCCCGCGTGATCTTATAGCAGGAGTCAATCAACGATTGGCGGGTATTTTGCACCTTATTGATCCCCTTCAAACTGTCTACATCGGGCGTTTCAATCCCCATAAACACCAAAATAAATCCTGCTTTGACCATTAACTCAATCAATTCATCATCTTCTGCCAGATTCAATGAAGCTTCGGTAATCAGTTTGAAGGGATAGCGGTGTGCTTCCATCCAGGGGATCAGTTCTCGTAGAAAGACTTTAGCGTTGCGGGTGTTGCCAATAAAGTTGTCATCCACCACGAAGATGTAGCGTCGCCAACCCAGGTTGTAAAGCGCTTCAAATTCCTGCAACATTTGCTCAGGGGTTTTGGTGCGGGGCTTGCGCCCGTACAGGTTGATGATGTCGCAGAATTCGCATTGGAACGGGCAACCGCGCGAAAATTGGACTGTAATCGCCAGATAAGCATTGAGATCGAGCAGGTCATAGCGAGCGATCGGCGTTTGGGTGACATCGGGCTTCTCTGGAGAACGGAAGATGCCTTGCGCTGCTCCCTGCTCCAACGCTTTCACAAACTGCGGAATCGTACATTCCCCTTCGTCCAAAATTAAGTACTGGGCACCGGCTTCCAGGGCAACTTCCGGGTAAGACGTGGGGTAAGGTCCGCCGACGGCAACTTTTTTACCCAGTGCTAATCCTTTTTGAATCAGGTTCCGAAAGTCTTGCTTTTGAATGATCATGGCGGAAATAATCACCAGGTCACACCATGCCCAATCCTCTTCTGTTTCAAGCTGAACGTTCCGATCGCAAAACCGAATTTCCCATTCCTTAGGCAGTAACGCGGCGACGGTAATCAAGCCTAAGGGTGGATTAGTGGAGCGCAATCCTGCCATGTCTAGCGTTTCTTGATAAGACCAAAACGAGTTCGGCATCAGGGGCCAGAGCAACAACGCTTTCATCACAAACCTCCGAATATGCAAAGTGTTGGTCAATTCAGCCGTTCAAAAGACGCGGAAAAATGAAGACACCAGGCTTGAATATTGGTTGTGAGAGTCCATTGATTGGCTGAGAGATTTAGGGGCAACCCTGAGGTGAAAATATCCTTCTCATACCTGAGACGAGCGGAATGAAACAGGCAATATTTCCAGGGGCAAATAAAAACTTCTGTTGCGGTGAGTATATAACACTGCCATAAACCGCAGTTCAAAAGTCTGAGCCAACTGACAGATTTTGCCCACAGCGATCGGCTTAAGCACTACTAGCCAATCCTTTGAGCATCTATAAGGAATGCAACGTTAGTTAAAGGATTGTTTCTTACATTCGAGAGACTAATGACTCATGAGGAATGACGCGATATATAGCGACATACAACAGACTTATCCGCATCTCATTGACAGCAAATCCCTATGCAGACAGTTTTTGATTCAGGAATAATAACTTAATAACTTCGAAATCTTCCTGTATGGTCGAACGGTCGCGTGGCTTCGCCGTTACCGCAAGGGGCACCCCGATCGATTGTCAACTTTTCGATCTTATATAAGAAGCTGCTTGTAACCAGGTGTAAATGTGGCTAAAAAGCAAGCTCTGAAGAGATCCTCCCTAACCCTCCTTCATAAGGAGGGAACCAAGCCCTAAGTCTAAAGTCCCCCCCTTTGAAGGGGGATTTAGGGGGATCGAAACATTGATTGACAAACGCTTTCTAATCCACGATCCTCAATTTCCAAAAGTTAGGCAAATTGACTGATAAGAAAGGTTACATTTCTTAATGAATTGCGTTAAATTTTTTAATATCGTCTGATCTATTTTTTCAAGGAATTGCTATTCATGAATGCGAACGCTCTCTTAACGTCAGTCCTCAAGCCCAATACCAATCCCAACATCTGGTCGCAAACGTCTTGGGCGGTTTTGCGGTTTGTGGTTGGAATCATGATGTTGCATAACGGGTTGGATAAGTTTTCCAATATCGAAAGCTTCTCTCAAGCCTATGTGCAGGTCATCGGATTACCTTTTCCCCTATTTTTTAGCTACCTGGCTGCTTTCACTGAAACTGTCGGTGCGCCTCTGGTGGCGATCGGGTTGCTGACTCGCCCTGCGGCTTTGGGTTTGTTCAGCACAATGGGCGTTGCCATGTATCATCACGTTTTGGTTTCCGGGTTCAACATTCCCTACCTGGAACTTTCTGCAGTTTATGCCGCTTGCTTCCTGTTCCTCGCTGTGAATGGTGCAGGTTTGTTTTCCACGGATGCTTTGATTGCAAACTGGCTAGACTCTAATGCCTTATCCATTCAAGCAAAGCGGGTAATGCGTTTAGAGCAAGCCTTTCAAGCTCCCAGTGCAGAGGCTCAAACGGAAGTCAACGTTTAGGACGCAGCCATTTCTGTTTGTGCAAGTGCATCAATAGCCTAAGAAGTCAGGAGCCAGGATGATTATCGTTCTGGCTCCTGTTCATTTTCTGGAATGATGAGCAATCACGCTGGAGTCATCAATAGCAATCCTGAAAGTTGTTGCTATTCCTGAAAATCGTTACTTCCTGAAAGTCGCCGCTATGAAAATGAATCGCGTTTTATGGTCTATGGTTGTTGCAACCGTCGCCTCAGTTGGTGTTGCTCTACCCTCGTTTGCCCGTCCTGCGACGCTGATTGCTCAAAACCCCAATAGCCGCATTAATGTGCGATCGACTCCCAGTCCCAGCGCCGCTTCTCCGCACTATGGCTTGGCAGGCGATCGCGTGGATGTGATGCGGGCAACGGTGGGCAAGGATCAATATATGTGGAATTACGTGAAATTCTCCTCCGGTGCCAAAGGTTGGGTGCGGGGAGATTTTGTGCGTTACACCGAGGGCATGGCGAAGTATGCCATTTTGGGTGGAAATGCTGGCGATCGGATTAATGTCCGTTCCGCTCCATCCACTAGCGCCGCTTCTCCTCACTTTGGTTTAGCTGGGGATGTCGTGCAAGTTCTCACTCAAAAAACTGCCAGTGATGGCTACGTTTGGCGTTATGTGCAATTCCCCTCTGGCGCGGAAGGCTGGATTCGAGGTGACTTGGTGCGCGGCATGGAAGAAGGCGGTTGTTAAGCAAATCTGGGCAATTGCAGAAGTTATTACCAGGTTAGCAAAGTCGCACCCGAAGCTCGATCGCTTGATGCCGCCAAAGAGCAGACGCAGATAGGGTATGTTTTTAACAGGCTAAATCTTGTGTTAGCGTCTACAGCAGCTACGGCTTTACCTGAAGTACTGTTGAGGGCAATGAATTGATTGAATTTGCATGAAAGAGTCGCGGATTTCTGAACGCCGTACCCTTCAACTTAAAGGATTAACCGTCGATCGCCATACCTCCAAACCCAATGAGCTAGATTTTCCTGGCTATAACTATCATTTACTGTGTCTTCTGTTGAGCGCAGGTAATCGCCAAAAAATCACTCGGATCGGTGAGCAGAAATCGGAAAAACCTCAGCGTCAAGGTGAATTTTGGATCTGTTCGGCTCAAACGTCGGGGCTGTGGGCATGGGATAGCACGGATGAATCCTTGATGTTTGTGATAGAACCGCGTCTACTCAATCAAATTGCGGAAGAGGTGAGTGAGGGAAAAGCCAACCAGGTCGAATTGATGAATACGATCGGGGCGTGTGATCCTCACATTAATGCGATCGCTCAATTATTTCAGACAGAACTAGATGAAGATGGGATTGGTGGCACCCTGTATACCGAATCTTTGATCCAGGTGTTCATCATTCATCTGCTGAGACGGTATTGCAGTTTTCAGCCTCCCATTCCATCGATTGCCAAAGATGCACGGGGGCAATGGCTTCAGTCTGTCTTGGATTACATTCACAGTTCCTTAGACAAACCGCTGTCTTTAGCGGAACTAGCAGCCCTTGCAGACATGAGCCAGTATCATTTTTGCCGATCGTTTAAGCACTCAATTGGCATTGCCCCTTATCAGTATGTGTTGCAACAGCGGATGGAAAAAGCAAAAAACTTACTGAAGCAAGGGAAGTATACGATCGCAGAAGTTTCGCTGCTGGTTGGTTGTGCGGATCAAAGCCGTTTTGCCAAACACTTTAAGCGCCATTTTGGCGTTACACCAAGAGCCGTGCTGGGTAAAAAGTGCTCTTAGCTTGTAAAGCGGTAGTTGATTACGCCTTCTAGCACTTCGGCATCGCAAGAATGACCTCAATCGCCCGATAATTTCGCAAGAAACGTCTATCTTCTCCTCTGGCAACTAGGGTATCTTCTCTAAGCAAGCTCGCTAGTTGAGCTTCGCTTTACTCTGCGCTTCCTACGGTGATGACTGATCGAGATGTTTCTATGAATCAAGCCAGGTTAGCTAAATGGTTACTGACTATCGCTGCAATTTCAACCCTTACGATCCCGATCGGCGTTGATGCAGTCCTATTGGCAAACGGTCACATGAGCAATCCTGCCTGGTTGCCTCATGCCAAGCTTCATTGTGCGATGTCATTTTTTGCTGCTGCTTCCTTGGGCAGTGCGGCGCTAGCAATTTTGAAGGTGCGTCCAACCAGCGATCGCTTCTCAATGGGTCTCGCTGCATTTCTGGGATCAGCGTTTTGGATTGGGCTAATTGCGGCGGGCTTTTGGCCCGGAACATCCTACGGGTTTCTCAATGATCCAGTTTTGGGTAACATTCGGGAACCGGAATTGCTTGGCATCCCCATTTACCCCAACGTTGTGGCAGCAGTCATTTCGGTCGCGATCGCGGGTGTTGGCTACTGGCTCACGGGTTCACCCAAAACAATCGAACGCTCAGATGGAAGATTCTAGGAGGTTGAATGAACATTGGCATTATTGGCGCTGGCAACATGGGGGCTGGGCTGGGCAACCTCTGGGCAAAGGCTGGGCATCAGGTCATTTTTTCTTACTCACGGGATGAAACTAAGCTGCATGAGTTAGCCGCAGCAGCCGGATCCCTGGCAAAAGCTGGCACCATCCAGGAGGCAGCAGCGCAGGATGTCATTCTGCTGGCGGTTTGGCTACCTTCCCTGGAAGATGTCCTGCATAGCGTAGGTTCATTGTTAGCAGGAAAAGTCGTTGTTTCTTGCGTGAGTGGACTTCAGCCAGACTTCACAGGACAAACGATCGGCTTGGCAACAGATTTAAAGATTTCCGTTGCCGAAACAATTCAGCAACTTGCGCCCGGAGCAAGAGTTGTGGAGGCATTTAATACGACGTTCGCCGAAATCATCGCTTCCGATTCAAGACAATTTGGTTCTGACATTCCCAGTGTTTTTTACTGTGGGGATGACGCTGAGGCGAAACAAGTCGTTGCCAGCTTGATTCAGGACTGCGGGTACGAAGCTGTGGATGCCGGAAACCTTTTGGTAGCCCGCACGTTAGAAACCTTAGCCACTGCTTGGGTGCAATTTGCTGTGGCGAGCCAGCTATTTCCCAACCTTGGACTCAAAGCCCTGCGACGCTGAGATGGGGTAGCCAGGAACAGAAATCTGCATCTCCTCCAAACTTCGCCCTATTTGATCCAAACGGTTTTAATATTCACAAACTCGTGGATGCCCTGGATACCCAACTCTCGCCCATAGCCCGATCGCTTGATGCCACCAAAGGGCAGACGCGGATCTGATTTCACCATGCCGTTGATAAACACACATCCGGCATCAATTTCATTGATAAAACGTTCTTGTTCCACCGCATCATTCGTCCAGGCGCTAGAACCCAAACCAAACGGAGTGTCGTTGGCTAACCGAATCGCTGCGTCAATGTCATGAACTGGAAAGAGCAGGGCAACAGGACCAAAAAATTCTTCTTTCGCCAGTTTGCTGTGGGCGGGAATGTTGGTGACGATCGTGGGGGAGAAGTAATGACCGGGGCGATTGAGGCGATTGCCGCCAAACAGAATTTTTGCGCCTTCCGCCGCGATCGCCTGTACCTGCTCCACCATGTCTTTCAAGATTCCGGGTGTTGCCAGAGGACCAATATCGGTATCTGGCAGCATGGGATCGCCAACTTTCAACGCTTGGTATTTCGCAACTAGCTTTTGTTCAAATGCCTCAGCGATCGCCTCTGCCACAATAAACCGCTTTGCCGCAATGCAGGATTGTCCATTGTTGATCATGCGGGCGGTGACAGCCGTTGAAGTTGCCAGATCCAGATCGGCGCTAGGCATCACAATAAATGGATCACTGCCCCCCAACTCCAGCACCACTTTTTTAATTTCCTTACCTGCTGCGGCTGCAAGGCTGGCTCCGGCGGGTTCGCTTCCGGTTAGGGTTGCTGCTTTAATCCGCCAATCTGCCATTAATGGCGCAACTTTTGCGGCTTCCATCAACAACGTTTGAAAGGCTCCGTGGGGAAACCCTGCCCGTAGCAGAATGTCTTCGATCGCCAGAGCAGATTGGGGCACATTGGAAGCGTGTTTCAGCAATCCCACATTGCCTGCCATGAGAGCGGGAGCCGCAAATCGGAACACTTGCCAGAAGGGAAAGTTCCAGGGCATGACTGCCAGAATAATTCCCAGCGGTTGATAGCGGACGAAGCTGCGGCTAGCATCGGTTTGGGCTGGCACATCCCGCAAAAATTCGGCTCCGTGATCAGCGTAGAAGCGGCAAACCATCGCGCATTTTTCGACTTCTGCGATCGCTGCCTTCAGAGGCTTCCCCATTTCCAGGGTCATGAGTTTGCCAAACTTCTCTTTTTCCGCCTCTAGAATGCTGGCGGCGTTGTGGAGCCATTGCGATCGCTCAGCAAAACTGGTTTCTCGGTACTGCACAAAGGTTTCCTGTGCCATTCCTAAGCGATCGGCAATTTCCTCATCTGTGAATGGCTCAAATGTTTTAATGACTTCCCCAGTCGCTGGGTTAACTGTCGCAATACCCATACCGACCCTCCCACGATCAAACTCGCTGCATTTTCCTCATTCTAGATAGCGAGACTCGACCATCTTTGAAACAACCATCATTTTGTTACGATCGCCCAATTCCTTGTAAGGATATTTTCGCGAAATTCTCCCTGTCCAAATGTTTCGCGAAACGCCCCTACCCTGTGTTGCCTGTATCTCACTGCTGGACAAAGGCTGCATGTTCTGGCGAACTGACTCCCGCTTGCAAAACGTTCAGAACTTGGGACATTTCACCCTGTAACAAGGAAACAACTGCCAGCCACAAGCCCGGAAATACTTGACTTTTGACCACTCCATTCGCATCTGGTGCTAACGGAACGTATGTCCCCTGCTGTAAACTAAACCAGACAATCTGGTGCCCAAAAATCTGCCAGACCAGATATTCCTTCACCCCATTGCGTCGATAGGCGTTCAATTTGGCATTCATATCGATCGCGACACTGCTAGCTGCCACCTCTGCCACAAAGTCTGGTGAACCTTCGACATAATCATCTTCAGTCAGCCGAGCGGTTCCGCCCATACTGGCTGGCAACAACAACACTCCATCCGGTTGCGGTTGATTGTCTTCATCTAATCGAATGGTTGGTTCAATCCCCAGTCGCACAGTTGGAGTAAATGCTTGATAGACCCCTAACCAGGTAATCAAACGTCCATGCGGTTCCGCATGACTTTCAAACCGTAACGGTGATGCCACGTAAACAACTCCCTCAATCAACTCTGCTTTTTTGATCCGAGTATCCGCCTCATACCGACGGGCAAACTCGTGGCTGGTCAAGCAATCACCATTTTCCAACGGGGGCATCCGCTCCGAATTGCTGGCTCGTAAACTCTGCTCAGATGATAAATCAACCATTTCCTGCTAGCCTCCTTAGTCTGTAACCTCCATTCCCCATTCCCTACACTATAAAATGATTTCAGATGTTACCCAGGAACCTCCATGCTGGCTCAAGAACGCGACATAACACGGGATTGGCAACCGATCCTCAAACGATTTGCCGCGATCGTGGGCAAAAATAATGTCGTGCGCCGCAAGGAAGAGTTATTGGTGTACGAATGTGATGGGTTGACCAGTTATCGCAATCGTCCGGCGGTGGTGGTGTTGCCGCGTACAACTGAAGAAGTGGCAGGACTGGTTCAGGTTTGTGCTGAGTACCAAGTTCCATTTGTGGCACGCGGATCGGGCACGGGGCTATCTGGCGGGGCGCTGCCCGTCGATGATTGCGTCTTGATTGTCACCGCGATGATGAAGCAAATTCTGGATATTGACCTGGAGAATCAGCGGGTTGTGGTGCAACCAGGGGTGATTAATAACTGGGTGACACAAGCCGTGAGTGGAGCCGGATTTTTCTACGCCCCTGACCCATCAAGCCAGATTATTTGTTCGATCGGCGGCAATGTGGCAGAAAACTCTGGTGGAGTTCATTGTCTCAAGTATGGAGTCACCACAAACCACGTTCTCGGTTTGAAACTGGTTTTACCCGATGGATCAGTGGTGGATGTCGGTGGTACAGTTCCTGAAATGCCGGGATACGACCTGACGGGGCTATTTGTCGGTTCCGAAGGGACACTGGGCATTGCGACGGAAATCACTCTGCGGCTGGTGAAGGTGCCCGAATCGATTCGGGTGTTGCTGGCAGATTTCACCAGTGTGGAAGCGGCTGGAGCCACAGTATCCGACATCATTGGCGCAGGCATCATTCCGGGCGGCATGGAAATGATGGACAACATGAGCATCAACGCCGTGGAAGATGTGGTGGCAACGAATTGTTATCCCCGTGATGCGGCTGCCATTTTATTAGTGGAAGTGGATGGTTTGGAGGTAGAAGTTCAGAGAAACATGGAGCGAATTGCAGCCATTTGCTACCACAATGGGGCGAGGAGTATCACGGTTGCCACCGATCCAGAGGAACGGCTGACCATGTGGAAAGGACGCAAAGCGGCTTTTGCAGCAATGGGTCGAATGTCTCCCGATTACTATGTGCAGGATGGTGTCATTCCTCGTACCAAGCTGGAATTTGTTTTGCAAGAAATTGAATTTTTGGGGCAAAAATTTGGCTACAAAGTTGCCAATGTGTTTCACGCTGGCGATGGCAATCTGCACCCCCTCATCCTTTACGACAATGCTGTTCCTGGTGCGTTAGAGACTGTAGAAGAGTTAGGCGGCGAAATTTTGAAGCTGTGTGTGAAAGTGGGGGGCAGTATTTCCGGCGAACACGGCATTGGAGCCGACAAACGCTGCTATATGCCAGAAATGTTCACCCCTGCTGACCTGGAAACCATGCAATGGATTCGTTTAGCCTTTGACCCCCACAACATCGCCAATCCGGGCAAAATCTTCCCCACCCCTCGCACCTGTGGCGAAGCCGCACGCGCGATCGCAGCACAACAATTTGAAAACGTCGATCGATTTTAGATTCGACCACTTCTGAATGATTTGACCCTGATTTGGATTAAATTATCTTCTTCAATACCAACCCATAACTTAGCCCATCAATTTCCTCCGGAAAATTAATTGTACCCAATGTAGCTAAGGGCAACAGTTCTTCCTGAGAAAAGTCATGAAAAAGTTTTCACTTATTGTGATCGGTATTTTAGGTCTAGTTTCTCCAGCTACTGCACGAGGCGAAATATTTAGTAGCTTGTCTGGTCAAACGACCTTTCAAGTGCCAACTGCTACTGCATGTTATGGAGGGGACAATCGAGTAATTCGATATAACACAACTTACAGAAACATCCCTTACGAGGGATATTTCTGGGTGAGAAATGTATCGGGCTGTGACACGCCAAACGTTAGAATTCAGGGGTATTTTGAGGAGCGTAATCAATCTCACAATCAATGGTGCAAAGGCAATCTAGCTTTGCAACTAAATGGTGCTAGAGGAATTGCTCGATGGCAAAATGTTAACGCCCAACCAGGTTATCGGTGTAGTGGCAGCGGACAGTCATTCGACTTGCAATTGGTGCGGACAAGTCCATAGTTCTCACAAAAAGTTATAACCAACTGGGCGCGATTAAAGTAATGGGCAAGGTAAGAATCTATGTAGATGGACTCCTACCTTGCCCAATTTACTTTTGGAGTTTTGGTTGACCTTATTTCTTAGCTAGTGAAGCATGGGATCTCCAAGTGGGCAGTCAAACAACAATTCTGATTTCAAATTTTTGTTCATCTACTTTCCACCATAGTAGAAGGCGATTTCCTTATCCTTCAAGGGAGCAAAATCGGCATCCAGTAGCATTTGATTGAGTTTATCCTGAGAAATATGCTTTGCGCCAATTCGCACAATGCGCGATCGCATGGTGTTGCTCACGCCGCTGCGTTGCCGTCCGGCTTCCAATGCCATGACTTTTGTATAAAGATCAAGTTTTGCGGGTGGTATCGGTGTACCATCAAAATCAATGCCTTGAGCGATCGCGATATCGATCGCATCTGCGCCGAGGGTTTCTTGTCCAGTCGATTCAGTCATAAGTACAAAACGGATTACAACCCCAAATTGTATCAATCTGTACGGTTGAAACTATCCAACCGAATGAAATCGGCTAAACTCTTTTCACCTCGTGTTCATTCAATTTCAAACGCCCCCTTATATGACGGCAAATTCTTTAGATGTAGATACATTTAATCAACGCATGGATCGGCTTGCCGAAGCTCAAGAAATCAATATGGGTCAAATTGCCCGTTTGACTGAAAACATTGTTGTGTTGTCTGAAAAAGTTGATCAAACAACTGCAAGTGTAAATCAGCTATCGGATAAGGTCGATCTCATTGTAGAGAGGGTTGAAGAAAACACAACAGCAATTCGAGAACAAACAGAGGTTTTTCGCCAAAATGCCGAAATTATGTGGCAGCAAGCAGAAACATCTCGCTCTCAAGCAGAGAGTCTTGCTCGCATGATTACGGTGCTGGAACAACGGCAGAACGAACGCAATTAGAGGACTCATAATGCCAAAGTTTTTGCATGTGGCGGATGTGCATTTAGGATTCGATCGCTACGACAGCAAAGAACGCACGTTAGACTTTTTCAAAGCGTTTCGGGATGTGTTGCACAAGTACGCGATCGTCGAGCAAGTCGATTTTGTTGTGATTGCTGGTGACTTGTTTGAGCATCGTAACCTCCAGCCCAACATCTTGAACCATGCCAAAGTCTGCTTGCAGGATTTACAGGAGGCAGGCATCCTTACGATCGCGATCGAAGGCAATCACGATAACTGTCCCTACGGTGTCAACACAAGCTGGTTGCGATATTTGGCAGAATCCTACAATTTAATTCTGCTAGAACCAGACCGCTCTGCTTCCGGCGAAACGATCTTTGAACCGTGGGACGATGAAATTAAACGGGGTGGATATATTGACTTGCCTTGTGGGGTTCGAGTGCTCGGCTCCCAGTGGTACGGAGCTTCCGCTCCCGGCGCGATCGCCCAACTTGCCAACGCGATTCAACAACTTCCGTCCCATCTGGGACAACTCGTAATGCTATTTCATCATGGGCTGGAAGGACAAATCGCCCGTTACCAAGGAGCCTTACGCTACAGTGATTTGCTTCCTTTAAAAACTGCTGGAGTTGATTATTTAGCACTCGGACACATTCATAAGAACTACACAGAACAGGGTTGGATTTTCAATCCTGGCTCGATCGAAGCCAACAGCATTGAAGAAAGCACATTCAAACGGGGTGCTTATCTGGTCAATATTGACCACACGGGTATTGATGCAGATCTCAAGCAAGAGTATTACCAACGTCCCACAGTGCGGTTGAAAGTTGCAACTCGCGGGCAGGAAAGTGTAGAGGAAATTGAATCAGCCGCGATCGCGCTAGTGCAGAAAACAATTCAGTCCCACCAATTCGACTCAATCGCTCAACCGATCGTTGAATTGAAAATTGAGGGACAGGTGGGATTCGATCGCCTCGAATTAGACACTCGCAAACTTCAGCAAACCCTGAAAGAACTCAGTAACGCCTTAATCTTTTTACTCAAGTGCAATGTAGATGCCACCGAGTACGCTTCGCCAATCTCAGAAGATGCCAATCGGCTACAAATTGAACAGGAAGTATTTACAGACTTAGTTTCAGCGCACAACACCTATAAAAAACAGGCTCAATCCATTGCTAAAGGCTTACTAGAACTCAAAGAGTTGCATCACGAAGGGCGATCAGAGACAGACCTTTATGAATTTGTCGAGAACTTACTCAATCAATGATCTCGGTAAACTGAACCATAACCCTACCTTACGCCTCCTCAACGCCCATGACCTTCCCTCATCCCCCCGGACTCTATACCGATCTGCCTCCCACTCAAGCAGATCTACCCGACGATGACGGCATTCCAATGGAAACAGAGCGCCACAAAGCCCAAATGGATCTGCTCATCAACCCGCTAAAACCCTGGCTGGATTCTCGCTCAGATGGGTATGTGGGTGGCAATATGTTTGTCTACTACAGCCTGGCTCAAGTTAAAAATCAAGATTTTCGTGGACCTGATTTCTTCGTGGTGTTGGGTGTGCCAAAAGGGGAACGACTCAGTTGGGTCGTATGGGAAGAAGGGAAATCGCCCGATGTCGTGATTGAGCTACTTTCAAATAGTACGGCTGAGGCTGATAAGCATGAGAAGAAATTGATTTACCAGAATCAAATGCGGGTTTCAGACTACTTCTGGTTTGATCCGTTCAACCCTGATGATTGGGCAGGCTTCTCGCTGCAACAAGGAGAGTATCAACCCATTCCTCTTAACTCCCAAAATCAGCTTGTAAGTTCGGCGTTAAAGTTGGCTTTAGTCCAATGGCAAGGCGCTTACAACGGGATTGATGCTACCTGGATTCGGTGGGCAACTCTAGACGGTGAATTACTGCCAACGGTTGAAGAAACCACGATCGAACAACGCCAACGAGCCGATCGAGAACGGCAGCGAGCCGACGAGGCAGAAGCTCAACTGCTCAAAGTAGCCCAAAACCTACTTGCAACTGGAATGACAATTAGCCAAGTTGCTGGCTTGACGGGATTAGGGGAGTTTGTTGTAGAACAGCTGATCGAGTCATTGTGACGTTAAAGCGCGATCGCCCCACTTCACGAGAGATAAATAAAGTTTTGTATTGTTTTTTGTAGTTTCTCAGCGACGCGAGAACAATTTATAGACCGTAAAAAGGAGCTATCAATCAAAAATTTGCTTCTTTGTAAAGCTTTCAGTATTTTCCAAGCAAAGAGAGTGATTTATAAGTTTTGCTGCTAAACACAACGGAAGCGTTACATACTTGTCTGATCCGAATAGATTTTATGAATTTGTTGACGTAAACAGTGGGCTACTAAAGCCTTATCAACGCATCTCTTCATTGTTTAGAAATATTGAGTCAGCAGGATAAAAGTTAACAAAAATCCCTAGAAAAATGAACATAGATTTCATAGTATGAGTTCGGGTAAATAGATTTTTATTTGCCTCATTTATTCCGACCGCAAGGTCAAATTGTTGTTCATCTCGTAATTATTCAACCATGACCACAACGATTCAAAGACGCGAAAGCGGCAACGCTTGGGATCGCTTCTGTGACTGGATCACCAGCATCAACAACCGCCTCTATATTGGCTGGTTCGGTGTGCTCATGATTCCCACGCTGCTGTCCGCAACCATCTGCTACATCATTGCTTTCGTCGCTGCACCCCCTGTAGACATTGACGGCATCCGTGAGCCTGTTGCAGGTTCCTTAATGTATGGCAACAACATCATTTCTGGTGCGGTTGTGCCTTCCAGCAACGCAATCGGTCTCCACTTCTACCCCATTTGGGAAGCGGCTTCTCTCGATGAGTGGCTGTACAACGGCGGTCCTTACCAACTGGTTGTTTGCCACTTCTTGATTGGCATCGCCTGCTACATGGGTCGTCAGTGGGAACTCTCCTACCGCCTGGGGATGCGCCCCTGGATCTGCGTTGCTTACAGCGCTCCTTTGGCTGCTGCAACCTCCGTATTTCTGATCTACCCGATCGGACAAGGTTCCTTCTCTGACGGAATGCCTTTGGGAATTGCTGGAACGTTCAACTTCATGTTCGTGTTCCAGGCAGAGCACAACATCCTGATGCACCCCTTCCATATGTTGGGTGTGGCTGGTGTGTTCGGCGGCAGCTTGTTCTCCGCCATGCACGGTTCGCTTGTGACCTCCTCTCTGGTGCGTGAAACCACCGAATCTGAATCTCAGAACTATGGTTACAAGTTCGGGCAAGAAGAAGAAACCTACAACATCGTGGCAGCCCACGGCTACTTCGGTCGCCTAATCTTCCAATACGCTTCCTTCAACAACTCCCGTTCCTTGCACTTCTTCTTGGGTGCATGGCCGGTTGTAGGTATTTGGCTCACTGCAATGGGCATCAGTACTATGGCGTTCAACCTGAATGGTTTCAACTTCAACCAGTCGGTGTTGGATTCTCAAGGTCGCGTAATCAATACCTGGGCAGATGTGCTGAACCGCGCCAACCTGGGTATGGAAGTAATGCACGAGCGTAATGCTCACAACTTCCCCCTCGATTTGGCTGCTGGCGAAGCAACCCCCGTTGCGATGCAGGCGCCTGCTATCAACGGTTAATCGCCTAAGCTAAGTTAGCTTGAAACGAAAAGCGCTCTCCTGGTGGGGGCGCTTTTTGCACTTCGTTGAGTCGCTACAGAAACCCATGACCGATTGGATACGAGTTGAAGGTACTGTGATGCAAGGATATGGTGTAGCCTCTGGGCGAGCGGCTGATCCTCGCTATCCACAAGGCACAATCCAGATGCAAAAACCGATTTTTGCCAAACAAGGTGTTAATCTGGAAGACTATTTTGCTGGCACGATCAATGTCTCGATTCAGCCGCATCAGTATTCCATCAAAAAATCGAAACATACTTTGAAAAATGTGAGATGGACATCAGGAGAACTCACCGAGGATTTCTCATTCTGTGATTGCAATCTGATATTCAGCGATCGCCCCAAGCTAAAAGGCTTAATTTATTATCCCCATCCCGAAACCAAACCAGAACATTTCCAATCGCCCGATGTGCTTGAAATTATCACGTATTACATTAATGGTTTGAACTACGGCGATCGCTTAATTTTGGAATTGAATTCAGCCCAAATTGAGATAATTTTTTCCATGCAAATAGGACAACAAGAAGCAGACTCCCAATAAAGAACTTACCCTCATCGGAGGATGGGAAAAGGTTCTTGACCGTGCCCATCCCAAGTCAGATTAGCAGATGGGCACTCAGGCTGTGCCCAGCCTACCTGGTTATTTTGTTTGCTAAAAATCTCCTAAGGATCGAGGATTAATTAACCTGGAATTTCTTGGTACGGGCGCACAGCCGTGCGCCCCCTACAGCAGATCCAACTTTTATAGATTAATTTCGTTCAAGATCCTAAGGCAACATAAATGTATCAATCACCAAGGTAAAATTTCACCGTTTGCGTGCCAAAATGTGCCTGTGTTTTCTAAAGTTAGCCCATCGATTCGCGCCAGTAAGCCTTTTACGGAGTCCTCTGGTGTGATGCCGCCGGGGGTGAAATTTGTCATGCGAGTTTGAACCAGTCCAGGATGCAAAATCGCCACGGCAATCCCACGCGGTTTGAGGTCGTGCGCTAAAGATTTGCCTGCCATTGATAAGGCGACCTTCGACATCCGATAACCATAAGAACCGCCAGAAGTGTTGTCCTCGATCGAACCCATGCGGCTGGTCATCAACACCAGCTTGGAGCCTGCTTTGAGATTGGGTAAAAACGCCTGAGTCACCCGTAAAGCGCCCAGAGCATTTACCTCAAATTGCTGCCGCATACTGTCAAAGTCCAGGTTTTCCAGCGTAACTCGTTGAATGATCCCGGCATTGTTAATCAGCACATCGATCGCTCGATTGCCTAAGCGCTGCTGCAACTCTGCCACCGAAGCATCTGAGGTAATGTCAACGTCTGCTTCAACCTGTATGCCAAGCTGTTTCAGTTCCTCGGATGCGGTGCGGCAAACCGCGATCGCGGTATCACCCCGCCTTTGCAGTTGACGGCAGTATTCGTACCCAATGCCCCGATTTGCTCCTGTAATCAGATAAGTTGCCATGAGAGTAATTCGTAAATATACCCGAAACTATGCCTGAACGAGTTGCCAACATTGTTTAGCAATCATCCAATCTTCTTGAGTTTTAATCACCAGGACTCGTACTGTAGAGTCGAGAGTTGCAATGTCTTGATCTACAGGACGATCGTGATTCTTTGCACCATCCAGTTTAAGCCCTAAAAATTCAAAGGCTTGACAAGCTGCCGCTCGAATCAAGGGAGAATTTTCGCCAATGCCTGCGGTGAAAATAATTGCGTCTACGCCCTGCAAGCTGGCTAACATCGAGCCAATCAGCGATCGCAGCCGATGAATATACAAGTCTAATGCGAGTTGAGCGCGGGAATTGCCCTCGGCGATCGCCTCTAAAATCTGGCGTAGATCACTGCTTACCCCCGAAATGCCCAATAATCCAGAAGACTTGTTGAGCAGCGTATCTAGTTCATCTGCCGTGTAACCCTGTTGCCGCATCAGATAAATCAAAATGCTTGGATCTACTGAACCAGAGCGCGTCCCCATCATCAACCCCTCCAGCGGCGTAAAGCCCATTGTGGTATCCACATTTTGCCCATACCGCAGCGCAGCGAGAGAGGCTCCATTGCCTAAATGACAGGAAATCAGGCGTAACTCTTTGAGATCCCGTCCCAAAAGTTGTGCGGCTCGTTCAACGCAGTATTGATGACTCGTGCCATGAAAGCCATAACGCCGAATGCCCTGTTCCAACCATTCATGTGCACCCGGGTAGGTGTAAGCAGCCGCAGGCAAAGAGGCATGAAATGCGGTGTCAAACACTGCCACTTGCGGCACCTCTGCGCCTAGAATTGCCTCCATTGTTTCAATGCCTTCTAAATTGACCGGGTTGTGAATGGGGGCAAAGGTGGCTAGTCGCGCGATCGCCGCTTTGACTTGGGACGTAATGCGGCAACTCTCCCGGTATTCTTCGCCGCCGTGGACAACCCGATGCCCCACTGCATCAATGTCGTTGGCACTTTGCAGAACCTGGGTTGCGCCTTGCCAGAGGGTTGCCAGCAGGTGATGGGTTACTTCAGCTTTGGAAGTAGACGCGATCGTCTCTCGCTGAACTGCCCCGTTTGCGGTCACAGTGATCTCAGCACCCCCCGTCTGTGCTGTCCAGTCAATACTTCCTGCCCATAAAGGATCGGGCGGATGATCTGGTAATCCCCCTGCTAAGTCATAAAGACAACTCTTCTGGCTACTGGATCCAGCATTCAGGACCAGGATTTTCATAGGTTAAAGATTGAGAAAATTATTGATCATATTTCTGCTAATCATGCCAAGAGTAAGGGAGATTATGCTGTGTTACACCATACTTGAACTTGTTCCTACTTAGGAAATAGATGCTGAGAGAGTGACTTAACTCCTGCTATAGAAGTCAGAAGAAAGTTGAGCTTGTTATGCTGAATGACTCAATAAAGCAACGGATTTTGTAAATAACGCAATGGCTAAGAAAACAGCAAAGAAAAAAGAAAAAACTTCTAAGGACTCTCAGCAGCATGATTTTAATATTTTGAATCATCCTGCTGGACAGGTTAGTGCGACGGTCGCAGGAGCCTTGGTCGGTGAAGTGATGAGTATTGCAATTGAACGAGTTTTGCAAAAGTTCACTAACCATCAAAATGGTCAGGTAGGCAATGGTGAGCCAGACCACCAGAGTCTTTTAGCTCAAGTGTTATCGGGATTGCAGGATGGTGTTCAAAGTATACAGAAGCCCGTTCAGCACACCATCTCCGATGTCGAAGAAACTGCTAAGTCGGTAGCCGCTGATGTCTCTACGGGTACGGCTCAGGCGGTGGACTCAGTAAAAACTAATGCGTCAACCCCGATCGCCCAACCCCTGCGAACAACCAAAGCTGCAACCAACCTGGCAGTGGGAGAAATTGTGGATACCGCCAAGAATGTGGTGGGTGTTTTGAACACCTTAAAGCCGGAGAAAAAGGGCAAGAAGGGTAAGAAAAAACATAAGTAGGAGTTAGAGCATTCCTCCGCCTACGAACCCAGGATGCAACCGCTGCGAGCAGGTAGTTCCAGCATTAACTCCCGGGGCGATCGCCATTCAAAAGAGTGTGTACCAAATAATCGGTGCTGCGGTTGGGTATGCAAGCCACTACTGGAAAGATCAAGGGTAATTTTAAGCGGAGCCGTGCCAACATTGACTGCAATGATTAGCTCGTCCGCTCCCAGGACACGGGCAAAGACATAGCCTGTTCCTTCCGCCAATAGCACGCGATAGTCTCCCGTTCGCAGGGCTGGACGAGTATGCCGCAAATCGATCAGTAAGCGATGGTAGGCAAAGATTTCCACATCCCATTGGGTTTCTAAGGGGAAGCCCCGCCGTGAATCTGGATCAAGTTTTCCGGGCAAGCCAACTTCGTCGCCGTAATAGATGCTGGGTGCGCCGGGATAAGTCAGGAGCAGCAAAGTCGCTAGTTCAACACTGGCACGATCGCCCCCTGCGATACTGATTAACCGAGCCGTATCATGGCTTGCCAGCAGGTTGAGTTGGGTGAGTTGAATGTCCCAGGGGTAAAGCGCCAATAAAGCTTGAATCTTCTCAGCATACTCTTTGGCAAATAAGGGGGGATACGGATCGTAGGAGCGATCCTCAACCTGAGAGATGTCCACTCGATCGCCAGCCGTAAAAGCGATCGTGGGAGCAGCAAACAAATAATTCATCACCCCGTCAAACTGGTCGCCCTGCAACCATTCCCGCGAGTCTCCCCAAACTTCGCCCACAATGTAAGCCTCTGGATTAAGGGCTTTGACCCGCTGGCGAAATTCCTGCCAGAATCCTGGGGTTTTGATCTCAAACGGTACATCCAAGCGCCAACCATCAATGCCGAACTTGATCCAATGTTCGGCAATTTCCATAATGTACTCCCGCACTTCTGGATTGTCGTGGTTGAACACAGGCAATGCCCGATTTCCTGCCCACCCCTCGTAATTGGCTGGAAAATCGCCATTGTAAGCAGATAGGGGCCAAGCATGGATTCTAAACCAATCCAACCAGGGCGAATGGGGACCGTTTTCTAGAATGTCATGGAAGAAGAAGAACCCCCGACTGGCATGGTTAAACACTCCATCTAGAACAACTTTCATTTCGCGCCGATGAGCTTCATCAAGCAGTTCCCTAAACGCAGAATTTCCCCCCAGAATTGGATCCACGGTGTAGTAATCGTGAGTGTGGTAGCGATGATTGCTGGCGGACTGAAAAATGGGGGTGAAGTAAATCGCGTTAATGCCCAAATCCTGGAGATAGTCCAGTTTTTCCAACACCCCCCACAAATCTCCACCTTTGTATCCTTGCAAGGTCGGCGATTCGTGCCAGTCTTCCCAAGCTGGATTTTGCAACAATCGCTTCCGGCTCTGCCGACTGTGGGCAAAGCGATCGGGAAAAATTTGATAAAAAACAGCGTGTTTCACCCAATCGGGGGTATGAATTTGCATTATCTTAGACTTCCTCTGGTAATGCTCACTGGTGCTTATGTAAAAACAGATATTGGCTTAAAAAGAACACCTGATAGTTAGATTTATATCTGTAAATTCAACCAGCTTTCCAAGGATTGCTTACAAAACTCAATCTAAGGATGGATAAGAATCTCCTTCCCAGGAGGCTAATATAAATCGTCTTAAAAATTTCTTTATATGTCTGTTCGTAGAAGCCGCCCGGATCGCATTTTGGTCGTAGATGATGTTTACGACAATCTACTTTTAATCGAAAATATTTTGGATGATGAGCAATACAGCATCGAGTTAGCGTCAGACGGATTTTCGGCATTAGCCGCGATCGATCGAGAACCGCCAGACTTAGTGCTGCTAGATGTAATGATGCCCGAAATGCACGGCTACGAGGTGACTCGACGGATTCGAGATAATGACAAGCTGTTATCTTATGTTCCGATTTTGCTCGTTACCGCTCATGACCAGACGAGTGCCGTCGAAGGACTGGATGCCGGAGCCGATGATTTTATCCGCAAACCATTTGATACCGAGGAATTGCTGGCGCGGGTGCGATCGCTGTTGCGATTAAAACACAGCATTGATGAGCGAGAAGAGATGTTGCGGCAACGGGAAGATTTCGTCTCTCGTTTGACTCATGATCTGCGAATTCCACTCGTCGCTGCCGATCGAATGCTGCACCTGTTTCTGCAAGAAACCTACTGTCCCCTGTCTGATGACATGAAGGAAGCACTACAAGTGGTGATTCGCAGCAACGATAACTTGCTCCAGATGGTCAATACCCTGCTAGAGGTCTACCGCCATGATGCCGGACAGAAGAAATTAACCCTTGTCCCTTGCAACATTAAGCAACTCTGTCAAGATGTTGTGCAGGAACTAAATCCGTTAGCGCAAGCAAAAAATTTGGAGCTTACTCTAGAGACCGATGCGGCATCCGAAGCAGATGCAAAAGAAATAAAAGTTTTGGCAGATCAAATGGAGCTAAGACGGGTTTTTTCCAACCTGATTGGCAATGCGATTAAATTTACCGATCGCGGTTCCATCCGCATCAGGCTCAATCAATCGGAGCACAATCCCACTGATTTGACGGTGATTTCTAACGGGTGGGTGACGATTGCCGTGCAAGACACAGGAGCCGGAATTCCCCTGGAGGATCAAGCCGTCATTTTTGAGCGGTTTCGCCAGGGACGAAATCGTCGGGCAGATAGCGGCTTGGGACTGTATCTCTCTCGCCGCATCGTGGAGGCACACCAGGGGAAAATTCAGGTTGAATCCAAGTTAGGAGAAGGCAGTACCTTCACCTTGTATTTGCCGACCAGAATGTAAATGGAGACGATGCGACTGAGCGCTCGTCACCGTCTGAGCATCGCCGAACGTCCTGCGGCTTTCCCCTTTATCACGATTAGGGCGTTGCTAATTCTGGGTCTGAAAAAGGCGCAGTATGATCGGAACTTCGTTTCGATTCATACTGCTTTTCGGCAACAACCGATTAGCCATTCACAACGCTACCCCCGTTGGGATGCAGAATTTGTCCGGTCATGTAAGACGAGTCATTCGATGCCAAGAAAACGTAACTGGGTGCAACTTCTTCCGGTTGTCCGGCGCGTTGCATGGGCACCTGCTTACCAAAGCTCTCAACTTTTTCTTCGGGGAACGTTGAGGGGATGAGGGGAGTCCAGATGGGACCGGGCGCAACCCCGTTGACCCGAATTCCTTTTTCCACGAGTGCTTGAGACAGCGATCGGGTAAATGCCACGATCGCCCCTTTGGTGGAAGAGTAGTCAATCAGTTGAGGATTGCCTTTGTAAGCGGTGACTGACGTGGTGTTGATGATACTGCTACCTGGCTTCAGGTGTGGTAAGGCAGCTTTGCACAGGAAGAACATACTAAAAATGTTAGTGCGGAAGGTTTGCTCCAGTTGCGCCGCGCTAATTTGCTCAATGCTCTCCTGGGGATGCTGTTCTGCCGCATTGTTCACCAAAATGTCCAGTTTGCCCAAGGTTTCGATCGCCTGGTGCACCGCATCCTGGCAAAGTTGCTCATCGCCAATATCACCCGCGATCGTCACACAGCGTCGCCCTTCCTGCTCTACCAACTCCCTGGTTTTGTTGGCATCATCGTGCTCACTCAAGTAGACGATCGCCACATCTGCCCCTTCTTTGGCAAAAAATAATGCGACAGAGCGTCCAATTCCACTATCTCCGCCTGTGATCAATGCAACTTTGCCTTGCAGTTTGCCGCTTCCCTGGTAGGTAGAATCCTCAAACTGGGGTGCAGGAGTCATCTCAGACTCAACTCCTGGTCTTTGATCTTGATGCTGAGGGGGTTGGCTTTTTGGCTTTGCCTGAACCATGTAAACCTCCTAATGCGATAGCTTTGTACGTCAATGTTGTGAGTCAACTAATCCCAAACACGTTCACCGTTCTCATCGACTCGTGCCTGCCGAATGACATCTGAGATTGCTTCTGCATCCTTAACGTGGTGCAACGCTTCTTCGTGACCATCTGGATAATCAACGACAAAGTAAGTTGGCACAACAATATGATCACCAGTAATGTCGGGGGCATCAACTGCAACTTGCTTGGCTTTTTCTTCCAATGATTTTGAATCATCAATGCGATCGCCAGGGTTAGCTGTCAAGCTTTTTCCACCCTTTTCCATCTCTTCCTTAATCCATTGTTTTTGGGCTGGATCAACTTGTTCTGGTTGCATGGGTTGCTTAATTTCGTTGTCGTTTGTCTCTACATTTGCGGCTGCATCTTTGTTATTCATAACGGATTTCCTTTCATATTGATTGATAGCTTCTTTCACGCTAGAAGCAGAAATCCTGTTTCTCTTCCCACTAGAGAGGGAATCCTAACCTGGTAATACTCTTTTGTAATCACAATAACGACTCTCCTTCTCTAGCCCCGATAGCGACCTATCTCTGGAGGGAGTAACTACTAAAAAAACCGTGTGACCATTGAGCTATCTGCGGCTTTGTAGTGATTAGGAGAACAAGAAATGGTTACATCTTTAACAGACGCTAAACGCACGGCAATTGCTGAAAAGCTAGCCGATATGCGTGCTGTGCAAAACCTGCTGATCGCAAACGAGCAAAAATTTATTCAAGAATGCAACAACGATGAAATTCGCGATCGCTTCCGCCATATGTTGGAAGATGATCAAAAGAACATGGGTATCCTGGAAACCGCCATTACTCAATACGGCATTCAGGCAAAACCTAGCCCTGAAATGGAGGAAATGATCAAGCAAACTGAGAGCTTGATGCAAGGGTCTGAGTTGAGCTTTTACAAGAAAGTATTTCAGCATGAGCTGCTGAAGCACGCTCAGGCAATGTCCGGTATCATCATCCACAAGGCAGCTCAAAAAGTAGGGGCTGATGTAGATGCGGCGATCGGTCCTTTGAACACAGTCAACTTTGAAAACCGCGCTCACCAGGAGCAACTTAAAGGCGTGTTGGAAATTTTGGGCGTGTTAGAAATGACTGGCATGGAAGCGGATCAAGGACTGTGGGCACGAGTGCAGGATGCTGTTGCCGCACTCACCGGAGTTGCTGGTAGCGTTGTCACCCAAAACAGTGATAAGTCCGACATGAACATTCAGGATGTGATCCGCATGGATCACCAAAAGGTGAACGTCCTGTTTGCGGAAATCCAGAAGAGCAACGATCCGCAAAAGATTCAGGAATACTTCGGTCAACTCTACAAAGATTTGACGGCTCACGCTGGAGCAGAGGAGCAAGTGGTTTACCCCGCTGTGCGATCGTTCTATGGTGCTGATGACACCCAGGAACTGTACGATGAGCAGGCTCAAATGAAAGTGATGCTTGACCAAATCAAGGCACTCAGCCCTGCCTCTTCTGAGTTCAAGAGTCAGGTGAAGCAACTGATGGACATTGTGATGGATCACGTTCGTCAGGAAGAAAGCACCATGTTTGCAGCTATTCGCAACAACTGTTCTTCGGAGCAGAGCGAACAACTGGCAACCCAGTTCAAGGAAGCGAAGAAGCAACTGCAAACCAAGATGGCAGTGTAAAAGTAATCAATTAATCGAAAAAAGCAGGTGAACCATTTCGCCTGCTTTTTCATGGGTGCGAGTATTGCTAGTACGCGCCTCGCTTTGCCAGCAAGACCAAAACAGTTTTGAAGATTAAACTCAAATCGTACAAGGGATGCCATTGGGCTTGGTAGCGTAAGTCAAGCTGGACTATATCTTCAAAGTCCTGGATCAGCGATCGCCCGCTCACCTGCCATTCTCCAGTAATTCCAGGTTTGACTACAAGCCGCTGCCAGTGGTGCTCCCGGTAGTAGGCAATTTCATCCGCAGTCGGAGGACGAGTTCCCACCAGGCTCATTTCCCCTTTCAAGACGTTCCAAAACTGGGGAAATTCATCAATGCTGGTTCTGCGTAGAAAACGTCCAACTCGCGTAATGCGTGGATCATTGGAGTTTTTAAAGATCAGCCCCTTAGCTTCGTTGTGAACTTGAGATTTTAGCTGATCTGCATTGGCAACCATTGAGCGAAATTTGTAGATCCGGAAAGGCTTTCCCATCAATCCATAGCGAACTTGAGAGTAGAAGACTGAGCCGGGACTATCTAGCTTGATGGCGATCGCGATCGGAACCACCAAAATTGCTAGAAGACCCAATCCGATCAAACTACCAACAATGTCGAGAAACCGCTTAGAAACAGAAAACACCGAGGCATGAGGAGCAAACAGCCCTGCGCTCAAATCAGGACACGCCAACGCCTCTAAATTCGTCGCTGATTGCATACTAGTAAAACTATGAACTTGACTACGTATAAATACCGAAAACCTCTGAGGATATATTAAGCTGATCCCCAAACTTACGGATATCGCTCCCGGAACATTCCAGCAATCTTCTTGAAAACTTTATAAAACCGCTTTTCAAGGCTTTTCTGATTGCAAAAGCTTGGAAAGTTCAGGTAGTAGAAGCTGGAAGGCGTGTCCGCGATGGCTAATGGAATGTTTGATTTCGGGGGGCATCTCCGCAAAAGTCATTTGCTGATCTGAGACGTAAAAAATTGGGTCATAGCCAAAGCCACCCGTTCCCCTGGCAGCATGAAGGATCTCACCCGCACAAATTCCCTCTGCTTGATGGGCGATCGTGCCATCAGGACGTGCAACTGCCACCACACAAACAAACCTGGCACTGCGGTTAGGCTCTCCTTCCAGTTCATGCAGCAACCGTTGAATGCAGTCAGCATCGGACTGGGCGTAACGGGCAGAATAAATTCCCGGCGCACCTCCCAGGGCATCCACTTCCAAGCCAGAATCATCCGCGATCGCCCAGGTATTTAATGCCCTTGCCACTTGAGCAGCTTTCAAACAAGCATTCTCTGCAAAGGTGGTACCGGTTTCCTCAATTTCCAGATCATCCGGCTTGAGTTGCAGTTCACAGTCGAGATGAGTCAAATATGCCTGCATCTCCTTGAGTTTGCCGGGATTTCCAGTAGCAACGACGAGAACTGGCATTGATCACCTCAATCAATCGATACCTTTTCGACAAAGGGCTTCCAGGTTGTCACCGTTTCTAATAACGCCTGATAACCAAATACGTTGGGGTGCAAGCCATCCTCAAGTTGGTGTTCACGACACCAGGCTTCGCCTTTTGCCATCCAATGGGAAAACACATCCAGGTAGGGAATGTGTCGCGCTTGACAGGCTGCTTCAGTGGCTTGCTTATAGCGAATCTGGTCGGCATGGTTGTAGTACAAGCAATCGAGGAATGGCATTTTTGACTCATCTACGGGCACCATGCCAATAAAGAGAACTGGGCAAAGGCGCGTGGCGCGATCGAGCAATAAACCTAACTCGTGTTGAAACCCATCATAATCAGTGAAATTTCTACCGTCGGGTTTATTCAGGCGGGCTGAATCATTCACCCCTACCGATAGAATCATCAAGTCTGGCACCCGATTACGCAATTCACCCCGATTGCGAAACTCATGTTCTAACCGCTGCGCCACCTGCTTGACTCCATCCCCCCGAATGCCAAGGTTGTAGACGGCATGACCTTCACTATCAGGAGCCATCCACTGTCGGCGCAGGCGCTCGACCCAGCCACCCCCGATCGGATCTCCAAATCCATAAACAATGCTGTCTCCGATCGCCACAATCTTAAGTGGGTGAACAGAATGGGCAGTATTTTGACGGGGTGCAACCAGAGTTGTGTGCATACGCAAACCAAGGAACCTGTGATGTAGCTGATGCAGTCAATTGATCGTAAACAAGTCATGCCATATCAGATTGAACTCTATCATTCACCTTAAAAGTTTGTAAATCTTGACACATTTTCCAATTCAACAGTTCCCCTGCGCCAACATTTTAGAGCCACTAATTAGAGCCACTGATTAGAGCCACTGACAACTTCTCCGTAAATAGACTTAAATTCGTCTGATCCCCGTGTAAAGGTCTGTAGATTTGCAGATGCCAGATGATAGACAGCCCTGCTTTAGTAAACATTAACTTCAGTTGAAGTTTTTTAGATACCATCTGGGAAACTCAGCTATCGAACTTGTTGTCCAGGAGTGGAACCTTAATCAAGCTTCTAACGACTAGACCAAAATCTAATCCCTGGTGCTCCGGCGGAGGTGAAATACGGATGGGAACTTCAACTTACACTCGACTAATCCGATTCCTGCAAGATGAATTAGCAATTTCAGCCGCATCGATCGCGATCGCACTGCGCCATTCAGAACACGATCCGGGTCCCTTGCCCATGATCCTGTGGCAATACGGACTGGTGACGTTGGAACAACTGGATCAAATTTATGATTGGCTGGAAAACGCTTAGTCGGTTTGAAACACTGAAACAGTGCAGGAGGAAAGGTCATGACTCAACCGAGGGTCAGTCGCCGAGGGTCAAGGAGCTTCTTGATTGATGCGATCGTTGATTTCACACAATTAATTTCTACTAGAAGAGCGGGTCTGAACTATCAGCCCGCTCTTTAGCTATCAGGGTTCTACGTATTAGAGATGCTTATCAGAGAGAGACAACTTTTACAAGCCCGCAAACACCTTTGCTGCCGCAGTCACCCCTGCTCCGGGCGTAAGCTGCGGATGCCCCAGTTCTAACAACGTCGCTTCCAGCGAACCCAGAGCAGAAAGAATATCACGATCGCTGACAAAGCCCAGGTGCCCAATCCGGAAGATCTTGCCCTTGAGGTGGTCTTGTCCGCCTGCCAGCGCAATATCAAACCGCTTCTTCATCACAGAACGAATTTTTTCCGCATCCACACTATCGGGGATCACTGCCGTAATGGAAGGACTGGCGACTTCATCGGCTGTAAACAACGGTAGACCCATCGCCTTGACCGCTGCCCGTGTTGCTGCCGTGTGCCGATGGTGCCGAGCAAAAATATGCTCCAATCCTTCTGCCTGCATCATCCGCAGTGCCGCTTGCAGGGCAAAGAACATATTGACCGGCGGCGTGAAAGGTGTTGTGTTTTTGGCGGCATCCTTTTTGTATTTGCCCAAATCCAGGTAGTAGCGGGGCAATTTCGCAGTCTTGTAAGCATCCCAGGCTTTGGCACTAACAGAGACAAACCCCAAACCAGGCGGAATCATGTAGCCTTTTTGAGAACCGGAACCGACGACATCCAGACCCCATTCATCGATCGGGACGCTCGTTGCTCCCAAACTGGTGACACAATCCACAATGATCAGCGCTTCTCCGTGGGCTTTGACGTGGCGATTGATCGTCTCCAAATCGTTGAGTACACCGGTAGAAGTTTCGCTGTGGGTAATAATGACAGCTTTGATCGTCTTTTCCCGATCGGTTTCCAGTTTTTCGCGGAACTGCTCCGGATCCAGCGCCTTACCCCACTCCGCGGTCACTCGTTCGGTTTGCAGTCCATAGGCATCGCAAACTTCCCCCCAGCGATCGCCAAACTTCCCGTTACAGCCCACCAACACACGATCGCCCGGACTCAAAAAGTTAATAATCCCCGCTTCCATCGCCCCGGTGCCGCTTGCCGTTAAAATCAGCACATCATTCTGGGTTTGGTGGAGCCACTTCAAATTCTGTGTCACTTCTGCCATAATCTCGGAGAAATCACCGCTTCGATGCCCCATCGGATGTTTCGCCATCGCCAGGAGTACGTTTTCTGGCACCGGAGTCGGTCCCGGAATCATTAGCATCAGTTTATTTTCCATGCTCTGCTTCAGCCTCGTGAAACTCAATAGGTGTGTTGCTTGTTAACTGATCATAAGACAGAAAATCAGCAGTCAAAATATTAAGCCATTTCCTGCCAGGCAACCGCCACCACTTCACTCAGCCAACGTCGTTGCTGCAAATCCAGTAAGGCATCGTCTGCCAAAATCTCTGTTTTAAGTTCATCTAGAGATTGCCCATTGGAACGCGCCACCTGAATCACACCCACGATCGCAGACGCAATTAACTCTTCATTGATGGTTTCTTGCCGAAGCGCGACAACTTCCTGGGGACTAGCTGGAATAGGATAGTTCATGGCGAGATTAAAGGACGTAAACGGAGGAGCAGCAACGAGAGCGATAAAGCAGACCACCAATAATCAAGACGAGTAGCAATAATCAAGACCAGTGACAATAATGAGAGCAGTGTTAAGTTTTCTAGCACAATGCTAATGAAGTCTAACGCAGTTTAAGCACTTCTTAATCTAAGTTTTGGTGATCATTCATTGGAGTTTTTCAAAGGCAGATGAAGGAGATCCTTTATATCGAAGTCCCCACACCGGACACGATCGCGGTCAAATCATGGTTAAAAGACGAGTTCAACCCAGAAGTCGGCAAAAAAATCATCACTCCAGATGGGATTCGGTTGCAGTTCTCCTCATCTACATTCCGCCCCTCTGCCATTTCTGAAACCTCCCTGGAACTACCGGACGAACTCGCGATCGTCGTTTGGACAGTCCAACGCACGACTTACTTAAAAGCCTTTCGCTGGGCAACCAAACCGCTTCCACGCGAGCAAGACACCCTACGATACTTGATAAACACAATCCGGAAACAATTTCCTCACCACTATCCGTCCCCACCCGCGATCGATCTCACCCAAACCTCCATATTCGAAGCTCTAGCGGATCAATATCCATTAACAGTGCGGTACTTCCAGAAAATGCCCAATGGTGAGTACGATCTGAGCCGCGTCTATTGGTGGGAGCAGCGCTGGCGAGAAAGTGTCAAAGCTCCCCAGCACCCCAAGCAAGTCATCTTTCGATCTTCCCCTAACCCCCAACCCCCAACTCCCACTACGACCTGATCTATATTGGTGGTGCTCTGGGCGTAATCCATGCCGCTGCAATGGCACGATCGGGCTACCGCGTGCTGTTAATCGAACGAATGCCCTTTGGCAGAATGCACCGGGAGTGGAATATTTCTCGCAGTGAATTTCAAAATGTCATCGATTTGGGATTGTTTACTGCCGATGAATTTGAGGCATTGATTGCGCGGGAATATGTGGATGGGTTTCACAAGTTTTTTGATGCCAACAATCCGCCCCAGGCAAAGGCACCCGTATTACACACTCCTACCGTTCTAAACGTGGGATTGGATGCGGAAAAACTGCTGCGCGTCTGTGGGGAAAAACTGCGGGCGTGGGGTGGCGAGATTTGGGATGAAGTGGAGTTTATTCGGGCAGACGTGGATGGTGATCAGGTGACGGTTCAATGCCTGCACTTGCCAACTCAATCTGCCAAGTCCGTCAGTGGGCGATTACTGGTGGATGCGATGGGAACCGCTTCTCCGATCGCGTGGCAGTTCAATGGCGGACGGGCGTTTGACAGTGTGTGTCCGACGGTGGGGGCGGTGATCGCCAGCGGGTTTGAGCCGGGAGTGTGGGATGCCCGCTATGGAGACGTTTTAAACAGTCATGGCGATATTTCTCGCGGACGACAACTGATTTGGGAACTATTTCCCGCTGAAAAGGATGAGTTGACCTTTTATCTGTTCCATTACCACCAGGTTCATCCTGAGAATCCTGGCTCTTTACTGGAAATGTATGAGGACTTTTTCACCATCCTGCCAGAGTATCGCCGCTGTGATGTGGATCAGTTGGTCTGGAAAAAGCCGACGTTTGGGTATATTCCGGGTCATTTCAGTGTGGGCGATCGCGATCGTCAGGTGGGCTTCGATCGGTTAATTGCGATCGGGGATGCTGCCTCGCTTCAGTCTCCTTTAGTTTTCACCGGATTCGGCTCCATGATCCGCAACCTGCCTCGTCTCACCCATTTGTTAGATATCGCCCTCAAACACGATCTATTAAGCGCCAATCACTTAAATCAAATTCGTGCTTTCCAGAGCAACATTGCCGTCACCTGGCTCTTCTCCAAAGGCATGATGGTGCCGACGGGTCAATTCATTCCACCAGAGCGCATCAACTCCATGCTGAATACGTTTTTTGGCATCCTGGCATCCGAACCACCAGACGTGGCTGAGGCATTTATCAAAGATCGGGTGAGCTGGCTGGCTTTTAACCGCATGGCAATTAAAGCAGCATGGCAGAATCCGGCTCTGTTGCTCTGGATCTGGCAGCTTGCTGGTGTCAAGGATCTTGTCCGCTGGTTGGGCAGCTACTTCGATTTCACCACGAGAGCGTTTGTCAGTGCCTTCTTGAGAAGTTGGTTGCCAGATTGGGTGGACAATAATCAATCCTGGTTAGAGCCTCGGTTTCCAGAATTGTGGTTTTGGTTGATGGTGCAGTCCTACGCCGTCACCGATGGCATGGGACAACCGCGAGCAGTTCGCAGGAAATAGGTGGGAGGGAAGAATAAGATCGGTTTGGTCAGAAGCTTGGAACAAAGCCAAGTGTCCGATCGTTGATTTTGGGTGGGCTTTCTAGCTACCGTTTTGTCTAACCTCGTGGAAAACTGGGCAAATCTACGGCTGCCATCGAAGCCAGTTTTTTAGGTTGCCGTGCGGGATAAAGGATGGGCGAAGGAAAGCCTGTTGGCACAGGCGTATCTGCGGAGTCGAAAATTGGGACATTAGCCGCGATCGCCGCTTCCTCAACCTCTCCCTCACCGGGTTGGCGCAGCGTAAAGGAAGGAAATGGATTGGGAGCGATCGTTTCTAGATCTTGGGGGAAAGTCTCTTCTGGGACGAGTGAATCAGCAACCGATGGCTCCGCAGCAAAGGAAACGAGATTAATCGATCTGGTAGTCTGTCCGGAGTCTGCTGGTTGAGCCAAAGAGGGAGAATTCGCAACTGGCTCAGAGGGCTTGGGCGTGGCTAATGGTGCCTCGTCTGAGTGAGCTAAATCTGGCTCAATTAAGCGGGCTAAATCTGCCCATAATCCATCTTTGGGCTGGTGAGAGGCTTCCTCTGGGGTAGGGGCGATCGCGGATGTCGTGGGCGGATGAATGGCAGGTTCGATTGAATTGTCATGATCGACTGGAATCGTATTCGTATCTACTTCGCCCGCTTCAATAAACGGACTCAGATCAAAAACGGCAGCAGCAGGTGGAGCCGAATGGGGAGTCGCTGGAGTGGCACGATCGGGGAACAAAAATTCCAAAATTTGCTGGCTGGCTGCATCAACAGCAGCAGGGGTAGGCTCCGCAGGCACCTCGATCGCTTCCGTTGCGTTGAAAGGAGGGGCTGGAGTTGGCTCATCAGATGGAGAGACTGCTGCTGGGATAGCAGGCTGTCTGGCTAACTTGGCTAACAAATTTGGCAGTCCAGACGCATGATGTCTAGAACCAGAATGAGCCGGAGCCGCTAACCCAGGGGCAGTTGACCAGGGTTGTACAGGTCTGGCTTTGGGAATAAAAGCGGCGGGATTGTCGCTGGCATGAGTCTGCTGTTCCGGGTGAGAGATCGTCGCCGCTGGTTCCACTTGAGTCATTTCCAGACTGGCATTCATCTCGATACTTTTTTCCAGCGCCGCTTTAAACTGCAAGGTTTGCTGCTGCTGACGATGCAACCGCATCCGCAAATCCTGACAGGTATCTTCCGCCTGAGCTACGAGTTGTAGTTGTTCTTTATAGCGCTGCTGACTCAGGGCACAGTCGCGCTCAAGCTGGGCAATGCGCTGCTGGCTTTCATCCAACTTGTGGGTCAAGGTGTCAATTTCGTGAGCTTGTTGCTGAATGGTTTGCTGGGAAGCTTGCAAGTCTTGGGTAAGGTGCTGAACTTGCGTTTGGGCAGCGTCAAGAGTAACGGTGTCCTGCCGATCAATTTCTGCTTCAGGAGTTTCCGTTTCGGTTTCTTTGCAGTAGAACCGAGCCACTTCTAGCTGTAGTTCAATTTGCAGTTGGGACAGATCCGATTCCAGGGTTGCGATCTGTGTCTGAAGAGTGGCGTTTTCTTGTTGCAACTGGGTTATCAAACCGTTCCGATCGCTCTCTTCTGGGCATTCCACCTGGTCGAGTGGCGGGGGTTGTTCGTTGACTGGCTCCGCTTGCGTCGCATCCACCGGAATCACATCAATATTCAAAGCGCCTGGAAAATTAACCGTTTGCCATTCCTCCTCTGATTCCTGAGAAGCTGCGTTGGGTTGAGCAGAATTTGGTTCATTCTCAGGATTGCAAGCGTCATCAAGCGGGGAAGGAGATGGAGTCATATCGGGTTGGGTAGCGTCACTCATAGCGGTTGAATCCTGGAACAACGGATTTTTATCTAAGCAAATGGGCGGATGCGATGCCTATGATATACGCGGTTCTTGAAACCGCACACGATTTTCAGGTGAACAACTTTCCCAAAGTATTACCACAAAAAGCCAGAAACCGCTGCTTTCCGTGCGTTAAGTATACATATCGCTCCCAGCGTGTGAAATGTGATCAAGGCACCAATTGCAAAGCGCCAACCCTTATCACAGGATCAGCGCTCCACAAAAAGTATTCACAGGGATTCAAAAACTAGGTCTTTATAAAGCTTGACCCGATTTATTCTGTATCCAGAATGACAGGAAATCTTGAAAAATGAGTAATACGTAATGTTTTCTTTATATTCTCAAATCTTTCAAACCTTTAACTTTTGTAAGCATCTGGTTACTTTTTAGCATTCTGTGGCGGGATGGAGGCTCCTAAAACCTGGGAAATCCACACTTCCAGGGTATGCAGGGAGGAGCGCCGCACAACCTGATTCGGTTCTACCATTGGTTCTACCAACACTGTAAACAAACCCAGGCGATTTCCTGCCAATACGTCAGTAAACAAGCGATCGCCCACCATACCCACTTGCTCGACGGGCAAACCCATTGCTTCCACAGCACGGCGGACTTTGCGGCGGGAGGGCTTTCCGGCACCCGAAATGTAAGGCAAATCGAGCGCTTTTCCGATGCGGCGAATCCGCGCCTCACTAATGTTATTGCTCACAAGCCATAAGGATGCAACCTGGCGAATCTCTTCCACCCAGGGCAAAAGTTCTGCTGAAGCCTGTGCCGCCCGAAAGGGAACCAAAGTCTCATCCACATCTAAAATCAAGCCTTTTAGCTGATACTGCTTCAAGATATCGGGGGTAAGGTGCAGAATGGTGCCTTGCAGAGTCAGGTTGGGTTGTAGGAGAGTGCTCCAGAGCATAGAAGAAGAACGATTGACGCAATCGAAGACGGAAAAGGTTGAATTCTCTACTGTACCGTGGATGGTGCTGCCTCTCGCTGATCATGAATCGTATTTTGAGCTGCCTGGTGTTCTGCGAGAGTGCGGCTAAAAACATGAGTCCCATCATAGCGGGCGACGAAATACAGATAGTCGGTTGCTTCGGGGGTGAGGGTTGCCTCCAAGCTGGCTTTTCCAGGGCTGGCGATCGGGGCTGGCGGCAAACCCACGTTCACGTAAGTATTGTAGGGAGAGGGCATTTCCACCTGGCGATAGGTGAGGGGACGATCGGGAGTTTGCTTGATGCCAAAGGCATACTCAACGGTTGGATCAGAGGCTAGGGGCATTTGCTTGCGTAAGCGATTGTGAAACACGCCAGAAATCCGCTCTCGTTCCTCTGGGACAACAGCTTCTTTTTCTACGATGCTTGCCAGCGTCACCCATTCCGGCAAACTTAACCTGGTTTTGCCTTGCTGCTGTTGGTAAATCGGTAGGGCAACCTGCTCAAAGCGATCGAGCATTTGCTTGATTACAACCTCTGGCTGAATCGAGTTGCCCACCGGAAGTTGGTAGGTGTCGGGAAATAAGTACCCTTCCAGACGCGGGAATCCGGCAACGGAGGATTGGGTAGGCAACCAGGGATACTCTGCTGTCGAAATTTGGTTTGCCGCATCCATAAATTCTTGTGCCGAAAAGTATTTCTGACTCTCAAAATACTGAGCCATGTCTCGAATCGACCATCCTTCGGGAATGGTAAAACTCGCTTGCGCCACATCCCCAGTCCAAATCTGGGCGGCAATGTCCTGCATCGATTGAGATTTCGAGAGTTGATAGGTGCCTGCCTGAAACCCACCATTTTTGTCTTGGAACATGAGCCAGCGGGACCAAAGATCCCAGGCTTGAGCCGATCGAATCAAGCCCAATGTTTCTAAGTCTTGCCCGATCTCTTGGGCGGAAGTCCCAGGCGGAATGTTTAAGTTGAGGGGTTTGGGTTCTGCGGCGATCGCCTCAGTTGCCGGAGCCGATGCCCACAGCCACCAGTTCCAGGTTTGCCATGCTGCTGCCCCAAGCCCCACCAGGATGAAGCTGAGGAAGAGCAACTTGATTGGAAATCGCTTTGCCATGAGAAACGATTACAGCTCGTCGAACAGTTGATCTTCGATCATTTCTAGCATGGGTTCTAGCTTTTGCAGTTCTTCCGACGAAAGGATATGAGGTTGATTGTTCTCGTCTAACCGCGCCAGAATGAAGCATGGATCGAGGGGCGCATAGATTGCAAATTCTTGCTCTTCATAGAAAAAGCTGGCGAGATGTTGCAATTCTTCCACCTCATCTTCTCCATTTTCAGAAGACACTTCCCCAAATTCATCATCGCTGTCTAGATCGGGCAAATCGCCTTCCACTGTCAGCAGGATTGCGGTGCGTTTCAGGGTGAGATTTTGCTCCTCTAAAACTGCCTTGGCTGTATTGAACAACGTGTCAATTTCGGCTTCATCTTCAACAGGTACGGCTTCTTCCTCGTCCTCTTCATCTCCTTCCCACACAAAAATCTCCACGGGTGCGTCCAGAGGCAGCAACAGCACATAATCCTGATTTTCTACCTCCAGATATCTCTCCACCGAGCAGGTCAGGGTGCGTCCGGCTTCATCTGTTAAAACGACGATTTCTTCTGCTTCAGATTCGCCACTGTTCCGAATATCATCTTCACTACTCATCGTGGAGTCTCCTCATGGTTAGCGCTCAACCAGCATTCTGCCAAACTCTGTTGCCAGTTTGTCATTTTTTCAGCAGTTTTCTAGAGAAATTCTTGCTTTAGCTCATTTTCAGACGGGGGAATGATCTGCTGGCGCTGATCTTCTAACCATTGCTGCAAGATGATTGCCGCTGCCTTGCGATCGATGAGATCTTTGTGGCGGGACGGAGAAATGCCCTCCGCTTGCAACAGTTGCTCTGCCTGAAAGGAGGTTAGCCGCTCATCCACATAAACCAGGGGAAGATTCAGGGCGGCAGCGATCGCTTTGGCAAATTTCTGTACTTGCTTTGCCTGAAAGCCCAGGGAGCCATCCATTGAGTAGGGCAACCCCACCACTAAAGTGGTGACCTGACGTTCCTTTACCAGTTGCTGGATTTGAGCCAGGTCTTGATCAAAGGTTTTGCGGTAGATGGTTGTCAGTCCAAAGGCAATCAGTCCAGTGCCATCGCAGCCTGCAACACCAATCCGCTTACGTCCCACGTCTAAACCTAGCGCTGCGATCGCCATTCCCCTCTCCTGGCTAACAACAAGGTCCTTCCTGGGGTGGGTCAGTCGGAGAAGGCAGATTTAATATCCCCTTGCCTCGATTGTCCGGCTTGGCAAACGAACTGGGAGGCTGTCCGGGCGATCGCGGTTCCTGGGGAGGCGAAGTTACAGAAATGCGGCTCGGAATTGCCTTACGAGATGGTTTCAAACCTTGCAGCACTTCTGGCAATTGCAAGTTTTCCAATGCCCCTAGTTTCGATTCCCGCACCTTGTGCCACACCGATCGCGACATCATTAAGGTGTGGGCGAATCGAGTTGCTCCCATTCGCTCCAGGTATTCCTCCCGCTCAGATTGATATTCCGCCGCCGAAGTTAGCCGCAGCGATTGGGAGGGAAACTCTTGCGTAATCCGTGCCATTTGCGCCATTAACTCAGGATACAGCCAGGTATAAGCCGGATGCACGGTAAGTTGAGCGTGATGGGGTTTGGAACCATCCCGGCACAACTGCACCTGAAAGTATCCAATTGCGGCTTTACGTTGCGGTTCAAACACATAACCACTGACAACTTCGGTGTGGTTGAGCCAACTCTTGATGCCGCGCAGCAACGAACCTACCAGGCTAATTCTGAAATCGGCAATGTGGCGATCGAACACCTGACGAATATTCGCTGGCATCGACATCGTATCGAGTTGGTATAACAGTTGGGCATCCGAATTGCTGACGGGCAACAAATTAGGCAGATCGGGTTCGTGTTGCGCCAGATCTTGCAATTGATTGGGATCAATTTCCCAATGGGTCATTCTTGCCAAAGGCTGAAACCCATTTTGGCGATACAACGCTAACAACTCTTTGTTATTAATCTCAATTTCTAGGAGCCAGGTGCGAGCCTCCCACACCGCTTCAAAACAATGACGCAGCAGCAGCGAACCAACACTACTCAGGGTGGGGCTATAGGTGGCAGTTGTCGCTGGCTTTTCTGCTAGGTCAAGGGTGGCATCATCTGCTGAATTGTTCGCTTCCCTGGGCAACACAGCAACTTGATCAACCCGCCAAGTGCTCCGAGTGCGATTGAAGGGCGAGATTTGAATCACCCCTTGCGGTTTACTGTCTCGATCGCTCAGGTAAGCCCCAAATTGTTGAGGGCGATTGAGAATCAGATCCAACAGTCTTAAAGGGGCGTAGGCGTGAGCAGATTTTGGGAAACGATCGGGGCTGATAGAGTAGCTCAAACCTTGATCCTCGTCGGAGACCGTGCAATTCCGCTCGATCGCCTCAAACTCGGTGTAGCGAACCGAGCGGATCGACAATTCTGAGGAAGGAGGAAAAGCTTGAGTCATATTCAGTAGCAGTGAGCGATCGTGGGTGGCGATGCAATAGACAACTTACACCCTATCATTCTAAACGGTTTAACGCAGGAGCCTACACGACATCTTCCTTCTATTCCTTCAGGTAGAGATTCGGAGCAGAACCGGGTGAGGGGGGAGATGGGTGGGTGAGTCAACAATCAGGTCGGACGAATCAGCACGACGGGGGTTTGTTCATCAGCATTGCCAGCGGGATTTTTCTTCAGGGCTTGTTCCAGCACCGATTGGGATGCGCCTGCTGTGGCTGCCAGAATTTTCACGGCACCCAAATCGTTGACATCGACGATCGCGGACTCCAACCCTGTTTCTTGCCGAATCTGGTCGACAACGGCTTGAGCATTTTCGGGTCCGTAGACAATAAATTGATCAAAGGGCGGTAAGGTTCCAGTCACGTCATCAATCAGTCGCGCTTGCTCCCCTGCCAGTTGATAGAACACGCCTGGTTGTTTGAACAGCTTGGCGATCGCGCCCACAAAAAACGCCCACAACACCCGTCTTGCCCCCACCACATCGATTAAGGACTGCATCCCACACGCGGTAGCCAAACTAGAAGTCGGCAAGAAGAGATAACAAATGCGTTTGGCGACCCATCCCGGTTTAATCTCGCTGGGATGCCGGAAACGACCCTGCATAATCGCGATCGGGGTTTCACCGATTGTCACAATATCACCAGGTTTTGCGTGGGGAGCCACATACCGCTTGATTATCTCGACAGGGTTATCCAACTCCGTCAGAATATGCGTCCGAATCGGCAAAACTTCCGCACTGGGAGTCGATCGCCAATGATTCGACTCTTCAATGGTTGGGAATTGAAACGGCACCACCACATGGCGCACTTTCGGAATCCGTCCCTGCGGTCCATAGGTCAGGTAATTGAGCCGAATCCACGCTAATTTCAGAGCATCCAGATGCTCACCCCGAATCTCGATTTCCACTGCGATTGTGGTGCGTTTCCCAACTTTGACAATGTACGCAAACCAGTAATCATCTGGACGGGCTTCAGCATCGGGATGATGAGGAATGATCCGAGTTTGAGTCGTGACACCCTGCAAACTTGCCCCCGAAAATAAGGAAACTTCTGCCCCAATTTCCGGCACCATAATCTCTAGCTTTTGAGTCCGGTTGATCAACTCCATCTCACCTACCAGCAGATAGCGATCGTGCTCCTTCACCTTCAGTTCCCAAGTGCCAACCGTCGCTTCCAACTTGTTACCCGGACGACGACGAAACTGCACTTCCAACAGCAGAAGGTACAGCCCGATAACAAGCAGGGTGATAGATGCGGCGATCGCAAAGAATTGGAGAAGCACAAGAAACCTCAGGGGGGGTTAGGGGTTAGGGGTTAGGGGTTGGGGGTTGGTTACGGGGGGTTGGGAAGTAGGGATTGGCTATTGGGAGTTAGGAAGTAGGAACTGGCAGAGAATATTAGGAATTAGGTTCTGGGTGCCAGGTATCAAAATCTGATCTAACCTCTAGCTCCTAACCCCTAGTTCCCGCTTCCCAACCCCTAACCCCTACTCCCTAGCCCCCGTTCAAGATCTGCTCATCAACCGAAAAGTCTACATCGGCTTTGTCTCTTTCGGTGGCAAGAAAATCGTTTTCGTAGGAATCCTTCAAGCCAGAAATCAGATCAAATTCCGGCTTCCAATACAGATCACTCATGGCTTTCTGTACCGAGGCAAAGAAGTGTTGAGGACGCATGGGGAAGGCTTTACGCTTACCAAAGTCAAACTTCTTGGGATCGTAGTGAACAATCTGCAGATCATCAGGAGATTTACCCGCCGCAATTGCACAGGCACGGGCTAACCCATCAAAGGTGACGTAGCGATCGCCCGACACATTGTAAATTTGCCCCACTGCACGACGATTACCCAACACCTGCACCATTGCCTGAGCTAAGTCTCTGACGTGCCCAAATTGCGTGATTGCCATGCCGTTGCCAGGAATGAAGAGGGGACGATCGCGCACAATGCGATCGAAAAACCAGGCTTCCAGGTCGTTGTAGTTTTGCGGACCGTATATATAGGTGGGGCGGATGGAGGTGAAGGGCAATCTCTGCTCTGCCAGGTAAGCTTCCGTCTCGTGCTTGCCCTTGTGCCGACTCTTGGGATCAACGAGATCGCCTTCTACATGGGGCATCTGATCGGATTTGAGATAAACCCCCGCCGAACTCATGTAAACAAAGTGCTTCACCCGGTCTTTGAAGATCTCCGCCAGGGGTTGGGTGTCGCTCAGTTCGCGACCATTGTTGTCGAAGATGGCATCAAATTCTTGCCCATCCAGTTTCTCTTTCAGGTCTGCGGGATTGGTACGATCGCCCTGAATTTGCTCCACTCCACTCACAGGCGCAGGTTTGTTGCCCCGGTTGAACAGCACAACTTCGTGTTCCTGCTCATATAGCAACCGTGTCAGGTACACCCCAATAAACCGCGTCCCCCCCATGATCAAAATCCGCATAGCGCCACCATCCCAACTGCAATGATTCCTTATCTTAGGATGGAAGGTCGCATTCAGAGCCAATCGGAATCGCCTAAAGGTTGGTGGTAACGGTACACCCACATTACTGTCGGTACTTGGAGTTCGTCACCGCATAATGCTGCTGAGGTCGCTCTTCTAAAAGCTGCTGGGAAGACAAGGGGAACTATAATTTAAGTCAAGTGATCTTGAGCGAGATTCATGACTACAGTATCTATCTTGCCAATCTCTGATGTGAATGGTGAAAGAGCTTATCGAGCGATCGCAGGGGATAAGTATTCTGTTGGTAAAACCGCAGGACAAGCTCTAGATGCCCTAACCGCTCAATTGGATGAGATTGAATTCAGTGCGTTATTGGTCATTCAAAGCTTTCGTCCTGACCCATTTTTCAATGCTGAACAGCAGGAACGATTATCGGAATTGATGAACTTATGGCGGTCAGCAAGGGATCAAGGGCAGGAACTGCCGCCAGAACAACAAACAGAGTTGAATGGTTTAGTTGAACTGGAACTGCAAGCGGCGACAGCCCGTACTTGGATGTTGGTGCAGCAAGGGAATGAATGAATCCTTCCTACGCAGCGATCGCTCAACGCACAAATCATCGTTGCGAATATTGCAAAGCTCCCGAAGTGGTTTTCAATTTGCCGTTTGAGGTGGAGCATATTGTTCCACTTTTTCGGCGCAGAGTACGATGGTTGTGGTGTATCGGATTGAAAGAAGATACTGGTGCCTGCTTGCCTATTTGCGGTCTGGTTTTTGGCTCTCCAAGGCGCATTACCCTACATCTACTTTGATTTCTAACGACTGCACTTCCCCTTCCTAACAAGAGATGTTTCTATGCGGGAAGACATGGCGGACTGGAAGACGGTAGTTGCAGATTGGCAGACACGTTACCACTTCAGTGTGCCAAACCCAGTTGAGCCACAGGTGTTGAATGAGGTTGAAGCAAAACTTGGCGGCTTACCAACGGAGCTAAAGTCGCTCTACCAATTTTGTAATGGCATAACGTCTGGGTGGTTTAAGGTTCTTCCTGTCGAAGATCCAACCGATATAAAGCACACTTGGGATGGTATCAGAAGAGCTAATGATTCAGTCAAGCCTTCCTATCTTGAGCAAAATCAAGAGTTGCTCCAGCAGGTTTTGGTCTTTGCCAGTTTGGATGCTGGGCAATGTGCAGCCATTGACTCGTTTCTCGCTGCGCCTTCGCCAGTCGCTGAATTCCACCATTACACAGCTTTTTAAATTTTACTTCAATTGAAATTTATCTTAAGGCTTTACCTTTGCCTGCTCTTGCAAAAGAGTGTACTGGTGGGTAATTGAGTGAATTAAGGCAGTTTGGTCATACTTTTGAGCCAATCCCCAAAGATCGACAATGAACGTCACCGCCGCAAGCGGACGGTGTATCACTTCACTACGCCTCACACGCTACGCGGCTCGACTTCGCTCAACAGCGCCCCACTAGACTGCTGTACCTCATGCGCCCCAAGGGACGGGGAATCGACCCGTAGCGA
>JANRIN010000154.1:0-95503 GCA_033764965.1 Leptolyngbyaceae cyanobacterium bins.302 | reverse complement strand
CTCGGGGGTCTTCTAAGTTCGTAAAATGCTCTAATAGCGTTGCAGTCGGTGAAGTCATGGGGCAATCAGCGATATGGATACATGGGTTAAACCAGTATCTCACTCGCTCCCTTCCCATAATTTAGATGCGTTTGCCCTGGGAGTGGGTGAGTGAGCGGGTGAGTGGAGAAGGGATCTCATCAGGTAAAACTTAGTCATCTACCCATCTACCCATCTACCCATCTACCCACCTACTCGTTTACCCACCTACCCACCTACTCGTTTACCCATCTACCCACCTACCCATCTACCCACTCACTTCTCTACAAAGTCGCCAAAGCTTGGTCGATCGCTCCCAATGCCTGGTCGATCTCAGCCGCCTTCACAATCAATGGTGGGACGAAGCGGACAACCTTCGGTCCGGCAGGAACTAGAAGCACGCCTTGATTGATGGCGGATTGCACCACTTGAGCCGAGGTCAGGTCAATGTCTGCCTGGAGTTCTAAGCCACTGATCAAGCCCCAACCCCGCACGTCGGCAACTTTGTCGGGATAGCGTTGAGCGATCGCTTGAAGACCAGATCTTAACTGTTCCCCACGCTCCTGCACGTTTTGCAGCAGATTTTCTTGTTCGATCGTTTTGCACACGGCTAAGGCGATCGCGGTGGCAAAGGGATTCCCTCCAAACGTGCTGGCATGGTCGCCCGGCTGGAAAACATTGCAAGAGGCTTTACACAGCATGGCACCGATCGGAATGCCGCCGCCTAACCCTTTCGCAGATGTGAAGATATCCGGTTCGATGCCGTGGTTCTCGTAGCCCCACAGTTTGCCAGAGCGCCCCATGCCGACCTGAACTTCATCACAAATCAGCAAAATACCTTTCTCATCGCAAATTTGGCGAATCCGCTGGAAGTATGCCGTCTCTCCAGGGCGAACGCCTCCCTCCCCTTGCAACGCTTCCAGCAAAATGGCGGCAACGCGGGGCTGATTTTGGTCAAGTTCAGCGATCGCTTGCTCCAAGGCGGCAATGTCGTTGTAAGGCACATAATGGAAGCCTGGAACCAGCGGACTGAAACCTTTTTGATACTTGGGCTGTCCGGTGGCGGTGATGGTTGCCAGGGTGCGCCCGTGAAAACTGGCATGGGCAGTGAGGATGACGGGATCGGCGATACCCCGCACATCGTGGGCATACTTTCGGGCTAATTTAATTGCGCCCTCGTTGGCTTCGGCTCCAGAGTTGCAGAAGAAAACCCGATCGGCGCAAGAATGCTCCACCAGCCACTTAGCCAACTCACCTTGAGCGGTGGTGTAGTAGAGGTTGGAAACATGGTGCAACGTTTGAATTTGCTTGGTGACCGCTTCCACCATGACGGGATGAGCATGACCCAGAGTGCAGGTGGCAATTCCCGCCACAAAGTCTAGATATTCGCGCCCCTCAGCATCCCACACTCGGCATCCTTCACCTCGCTCCAATGTAATCGGATAGCGGGCATAGGTTTTCATAACGTACTCGTCAAACTCTTCTGGGGTGAAGGGTGTAACGGGATAACTCGATGGGCTAAAAGTGGATGGGGTTTGAAGTAGTGCGTCTAGGCTCACTGGTCAGCTTCCTCAAAATAACTAACTTTAACCATAGCTGATCTCACCTTGAGGCAACGGTCACAGATTGTCAGGTCAATTTTTGCTGACAATCTGCATCATTGTCGTGCAGTAGTCAATGGTCATTCGTCATTTGTCCTTTGCAGGTGAGCCAATGGCTGATGTAGCTCTCACTGATCATTTGTCCTTTGCAGATGAACGAATGACCAATGACCGATGACGAAGGACAACTTAGAACACTTCCAACGCCAGGGCAAAATCTCCGGGTTGGGCAGCGGAAACTTCAATTACGTAGTCGCCTGCCATTGGCAGTTGCCCCTTCCACTCGTTTGAATGGGTCGTCGAGCCACCAAGACGTTGACCGTTGGGGGCGATCGCGCTGAAGTTAGCATTTCCTTGAATCACCTTCACCAGCACCAATTGCCCCTGGTTAGCTTTGAGCAAGTAGCGGCGAATTTGTTTGGGGACGATGGAACCTGTGACTGTGGTGCCATTGGTTCCACGAGCGAAGGAGATGCGATCGGTGCGATCTTGAATAGGTCGGGAAACTGGCGTAATGGCAACGTCCAGGGTGTATCCCCCAGAACCAGACACCTGAATTAAATACTGACCATCCGCTGGGAGTTGACCCGTCCAACTCCGAGTTTGATAAGCCGCCGCATCAATTCCGTCCTGGTTGGAATGCAGTACATTCATCACCACACTGGCTCCATGCAGGGTTGTAGTGAGAATTTGTCCCTTGGACGCATTAAACAAGTAAGACTGAGACATCCCATCCGGCAAATTTCCTTCCAGGGTGGTGGCGACTTTTTCTGCTGAAAATTCAATGATTTGAGGTGACGTTGTCCGGGTAGACAGGCTTGGCTCTCCGTTGTTTGGCGAGGTGGAGGGGTGCTGAATGGAGTTGTTGAAGAGAGTGCCTTGCGGGTCAATGATTTTAGAAGCTTCCGATCTAGGTAGTTTAGCGCCTGACACCCAAACGTCTCCACTTTGGGCGGGAGAACTCGTCCACTTTTGCCAAAACCAGGTTCCTGCCACGCCTGTTCCCAATAAAAAAGCCGCCGCCATTCCCAACCGTAGGCGTTGACTGATAGTTGAGTAGACGTTCGCTTGTTTTCCTGGTTGAGTGGCAGAAGACCTCAATTCGTTTGTTGCATAGGGATTGAACTGATTGAAGGGACGTTGGCTAGAAGTCGGCTGGATTGAAGTGTCGGAAGTCAGCAGGGTGGAGGAAAGTGCTTCGGGGTAAATTTGTGGCAGTGCAGCGCTACTGGACTCTGCCAGGGGTTGAAGTTTGGAGGGGGCTAGACGTGGTTGTAAGTCGCGAAGAACATCCTGCGCTGAAGCATAGCGATCGCCCGGATACACGCTCAACATCCGCTTTAGGATACGGGCTAGATCATCGCTAATTTGGGTGTAAGGTTGCCATCGCCACTCCAGGGTTTGGCTGTCTACCAGCGATCGTGGCTCTTTCCCGGTGAGCAAAACTAAACAGGTGGCAGCCAGGTAATACAAATCGCTGCTAGGATACACCTGCCCTGTTTGTAACTGTTCTGGCGGTGCATAGCCCACCTTGCCCACCCTGGTAATCGCTGAAGTGAGCGACCAGTGGGTTGTTGCTTCCTTAACCGCACCAAAATCAATGATGATGGGCACTCCTGTCTCAGTCAGGCGAGATGGCGTTGTTGAAACCGGAGTATTATCTGGCTTCAAAATAATATTTTCAGGGGACAAATCTCGGTGAATGATGCCGCGATCGTGCAAGTAAGTCAGCACAGGCAGGACTTGCTGCAAAAAATACAAGACTTCTATTTCTGAGAAAGCCTCCCCTTGCTGGCAGCGATCGTGCAGCAAGTGACGATAGGTTTGTCCTTCCACAAAATCCTGGACTAGAAATAACCGCTGCCCCTCTTCAAATGCTGCCCAAAAGCGAGGCACTTGAGGATGTTGAATTTGATACAGGGTGCTGGCTTCTCGCTGGAACAAGGTTTGAGATTTCTTAATTAACACCTCATCTTGATAAGGAACGGAAAACTCTTTCAAAACACAGCGCTCATCGAACCGCTCTTGATCCGTAGCTAAATACGTTCGACCAAAGCCCCCCTGACCTAAGATTGCTTGAATCAAATATCGCTGTCGGAGCAGGGTTCCCAAAGAAATGGGTGGAACCATAGCAAACACACCCTCAGAAAAATCACACCAACGGGTGTAACCATAGTTACCCATTTGTGCTGAATTTTCCACGGTGCAACACCCCCAAGGGGATATGCACCGTAGGGGATGCTATCGGACAAATTTTGGCATGACTTCCGCCGAGGTGAAAATCCCATAAATGCCGCGTTGGTGCAACTCCACTCCAGCTTTGAGATAGCCAAACGCAGGACCGCAAACGTTTGCTGCCATACTCGTCTCATCGCCCAGGGTGAAGGTGTGGGTAGAAATTTTCCCTTCAAAAGTGCGTCCAGTAATTTTCACATTCGTACTCAGGGGTTTCTTAGAATTGCGCGTATCAACAACTCCGCCGACGGAAACTCGATCGCGATCGCAAATACCTGCCAGTTCCAGCATGATGTCATCCGCGTGTTCCATGTTTTCCAGGGTTAGGATGCCATTAGTGCGATCGAGCAATGCCTCCACTTCGGCATCGGTCATCGATCGAGCTTGCTCCACGGTGTAGCCTGGTAAATGCCCAATGTCTTCTCGAACGGTGGCTCGATAAGCTTCCCAGTTGGCAATTCCCACCCCAAAGGTAATTTTCACTTGATGAATTTCGGCATAGCTTTGAGCTGCCAACGCTGCCGCTGCTGTGAGTAGTCCTGGCGTTGCGCCACAGCCAGTCATATAAGTAATCCCAGCAGCTTGCAAGTCGGCGGATAATTCCAAAAGTTGCTCAACCGCACTCGTCCGTTTAATGGCATCCACCAGCACACCACGCCACCCCAACTGAATAAACTGCTTTGCCACGGATGCCATAAAGGTGTTCGGCAGATTTGGTAATGCCAAAAAATAACCATTCACCTGATGCGCCTGGGTGATGAGTTCCTGAATGCTGTCCTGGCTCAAGGTTCCATTTGGTTCCAAGTAACCGAGAGACCCTTGAGATTGATAAGCCTGAACACAATCAACGGGATTCAATCCATCAGGGTTATAAACGAATCCTTTTTGATCCGCCGCCGCAACCCAACGCATTTCACGTTTGGGGGCAAGAACTCGGCTCGCTGCCTGACCTAACCCACCAAACCCCAAAACTCCAACCTGAATCGGCTCTACTTGTCCAGCAGCAGATGAAGCGATCGCTGGCATTGCATAAAGTTGTTCAACCATTTCCTTTGCCATTTAGTCTCAACAGCCCCTATTATCCGCCCGAAGCTGGCAAGCATTTCAAAATCCCTCAATTGATAGAGTAAAACCCCTTGCCGCTTACATAAACTTTTATTAATCAAACTTGGCTGAAAGCTCATCTTGACTGCGCTGGAAGTTTAAGCGAGACTGTCTGATAACTGAGTTGACACCTGCCAGATTTATAAGACTTATTAAGTTTGTTTGATTTTTAGTCTTTCAGTCTTTCAGGACTGTAACTTAATCAGCAGGGTGGTTTTCTAATCTAAGTTGATGATTCTTTGCTCGATTTCAGGTTGTCAAAGGCTTGAAAAAGGGTAATGAATGCTATTTATACGGTCGATCGCATGGAAACCTTGGAGTTCATTATTTTTCCCGATGGTCGGGTGCAAGAGAAGGTGACAGGTATTGTTGGCGCGTCCTGTGCTGAGGTAACTGCCGCCATTGAAGCTCAGTTGGGTCATGTTTTGAATCAAGAACTGACCTCCGAATATTTTGCTCAGACGGTAGAACAATCGGCTGCCGCAACCAACCAGACTACTTTTAGTGAGTGGTAGTCGTCCTAAACTTTTGTCTAACCTTCGTTCGTAGAAATTGCCATGTCACACTTTAGCCAAATCAAAACTCAAATTCGTAATCTTTCCTCTCTCCAGGCTGCTTTGACTGATCTTGGAATTGATTGGAAGCCGGGTCCGCAAAACGTCCGAGGCTACCGGGGGCAAACTCACACTGCTGATGTTGTGATTGAGCAGAGCAACGGCTATGACGTGGGGTTTAGCTGGAATGGCAGTGAATATGAGTTAGTGGCGGATCTCCAATACTGGAATCAGCCGACTCCTGTGGATCACTTTTTAAGCAAAGTCACTCAACGCTATGCGTTTCAAACAGTGTTAAACGAATCCGTTCAGCGTGGGTTCCAAGTATCTGAGCAACAACAGAATGCCGATGGTTCTATCCGTCTGGTTCTTCAGCGCTGGGCATAAAATAAACTTCTAAGTTGATTGTTTTAATCGGGGCAGGTGAGGCAGGCTTCAGTGGAGTTTCCAGTGAGTCAATTGCAAAGCCTGCCCTTTTAGCTATCTTGGTTAAGAAAAAGCTTTAGAGCGAATGAAAGGCTATGGGAAACTTTTCGGGTGATGGGGCGCTTCCACCAGGCAATGGTTCAAGCCGATCGGGCCTTGAACCGGAACTGGGCGGTTTTTTAAGAAACGCTCCTGAGCGATCGGGATTTGAACCAGAACTGGGTGGCGTATTTCGTCAAAAAGGCGTTTACGTAGACGAAATCACCTGCATTGGCTGCAAACACTGCGCTCATGTTGCCCGAAATACCTTCTACATTGAGCCAGATTACGGACGATCGCGGGTAGTGAAGCAGGATGGCGATGCAGAAGAGGTGATTCAAGAAGCGATCGACACCTGCCCCGTTGATTGTATCCATTGGGTTGACTACACCGAATTGAAGCAGCTTGAAGAAGAGCGACAGTATCAGGTTGTCCCCCTGGCAGGCTTCCCGATCGACTACTCCCTCATTCGGAAGAAAGTTCAAGAAAAACGCGCCAAGCGTAAGAAAACCCGTTAGAAGCATTTATTTCTCTGGATAGGCGAACTAAAGCATGGGGATTAGGTATGGTCTAGGTACAAAACCTGGACTATTGAAAGTAAGAAGATATCACTATGCTTTTGAAGGATAAACAAACTGGAGATCTGGTTAAAGTTCTGGATACAGATACACTCATCGATCCATCAAAGACTACGGTTTCTGCGCGATTCCAAGCAGGGCAAGAAGAACAGGATCCAGAAGAATTTTCTAAAGATGCTCTTGTTTTTCCATCGGATGAAGCCCTACCTCAATGCTGGAAAGATCCTGATTATCAACTGCATCATTGAAGACGGTAGCATGCTAGGCTGTGTTTTAAAACCTTCTAGTCATCTCGGTGCTGAGTGGAGATCCCCCTAAATCCCCCTTCAAAAAGGGGACTTTGAACGGTTCGGCTCCCTCCTTTTTAAGGAGGGTTGGGGAGGATCAAAGGGTTTTAAAACACGCCCTAGATCCGTGTTTCGGCTTTGATCAACACACTGCAAATGCGGGTTGATCAAAGCCGAAACACACATTTCTAATCCATCACTGAAGACGTTTGTTTTAACTTACACTTCTTCTGAAGCTTCCAGATCTTTGTCTTCTACGCGCGGCTTGGTTGGAGTGTTTTGCTTTAACCGAATCATTTCTGCGTGAGGAGTTGGTTCTGGTTGTTCATCTTGATTAATTTCGTTGTTGAATTGATCGGTATCTAAATCAGCCGTTTCTGTTAAGTCTAAAAAGTGTTTTTGCTTGTTGCTCATCACCTGGTTAATTGACAAATCTTTTTGTAGGTGGTTGAGCTGAACAGCATGAAACCCAACATCAGCAACGGTTCTGTTGGGTTATGTTATCGTTAACCCAACCACCTACGCAAGAGTCGGGATTTCGAGAGTTTTGTCAGTCAATCAAGTGTTGAGGTTTAAACCTCCCAGGTTTAGCCAGATTTGCGTAAGCCTTATTCCTAAGGTTCATGGCGGCTGCTATAGCCAATTACTGCCACTTTATGCCGATAAATTAACTCGGCTCCATACCAACCTGTCACCCCCAACAACAATGCGACAACGGTAGACAAAATGATTCCCAGTGGAAAAACTGCGTCTGCCGGATTTCCCCAGCGGCTAATCCAGTTAATTAAGGTCAAAAACATGGCAGCAATGTTGCCCACCGCATGAATCCATCCGGCGCTGTGCTTCTTCACACGATCGATCTTGATGAAGTCCAGCATTCCCGTTGCAGCCGCAACTAAACCGGCAATGAACCCAGCACCTAACAGCCACAGGGAAGCCCTTGCCCAGAAAGGATCTTGAGTTAACCAGTAGCCCAAATCTGTACCGAAGGCTCCAGTTAGAAAGGCAATCGGAAACGTAACAATGAGTGGATGGAGTGGATGACCCGCGATCGCTACAGTGCTGGGGATGCCACTATCTCGATATTCACGTTCATCACTCTCAATAAACGGTGGAATGTTAGGAGTTTGCGTCATATTTGATTTCCTCGAAAGCCATTACAGGCTAAGAAAAATAAATAGATAAAACTTCTTCCCCAAGAAAGAAGTTAGAGTTGTGAAATCTCAAAATATAGCGGCTTCTAGTCAGGTATGAATAGGCTCGTCATTCGTCACTCGTCATTGGTTACTTGGCATTTGTTCTTTGCCAATGACCAATGACCAATGACCCCTTCAATTGTCCTTATTCTTCAGTTAAAACAGCATCTTCAATGGGTTTGATGCGATGGGGTGCATAACTTTGAGCATAAACTTTGACAAATTCTGCACCAAATAAAAGAATTTGTGCGGAGTAATAAACCCACAGCAAAATGATTCCCAACGATGCAGCCGCGCTATAGGTTGAACTGACACTACCACTGCCGAGATAAAGCCCAATAAAAAATTTGCCGATATTAAATAGCAGTGCGGTCACGATCGCCCCTGTCCAGATATATTTCCAGGGAACTTTGACATCAGGCATGACCTTGTAAATTAGGGCAAATAATAGAATCATGACTCCGAAAGACAACAGAAAATTAAGTAGTTGTCCGGCAAATAAAAACCCTGGAAATAGATGACCAATGAGTGTGCTGAGGGCAGCAAGTCCGGCACTAAGTAACAAGGACACTAGCAACAAAAAACCAATGACCAGAACCATTGCAAATGACATAAACCGATTCTGAATCAAGAATTTGAAACCACGCCCAGGTTTCGGTTTAACGTGCCAAATTTCATTTAGTGCTTCTTGAAGTTGCCCAAACACTCCAGAAGCGCCCAACAACAAAGCCCCAATCCCGACTACAGTTGCCACAATTCCACCGGAACCCGGTTGTTGAGTATTTTGCAGCATGGATTGAATTGCTTCGGCTCCTTGCTTGCCAACCAATCCTTGAATCTGCCCAACGATTTCCCCCTGAGCGGCTTCTTGTCCAAAGACAGCGCTGGCGATCGCGATCGCAATCACGAGTAAGGGTGCCAGCGAAAAAGCCGTGTAATAAGCCAACGCTGCCGCCCACAAAGGAACCTTATCTGCCTGCCATTCTCTAAATGTTTCTTTAAGCAAATTCCAGATGGATGAAATTCTCATTCTTCAGCTTGATGAACAATATCTTTTATTAATTACAAAAACGATAATTTCGTCCTCTGTCTCCAGAAGAACTTTTGGCTTAAAACGGCTCTATCAAGTGCAGTAGATCAAACGAAAGGTGATTAAGCGGGAATAACGGGCTACGCAAAATGCAAATACAATAAATCTGATTCACTATCTTAAGCTTTCATTTTGTGCCTAAAGAAAAGCAAATTGTTTCAAATTGAAATTAACTTTCTAAAAACTCTAATTTCACCTTGCCTAGATGCAACAAATCTTGTTCAATAATATGAACCTAAAGAGGGATGAAACATCTTTTCATCTATCCAGGGATAGAGTTAGATTTAAAGCTTGAGCGATTTAGCGTTTGGTGGAATATTGCGAGATGCGATCGCTTTTTCAAGAACAACCCTGTTTGCATTGTTTAATTAGAACTCAATCATGCACCTTCTTAGCCAGATCGACCAGTGGAATGCCCATCGACAGCAAGCAAAAAGTCACTTTGAGCGGCGTGAATATCACGACTACTTGATAGTCGCCAAAGAAAGTTTGAAGCTGGCACGTATGATGGGCGATCGGGCAAAGGAAGGTTACGCCCTGAATGATGTGGGTTTGGCTTATGTAAGCTGCCAAAACTATCAGGAAGCACTAGATTTCTTCTGTCAGGCACTATTTATTGCTCAAGAAATTCAAAACCCGCAAGCAGAAGCAATTACCTTAACCAATTTAGGGACTACTTACAATCATTTAGGGCTACTTTCCCGTGCGTTAGATCATTTTCATCTTGCCCTTCCTCTATACAAGCAAGTCCGCGATCAACAGGGAGAAATGTCTGCTCTAAATAGCTTGGCATTGCTGTTTACTCGGTTGAACAAACCAAAACGAGCATTATTGCTGCATCATCAAGTCTTGCAGATGCGAAGATTGCTAAACGATTTTTCAGGAGAAGCCATCACCCTTAATAGTATTGGTTTTGCTTACAATGCTTTGGGAGAACCAGAAAAAGCACTCAACCATTTTGAACAAGCACTCCCGATTCAACGAGCCACAAAAAATCTAGTTGCTGAAGCTACAACGCTGAATAATATCGCTTCAACCTACTGCGATTTGGGGCACCCCCATCAGGCAATCCTTCTATACAATCAGGTTTTGTTAACCCGTCGATCGCTTGGCGATCGCATGGGGGAAGCCACCACTCTGCATAACCTCGCCTTTACCTACGGCGGCATGGGCAATCGGGCAGAAGCGCTATCTTTCTACGAGCAGGCAATTGTTCTCTATCGGGAACTGAGCGATCGTCCCGGCGAGGCAACCACCTTGATAAATATGGGTAGCCTTCATGCCTTAGCTGGAAACAAAGCCGAAGCGGAAGCGTGTTTGACGAAGGCTCAGAATTTAATTCATCAAATCGACCACCAACCCTTAGCGCAAAAAGTGCAGCAGTCCTTAGATGCGCTCTAGTTGTTCCCCTTCAGCGACGGCTCCATATACCTACTGAAATCTCCTAACCGTCTGCCGGAAGTAGATTGCTGGGCTGTATTTGCTCCGCTTAAGATCTACCATCCTTTTCTCTCGTTGAACAATTATTCATCCTGTCAAACAATGTAATCAAGCGATCTCTGCGATTCTTGCCCATAAGCTACTAGGCAAATGTCCGTCGGGTATTGATTTTGAATTGTAATCAAACTTATCATTACCACGCCAAGACCAGTTTCCACTAGCATCCTCAATTCGCCAACCAATTTCTGTTCCAAAGGTGTCTCTGTCAGATGAATCCTGAAAAATCCTTTTTTGCACACTAAAGCCAAATTTTTCTTTGGTTTTTTCTCGCCATTTTGTCTTCGCCTGTTGTCAAATCAGCGAAGTACTCTTGGGGTAAGAAGCGAACAGAGTCACGCTTGATCGTGCTGGCAATCTGAGGCAAGAATAGCTCCCCAAAAACTCTACAAGAAATGTAGGGAGCAATTCCTTAAAGAGGCGATCGTGGTCTATCACGGATCTGTCAGTACTTCCTGGTATTTGCAGTATGCCAATACTACTGTGACTTTATCTAATGCAAGAAGTGGCGGATGCCAGTGAGAACCATGACGACACCGAGTTCGTTGGCAGCGTTGATGGAGTCTTGATCCCGTAAACTGCCTCCTGGTTGGACGATCGCCCTGATGCCTGCTGCGGCTGCTGTCCTGACTGAATCATCGAAGGGGAAAAAGCCATCGCTGGCGAGTATGGCTCCCTGGGCTTTTTCGCCAGCTTGCTCCAGGGCAATTTTCACAGAGCCAACGCGGTTCATTTGTCCGGCTCCTACGCCCAAGGTGGCACGATCGCGCGTCACCACGATCGCATTGGACTTAACGTGTTTGCAGATCTTCCAGGCAAACAGCAATTCTTCCAGTTGGGCGGGAGTGGGTTGAGCGTCTGTCGCCACTTTCCAATCCGAGGGATTCGCAACAATATCATCCGAGGTTTGCGCCAAAAATCCGCCTGCGATCGCTTTTACCGTATGGGTCGGTCCCATTTTCAAATCTGGCAAAATCAGCACTCGCACCTTCGACTTCGCCGCCAAGATTTTCTCAGCTTCAGCCTCACAACCGGGAGCCACCACACATTCCAGAAAGGTTTTGGTCAGTTCGGTTGCGGTTGTCGCGTCGATCGCCCGATTCAACGCCACAATCCCACCAAATGCTGAAACAGCATCAGCATCGAAGGCTTTTTGATAAGCTTCCGCGATCGTTTCGCCTAACGCGGCTCCACACGGATTAGTGTGCTTCAAAATCGCGCAGGCTGGCTTGTCTTGATCTTCCCCGAATTCAGCAATGATCCGCCGTGCCGCTTCCAGATCCACCAGGTTGTTATAACTCAGTTCTTTGCCTTGCAGTTTCGTTGCCGCTGCCCAACCGCTGGCGATCGCTCCGGTTTGATACCAGGCAGCGGGTTGGTGCGGATTTTCGCCGTAGCGCAGGGATTGCAGTTGGGTTCCGGTCAAGGTCAAGCTGGCTGGCAATTCTCCCGCGCCTCCAGTGGACTCTTGCTGTTCCAAATATTCGGCGATCGCGCGATCATACGCCCCTGTATGTTGAAATGCTTTCAATGCTGCGGCTTGGCGAAACGCCAGGGACAGGTCTCCTTGAGTTTGGCGCAATTCTTGCAGGTATGCCTCGTATTGATGGGGATTGCAGAGGACGGTCAGGTGAGCGAAATTTTTGGCAGCAGCCCGCAACATTGCCGGTCCCCCGATATCAATTTGCTCGATCGCGTCTGCCAGAGAGACATTGGGTTTCGCGATCGTTTGCTCAAACGGATAGAGGTTGACAACAACCAGATCGATCGGGCGAATCTGCTGCGCTTCCAGGTCTGCCACATCTTGAGGCAGATCGCGTCGTGCCAAAATGCCACCGTGAATCCGAGGATGCAGCGTTTTGACTCGTCCGCCCAAAATCTCTGGCGACCCGGTGTAGTCGGAAACTTTGGTGACGGGCAACCCAGCCTCTTTGAGCACCGCCGCCGTACCGCCACTGCTGATCAGATCAAAGCCAAACTCTGAAACAAGCTGACGCGCAAACTCAATCAACCCAGTCTTATCTGAAACACTCAGCAACGCCAGACGTGCCATCTCTACAAACTCCGGTAAATCCTCATTTAGTTTACCGGAGCCGTGCCCCTATCGCTTGTTCATCTGCTGCTTCATCTGTTCGCGAGCGGTTTGTAGGATGGTGCGTAAAACCGCTTTCTGCTGGTCATCCAATCGCAGCGACGAGATCGTTTGCCGCAGGCTTTCGGTTTGCCGCTCCGCTTCAACTCGATCGAGCTTTTTAGGATTCAATCCATTCGCCAGGATGCTTTCCATTTGATCCAGGGCAAAATCCCCGATTAACTCAATGGCTCGACGTTGCTGGGGGTTAAGCTTCAAATCCAAGCCCAAGTCTGGGGATTCAGCCGTCGTGGAACGAGATTGGGCGTGGGCAGGCGATACAGAGAAGAGGGTCAATCCAAGCACGATCGCACCGGGAACAAACAGGGAATTGAGGTTCATAAGTTTAGAAATCTGCCGCAGGATAGAAATAACGAGACATAGTTACTAATCCTTAAGAATGTTCTACCGCAAAAAAGTTTCCTGTGTCTGTAGCGATCGCGATACAAGTTTAGTTGTGACGTTTTTTCTAAGGCAATCCTACTGTGTCCCTGAATGCGATTACTCTGCCGCCTCAAACCAGCCAAACTCCTCAAGGGCTGGTGATCTTACTGCACGGATGGGGAGCAAACTGTAATGATCTGCCTCCAATTGCCGAAATGATGGACTTGCGGAACTACCAATTGGTGTTTCCAGAGGCACCCTTTGACCATCCCTACAATCCCCTAGGTAAAATGTGGTACGCCTTTCCAGACCGTTACAGCTTCCTGGGGACACCGGAATTTCGCGATCGCCCCGACCTATCCACCAGTCGCCAACTGTTGTTAGAGTTCATCCAGCTTCAAGCAGATATTGCTGGCATCCCTTTGTCTCGCACGATTTTGGGAGGATTTTCTCAAGGAGGAGCAATGACGCTGGATGTGGGGACTCAGCTCCCCCTAGCAGGACTTATGATATTAAGCGGTTATCTCCACGCCCCCTTGCAAGCTGAACCCGGAACAATTCCTCCCACGCTGGTGATTCATGGCAGACAGGATACCGTTGTCACGCTGCCCTCTGCCCATCAGGTGCGCGATCGCTTGCAAGCTCTCAACACGCCCTTACAGTACGAGGAATACGAGATGGGACACGAAATTCAGCCTGTTGTATTGGGGAAAATACAAACTTTTGTTAAAGAGAACCTGCCTCCTCTTTAACATCCCGTGAACATCAAGGCATTCCTTTACTGAATCCCGTAGAATAAGTTAGGGGAAATTGCGGACATCAGTCGCCAGTTTAAGTTATTCTAGTTATTTAGAACTGAGCGATTGGTTTGTTCGCCTTAGTAAGCGGGAGGTGCAACCATGTCGGCTTTATCTGTTGAAAAGGAAAAAGTTTGTACTCTAACCGCTGCGGATGTGGCGACGTTAGCAGCACGGTTAGAGCAGGATGATTACACCAATGCCTTTGAGGGCTTGAATGATTGGCACCTGCTGAGGGCGATCGCGTTTCAGCGTCCCGAATTGGCAGAACCGTACCTCTACCTGTTGGATCTGGAAGCTTACGACGAAGCTTAGGGTGTGATCGGGAAAGATGGCGAACCATCGCATCTTGATTGGGGTGGGTGGGGGGATTGCAGCGTACAAACTGTGTGAAGTGGTGTCTACCCTCGCCAAAGAGGGGTTGCAAGTCCGGGTAATCTTGACCGACGCAGCCCAAGAGTTTGTTGCGCCCCTCACCTTTGCCACTCTTTCCCGTCATCCCGCTTATACCGATCGCGATTTTTGGCAACCCGTCCACGGGCGACCCCTGCATATTGAGTTGGGGGAATGGGCAGATGTGTTTGTCATTGCGCCCCTAACGGCAAATACGCTGGCAAAGCTGTCCTACGGGTTAGCCGATAATTTGCTCACCAATACGGTCTTAGCTTCGACCTGTCCTGTAGTGCTGGCACCCGCCATGAACACGGATATGTGGGAGCAGGCAACGGTGCAACGCAACTGGCAACAATTGCAATCGCTTCCCCGCTATCATGCGGTTGGTCCGGGGAGTGGGATGTTGGCGTGCGATCGTGTGGGAGCCGGACGCATGGCGGAGCCGAAGGAAATCCTGGATCAGATCCATTCGCTCCTATACACAAGCGGCAAGCGAGATTTAGCTGGAAAGCATTTGCTGATTAGTGCGGGGGGAACGCGGGAATTTCTCGATCCGGTGCGGTTCATTGGGAATCCTTCGACGGGCAAGATGGGAGTTGCGTTAGCGCAAGCTGCCTTGCATCGAGGGGCAAGCGTGACTCTGGTTCATGCTCCTCTCAGTGGAGTAGATGTGCCAGGGAGCGTCCAAGCGATCGCGGTAACGACTGCTCAAGAAATGCACCAGGCGTTGCTGAGTCGGTTGTCTCAAGCCGATTGGATTATCATGGCAGCGGCGGTTGCAGACGTGAAGCCTGCTCATGTCAGTACGACAAAACTACCAAAATCTGAGTTGCCGGACAGTCTGCTGCTTGCTCCAGTGCCCGATATTGTGGCAGACCTGGCGACTCATCGGCAGTCGCATCAAAAGCTGATTGGGTTTGCGGCTCAAACTGGAGACATCATCACTCCAGCCAAAGATAAATTGACTCGGAAAAAGCTGGATGCGATCGCGGCAAATGCGATCGATCAGCCCAACAGCGGTTTTGGTAGCACCACGAACCAGGCAGTCTTTATGGACAAGCACGGACGACAGTATGTGATCGAGCAACCTCAAACAAAGCTGCAAATGGCACACGAACTACTAGACTTTATTCATGGAATTTAGAGGTTCACCATGCAATCGGGTCCGGGATTTTTGCCAACGTTTTTGTATTACTTCGCCGGTACAACTTTCATCGCCGTGTTCGTCCTTGCGAAAGGACTCGATCATCCTGACTTGGCATTGCTAGGCAATCCGTTTCAAATTGCGATTCCATTAGGCTTGGTTGCGGGCAGTTTAGGTGGCTATTTCAATGGATATGAACAGATGGAATTGCCGCTCAAAAATCGGGGCGCAGACTTGAAGAAACTGAATCAAACTCTGACTGACATGGGCTACACCGAAACTCAGGAGGTGGAGCAAGTCAAGGTGTACGATCGTGCTTTTCCCAGCAATCTGTTTGCAGGCAAAATCTTGATCCAAATCGATGACAAAATCATCAACATTTCAGGACGTGCCAGTCGCATCCGAGCTTTAAGAAAACTGTTTAATACGATCGCCTTCTAGACCGCTTACATCCAGTACGGTTCCATTGTGCACCGAGGGGGAAGTAGAGTTGCTTGCCTTGACACTGAAAAATAAGCTGGGCGATCGCTTTCAGATTTTGGCAGCGCTAGAATTCCACAAGGTTCAACCAGGAGATTTGCGAAACAGATTCTCTCCCCACTGCCCACCCGCGACTGCATTGCGGGCTGAGAGCAAAAGTCTGCTGAAGCAGGCTGGGAAAGGGTTCTAATCCATTCCAATGGACTTCCCCGGTTAGCCCACAGTTACTCGCGAGCGGGCTGCGGCAAAAATGCAGGTACTTTCTTTTGTGGAAATCGCACAAACCTGAACGGCAGCTAAAGTACCATCGTCGCCAAATTCAACATAAACAAATGCCAGGAACCGGACTTGAACCGGTGACACGAGGATTTTCAGTCCTCTGCTCTACCAACTGAGCTATCCCGGCAAACTGAGTATTTTCAACGCTTTAACAGACTAGCAAATTGGTGTGATCTTATGCAAGAGGTTTTTCCAGAGCACAACTCAACCATTCCAGCTTATGATTATGCGTAAAGGATTGCTAAGTAGCCTTGACAACTGTTTGTAATCTTGGGCAAAGGTCGTTCAAGTGATTGAGCGATCGCTAAAGTGAGTCCGTGATCAAGGTTCAAATCGGCTTGCCCATGAGATGATAGCAATCCTGGAGATGTGTGAGGGTGAATTGAATGAAGCTGGAAAATCCAATCAACCTGGAAAAGTCCTTTAGCCAATGGCAGGAGGATATTCAGGAGCATCGCACTGAAATCAAGCGTCTACTTATTTTGACAGTAGTTTTCTTGGGCTTCATGCTGCTGTTTTCGCTCCACCGTCACTTCACTTATTACACGTCTTACGATCAAGGGTTATTCAATCAAATTTTTTGGAATAATCTGCATGGACGATTTTTTCAGAGTTCCCTGACCAGTGCAAATTCGGTTTCTGTCCTGGCGGATAACGAAATTCCCAGGGTTGATTTTGTTCACTTGGGGCAACATTTTGTTCCCACCTTTCTGCTGTGGTTGCCGATTTATGCTCTATTTCCTAATCCTGCAACCCTGGTGGTGCTGCAAGTCGGCTTAATGACCGCAGGTGGGGTTGTGCTCTACGCCCTGGCACGGCATTATCTCAGTCCCAATCTGTCATTACTTATTACAGCAGGCTACTTTGGAGCCAATGCTGTGATTGGTCCAACCTTCGCCAATTTCTACGAGCACTGCCAGTTTCCACTGTTTATGTTTGGGATGTTGCTGGCAATGGAAAAGCGGCGCTGGGGAATATTTTGGGTCATGACGCTGCTGGTATTGGGCATTCGAGAAGATGCTGGAATTGCCTTGTTCGGGATTGGATTGTTTTTACTGATCAGTCGGCGGCATCCTAGAATTGGGGCGGCGCTTTGTGTTCTCAGCTTTGTGTACGTTGTCGTGGTCACGAATGTAGTGATTACAGGCTTCTCAGAGGACAATCCCAGGCTGTATATGGCGGCACGCTGGGCGCGATTTGCCCCTGGAAATGAGTCCCCCAGTACGTTGCAAGTTTTATGGGGGATGTTGACTCACCCGATCGAGCTTTTGCAAGCTTTATTCCTGCCGTTCGATCGCCGCTTTTTCTATTTGATTGGGCAATGGTTGCCTCTGGCATTTATCCCAGCCATTTCGCCAGCCAGTTGGGTGATGTCTGGAGTTCCTCTGCTGACCGTATTTTCTCAATCTGGGCAAACCGCTTTGGGGATTGCGATTCGGTATGCAGTTGCGATCGTCCCAGGGTTGTTTTACGGCACCATTTTGTGGTGGGCGCACCAGTCGAAACGTGCTTTACCGCCCAAGCCAGCGTCACCATCCTGGTTCACAATGATGGGCTGGTCGATTCGGCATCGCCAACTAACTCCAGCGTTCCGCCAGTTTTGGGCAGTTTGCCTGGTGATATCGATTATTTCTACGATCGCAGGGAATCCCAACCAGGCGTTTTACTTTTTAATCCCTGATTCCTTCCAGCCCTGGGTGTTTGTTCCAATCACCAAGCAATGGGAGCGATCTGGCATTATGAACGATATGGTGCGCCAGGTGCCACCAGATGCTACGGTTGCTGCCACCACAAACATCATTCCCCACCTCTCCACCCGGCAAAAAATTATCCGGTTTCCCAGTTTGCTGCTCAAGGATGAAACGGGACAAGTGGAACAAATGGAGTACGTGATAGCTGACCTGTGGCGAATTCAGCAATATATGCAGATTCATCGTCCAGAGATGCGCCGCATGGAACTGATTGTTCCAGCATTGGACAAAATTATTCAGGATCAGTCTTACGGAGTTCTGGAACTCAAAGACAAAATTATCTTTCTGCGGAAAGGGGTTCCTTCCAGCCCAGAGGCTCTGGGGGCGTGGGAATCGGTGAAGCAGGAACTGCTGGCAGATTTGGCAAGAGTACAAGCCCAAAAAAAGTGAGGTGATTTGCTGAATAAATCAGGGTAGATTGTTAGCGAGTCATTGTCATGACGTGACATTGGTTTGGATGTGGGGCTGAGGAGGGTGGGAATGAGTTGGTTGCCTAAAAAGTTGGCAAGCTTCGGGTTTAAGCGGGTGGGGATGAGTCGCTTTGACTACTATTCTCACGACGTTAGAACGGTGGAAAAACCCCGTGCCTGTTATGCTTCGATTATCTTGCCGATCTACAACGAGCAAGCGTGCATTAACGATACTTTTGCTGCTGTGCTGCAATATGCCAAAGACCACCCCACCTACGACTTTATCTTTGTGAATGATGGCTCAACCGATCGTACGGCTGACGTTCTGGAAGCGCGAATTGCAGAGAGTAAAAGCGATCGCATTCTGCTGGTCTCTTACCTGAAGCGGGGCGGCAAAGGATACGCGGTGCGACGCGGAGTGGAAGTGGCAGATGGGGATTACATTTGCTTTGTGGATGGGGATTTAGCCTATTCCCTGGATCATCTGGATTTGATGCTATCGAAACTGGAGTGTTATGAGGTGGTGATTGGTTGTCGTGGGTTAGCACTGGAGGGCAATCAGGGACTTAAACTGATTCGCAAAGTGGCAGGCAAGATTTTCAATGTGCTTTCCCAGCAAATTCTGAACTTGAAATACGTGGATATGCAGGCGGGGTTGAAAGGTTTCCAGAAATCAGCCGCGAAGCGATTATTCAGCTTGCAAGAACTCAACGGTTTTTCATTTGATGTAGAGTTAATGTATTTAGCGCGTAAACAGGGATACGCGATCGCGGAAATTCCAGCTCAGGTGTCTCGTACCCACAATCACAAACAGTCCAAAGTGAATTTGGTGTTGGATTCCCTCAAAATGCTGAAGGATCTGCTGCGGGTCAGGATTAATGATTTACTAGGGCGGTATGAATAAAACTGTTTTACTCAGTTTTGATTTGGAAGAATTTGACGTACCCGAAGAGTATGGACAAGTCCTACCCGATGACCTCAAATTTTCTGTTTCCCTGAATGGGCTATCCCCAATTCTGCAACTCTTAGACGAACTTGCGATTCGAGCTACCTTTTTCACCACTGCCAATTTTGCCCTGCATTATCCAGAGTTAGTTAGAGCGATCGCTCAAACCCATGAAGTGGCTTCCCACGGCTTCTATCACTCCTCCTTTGAAGTAGCAGATTTGCACCAGTCGAAACAAACGCTGGAAGCAATTACAGGTACAGCCATCACAGGTTTCCGCATGGCGCGATTGCAAAAAGTCAATGATTGGGACATTGGAGGTGCAGGTTATGCCTATAATTCTTCAGTGAACCCGACCTACCTGCCGGGACGCTATAACAACTTCTTTCAACCGCGCACTGCCCATTACGCTGACGCTTTAATTAACATTCCCGTGTCTGTTACGCCCCTGATTCGCTTTCCCCTCTTCTGGTTGAGCTTCAAGCATTTGCCCTTGTCGCTCTATCAAGCTGCCACTGCTTATACATTGCAGGTCGATCGCTACTTGAGTTTGTACTTTCATCCCTGGGAGTTTACCGACATTTCGCAGTTCGCGCTGCCTGGTTACATTAAGCGGCATTCTGGATTGCCCATGCTGCGTCGTCTAAAGCGCTACTTGACCTGGCTTAAACCGCAAGCAACCTTCATTCCCTACACCGAGTTCAAACCTGCCCCCCGTTAACGATGCCCCTGAATCTGCTCTCCTTTATCGGAATTTTTGCCCTCTGTGGTATCGCCTGGTTGACCTCAGAGAATCGTCGCCTCATTCCCTGGAGAACGATCGCCTGGGGGTTAGGAATTCAACTCGTTTTGGGATTGTTGGTGTTTCTAGTTCCGGTCACGCGCTTAATTGTGGAACTGATCAGCAATGCTGTGAACTCGATGCTGGATGCCACCGAAACCGGTGCACGGTTTTTGTTTGGCAATTTGTTAGTACCCGATGTGACGAGTGTTCCCGGTCCAGTGCTCGCCGGACGCTGGATCGCCAGAGCAGTCACGCCGCCCTATGTTCCGGTGCCGGGCGATCGCCTCAGTCCCGACTTTCTCAACCTGGGCTATGTCTTTGCGTTCCGAGCATTACCCAGCGTCATTTTTTTCTCGGCGTTGATGGCGTTACTCTACTCCCTGGGCTTGATTCAGCCGATCGTCAATGGGTTTGCGCGATTGTTTCAACGCACGATGAAATTGAGTGGAGCCGAGGCGTTGAGTGGAGCCAGTAATATTTTCGTTGGCATAGAATCCGCTTTGGTGGTGCGTCCTTACCTGGAACGCATGACTCGGAGTGAGTTGTGTGCTATTCTGGCTTCCTGTTTTGGCAGCATCGCCTCGACCGTGTTAGCGCTCTACGCGGGATTGTTGCGTCCGGTTTTTCCCAACATTACCGGGCATCTGGTTTCGGCTTCGATCATGGCGATTCCTGCCTGCTTCGTGATTGCCAAAATCATTGTGCCCGAAACCGATGTGCCGGAAACGATGGGCGTTGTGCTGGAGGAACGGTTTGAGCTAGAAGAACCCCAGGTTGCTGCCAGCCAGCCGATTAGACCTTACGGCTTCACAGGCGAAGACCCAATACCAGAGCCAACGATCGCCGCTCCATATTCGGTTGAACCCGCCCCAAAGCTCGTTGAGACTGTTGATCCCCCTGCTGCACCCGTCTCAGACGAAGACCCCTACTTGAGTCCGCTAGAAAGCATTGTGGTGGGCGCTTTGGAGGGTGTGAAGCTAGCAGTGGCGATCGCGGCGTTGCTGATTGCAGTGTTAGGTTTAGTGGCGCTGATCAATCTCTTCTTTGGCAATTTGGCTTCTTTAGCGGGGAGTTCCCAGCCATTGGTGCGGGCGATCGGTCAAGTGTTTCAGGTGGTCACGCTACAAAACATTGCCGGGGCACTATTTTTGCCGTTGACGTTTTTAACGGGTGTGTCCTTGAAATGGCAGGAACTTTGGCAGGCATCCCTGCTACTGGGACAGCGGCTCATTGCCACGGAAGTCCCTTCCTACCAACAGCTAGGCGTGCTTGCCAGCCAGGGAGCCATCAGCGATCGAGCGCTACTTGTTATTAGCTATGCCCTCTGCGGATTTGCTCATATTCCTTCGTTGGGCATTTTTGTGGGGGGATTTGTTGGGTTAGTGCCTTCTCGCCGTAAGGACATTACCTCTCTGGCGTGGAAAGCGCTCTGGGCAGCCACCCTGGCAACCTTGATGATTGGTTGCATTGCGGGGTTGTACGACACTGGCAATCCCTCGATTTTAGGTAGACCGTGAGGAGGCTTTCAGCATGAAGCGTAAAAGCATGAAGCGCAATCGTTGGCTCATTTGGTGTTTGGCAGCTTTGACCGTGATGCTGGTGGCGATCTGGCACCAAGCGCTACCCAATTGGATTTCTCCCTCAGCGCAAGCCCAATCTCCCCGCCCTACCACCTCACCCAAATCTTCCCCCGCTCCCGCTGTCTCCCCTGCTCCTACCGCTCCTGTGCCCATTCCTCCCGTCCCAGTCGCCCCTTCCGTAGCTCCCGCTCCCCCTGCCCCCCCTGCCTCCACCGCACCCCCCGCAGAATTGGGCAGCACCTATTCAGATGCGAATGGACGCTTTAAGGTGGGCGTGTTAAAAAACTACAAGGTCAGTCCTCTATCCGGGTCAGTGTTGATTGAGTCTCCCGATGGCAATGTGGCGTATACCGTGGTGGCTCAATCTCAACCGTTGGGTAATCCGATCGGGCTGGTGGCTGGTTATGATAACAGCGAAGGGTTGGCAAAAATTGCAACGACGGTGTTTCAGCGAGGAGAGGGATTTCAGCCGTCTGTGGCTCGGTTGGAGGCTGGCGGTGGAGCAGTGATGGATTGGGCTGGCAACCTGACGATCGGCGGCAATACTCAACCGGTGCGAGGGGCGATTTTAGTCCGTCCTGCAACCCAAAACATTCTGCTCCTGTTAATTGCGGCAACTCAAGCTGGAGAAGCCCAGGTGCCTGGTGCCCTCTCAGCCCTTGCCAAGAGCTTAGAACCCTTGCAATGATTGTTGCGTTCGTCTCAATTCCGGGTGTTTTAATTTGATATGTACGGACACGAACAAGAGATTCGCCGCTTAATGGATGTGTTGCCTGCCTCCGGTCGGATGCTGACGAAACTTGTGAGCAAGCCGGAGCAGCGAGTTGTAATTGATTGTCCGTTTCCCAAACCCTGGACGACGGAACGTCCTGTTTGGATTAATTTCGAGTTGCTGAATGAATTGTCGCCAGCAGAGCGGGATTTGTTGGTGCTGCGATCGGTGAGTTGGGTGACTGGAGTCAAATGGTTTCAGCCCAGTGTTTATCAAGGGTTGGTGTTGATTGGGGCTTTAGGAGCCGTGATTGAAGCCGTTCAGGCAGATCCGGTGGGCATTGTTGCTGCCGGAACCCTGAGCACGATCGCGGGTACGCAAATTTGGCGCAACAACCGCAGCACTCAGCGAGAACTGGATGCCGACGAAGCTGCGATTCAAGTCGCGCTAAGGCGGGGATACCCAGAGTCCGATGCTGCCCGTCATTTGCTGGACGCGATCGCCGCTGTTGCCGAAATTGAAAACCGCCGCGGTTTGAATTTTGTGGAACTGCTGCGCTGCCAAAACCTGAAAGCGATCGCTGGATTATCTTCCGTTCCAGTTCCCAATAGCGTTAGACAAGAGTAAATAGTCGTTTACCTGCGGCTTCCCCCTCGATAAGCGCGATTGCCAAAGGCGCGATCCTGCACGCAAATACACAAGTTTTAGGCTAAATCCTCTTCAGTCAAACCAGCATCTTTCATCAAACTCCTCAACGTTCCAGTTGGCAAATCCCGATTACTATGTACTGGAATTGAGAGAATAGCTTTCTCGCCCTCTTTGCAATAAATGTGATGGCTTCCAGTCACTCGCTTTAACTCCCAGCCGTATTGCTCGACGATTTTGCAAAAAGCTTTCCCAGACAGCGCCTTCATACAGACAATTCAACCACTTGCTGATCTGCTGCAAGATTTTCCCGTTCGCTGGCAACTTCCAGCCAACCCTGAATTGCATCTTCCAGCATCTCTAAAAGCTGTTCGTAGCTCTCGCCCCAGGTATGGCATCCCGGCAGCGCAGGTACAGAGCCACACCAAACATCATCCTCTTGCCAAATTACAGCTTTAATCTTCATTGCGATTTCTCAAATCATTTATTTACTCAGATTTTAGCAACGAGAATCTTGAGAAGTCGGAGTTCTGCCCAAAACGGCTGCACGATTGGCAAGGATCGAAGCAAGAACTTCGACTTCTAATCAGCAATTCTGATTATGGAAAATGTCTGTTCAACCACGCATCGTCCGCAAGTGAGGCGTGGGCTACTCCACCGAAGTTCCTCGCTAAAGGCGCGACCACGCCTCCTGTCGTCAACCCTACTCCCATTGCCGCTTCCGAGCCTTGTCTACTGAATTCTTAGCTTTCTCAAGGGTTGGGAAGAAGTCTGGATACCGCTTGACCAATTCTGGCGGGAGGCGATCGCAGTCGCGATTTGGGTTGACCTTGATTTCTTGCGGTAGCGCCACATGACACAGCAGCGGTGGTTCTCCTCCCTCCAACTGTGCTTGGGTTAGCCCTTCTGCGTCGCGGAGATCGGTGGCAAGTAGGATAGCACCTTGCAATTCGGCACCGACGAGCCTTGCCCCTTGCAAACTGGCGTAGCCGAGGCTTGACTCTTGCAAATTGGCTTCCACGAGACTTGCCTCTTGCAAGTTGGCTTCCACGAGACTTGCCTCTTGCAAATTGGCTCTGTCGAGTTCTACCCTTTGCAAATTGGCTCTGCCGAGGTTTGCCCCTTGCAGATCGGCTCTCCTGATGGTTGCCCCTTCCAAATTGGCTCCCACGAGGGTTGCATCTTGCAAATTGGCTCCCCGAAGTTCTGCCTTTTGCAAATTGGCTCTGACAAAGATTGCCCCTTGCAAATTGGCTTCCCAGAGTGTTGCCTCTTGCAAGTTGGCTTTGGCAAGGTACGCCTCTTGCAAGTTGATTTCGCCGAGTTGTGCCCCTTCCAAATTGGCTCCCCAAAGTTCTGCCCTTTGAAAATTGGCATTGCTGAGGATTGCCCCTACAAGATAGGCTTGACTCAAAACGAGTCTCTGCGCTTCAGTCTCTTTGGATACGTCCCGTCTGCCGATCACGAGCAGGGCTGACTGCCCATCGGTCGGAATCTCTGAAAGTCCTAATTCTTTACCGTTGGGTAACAGACGTTTGGATATTCCAGGGGAGGGCTGCTGGCGCTTGGGCGATCGCTCTCGGACAAAAGCCGTCAAAACCTCCATCGCGGTCCAGTGGTCTTTCGGCGAGTCTTTGGCAAGGCGTTCGAGGGCGTAGATGCCACCAATCCGCACAGAGATGTCTTCCTTGTTTCCGAGTTGCTCCACTGCTTTGGAGAAGCGGTCTGTAATCAGCCGTTCTTCCCCCTGTCGGTAGGTAATGAATAAGCCGATTGCGGCGATCGCGGTTGCTCCCAGCCCCAATGCAGAAATGATGGTTTTGAGTCGCTCCCATTGAAACTGTTTGACCTTCAACGCAAACTCGCGATCGTCTTTGTTGCCCCAGTCGTCCAAACGGTGTTTGGTTCCAGGGGTTGCTGCGGCGGCTTCCTCCAGGAGCGCGATCGCCTTGAGTCGGTCTTCGTCCGGTGAACTGCCTACAAACCCACGTGCTCTCCAGAGTTCATAGACTTTGGCTTGAATCTGCTCATCGGTGAAGCGGGGGGACTTTGGCGATCGTCCTGACCACGGGAATCGAAACATAGGAATAGCGCGTGTTAGTCAAATCCAACTTTACCGCTAAAAATTCCCCGAAAAACAAAATTCCTCTACCTTATGCCAATTTGCTTTCGACACGCTACAAATTAAGATCCCCCTGCCTGCGGCTTCGTTTAAATTCGTATGAGCAAGTTCGGTACAGTGAAAGAAGCGGTTCACAATGGGAGATGGCAATGATTGCAAATCCAGGTTTTCCCAGCATGACTCCCCAGGAGTATTTAGTGTGGGAAGAAGCCCAGCCTCTGCGCTATGAATACTTTAATGGCGAAGTCATGGCGATGACGGGGGGCACGATTCCGCATAACCAGGTGGCGGTGAATCTATCGGCGTTGCTCAAGGCTCATCTGCGCGGGAAGGGTTGCAAGGTGTTGACCAGTGATGCCAAAGTTGCGGTATCTGAGAGTGGACCGTTTCATTATGCGGATGTTTCGGTGACGTGTGACGATCGTGACCGTGCTGCACGACAATACATTCGTTACCCTTGCTTAATCGTAGAAGTGTTGTCACCCAGCACGGAAGCTGTGGATAGAGGGGAAAAGTTTCGCCAATATCGCCGGATTGAAACGTTGCAAGAATATGTGTTGATTGACCCCGATCGCCCAGGTTTAGAATGCTACCGCCTGAATGAACGGGGCAATTGGGAATTGGTGCAATCCGTTAGTCGCGAGTCCAATCCTGAAAACACCGAGGTTCATTTTGCCAGCCTGGATTGCCGATTTCCCTTGGCGCTGCTCTACGAAGATGTGGAGCTTTTACCTTGAAGTGTAATAACCAGGTTGACGCTTAAACCTCCGAGGTTTAGACCCAAAAGAGACAAGAATAAATGATCAATAAAGAAGAAGCCAGACTACTTGCACTTGAGCAAATCTCTAAAAATTGGGATGTTAATGGTGGACATCCGGTGCTCTTGGATGAGGCAACGATCGAAAGAAATTTTGGCTGGGTCTTCTTCTATGATTCAAGCAAACATATTGAAACTGGAGAACTCAGGGATGCTATTGCGGGAAATGCCCCAATCATCGTGAATAAGTATGATGGATCGATACATGTTACGGGCACTCACAAATCTGTGTTCGATTTTATTGACGCTTATGAGCGAACAGGTAACCCTCATGCTTAAACTCTGATTTAATGCTCAGTCAGCAAGGTGGAGTAGTAGATAATCGCGAGAAAGCGGATAGGCAGTTCAACCAACTTCTCAGGACCGTGGGGAATCTCGCCGCGAAACGTGAGGGCATCGCCGGGTTCTAGCAAGTAAGTTGTCTGCCCATGCCGATATTCCAGCTTGCCCTCCAGTAGATAAATAAACTCAATTCCGGGATGCTCAAAGGTTGGAAACACTTCAGAAGCATCATCCATTGTGATCAGGAAGGGTTCAAACAACTTGGTTGGACCCTGATCGTAAGCCAGCAAGTGGTAAGTGTGACCCCGCTTCGTTCCCCGCCGGACTACTTCCATGCCTTCGCCCTGCTTGACCAGTTGCGCCCCTCCTCCTGGCACATCGTAATTGCGAAAGAAGACCGATAGAGAAATTCCCAACGCATTTGCCAGCTTTGCCAACGTTTCCAAACTGGTCGCTGTTTGCGCGTTTTCAATTTTGGATAACATACCGCGAGAGATGCCCGTTTGCTCGGCAATTTCCGCGATCGTCAGTCCCAGCTTTTGGCGTAATTCTCGTACCGTACTGCCGATGTAGCGCTCTAATGGATCGACAAAAGGCGGATCGGGCGATCGCTCAATAGAACTGGCTGTAGCTTCTGTCATGGTTATTGGAAGTTGGGGGTTGGGGTTTAGGGGTTGGGGAGATTGGGTATTTGAATCATAGCAGGAAACTTTGTTGACAAGTAGGAAACAAAAGTGCATGATGTTCAGCAAAGATTCCTGTTGGGAAACTTATGCCTTTTAACTTGCTGAAGTTTGCACTGGCTAAACAGCATCCCGAACCTACTATGTTTCGGCGGCACGATCGCCTCCAGCCGACTTACGACGCGGCGATCATTGGTGGGGGTGGGCATGGTTTGGCGGCGGCTTACTACCTGGCGCGGGATCATGGTATGACGAATGTGGCTGTGCTAGAAAAAGGGTATTTAGGCGGCGGCAACACCGGACGCAACACGACCATTATTCGCTCCAACTACCTCACGCCTGAAGGGGTAAAGTTTTACGATGAATCGGTGCGACTCTGGCAGGATTTATCTCAGGATTTTGATCTGAACTTGTTCTATTCCAATCGGGGACATTTCACCCTGGCACACACCGATGCCTCGATTCGTACCATGCGTTGGCGATCGGAGGTGAACAAGCACTTTGGGATTGAGAGCGAGTTGGTTGATCCCGCCACGATTCAAAAAGCCTGCCCCCATATGGATTTAACTTGTGGCGGCAAAGCGCCTGTGCTGGGAGCGCTATATCATGCGCCTGGGAGTATTGCGCGACATGATGCGGTGGCGTGGGGCTATGGACGAGGGGCGGATCAGCGAGGGGTTGAAATTCATCAACAAACCGAGGTGTTGGGAATTCAGGTGAAATCTGACAAAGTGACGGGAGTACACACCAGCAAAGGAGACATTTCCACATCGAGAGTGTTGTGTGCGGTGGCTGGATTTACGCCACGGTTGCTGCAAATGGTGGGGTTGCGATCGCCCCTTTGCATTTATCCGCTACAAGCAATGGTTAGCGAACCGCTGAAACCCTGGTTGGATCCGATCATTGTGTCGGGGAGTTTGCACGTTTATGTGAGTCAAACCGCACGGGGCGAACTGGTGATGGGCGCATCCCTTGATCCCTACGAGTTACATTCCACCCGCTCGACCTTGGAGTTTGTGGAGGGTTTAGCCGCTCATATGTTAGAACTGTTTCCGTTTTTGTCCCCTGTGAAGGTGGTGCGGCAGTGGGCAGGTATGGCAGACATGACTCCCGATTTTGCCCCAATCATGGGCAAGACGGATATTGCAGGATTTTATCTGGATGCAGGTTGGGGCACCTGGGGCTTCAAGGCAACGCCTGTGTGTGGCAAAACGATGGCGTATACCGTCGCGAACGATCGCAATCATGAGTTAATTCAAGATTTTTCCTTATCTCGATTTGCCAATTATCAATTAGTGGGTGAAAAAGGGGCAGCATCGGTTGGACATTGAGGGAGTTGTGGAGGCGATCTGCGAACTGTTCTAGGTAAGAGGTGGGAGCGTGGCATGAAAATACGAAATGTGGTTGAAGCAGACTATGGATTGATTATTCCAGTTCTGAATCAGTGGTGGGGTGGGCGATCGATGACCGATATGCTCCCGCGACTGTTTTTTATCCATTTTTCAGATACGAGTTTTGTGATTGAAGAATTGAATCAGATTGCTGCTTTTCTGATTGGATTTGTATCCCAAACCTATCTAAATGAAGCTTATGTTCATTTTATGGGAGTGAATCCAAAGTATCGCTCACAAGGGTTAGGGCGACGGATCTATGAGCAATTTTTTACGGAGGTACGATCGCGCAACTGCAACCTGGTTCGAAGTGTTACAAGTCCATTCAACACTCGATCAATCGCCTTCCATCAACGATTGGGATTTGAAATTGAGAAAAGCAATGACTTGATAAATACTATCCCTACTATGCGAGATTATGACGGGCTGGGGGAACATCGGGTATGTTTTGTGAAGTACCTGGAGCAATCATGAAAATCATGACTTGCCCGATTAATGGAGCTAGACCGATCGCAGAATTTGTCTATGGAGGTGAAGTGCGACCGATGCCTGACCCGCAAAGTGTCGATGATGCAGAGTGGGCAGACTACGTGTTTAATCGCAATGGTGCGCCTGGAACCAAGCAGGAGTGGTGGTGCCACACGCCCAGCAACACCTGGTTTATTGCCGAACGAAATACCCTCACGGATCAAATCCATCGTACTTATTTGTATGGGGGCAATGGGGCATGAATCATCGTTTACCGCCTATTCCCGGTGAGTGGATCGATCGCAGCCAGCGGCTTGAGGTTACGTTTGAAGGCGATCGGGTGTGGGGCTATGCCGGAGACACGATCACCAGTGCGTTGTGGGCATCAGGACGGCGCGTGTTGGGGCGCAGTTTCAAATATCATCGTCCTCGTGGCATTTTGAGCCTTGCCAATCACGATATTAATGGGTTGATGCAGGATGGACAAAAGCTTAATATTCGCGCCGACGTGACTCCCTTAGAAGCTGGAATGTCCCTTGCGGCGGTGAATACGCAGGGTGGAGTCAGGAGCGATCGCCACAGTATTTTAGATTTTTTCTCACCCTTTTTGCCCGTTGGCTTTTACTACAAAGCCTTTCACAATAAGCGACTCTTTCCGTTCTGGGAAAAGCTCATCCGCTCCATTAGTGGGTTAGGAAAAGTTGATATTTCTACGCCCCATCTTCGCACCACCAAACAATACGATTTTTGTGATGTGTTGGTGATTGGGGCAGGAGTTTCAGGTTTATCGGCGGCGATCGCTGCGGCTGAGGCGGGGGCAGACGTGGTGATTGTGGAGGAGAACCCAAAGTTAGGCGGTTCTGGTAGCTATCAACTGGGAGGAGATTATTCTCAATTAGAGCAAGTTAATCAATTAGTGCATACAGTTCAGCACTACAAAAATATTCGAATTTACACTCAAACTGTTGCCGCTGCATACTACGCGGACCATTGGATTTCGCTTATCGAAAACGATCGCATGACTAAAATGCGGGCAAAAGCCGTGATCATGGCAAATGGAGCCTACGAGCAACCAGCGGTCTTTCGGAATAACGATTTGCCTGGTGTGATGTTGGCATCGGCGGCTCAACGGTTGATTTATCGGTATGCGGTGAAACCGATGCAGCGAGCAATAGTGTTAACCGCTAACAACGATGGGTATCGAGTGGCGTTGGATTTGGTGAAGCATGGGATTGAGGTCAAAGCGATCATTGATTTGGGAGATCCTCCCTTCGCCCCTCTTCATAAGGGGGGAAAGTCCACCCATGCAGATTTCAGTCACCGTCCCTACGCCTCTAGTCACTTGAAAACTTCGCCTTATGCCCCCCTTGTTAAGGGGGGTTGGGGGGATCTCCAAATTCCCGTTTATCGAAATCACTGTATTTACGAAGCGAGAAGCAATCCGGCGCAGGATGGGGTTTCCAGTGCAATCATTTGTCCGCTGGATGACGAGGGGAAGCCCCAACCAGAGTTCAAACAAATCATTGCCTGTGATGGCATTGTCATGAGTGTGGGCTGGGCACCTGCGGCAAATTTGCTGTATCAGGCTGGAGCTAAAATGCGGTTTGATGCCGCGTTGCAGCAATTCGTTCCCGATCGCCTGCCTGCTGGCACCTTCGCCTGTGGGCGGGTGAATGGCGTGTATGATTTTGCTCAAAAACTGCAAGATGGGCAACAAGCCGGACAAGCCGCGATCGCCCATCTAAGCCTTCCTCCCCAATCTTCTTCTCCCCCCATTCCCCATTCCCCATTCCCCATTCCCCATCCCCCATCCCACCCCTACCCCATCATCGACCATCCCGCAGGCAAAAATTTTGTGGATTTCGATGAAGACCTGCAAGTGAAAGACTTTCCCAATGCCATTCAAGAAGGATTTGACAATATTGAACTGCTGAAGCGGTTTACCACCGTTGGTATGGGTCCCAGTCAGGGTAAACATTCCAACATGAATGCTCTGCGAATCTTGGCAAAACTCACGGGCAAAACTCCGGGTGAAGTGGGTACAACCACGGCGCGACCTTTTTTCCATCCGGTGCCCCTGTCCCATCTGGCAGGCAAAGGATTCACCCCAGAACGACACACCCCCTTGCACGATCGCCATCTTGCTTTAAATGCAAAATTCATGCTAGCAGGACATTGGCGACGACCTGAATATTATGCCCAGTTGGAACAAACTCGCGCAATCTGTATTCAATCAGAAGTGAATGCTGTTCGGACTCAAGTTGGACTGATTGATGTCGGAACTTTAGGTAAATTAGAATTGCGTGGTGCGGATGCCGTTGAGCTTCTGGAACGAGTTTACACCGGACGCTATCGCAATCTGAAAGTGGGCATGTCTCGTTATGCTCTGATGCTGGATGAAGCAGGAGTCATCATTGATGATGGAGTCATTGCCCGACTTGGAGATGAGCATTTTTACTTCACAACGACGACTTCAGGTGCGGCTACAATTTATCGAGAATTATCGCGATTGATTACCCTATGGCAATTGGATTGCGGCTTGGTGAATTTGACTGGGGCACGATCGGCAGTGAATCTTGCTGGACCTCAGTCCCGTCAGGTGTTAGCCCAACTCACAGATCTGGATTTGTCGGGCACCGTTTTTCCCTACCTGGGAGTACGAGAAGCTGATGTTTCTGGAGCTCCTGCACTGCTGATGCGGGTGGGATTTGTGGGCGAGTGGGGCTACGAAATTCACGTAGCAGCAGAATCAGCTCCAGCATTGTGGGATGCGTTGATGGATGCGGGTGTAGCTTCCGGCATCGCACCTTTTGGCGTGGAAGCCCAGCGGCTTTTGCGCCTGGAAAAAGGGCATTTGATCGTGGGACAGGATACGGATGGTTTAACAACGCCGGGAGCTGCAGGCTTGGAGTGGGCAGTGAAGATGGATAAGCCCTTTTTTGTGGGTCAACGCAGTTTACGGACGATCGCGAAACTTCCCGCTCAGCAAAAACTGGTTGGGTTTATGCTAGAGCCAAACTTTGAGGGTACGCCACCCCAGGAATGTCATTTGGTGATAGATGGAGAGGACATTGCTGGGCGAGTCACCAGCATCGCCTACAGTCCAATTTTACAACGATACATTGGGCTTGCCTACGTTACACCTAAGCTGGCAACAGTTGGCGACTTAATTTGGATTCGCCTCAGCGATCGTTCCCTCATTCCGGCGACAGTCAGTTCTACACCATTCTATGACCCAGAAAATACTCGCCAGAAGGAACCTGTAATGCCACGGCAGGAACTTGCTGTATGAAAACACCCTTGCGTCTTAGTCCCATTCACGCTGCCTTGCAAGCTCTCGACGGCACCTGGAAGACCATCAACGGGATGCCTTGCTTGACTGCAATCACGACAGCTACACAACCAAGTTCTCAGGTCGAGGTCATGGATTTATCGTGTCTTCAGCGCTTTGGGGTAAAGGGAGCGAATGCGGCGGAGTGGCTCTCTCAACAGGGACTCAAAACGCCTACGGGGGCAGATCTATCGTTGCCAGAACTGCGCCCTAATTCCTGGCAGCCTTTATCGGGTGGAGCAATGATTGCCCGATTAGGGCTGACGGAGTACTTGATTGAAGATAGCCTGAGCACAACGCTTGCCCCCCGTTTAGCATACGCCTGTCAAGCTCCACCTGCCAGGGTGTACCCCGTTTTGAGACAGGATTTAGCATTGGGCTTAATGGGCGATCGCTTGCCTGATCTGCTCCGCCAAACCTGTAGTTTCAATTTTCAAGCCTTGGCGTTGAGCGATCGTCCGATTATTCTCACGTCCATGATTGGAGTGGCTGTAACGGTGCTTCCGAGTGAACGCAGCGGCAAACCATTTTATCGCCTCTGGTGTGATGGTACTTTTGGCACCTATTTCTGGCAAACTTTGATGGAGATTGCAACAGAGTTGGGAGGTGGCGCGATCAGCACAGAATTTTTGTTATGACTCCTTTATTTGCGGTTGAGCTAGGGAGCGATCGCGGATATAACAAGCGGAGAACTTCAGATTCCAGAGACAGTATCTGTTTGGAGTAAACCAAACTAGAAAAATTAATTACTGAAGGAGAGCTTAACTCATGCTTGATTCCTTAACAGTTGTTTTAGAAGCTATCGAAAATAATGAAATAGAAAGCTTGGAAAGCCTCATTGTAAGTGGCGAATTGGATGTGAACGATACAGTGGAGGAAAATACACTTCTCGGTTTAGCAGCAGCATCAGGCAATTTAGAGGTAGTTCAATTATTCCTTGCCAATGGAGCCAATGTAGATTCACCCTCTGAGAATCCAGATGTAACAACAGCATTAATGGATGCCGTACACAGCGGGAATTTTGAAATTGTTCAACTCCTGGTTAATGAGGGAGCAAGTGTCAATATGATTAGAGATGGCGGAAATTTTGCTCTAAAAATTGCCGCTGAAATTGGTGCTCAAGAGATTTTTAATTACCTTTTACCACTTACATTACCGGAGCTACAACAGGAGGTTGAACAGACCTTATCTACAAAATTGCCTGAATACGAGGTTGATGAGTTAACTACAGATTTTATTGATGCAGTTAGACGTACTGATATTAGAAAAATCAGGCAAATGATTAGATCTGGAGTAAACGTCAATGCCTTAGACGAGGAGAGTAATACAGCGCTATTATATGCTTGTCAAAAAGGAAAGTTTGAAACGGTGCAACTGCTACTAAAATCTGGGGCAGATCCAAATCCTTTGGGTGCTGGAATGACACCTCTGATGGCTGCGATAGGAAGTGGAGATAAGAGCATCATCAAAATGCTCATTGGGGCAGGAGCAGACGTTAATGCTGCTGTCCAAGGTCAGACAGTTCTGATGCAAGCTAATACTTATTCAAGTTACTTCAACCCGAAAGCTGGCAAAGAAATTATTCAGCTTCTAGTTGAGGCAGGGGCGCAGTAGGGTAAAACTTGATTTAGTGACATTGGGTTTAAGTTATGACAACACTACTTTAATCAAGTAAACCGCGATCCCATAGGGGAATTAGTTCATAGTTCTAAGCAAGACCTTGCGCATAACACCGGAGAAAACTGAATGAACCTAGCAGCAGCCAAAACCTTTCTTGAAGCCCATCAAATTAAATTTGTCCTGGCACAATTTGTAGATATTCATGGAGTTGCTAAAACGAAAGCGGTTCCAGCTTCGCACTTTGAAGACATTCTCAATCCAGGAGCGGGTTTTGCGGGGTTTGCCGTGTGGGGGTTGGGCATGGAGCCGAGTAGCCAGGATTACATGGCAGTCGGGGATTTGTCTACGCTGTCTTTGGTTCCCTGGATGCCAGGGTTCGCACGAATTGTGTGTGTGGGTCACGTCAAAGGTGAACCCTACGCTTACGATGCGCGTTACATTTTGATGCAACAAATTGAACGGCTGATGCAAAAAGGCTGGACGCTCAACACAGGAGTTGAACCGGAATTTGCTTTGTTACGGAAAGATGAGCGGGGTCAGATTCATCCCTTTGATGACACTGATACCTTAGACAAGCCTTGCTACGACTTTCGGGGTTTATCTCGTAGTGCGGTATTTCTCGAAAAACTTGTGACTAATTTACAAACGGTGGGCTTTGATGTCTATCAAATTGATCACGAAGATGCCAATGGCCAATTTGAAATTAATTACACCTACACCGATTGCCTCACCACTGCTGATCGCTACATTTTCTTCAAAATGGCAGCGTCCGAAATCGCTAGAGAATTGGGCTTAATCTGCTCCTTCATGCCAAAGCCATTTGCCAATCGCACCGGAACAGGGATGCACATTCACCTATCCTTGTCCGATGGCACATCTAACCTATTTGCTGATGACAGCGATCCGCGACAGTTGGGCTTGTCGAAATTGGCGTACCACTTTCTAGGAGGTTTGCTAACTCATGCAGGTGCCCTCACGGCTCTTTGCGCTCCCAGCATCAATTCTTACAAGCGTTTGGTGGTGGGACGATCGCTGAGTGGGGCAACCTGGGCACCCGCTTACATCACCTACGGCGACAACAACCGCTCGACGATGGTTCGCATTCCGGGTGGACGTTTAGAACTGCGCCTGGCGGATGGTTCCTGCAATCCCTATCTGGCGACAGCCGCCGCGATCGCGGCAGGGTTGGATGGGATCGAAAACGAAATTGATCCCGGTGAGCCGCATAACTTCAACCTGTACGATCTGTCTGAACAAGACCTGCAAGCCAAGGGCATCCGGACTTTGCCTCAAAGTTTGCATGAGGCGATCGTCGCCCTCAAAGCGGATACAGTCATCAAAGATGCGCTAGGTGTGCTAGCGGATGAATTTATTGACTTGAAACAAATGGAATGGGTGGAATATATGCGCCATGTTTCCCAGTGGGAAGTCGATCGCTACCTGGAGTTTTTCTAGCCATGTGTGGAATTATTGGATTGCTAATTAAAAAGCCAGAGTGGCGAGAATCCCTGGGGGAATTGCTGGTTCCCATGCTGATTGGCATGAGCGATCGTGGTCCTGATTCTGCCGGACTTGCGGTATTCACAGCCACCTTGCCAGAACCCCATCGAAAATACAGTCTTTACTGCGGTGGGGCTGAGTTCAACTGGGTCGAGATGACGCAAGCTTTTCAAGCAGAATTTGGAGTGACACCAGATTTGCAGATTAATGGCAATCAAGCTGTACTTGCATCTAACCAAAATCCAGAGGCAATCAAGCAATGGTTCAAGACTTGCTATTCAAGCTTGCATCTGCTCTCAACTGGACGCACGATCGACCTGTATAAAGACACGGGTAAACCTGCCGCTGTTGCCGACCGCTATGGCTTTAAATCCTTGAAAGGTTCTCATGCGATCGCTCACACTCGCATGGCAACGGAATCTGCGGTTACGCCTGCCCATGCCCATCCTTTCACGGCAGGAGAAGATTTTTGCCTGGTTCACAATGGTTCCTTGTCCAATCCTTACTCGATTCGGCGACAGCTAGAACCGCGCGGAATTCACTTTGAAACGGACAACGACACGGAAGCTGCCTGTCGCTTTTTGGAATGGCGAATGCGGGAAGGGGATGATCTGGAAACGGCGGTTCAGCAAGGATTTGAAGAGTTAGATGGTTTCTATACCTTTTTGATGGGCACGGCTGATCAGATGGCGCTGGTGCGAGATGCCTTTGCCTGCAAACCCGCTGTGGTGGCAGAAACCGATGACTATGTGGCGATCGCGTCCGAATTCCGCTCTCTGGCTCACTTGCCCGATGTCAACCAGGCGCACATTTATGAACCTGCCCCAGAGGAGTTATACCTATGGAGCGTGTAAGGACTGACCTGACGTTTGACCTGACTCAAACCCCTTTGCGAGCAGTGAATCACGCCCTGCATCACAACCTGACGGCGGGACAAACCATCACTATCCTCAATCCCGACGGCGCACATAACATCGCGGTTGGCTTAGATACGCCTGTCAGCGTAGACATTGACGGACACACAGGCTACTACACTGCCAGCATGAACAAATTGGCAACAGTGACGATTCACGGCAATGCTGGAACGGGAGTTGCTGAAAATATGATGTCGGGGCGAGTTCACGTCAAAGGGTTTGCGTCCGTTTCGGCTGGAGCCTCTGCCCACGGGGGCTTGCTGGTGATTGATGGCAACGCCAGTCTGCGCTGTGGCATTTCCCTCAAGGGAGCGGATATTGTGGTGGGGGGGAATGTGGGCAGTTTTTCGGCATTCATGGCGCAGGCGGGACGCATCGTGATCTGTGGCGATGCTGGAGAAGCATTGGGGGATTCTTTGTATGAGGCTGTGATTTACGTCCGGGGTGCTATCAAGTCACTGGGTGCGGATGCTCAAATCGAGCCGATGGCAGATGAGGATGACGCGATCGTTGCTGATCTCCTCTCCAAAGCGGGAATGAGTCATGATCCCCAAGACTTTAAACGGGTGGCTTCAGCAAAACAGCTTTACCACTGGAACGCCGATGCCGGATTGGAGTATTAAGGTTGAGGCTGGAAAGGAAAAGGTGTTTGTTCAAAACCTGAGCTTTGTGCTTGAGGGGCAGTTGAACACAATTGAATTTTGTAGGTTGGGTAGAGCGCCAGCGAAACCCGACGAGTCTGCAAATGTTGGGTTTCATACTTCAACCCAACCTACTCAAATGTCCCTCAGTAAAGCCTCCCAGGTTTGCGTCAGCCCTATCTCTTCATTCTGTCCTCCTATCTCTTAACTCTCCTTTCTAGAATAAAAAAAGTTAAAAGATGCTTTTTCGGATTAGGGGGACTGTAGAGTGAAGCTGTAAATAGCAATATGTCTTGAATTCTAAGACTTTCTAAAATCACTCTATACGGTTTGTGGCTATGTCTGCCCCACTTCACAATTCACCCACACCTACCTCAAACTCTGACGGACTGGATGTTGCCAGACGGGATTATCAATATAACTACACGCGCATCCCCCCGATCGCGATGGCGCACGAATTGCCGGAAGCCGATCAATTCACCAAGGATTGGTATTGGCTACTGGTGGAGCAAATTCGTACCGTTTTTATTAATACGTTAATTACCAATCGGGGCAATCGAGGTACGAAATCAGTTCGAGATGATGTCAAATTTTTTATTTACGAAGCCGTATTAAAGGGAGCTATTCCCTTTCAATCTAGCCTGATTGGAAGATTGTTACAAATTGTGCCTCAGCTTCTGCTTAAAGGAGTTTCTAAGGATTTTCACGAATTAGATGATTTGTTGTTTTCGTTGATTCGAGAAAGTGGATTAACCATTTTTCGCGATTCCTTAGACCGCGTTCAAGCCTTGTTATACGAAGGGCAACCCACCGGACACGTCACCAGCCTGAAAGAGTATGAAAAGCTGATGCCGCAAATCCCGTTACCCGCGATCGCCCAAAACTTCCAGGAAGACGAAGTCTTTGCTTATATGCGTGTGGCGGGTTTCAATCCTTTGGTGATCGAGCGAGTCTCCAGTCCTGGAGATCGCTTCCCCGTGACCAATGAGCAGTATCAAGCAGTCATGGGTAGCGAGGATGCTTTGAGCGCAGCCGGACAGGAGGGACGGCTTTACCTGGCAGATTACGCCATCTTAGATGGGGCGATCAATGGCACCTTTCCCCACGAGCAAAAGTATGTCTATGCGCCCCTGGCGTTGTTTGCGGTGCCAAGAGGCTCGGAACCGAACCGGATGCTGCGTCCGATCGCCATTCAAGCCGGACAAACTCCCGGAGCCGCAAACCCCATCATCACCCCCAGTTCTGGCAAGTATGCCTGGTTGTTTGCCAAGACGATCGTGCAAATTGCCGATGCCACACTGCACGAACCCGTGCATCATCTGGCTCGGACGCACCTGTTTGTGGGGTCATTTATCCTACCCACCTACCACCAATTGTTACCGACCCATCCTTTAAGTTTGCTGTTGCGCCCCCACTTTGCCGGAACGCTGGCAATCAATGATGCGGCGCAACGAGTGTTGATTGCACCAGGGGGCGGTGTCGATCGCTTGCTGAGTCCGACGATCGATCATTCCCGTGTGTTGGCAGTCAAAGGGCTACAGTCCTACCGATTTGACGAAGCGATGCTGCCGCTCCAGTTCAAACAACGCGGTGTGGATGATCCCAACTTGCTGCCCGTGTATCCTTACCGGGATGATGCTCTGCTGATTTGGAACGCCATTCACGATTGGGTGTCCGATTACCTCAAGGTGTATTATCCCTCGGATGCGGCTGTGCAAAGCGATGCTACCCTCCAAGCTTGGGCAGCGGCGGCTCAGGCATATGATGGAGGGCGAGTGGTTGGCTTTGGGCAGGCAGGCGGCATCCAAACCCGCGACTATTTGGTAGACGCAATCACACTGATTATTTTCACTGCCAGCGCTCAACACGCCGCCGTGAATTTCCCCCAAAAGGATTTGATGGGTTACGCGCCAGTCTTGCCTTTGGCGGGATATATGCCTGCCTCAACCCTACGGGGTGAAGTGAGTGAGCAGGATTATTTGAATCTGTTGCCGCCCCTGGATCAAGCTCAGCGACAGTTGAATCTACTGTTCCTGTTGGGTTCTATGTATTACAACACTCTAGGCGACTATCCCCAAAACCATTTCACCGATTCGCGCATCACGCCCTTCCTGCAAGCGTTTCAAGCCAAACTCAAACAGGTGGAAGAAACCATTCAGCAACGTAACCACGATCGCCCACCCTACGAATATTTGCTACCTTCCCGTATCCCCCAAAGCATCAATATTTGAGAAACTCCTATGACACTCACCGAAAAAGTTCTAAAAGCCCACGATCGCCAGATCAAACTCTCCTATCGTCTTGCCAAAGTGGGCTATACCAGCGCTCTGGGTAAGTTTTTGCGGCTACAAGCCTACTACCGCGACGGCTTGATCATCCTCAAAAAATGGACAGATTTTCTCCTGATTCGTAAAAAACACATCGGCAATCGCTACTTTGCGGTGGATCAGGCAATCATCCATACGGATCACGCGGATGTGAAAAACCTAATGCAAGTGGAGCCGCAGATTCGAGGTAATGATTTGGGCATTATTCGCATTCTGGCTCCCAGCTTTTTGCTCAACAATCCCCTGAGCTTGGGCATGAATGGCACTGAGCATACGGGAGTTCGAGCTATATTTGAGCAGATTTTGAGCAATCCAGCGCAGCAAGCGGACGCGATCGCCCAACTGATTCAACAGTTTCTAGCAAAAGCGGTACAAAAAAATCAGTTACACGTTGGCGATGATCTGCCCCGGATGATGGTGGAGCTACTGCACCAACTGGTGTTTCAACTCCCCCTATCAGAAGCTGAAATTACCGCCTCCCGCGCTTATATTCAAGCCTTACCACTTGCGTCTATCCCCAACTTCATCAGTCAGTATTTGCTGGCATTTAAAACTGCGCCTCACATTCGCCACCGCCAACAACTCACAGAAAAATACAAACAATCGCCTAAATGGGCATCCTATGTGGCAACGGCTGCACCTTACCATCTGAACGAACACCAGATCGCCAACAGCCTGTTTGACATGATTCATATTGCCGGAACCGCTGGCACCAGTGCTCTTCTGGGATCGGTGATTGGTGTGCTGTGCTTAAATCAAAACTTGAAAAATGATATCGTAGCGGAAGCTAATACGATTTGGAATGGCACCGATCCAATCACGGCAGAAACCCTGGCACGGGCAACTCTGCTGCAAAACGTGGTGCTGGAAACGGCGCGACTCTATCCGCCTGTGCGGTTTGTCAGCCAATTGTCCAAGGAATCGGGAGAGGTACAAATTGGGGAATCTAAATGTCCCTTCCAGAGAGGCACTCGCTTGTTAGGCTCGATCTTTACTGCCAACCGGGATGCTGATCGCTACGACAATCCAGACGATTTCGACCCAACACGGGACTATAGCGATCTTTTGTCGTGGAATGGTTATGGTCATGAGCGAGCCTGTCCCGGCAGAGATTTGTCGATCGAACTCATCAAAATCTTTTGCTTGTATCTGTTCAAGCATTACCAATGGAGTTCGATTACAGAAGTGAAATGGGACCTTGAGAAAGTGACTGCGGTTACGCCCAACACCCTGGTTTTACAGGGATTTAGTCAACGTTAATGCCCACAATTTTTAATTAAAGGAATAGCACCATGACCACTGCGATCGGGAGCACCGACATGACCACTGCGATCGAAGTCAAACAACTCGATACCATTGCCGATTGGATGACTGCCGTGACTCCAACGACGTTGCCAGATATCCTCAAAGGGGTCTTTTTCATGGATGGCAATCCCCTGCCAGACCATTGCATCACCTTCTATAACCTGGCTTGGGACGCAGTGAACCGCACGATTTCCATCCCCGTTACTGCCCCTCTACAATGGACATTTCACAACACCCTACCGGGTTGGATTCTGTTACAAGGTGCTCGGCTCTCCAGCTTCACCTACAAAATTCAGTTCAAAGATGACTCCTTAGAATGGGCACAAATTACGCCGTACACGTTTGGGATTCCTGTGCCTCGCTGGGTTGTAGACACGACCCTGTTTCGTGATCCTGGCACCAATGGCGACATCTGGTATCGCAAAAATGTGTGGTTTGGGGGTGTTCCTCGCGTCGGTGAATACGTTCTGCGGCGAGTCGTCGATCGCGATGGACACTACACCCCTGCTCATCAACAAATGCTAGAAAAAGTCAACCCTGAATGCTTAGTCGTTGTCAAAAGTAATTAACATCGATTGGATAGAATACAGTGAAACCCAACACCAATGAGAGGCTCATTGGGTTTCATTAGCTCCCTCTCCAAACTACAAACTAGCTGGCTTTTTGCGCTTCCGTAATATCCATCATCCCAGTGATATTAATGCTTTCGTAAGGAAGTTTGCTCTGTAAGGTTTTGCTTATTTTGCCTATTGGGGCTTCTCCTCAGAAAATGCGAGCTTCACTCTGTTCCATTGCTTGATCAACTGTTGATTGAATGTGGAGTGGGAGTGGGGGGAGCGGATCATCCAAATAGGTTAAGGTAGCACGTAAGGTAGTTTTGTTGACCTTGTGACCCAATGCCTCACTTAAAGACTTCCAGAACTTAGGACCTATGTCCCGTTGCAAGTAGTTGATGGTGTAGCCCGATCGTTCAGAGATGCGATCGTAGTTCCAATTATTCCACGCCCCAAACAGTAAAGTAACTTCAACTGGGGTAAGAGGTCTACCAACTTTTCGATGAAACAGACCACTGACAAGATCTAATGCCTGGTCAAACTCCATAGTTTTTCTAGCTGAACGATGTAATCTAAATTAAACCATACTTTCCTTACTTTTCCGTAAAGACAAAATTATTACGTTTTGATAGCCTACTGTTAGTTCAAGGATTGAGAAATGAGTTGCAAACAACCATTTGCAGCCGATTTTAGCGTGTCTAGATTCAGGAGTTAATATCATGGCGTTCTACATGACACAGAAAATGAGTTCTGGTACGTTACCAGCGAAAACTTACTATCGCAAGCAGTCAAGTGCTCACGTCTCCCACACTGAAAGTGGGAATTTTACTCAAGCTGCCAAACAGAACTATGCAAGGTTCAATCATATTCCTGAAGCCAGTGTTGTAGAGGGTAAATACATGAGCGGACAAGGTATACCGACTGAGGGGAGTACTTTTGAAATTTAACTACTAAATCTTCTAGCCGCGTTCTTCTTTATCACTTACCCCAAGCAGCCCCATCATGACACAGCAGGAATATACCGTTTACAGAGATAGCGAGGATGGCACCTCTACCACCTCGAAACAGTTCAAGTTTGATCCCGACGAAACGCTAGACAAAGTACGGACGGCAATGGGTTCGTATATTACCGACGACTATCGCTTTATCAACTACCAAAACCATGTAGGTACATATAGCGACATGATTTTGTCGATGAATTTTGAGGATGTTGCCACTTTAAAGAAGGTGGTAGGTCTGAAAAATCAACTGTATCTAACAAATGTCACCAAGACAGTAAAGACTGATTTGGTTGGTTTTAATACGAACTGGTTCTTCGATCGCTACATGAGCTGCCAGATTGCGCTCAACACGGAATCCAATGCTCAGTCTCTAAACCAGGGCAAAATGCCTCCCTTGATGCTCACGAATGTGAAAGCTACCAACCCCGACCTTAAAGGCTTTGGCACACTGGGCAATGTTGTGGTTTGCGAAAAAGATAGCATCATCCAGTTCAACTTGAGTTCTTGGGGTGCGGCAGCCTATGGATATAGCATCAAGCCAGAGGCAGGTACGCCCATAACTGATAATCAGGGTGCTCTGTTTATCTCTTTTTCAGGCTGTACACCGAACAACTATGCTGGCACCGGCTTGCAACGGTATTCCTCTAATAATGCCGCCATCGACAAAAAAATGATCCAGGTTGTGCCAACTTCTTCGATGAAGATTGGCGGCGACAAAGTCTTGCAGTATATGAAATTTACGATCAGGACTTGGATTGTCACGGAATATAAAACTAAGGATGGCAAAACCATAACCTGTAACCAACCCATTCCCACTCCCCAGGTTCACCACCCACTGGCACGGGCAGCACGGTTCGCCATGTTTTTCGAGACTACAGGTAACTCTGGCGGCACACCCTATGGACAGCTCACTGGTGCCAAGCAGCAGGTAACAGTACCTGGCAACAGTATACAGCCTGCATCAACTGCGCCCGCCGAACAGCAGTCCTCGCAACCGTTTGGTGATCCTGTCTATGATCTAAAAATGGACAACAGCCCGTCCGGCATCATTGGCGAAGTGACGTTCTACATCTTTGTGTTCAACTCGCACGCTGAGGCAATGGCTGTATTTTCTGGCATCAACGATATTGACCCGAATGTCTGGAAGGCATAAAGACACTGTTTTCGGTACACCTCAGAATAGGAATGCACACCATGTCAAAAAAACTCATCACCATTAGCAAAGCCGGACAAGTTTCCAAATCCATGTCGCTTGACCCGGATGATTTGCTCAACGTTGTACGCCAACAGCTCGAAAAAGCTGGGTATATGTCTTCCTCCGACCTGTTTCTAAATCAGGGCAGCGAAATTGATCAGGATCAGGAATCCAGCATCACCCTGGCAGATTTGCTCGGAACTACCACTGCTATCACGATCGGAGCTGGAACTATTGTTGATCCGATCGGGGTTGATGATGGCGTGCAACACTACAAGGAACTGTCAGGAGCACAGAAATATGCGATATTTACCAACATTGACATTTTCAAAGGGTTGACTTTTAAGGAGAGCGGCTTCGGACCGACTTTTCACAACGTGTATTCCTGGAAAAACGGAAAGTTTCCCTCACCAGTGAAACCTCGTATCTCTACCCAAATTGACTACTCCTACTCGTTCTCAAAACTGGCGCAGACAATGGAAGAGAACAGCGTAGACAAGGGATCGGTTAGCCTAGAAAGCCCTTATGTAGATGCGAGTGCTGAGTTTTCTTACGAAAAAACCAAGTCTACTAGCAGTGAAAATGTGACGGAATACATCACTGGTAAGTATACCGTTCGCAAAGTAATGGCTCAGGTCCAAATGAGTGATCTTGAGGTGGAGTCAGCCTTTGAAAAAGCGGTTGATAGTGCAATCCATTCCAATAACAACCCATTTCAGCAGTATTATGCCCTGCTAAAGGTGCTGAATGAGTGGGGCTACTACATTCCCCTGGAATTTACCCTGGGTGGTGCCCTATACTCTTCAGATTCCACCACGATTACTGAGTACACGCAGGCGGAAAGCGAAAAAAAGGAGTTCGGCGGTTCCTTCAAAGCTAAGTTCGATGGCATTGGTGGTGGCGGTGCTTACAGCCATGCTGAAGGTAGTTCACAAAGTACGACCAAGTCTACTAAATACCAGATTACGTCTTTTAATCAAATTGGCGGTCGTGACGGAACCACTGATAGCTATGAGACTTGGGCGAAATCTTTGGATAAAGCGATTTACTGGAATGTGGCATCTTACGACAAGCTTTTCCCCACCATTGGACTCATCCAAGATGCAACATTGCAAAATACTTGTATTTCACTGATGGATCAGTTTGCTAGCTATCCCCATGCGGTGGAGGCGCAACCATATCTCGACATGAAGAAATACGCCACTGCTGTTCAAACTTTGTTCGTAAGCCCCTGGGGGTAATCTTTCCATAGTCTTTCCAGACGGGCGATCGATCCATAGGTTTCAAAATAAGCTCGATCGCCCCTATGGATCATGTATTAAATAAAGTGGGATAGCGTCTTGGCTGTTTGAGACAGACAAAGATATCTATTCCACAGAATCTACCACTTTACTTAACTCGCATTCCTATAACTTTCTTGTTATCAGATGTAGGTTGGGTAGAACACTGTGAAACCCAACACCAATAAGCCTCTTGGCATAGTAGTTTTTGTAGGTTGAATTGAAGTAAAAAACTAAATTGGTTTAAGTTCGGTTAAAGCGCCTAATGTAAATTAGGAGGATTAAATTTGACTTCTGACCCAACTCGAAATTGACGGATTAAAGCATTTTCTCTAGTTGTTTGTTTTAAGCTTAAAAATCGCTCAAGGTCAGAAGCGGCTAAAAAAGGAAACGCAAGACTATGGTTGCAAATTTGATAGCCGCGATCGCCCAAACCATAAAAGGTGAGAGTCTGAGCATCGTAACGCCAGACTTCAGGAATTCCCAAAGCGGCATAAATGCCAAGTCGATTCAAAGAGCTACGGGTAATGTCAATTTCGATCGCCAGGTCGGGAGGCGGATCAACCCTCAAATCGATCTGCTCTTTCTGCCATACGGCTTGCTCATGCTGAATGTAGTAACATTGGTCAGGTTCTAACCCTTTGGCTAAATCCTCCCGATCGCAGGTTCTCGATCCCAAACTCCGCACCTCGATCGCCAATTCTTCCGTCAATGCTTCCACCAACCGCCCCAAGAGTTTCTTGTAGGTTTCGTGTGGATCTAACGGCATCCTGATCTCCAAAATACCCTGGTCATAGGTGAGCCGCATAGCGGGTTGCTGCTCAAAATCTTTCACTAGCCCCTGATACGTTTGCCAGCTAATATTTTCAAATACAACTCGGTCGGGACTTTGAATCAGAGTTGCCGTCATAAAAAACTCTTAATCCCTTAATGTCGCATCACCATGAACCATCCTCAGAATAACCCATCTATCACTTTAGAAGCGTCAGCTGGGTACGATCGCACTATTCTTAACTACATCCAAAATGCAGCAGCACACGGGTTGTACGAGATTCGGGGATTGGGTGCAAAGCGGAAATTGCCCCACTTTGATGATTTGGTGTTTTTGGGTGCTTCCATGTCGCGCTATCCGCTGGAAGGCTACCGGGAGAAATGCAGCACCAAAACTGTATTGGGGACTCGTTACGCCAAAAAACCGATCACATTAGAAATTCCCATCACGATCGCCGGCATGAGTTTCGGCTCCCTTTCCGCCAATGTGAAAGAAGCCTTGGGTCGAGCCGCCACCGCCGTCGGCACTTCCACCACCACTGGCGATGGCGGCATGACCTCCGAGGAGCGCTTATCTTCCCAAACCTTGATCTATCAATGTTTGCCTTCCCGCTATGGGTTCAATCCCGATGATGTGCGAAAGGCAGACGCGATCGAAATTGTGGTCGGTCAAGGGGCAAAACCCGGTGGGGGTGGGATGTTACTGGGACAAAAGATCAATCCCCGTGTAGCACAAATGCGGACGCTGCCCGAAGCGATTGACCAGCGCTCTGCCTGCCGTCATCCCGACTGGACCGGACCCGATGATCTCACCATCAAAATTCAGCAATTACGCGAACTCACCGATTGGGAAAAACCGATTTATGTCAAAGTGGGTGCCTCTCGCGTGTTCAACGATGTCAAACTGGCGGTTCATGCGGGTGCGGATGTGATTGTGGTGGATGGAATGCAGGGTGGCACGGCGGCAACCCAATCGGTTTTCATCGAGCACGTGGGCATTCCCACCCTGGCAGCAGTGCGGCAAGCCGTGGATGCTCTGGAAGACATGAACATGAAAGGGCAGGTGCAACTGATTGTTTCGGGTGGCATTCGCACGGGAGCCGATGTAGCAAAAGCGATCGCCCTGGGAGCCGATGCCGTTTCCATCGGACAAGCAATTTTGATGGCGCTGGGCTGCAACAGCGAAACCTATGTGCACCAGGGCGAACACCATTCTGCTGTGGAGGATTATGCCGCGATCGGCACGGCTCCTGGTTTCTGTCACCACTGCCACACCGGAAAATGTCCCGTGGGTGTGACAACTCAGGATGAACTGTTGGAACGACGACTAGATCCGGAGGTGGGGGCGCGACGAGTTAAGAACTATCTGCAAACCTTGAACATGGAACTGACGACGATCGCCCGTGCCTGTGGCAAACAGAACGTCCATCACCTGGAGCGGGAAGACTTAGTGGCACTCACGATCGAGGCGGCAGCAATGGCAAAACTTCCCCTGGCGGGGACGAACTGGATTCCCGGAATTTAGCCTGAACCCAGGATGCAACCACCCCGATCGCGCCTCAGGCAGCAAGGTTCTATCATTCCTCCATCCGCAAGTGATTACTCAGCAGAATCGATCGCATAACCAGCTTTGATAGAACTTTATCCATCCTCAACCCGCTTCAACTCTATGATTTGAATAGGCAATGCCGCATGATTGAAAAAATTTAAGAACTCTCAAGGTTCATCACTAAGTTGTAAAACCTCTCTGCTTTAAGCAGACAATCAATACAGCCTCTTAACCCTCCCTCACCATGAAAGAACTGATCCGGGGTCTGCACGAATTTAAGGAAACCTATGTTTCTAAAAACCGTGACTTTTTCGAGCATTTAGCACACGGGCAAAAACCCAGAGTGCTGTTCATTACCTGTTCTGATTCGCGGATTGTTCCTAGTTTGATCACTCAAACCGAACCGGGCGAAATTTTTGTGATCCGCAATGCAGGCAACATTATTCCGCCCTTCGGTGCCGCAAACGGGGGAGAAGGGGCAGCGGTTGAGTATGCCATTCATGCTCTAGGCATTGAGCAGATTATTGTTTGCGGACATTCCCACTGTGGCGCGATGAAGGGCTTGTTACAAATTGGCAAGCTGGAAGAAGAAATGCCCCTGGTTTACGAATGGTTGCGTCATGCCGATGCGACTCGTCGTCTGGTGCAGGAAAATTATCAGGGCTACTCCAAAGATGAATTGCTGGAGATTGCGATCGCTGAAAATGTCCTGACTCAAATCGAGAACCTGCAAACCTACCCAGTGGTTCACTCTCGCTTATATCAGGGCAGATTACACATCTACGGTTGGGTTTACCTGATTGAAACGGGAGAAGTGCTGGCATTTGACCCCGAAACGCACCAATACATTCCTCCCCAAACGCAGCTAGACACCTTTGGTCAGCCCGGACAATTTGTGGCAACCAGTGCGCCGCCCGTTGCCTGTGATTTGCCCTCCTTTGAACCGGTTCTGGTGCCTAAACAGGTGCCTGCCATGACTCCGATCGCACCTGGCAAAGCTGCAAGCTCAAACGGGCAAGTCGCCTACAAATCTGCCCCCGGCAACATTTCCTGGCTTTCCCCCGAACAAGCCGATCGCATTTACCGGGGGTCATCCAACGGCCATTAGGCAAATTCTGATCGTCCACTATACAAACTTGCTAGCGTTTGATTGCGACTAAGGGCAGTGGCGCGGCGAACGGCAGCATCAGCGTTGACCAAACCATGACCAAATGTGGTGTCTTTGCCAGAAACACCCAGATCCATTGCGGTGTCAATCAACAGTTGCCGAACCTGAGTCGCGTTCAGGCGTGTGTTGACGCTCCAAACTAAAGAGGCGATCGCTGCCAGGTTAGGATTGGCAGCCGATGTGCCACTAAAGTACTCCAAAGTGTCAAACCGGGTCATTGCAGGAGCATCCGTGGGGGCAACCAGCGTTAAGCTTGCTCCTCGGTTGGAGTAGGATGCCAGACTGACACTGGTGGCATTGGTCAAATTATCTACCGTTGTAATGCCTGCCCCAGTTTGATACCACCGGTTCGACGGAGTACCAGGGCGCAAAGCACCAACTGCCATCACGTTGCTAAAGTCGGTTTGGAGGCTGGCGACTCCCCCGCCGTAGGTATAACTGTCCCCATCAAATTCATCATCGATATCCAAAGACCCGTTGCCAGCAGCGACAGCAAATAGGGCGATGTCGGAGTTTTGCTGAATCAGTTGTTCGAGTTGCGATCGTACCCCATCCAACCAGTAATATCCCTGCACACCTCCCTGCACCACGATCTTCCAACCATTCTGGCGAGCCAGGGCAGCAGCTTCTCGAATTGAATCCACCAGAGTGATGAATGTGCCGTCAGGATTCTCAAAATCACCGTAATTGTCATGCACCAGCACAGGACTGTTCCAATTGATCCCAGTGATACCGCTGGTGTTGTTGGCGATCGCTGCCATGACGCTGATCGCCGTGTGACCATGCCCCCCATCTGGATTACCAAAAGCATCAAATTCTGGTTCGTTTGAGTCACTGCGACTGTCCCGAATCAAACGAGATTGGGTAATGTCGGTAATTGCACCGACGCTTCCCCCAATTCCCCCATCCCACGAAACCAGTAATACATTGTTTGCACCTTGAGTGAAGCGCCATGCACTGCTCACATCAGTAATATGCAAGTTCCACTGTTTTCCAAAGTTCGGGTCATTGGGCTTCACTGGCAAAGATAGGGAGCCATCAGAGAACTTGAGCGATTCAATGCCCTGGAAATAGATCTCTCGTCCATCTGCCAGAGTCAAGTAGTCAAACGCTGTGCCACGGAAAATTGCCTGTTGCGCTGTTGAACTGAGGGCATTGTAGTTACTTGGAAGCAAGCCGTTAATGCTGGTAACGTTTGCGCGAGTAACCCCCGTTAGATCTAAAGTATCAGTACCACCTCGTCCCACAAAAATTTGCCCCTGATTGGTGGCACTAGAAGCCGTGAGCGTATCTGCCGTGTAGCTGCCAAAGATGGTGCCACTGGGTTGACTCCAGGACAATACTTTGAAAGGTTGGAACGCCGAAAAGATTTCCTGGTTTGTGGTGGTTCTGGCAACGGCGCGTAGCTGATAGTCGCCTCCTGTGAGCGTGGTAATGCCATCTAGATTGACGATCGTCCTCGTCAAGTTACTGGTCGTCCAGGTTCCCAGAGTGGAAACGACAGAGTTATTCCGCAATGCCTCCAACCGCACTTGAGAAACGCTGGTTCCCGTCGGTACGGCGTAACTCAGGTGTAAAGCCCCTCCTTGAAAGACAGTATTTGCGGTGCCGTCTCCAGAAGCATCCACTACTGTAAAGTTGGCAAAACTTATCTGATCGTTATCGGCGATCGTCACAGTTGCAGTGGTGCTGGTTCCCAGCGTATACCCGGAACCAGGGTTAAGCGTCAGAGTCACTGTTTCGTTGCCTTCAATCAAGCTATCGTCAATGACTGTGATGGGAATGGTGATGCTGGAGCGTCCAATCGGTATCACAATACTATTGATTTGGCTGAAGTCTATGCCATTGGTCGCGGTGCCGCTGAGAGTGTAATTCAGAGTCAGAGCCGTGCTAGTGTTTCCAGTGCGGCTGAGGGTAAACTGACCGGAGTTTTGTACCTGAGTAGAAAGCACTTCCGCCGCGTTGGCATCGGTAGTAGTGAGATTGACTGTTGGTGTTGGGGTGGCGATCGGGGTTGCCGAGAGATTCAGCGTGTAGGGAGTGGGTTGATTGTACGGGAAGATCCGAATCAGGTACGTGCCTGCATCCAGGGTGCGGTTGATGGATTCTGCCAGAATGCCCGGATTGGCACTGGACTGAATCAAAGTTCCATCAGCATTCAACAACTGCACATCTGCGTCTGCTGTCAAACCTCTCAACGACAGGTTAAAGTTGCTGCGATCGATCACTGTAAAGCGGTAGTAATCGTTGGGATCAGACAAACCAACCGAGTCACGGTAAGCCGCGATTCCCAGAGCACCAATGTCAAAGGCACTTGCGGGGGTGTTGCCAGCCAGATCCGCGCTAGGAGGTTGCCCGCTCCGGTTGACTGGGATGGCTTGCCAGCTTGGAGGAACTGAGTTGATTGGGGCGGTCGTAATCAGCGTGGCGTTGTTCTCTCCGCCCATCAACCAAACTTCGTTGTTGCCCGTGGCATAATCGCGCCAGAGGATATCGGGGGCACCGTCCTGGTTAAAGTCCACCACGCCCTCGATCGCCCAATGGGTGCTTCTGGAATCGATCAAGGTGAAGGATGCGATCTGGGTACTGTTGGCTCCCCCCATAAACCAAATGCTGTTCAAGCCGCTTACCGCATCGCGCCAGAGCAAATCGGGTCGCCCATCTCGGTTAAAATCTGCTACCCCTTCAATTCTCCAAGTGGTGCCGATCGTATCTAGCACTCCAACAGACGCGACCGTAGTGTTGTTGGCTCCCCCCATCAACCAAACTCCGTTCATCCCACTGGCATAATCGCGCCAGATAATGTCGGTAATGCCATCCTGGTTGAAGTCCGCAACGCCTTCAATTTGCCAATGGGTGGGAGTGATGGAGAGTAGGGTCGTTGAAGCGATCGTCGTACCGCTCACCCCTCCCATAAACCAGATACTCGTGATCCCGTTGCCATACTCGCGCCAGAGAATATCATTGGAGCCGTCCTGGTTGAAGTCTGCGATCGCTTCCATTTGCCAATTTGGTTCAACGGATCGAATGGAGACTGATCCTGTAGAAATTGTGTTGCTGCTTCCACCCATGAGCCACACGGCATTGGCACCGCTGGCATAATCCCGCCACACGATGTCAATATTGGGGTTGCTTTGGGCATTGAAATTGAGAGTGTAATCTGTTGCGGCATCAAGTCGGGCTGGCAAGACACGGATGTAATAAGTGCCGGGATTGAGCGCAGTGTTCAGGGCTTCGGCGCTGGCTCCCGTGTTGGTGGAAGATTGCACCACCACACCCTGACTGTTCAACAGTTGCAAATTGGCATCAGCACTCAAATTTTGCAAACTTAAGCTGAGGCTGGCTGAACGGTTGAGACTAAATCGGTAATAGTCATTTGGATCAAGCGACTCCACCCGATCGCCAAAACTCTGGAACCCCAAGCTGGCATCGATCGATCTAGCGGCAGCGAGCGTGTTCCCGGCAGCATCACCCGGCATAAGATTATCCTTCAATCAACGGTATAGACTTAGGTTTCCCACTTCTAAGCCTCAACTGCGGGTTTCACGGATTAGTAGAGTTAAGATTTTGTGAAGTATTGTTGTTTTATTTAAAGCCCAACCTTGTAAATTGTGCCGTTGGAGTAATTCGCCAGATAAAGATTGCCTTGAGCATCTTCCCCAAAGGACGAAATGCTCAAGGATGTATCTTGCAGCAATTGATTTTCCCAGCCTGTGCCGCTGCGTCTCAGTGCCCAGATATTGCCGCTGATAAAGTCTCCATAAAGATAGACTCCTTGCAGGGCAGAGTACTCCAGCCCGCGATATACGTAACCGCCTGTAATCGATCGCCCCTGAGAGTGGGCATATTCAGCCACTGGAAATGTAAGTCCAGGGGGACTTCCAGCGGCGTTGAAAGGTTGGGAGCCTTCAAAAAATCGCCAGCCATAGTTTTCACCACCCAGACTGCTCGCAAGTTGCATGTTCACCTCTTCCACGGCATTTTGTCCCACATCGGCGATATAAAGATCATTCGTTTGGCGATCGAAGGACAGTCTCCAGGGATTTCGCAATCCCAACGCCCAAATTTCATCCCGGTACACATTGTTGGGATCGGTGGCAGCAACAAAGGGATTGGTGGTGGGAATGGTGTAGGTCGTTGTTCCAGGCGTTTCTACATCAATGCGTAAAATCTTGCCCAACAGAGAATTAGGGTTTTGAGCATTGTTGCTGGGGTCGCCCCCGCCGCCCCCATCGCCCGTGCCGATATACAGAAAACCATCGGCTCCAAAGGCAAGTTGCCCGCCATTGTGGTTGGTGAAGTTAGGATGATCGATGGTCAAAATAATTTGCTCACTGGTGGGGTCTGCCACGTTGGGGTCAGACGTGAGGCTGTAGCGGGCGATCGCAATGTTGCCAGCCCGATTCGTGTAGTAAACGTAGAAGTGCTGTTTATCGGCATAACCCGCAGGAAACGCCACACTTAAAAGTCCCTGCTCGCCTCCCGTCAGCACGCGCTCGCGAATATCCAAAAAGGGTGTGGGCAGAACCGTCCCATTTTGCACAATCCGAATTTGTCCGGGTTGTTCGACGACAAATAGACGATCGCTCGTGTCTCCGGCATGGGTGAGATAGACCGGGCGATCGAAGCCACTGAATTGAGGATTCAAGTTGAGAGCCAGACTGGAAAGCAGCGATCGACTGCCAAAATCCACACTCGCCGCAATTTCACCGGGATCAAGCTCGACGGTTTGGAAGGTGCCGATCGGGGGGATGGGAAAGGTCGGTTGCCATGCCGCTGGAGTCACTTGAGCCAGGGTATAGATTCCACCCGCCAGAGTGCTGAAGCGATAGGTTCCATCGGTGCCAGTAGTGACAAATAGCTCATCGGTGTCTAGCAAGCTGTTCTGGTTTTGATCCAGGAACACGGTGCGGTTTGCCAGCCCGAACTCACCCAATCCGCGAACGCCATCGCCATTCAAATCATTCCAAACTGTTCCTGAAATTTCAGCACTCAAGTCATTCGAGGGCATAATTTCATTGCCTGTTTCCAGGTTTGTTGCGAGCGGTTGAAAACTGGAGCGGGTTGAATCACCAAACTGGAGCGGATTGTCGTTTAGTTCCAGACCATTGCCTCGATCGCCAAAGGTTGGCAAAGCAAATCCTGGATTCAACTCCTGAGCAACAGATAGGGGCACTACATTGTCAGCCATAGGATGATTCCTCAAGCAACAATGTGATCTTAGTGCTTAGGAAACTTCTGGGTGACGATGCCGGATGCGATCGAGACTACCAATGGGAATGGCAGCAATGAGTTTTTGGGTGTATTCCTGTTTGGGATGGCGGTAAATCGCTTCGGAGGAGCCGATTTCCTCAATTTGCCCCCGGTTCATGACAATAATGCGATCGCTCATGAACTTCACAACACTTAAATCATGGGAAATGAAAATATAAGTCAGATCAAACTCCGCTTGCAGTTCTTTTAACAAGTTCAAGACTTGTGCTTGCACAGATACATCGAGGGCTGAAACAGATTCGTCACAAATAATAAATTTGGGTTGCAACGCTAAAGCACGGGCAATGCAAATCCGTTGCCGTTGCCCGCCGGAAAATTCGTGAGGATAGCGATTCATGGCATCCGCCGATAATCCTACCCGTTCCAAAAGATAGGCAGCCCGTTCCCGGCGTTTCTCTCCGCTGTCTGGCTTTTTGTGAATTCGCATCGGCTCCATCACCGCCGCCCCCACACTCATGCGCGAGTCCAGGGAACTGAAGGGATTCTGGAACACAATTTGCATATCTTGCCGGAGTCGGCGTAGAGCCGGACGAGATAATTTGGTCAAATCCTGCCCCTCAAAGATCACCTGCCCTTCCAAAGACGGAATCAACTGCAAGATGGTGCGAGCTAGAGTCGATTTGCCGCAGCCCGACTCACCCACCAATCCCAACGTTTCGCCCGGATAGAGGTCAAAACTGACATCGTTAACTGCCATGAAGTAGCGTTTCGTCCGCCCGAAAATGCTCCGAATCGGGAAGCCAACCCGCAGATTTTTCACCACCAGCAGAGGTTCTTTCTTTTCCAGGCTTGCCAGTCGTTGTGCGATTTCTTCCGGAGTGACTTCCTGCGCCAGTTCCAGAGCACGATTGACATCCTTTTCCCGCTCCTCGATCACCACTTTTCCTTGCTCATCAGTCCTCACTTGCATGAAGTCTGCCACAGTGGGCAACCGCCGCAAACGTCGATCGGGTTGCGGACGACAGGTCAGCAAGCCTTTGGTATAGGGATGTTGGGGATTAGAGAAAATTTGCCAGACGGAGCCTGTTTCCACGATTTTGCCGCGATACATAACGGCAACTGTATCGGCAATTTCGGCGATGATGCCTAAGTCGTGGGTGATGAACATGATGGACATCCCCCGCCGATCGCGCAAATCTCGCAGCAAATCCAGAATCGTGGCTTGCACGGTGACATCCAGCGCGGTGGTGGGTTCATCCGCAATTAGCAGCGCCGGGTCACAGGAAATTGCCATCGCAATCATCACCCGTTGCATTTGCCCACCGGATAACTCGTGGGGGTAGCGATTCAAAAAGGCTTGTTTAAAGCGTTCGATTTCCCGCCGATCGCCCTGAAACTGAGCCTGTAACTGCTCGTCGTTGGGCAACAACCGCACTTCCTGTAACCGAGCGATCGCCTCCTTTTCGGCTTCTTCCTTCGTTAAGCGTTTATGCAAGGTGATGGCTTCCACGAGCTGAAACCCGATCGTGTAAACCGGATTCAAGGAAGTCATCGGTTCCTGAAAGATCATGGAAATCTCGCCACCGCGATAGTCTTCCATGCGGCGGGTCGTTAACTGCGTTAAGTCAATGGGTTCTGCCTGATCATCTCGCCCGCGAAACAAAATTTTGCCCTGTGCCACTCGCCCCGGCGTTGGCACTAAGCCCATCACCGCCAGAGAGGTTACAGATTTACCTGACCCAGACTCGCCTACAATCCCCAGGGTTTGTCCTCGCTTCACTTCAAAGGCAATGCCATCCACCGCCTTAACGATGGCTCCATCCGTCTTAAATTGCACATCCAAATCTTCAACGCGCAGAACAGTGTCACTCATGGGGGCAGCAGGGGGTCAGGAACGAAAAGTTTCTTGGATTCTAACAGCCTCTTAACCAAATCAGCGTACAGTTCATGACAATCAACGAATTCTAACAAACCCAGCGTTCTGAATCAGTTCTTGCCCTTGATTGGTCAGCAACAAGTTAGCGTAGGCATCTCCCGCTTGCTGCTCACTCTGTCCATTTTGCTTAATCACAACCGTCAGTTGGCGGGTCATCGGGTAATTTCCAGACTTAAACGCTTCTGTATTTAACTGATTGCGTTGAGCCGGACAGGATTCTGACGGAATCAGGGGGTCTTGGTAAGGGGCGACAAAGGCACTACCCTGGCGAGCGATCGCGATCGGTTTCACGGAGCATTGCGGCACAATTTCAGGCGCGGAGCCGTAATAAATTCCACCTGGATCATTGCTTACTTTTCGCAGGGCATCGGTGGTGCTGTAGACCGATCGCACCGTTCCGCCCAGGGCTTGATTGCCTAAAACATTTTCTACAAAAAACTCAACCGTCCCTCCATCCTGAACTCGGCGCGAGTATGGAGTAATGGCTAAGTCGGGTCCGCCTACCTGATTCCAGTTTGTCAGCTTGCCTGTGTAAATATCTCGCAGTTGTTCTAAATTCAGTCCGGCAACCGGCAGGGTGGGATGTACCGCGATCGCAATGCCCTCGATCGCCACAGGCACTGATTTGAGCGCAAAACCCCGTTGTTGTGCCTCCTGAAGCTCTTGAGTTTTCAACGATCGCGACACCTGAGCGATCGCCAGTTGCCCCTCCAACAGCATTCGAATTCCAGACGCAGACCCCGGTGTACCCGTGACGGGGTCGGTGTAGCGCAAGGTGAAATTGGGAAAGCTGGACTGAATTGCCGCGTCCACATCACGCCGAATTGGTGCCCAGCTTGTGCTGCCCCCATAGTTAAACAAGCCGTTGGGCACATTTTGAACTTGAGCAAAATTTTGCGCCTCAGAATTGGGTGCAGCAGAATTTGAAGTCTTTGAGGCGGAAAAAAGACCCCCCCAACTCGCTCCCGTCGATCGCGCCAACCACCAAAGACCGCCTCCAATTAAACCAGCCGTGACCAGAAAAGCCAGAATCAAAGCTGGAACTTCGCTTTTTTGAAATTGAGACATCGTTTTTGCCTGGGAACTGCCTCTAACTACAAGGAAACGGATGCAAAAATCGGATTGCTTGCCCTCATCCCCAACCCTTTTCCCAACTTGGGAGAAGGGTTGGGGATGAGGATTAATTAACCTGGAATTTCTCGGTACGGGCGCACAGCCGTGTGCACCCTACAGCAGATCTAACTTTTATAGATTATTTCGTTCAAGATCCTAAGAAATTCACAGCCCTGCTTAAACCCCGGAGGCTTAAGCGTCAACACTGGCGATTACGCTTCATTTTTAGTAAAACCTCCGAGGTTTGCGGCAGCCCTAATCCAGTGTCAGGGTAGAAATCGCCTTGCCAAAAGATAAATTAGCCGAAACAGGATCGTAACCGCGATCGCTCCTAAACTAGCAAATCCAGCGACAACCAGGATGGTGATCAAGCCATTTCCCAGAAAAGGCGCGATCGCCGTTCGCAAGGGCGGAATGAATAGGACGAGGACAAGGGTGAGTCCAGCCAACAGCAACAAATCCACTCGTTCAATCACCCGTCGAGATTGAGCCAGAATTAATCCAACTAACAAAATCAGCCAAAATCCTGCACTCAATGCGGTTGTGCCCAATAGGCTGACTAAGGCAATCGCCAGTAAACCCCCTTGAAACCCGGTGAAACCTGCCCCCAGGAGAAGTTCTGGAATTGAGAAAGGGGCGATCGCCGGTCGCAGGGGCGGTGGGGCAAGGGGGGCGGGATTTCCGGCTGGGGGTAGGGTTGTCGCGGGAACAGCAGCATTGGATGATCCTTGTTGGTGCGTTGCGGCTCCAGCGGATTGGGTGATGGTTACTAAAGCCTGCAATACATCTACTGCCGATTGATACCGTTCGCTGGGAGTCACCTGCAACATACGATCGAGCACGTCTGCTAACGCTGGATTCACTTGGGGAGCGTCATTTCGCCAACGCCAAACATTGCGATAAGCATCATACAAATCGGTGGGCTGTTTGCCCGTCAGCAGCAAAATACAAGTAACTGCCAGAGCATACAAATCACTGGAAGGATACACTTCGCTGCCATTCATCTGTTCTGGAGGAGCATAGCCTTCCGAATAGATCCCGGTAGATTTGCCGCCCTTTGCGACCTGCCGCACCGCACCAAAATCCAGCAAATAGATCAAGCCGTTGCGATGCCGCATGATATTTGTGGGCTTGATATCTCGATGAATGGCTCCCCGGTCATGCACAAACTGAAGCACAGTGAGAATCTCGCGCAGCACTTCAATCACCGCCGCCGAAGAAAATACGCCATGCTGGTTGAGTTCTTCCTCCATCGTCTGCCCGTCAATGTATTCTTGAACCAAATAAAAAAACTGATCTTCCTTATTGGGTTGCCATGCTGGAACCGTTAATTCAAAAAAGGCAAACAGATCTGGAATTTGTGGATGTTCGTTGCCCAGTTCATCTAGAGCCTGGGCTTCTCGTTCAAATAGCTCCTGGGCGGTTTGGAGTTGAGTGGGGCTGAGCGTATTGGAGGGTAGGAACAGCTTCACCACACATTGACGCATCGCGGGGGTATAGCGATCGCACGCCAAAAACGCTGCCCCAAAGCCCCCCTGCCCCAGCAACTTGGTTGGCAGATACCGCCCAACTAAAATCAACGGCATCCCACAGGAGGTACAGTATTTTTGGGGAACAGATTTTAACGTTGCAGCATCATCCAGGTCTGCAAAAGGATTCACGGGCTTGGGGCATCCTGGACGGGTGCAATAAAGATCCATGATGAATGTCAGGCATCAATATCCGGCACAACAAGCGAGGGCTTTTCCAGACTGGTGCTAATCGAATGCAAAACGTCGGCGTGCCCAGACACAGGGTAATTCTGCAACTGCGCTGTATAAGTCGCGAACTTCGGCAAGATTTCTTTACAGAACGCCTCTGCCGCTTTGGAGCGATAGCGATTGGGATTAATGATCACGGATAGCATTCGCTTGACCACCACATCATTAATTGCCGCCCGATGCAGCACTCCCATTTGCAGTTCTTTTTCGATCGCCGATATAGAAACAAAAGCAGCCCCCAACCCTGATTGCACAGCGTTTTTAATCGCCTCGATCGAGTTTAACTCCATTTCAATCCGCAAACGGCGAGTTTCAATCCCACAGCGCGTTAGAACTTGATCAATCACCTTACGAATGGTCGATTGCGAGTCCAGCACGATGAATTGCAGCTTGTAAAGATCATCCTTCTGGACAACCTCTTCCTTTGCTAAAGCATGATTTACGGGCAGAATGAGCGCAAGTTCGTCCTCCGCATAGGGAATAATTTCTAAGGAGTCTTGCAGTTCGGGAGAAATTTCACCACCAATAATTGCCAGATCAATCTGTCCATTGGCAACACTCCAGGAGGTGCGACGAGTGGAATGAACATGAAGCTGAACTGCAACATCCGGGTATTTTTGCCGGAATACCCCAATCATCCGGGGCAACAGGTAAGTTCCCGTGGTTTGACTGGCTCCAATGATCAGGGTGCCGCCTTGAAGATTCTGTAAGTCTTCTAGGGCGCGACAGGTTTCTTGACATAGGGTGAGGATCTTTTCGCCGTAATTTAGTAAAAGATGTCCAGCTTCAGTGAGTTGTGCCCGTCGCCCCCCGCGATCGAACAGGGGCACATCCAACTGGCGTTCCAGGTTTTGCACCTGTAAACTAACTGCGGGCTGAGAAACGTACAGGCTGTCAGCAGCGCGTTTGAAGCTCCCCTCGGCAGCGATCGCCTTGAGAATGCGGAGTTGATCCAAAGTAAAAGGAAGATCAGACATACGGCTAAACCAAAAAATAAAAGGAGCTTTGAGGACGAACAGCGAGTTGGAAAAACTGAGGTATAACGGCAACTACTGACGCAAATAGGCTTCTAAAACCAAAACCCTAGCATAGAAAAACTATGAAATAATCTGTGAAATCTCCAGTCATGCAGTCCACCCTAGAATTGTGTAGAAACGTAACTAAGACTTTATGAAACAGGAAGTTATTCTGGACTTTCTGAATTTACCAGGAATTGCGGGTGTTGCTCTCATGGATAGGCGATCCCGCCCTTGTTTTTGTGGAATCGATCAAACCTTAAATTTCCAACAAAAAGAAGCTCTAACTCAGGGCATTTTGCAAGTGTTTGAAACAATTCCTGACGAGTTTGAATCCTTTGAGTTTCACTTTGGTGGGCATCAAGTCTACATTTATAAACTTGATCGTGGAATTATTTTGCTGGTTTTAACTCAAGGTAATTTGGTCTACTCCGACTATCTAAAAACTATTAAAAACCTAAAAGCAACCATCAGAGAAGATATTCCTAATGCGATCGCCACATTTCGCCTGATTGCCAGCACGGTTAATCTTCCAGGCATTACCACGACTCGTCGCACCTCCACCCAACGAACTCAACGTACTGAAATCACGCCCTCTTCAAAGGAAATTCCTGCGCCAAATTCTGTTCCCCCCGCGAACCAGGTTCCCGTAATCAATACTGCGCCTGCTCCGCCATCCCCCAAGCCACCGCTGGATACTTCAACTAATGGCTCAACTCCAGCAGTCTCCCCCGCAAAAGCAGCCAACCTTAACGAAGCGATCGTCGCCCTTAACACGCTCAGCCAGTTCACTACTCAATATCTGGGTACGCACGTTATTGCCAACTATTGGAAAGCCACTCGCCCTCAGCAGGAGTGGATAAGCCAGTTTCAGGTCGATCGCACGGCTCAAATTAGCCTGATGAATGCCACTCCCCAACAACTGCAAACTCTTCTCACCCCTGATCAGCAAGCTTGGCTGCAAGAATGGGTAGCTAACTTCATCAAACGTTGCAGTCAGGTCATTCGCGACTTCCCCACCCTGATTCAACAAAAAGCATTGACGGATGAACAAAAGAAATTGCTTTGGGGATAACTAGAGACAGAAGGGAGAAGGCGAGTGGGTGAGCGGGTGGGTAAATCAGTGAACCAGTAGAAAGTAAGCTCAATCACCACTGACGGATCCACTCACTTACTCACTTACCTCACTCACCCTAAATCTCCAGTCCCCCATGAGGTTCCTATGGTCAAAACCGTCCGACTTGAGCCAATCTCCCAAGAAACGGCGATCGAAACGAATGGCAATCTCCTGTCCGTTCTGATCAACAAAGATTTAGATGTCCTCAAAGAATGCGGTGGGCGTGGAATGTGTGCCACCTGCCATGTGTATGTAAAAGATGGGATGCAAGCCCTCTCCCCCATCAATCGCCGCGAACAGCGCACGTTAGAAGTGATCACAACCTGCAAGCCCAACTCTCGCTTAGCGTGTCAAGCGCGGGTGTTGCAAAACGGAGTCATCGTTGAACTGCCTCCGGGGATGTATATCAACTCCATTAAAGACATCGAAGCCTTAATTGGACGGCGGGCTGAACAGGATCTACTCCATCCACTGACCGGACAAGTTCTTGTAGAAGCAGGCAAGTTGATTACCCGCTCGATGCTGAAACAGATCGAAGACACCACCAGTTTCAACGTAGGACAATATTTCCCTCACACAAAAGACTACTAGGAAAACACAAACTATAGCCGTAGCCCTGTATAACGTGGCGGAGGCGAGTCAGAACGCCTACTCAGTGTTGGCTTTGCAACTTTTCTTTGTCCTAAGCGTTCCGACCAGATCTATAAATAATCTGAGAAAGTCTGGTTCTGTAAGAGCAGAGCAGTGCTATGCCCAACCCAAGAATCCTGGTTTTATTGAATTTCTCCCACTAATGATTCAGACTTCATCCCGAATACGGTCTACTTCTCTTCGCAAAACGTTACTTTTTCCCTGTTTTGGGGCAGATTGGAAGAAGCCGCAGGTTGGATTAAGGAACTCATCATGCTAAGTCAGCTTCATGCCCTGAGCTACAAAACCGATGGACGCTATGCCACAGACGAAGAGTTACAAGTCGTTGATGATTTTGCCCGTTCTTTCTTGTTAAGGGCACAAACCTATCAACAACTCAAAGCTGCAGAAGGGCAAATCGTGCAGCAAGTGTACGCCAAGATAAGAACCTACGCTCCTGAGTTATTTTTAAGTGGCGATGCGGATGTCAGTGCGAAGTGGAAGCGAGATACGATTCGAGTATTGCGCTATTCTGCGATCGCCATGTTGCTCAACGATCCCGACTCTTTGCGCGAACGCCTGTTGTTCTGGATGCGAACCATCATGAAAGCCTTTGGTGCCGAGCGCAGCTGTAACGCCACTTACCAAATCATGCAGGAAGTCATTAAGCAGCATCTCTCTCCCAGCCAAGCTAACCTCATTTGTCCCATTTTGGAAATGAATCGGCAGATCTTAGGTGCAGCCTAAAAAAGCAAAAGGTCATTCGGCGAGGCTCACGAGCGGCAAAAGGCAAAAAAGCACCCACCCTCCTCCCATCTCCCATCTACTCGCTCCCTCAGGGTTCATCTGTGCCATCTTCTTCAATCTCATCCCCGTAAGTATCCGTCTTGGTAGAATCATGCGGCATGATGAAGAAAGATGATTATTGATTCAACGCACAGCTTATCCACACAATCATGGTTACTCCCCTGACCGGTGCCCAAATTCGGCAAACTTTTTTAGAATTCTTCGCAGCCAAAGGACATCAAATCCTTCCCAGTGCCTCATTGGTGCCGGAAGATCCAACTGTTCTGTTGACGATCGCGGGAATGCTTCCCTTCAAGCCGATTTTTCTGGGGCAACGAGCGGCGGAGTTTCCACGGGCAACCACTTCTCAGAAGTGTATCCGCACCAACGACATCGAAAATGTGGGGCGTACCGCTCGTCATCAGACCTTTTTTGAGATGTTGGGCAACTTTAGCTTTGGCGATTACTTCAAGTCTCAGGCGATTGCCTGGGCATGGGAACTTTCGACCCAGGTCTTCGGGCTACCTGCCGATCGGGTGGTGGTGAGCGTGTTTGAGGACGATGACGAAGCCTTTGCCATTTGGCGAGATGAAATCGGCATTCCCGCCCATCGAATCCAGCGCATGGGGGCTGATGATAACTTTTGGGTCTCTGGTCCGACCGGACCTTGCGGGCCTTGCTCCGAGTTGTATTACGACTTCAAACCGGAACTGGGCGACGACCACATTGACCTGGAAGATGACAGTCGCTTCATTGAGTTCTATAACCTGGTGTTCATGCAATATAACCGGGATCTGGAAGGCAACTTGACCCCGTTGCAAAACAAAAACATTGACACCGGGATGGGCTTGGAGCGGATGACGCAAATCCTGCAAAAAGTCCCCAATAACTACGAAACAGACTTAATCTTCCCGATCGTCAAAACAGCGGCAGAAATTGCTGGCATTGACTACATCAAAGCTGACGAAGCTACAAAAATTGCCCTCAAGGTCATTGGTGATCACATCCGGGCAGTGGTGCATATGCTGGCGGATGGCATCACCGTCTCCAATGAAGGACGTGGGTATGTGCTGCGCCGCTTGATTCGGCGAGTGATTCGCTATGGACGCTTGATTGGCATTAACAAAGAATTTACTCCCCAAATAGCAGAAACCGCGATCGCGCTTTCCCAGGATGCCTATCCCAATGTGCGCCAGATGGAACTCACGATTAAGCTGGCATTGCAACGGGAAGAGGTGCGCTTCTTGAAAACCCTGGAATTTGGCGAAGGAGAGCTATCGAACTTGATGGAGCAAATCGGCGCAGGCGGACAAATTCCCGGCGAGAGTGCCTTCAAGCTGTACGACACTTACGGATTTCCAGTAGAACTGACGGAGGAAATCGCGGCTGAAAAAGGACTCACGGTTGATATGGCTGGGTTCAAAGTCGAGATGGACAAACAACGGCAGCGATCGCGAGATGCGGTCGAAACCATTGACCTGACGGTGCAAGGTGCCATTAACCAACTGGCTGAACATATTCACGAAACTGAGTTTCTCGGTTACACTCAATCGGCTTCAGAAGCGGAAGTGCAAGCCCTGATGGTGGGTGGTCATGCGGTGCCAATGGCAGAAGCGGGAACCGAAGTGCAAGTGATTCTGGATCAAACTCCTTTCTATGCAGAATCCGGTGGACAAGTGGGCGATCGGGGTTACTTACTCGGCGAAAATGTTGTGGTTCGGATTGAAGACGTACAAAAAGAATCCGGCTTTTTTGTGCACTATGGACGGATTGAGCGCGGCACCTTGCATGTGGCTGATGTGGTCAACGCCCAAATTGATCTCGCCTGTCGTCGTCGCGCCCAGGCAAACCATACCGCCACCCATTTGCTGCAATCGGCACTCAAACAAATCGTAGATGACTCCATCTCGCAAGCTGGATCGCTGGTTGCCTTCGATCGCCTGCGGTTCGATTTCCACTGCCCTCGTCCCCTCACTTCCGACGAGTTGCAACAGGTTGAAGATCAAATCAATATCTGGATTGCCGAAGCGCACACTGCCCAAATATACACATTGCCGCTGGCTGAAGCGAAAGCCCGTGGTGCGATCGCCATGTTCGGTGAGAAGTACAGTAGCGAGGTGCGGGTGCTGGATTTGCCGGGAGTGTCAATGGAACTATGCGGCGGCACCCACGTTAATAACACGGCAGAAATTGGTCTGTTCAAGATTGTTTCGGAAACTGGAGTTGCTTCTGGCATCCGGCGCATTGAAGCAGTGGCAGGTCCAGCCGTGCTGGAATACCTCAACGTGCGAGATGCCGTCGTCAAAGATTTGAGCGATCGCTTTAAGGTCAAGCCGGAAGAAATCGCCGATCGCATTACTATTCTGCAAAACGAACTGAAAGCCTCCCAAAAACAACTGGAATCCATCAAAGCCCAACTCGCTTTGGCGAAAGCGGATAGTCTGCTGGCAAGCGCTGAAGCTGTAGGAAATTTCAAGTTCATCGTGGCGCATCTGGAAGGCGTGGATGCGGAATCGCTCAAGACTGCGGCGGAACAACTCCAGCAAAAACTAAAGCATGGAGCCGTGGTGTTGGGATCGGCACCAGAACCGGGAAAAGTCTCCCTGGTTGCTGCCTTCAGCCCCGAAGTGATGAAAAAAGGCTTGAATGCAGGCAAGTTTGTGGGTGCGATCGCCAAAATTTGCGGCGGCGGCGGCGGCGGACGACCCAACCTCGCCCAAGCTGGCGGACGCGATGACAGCAAACTCCCCGAAGCCCTGGAAGCTGCAAAGCAACAACTTCAAGCAGAATTAAGCTAATCTAGTGAGCAAATTACGTAAACTTGTTGAACAATTTCTTACCCTTCCTTCAGAGATTCGATTTGAGGATGTCAGGACTTTACTAGAGACATTCGGGTTTGAAGAGAAGCGTTCTAAGGGAAGTCACCATAGCTTTGAAAATGCTTTGGGACAAGTTTTGACAATTCCCAAGAAAGGAGGCAAGAAGGTTAAACGAGTTTACATAAAACGTATTGTTGATCTCTTGAAGTTGCAGGAATGGCAGAGCCAAGATGACGATGAATCAGAACACGATCAGTGAACGAAAGCCTTTAAATTATTATTTGGGATTGAGCTATCCAATCACCTTATACCCAGACATGGAAGAGGGGGGGTATGTGGCTGAAATTAAGGACCTTCCTGGATGTCTAACTCAGGGAGACACATTAGAAGAAGCGGTTGAAAATATTAACGAAGCGCGTGAACTCTGGATTGAAACGACCTATGAATCCGGCAGAGAAATTCCTTTACCCAGTACAACTTGCTATGACTAAGGACGAACTTCTACAAGCAGTTGATTCAGATGAGTACCCCCGATTTGGAAGATTTTGCTTCTCAGGTGCTGGTGCTGCGGGCAAAACGTCGATCGCTCTCCCTCTCCCAATCTGAATCAGAACTCCTCTCGAAAATCAATCAAGGACTTCCCTCCGAATTGTGGGAGCGGGTTGAGCAACTAAGAGCCAAGCAGGACGACGAAACTTTAACATCAGAAGAACGATCGGAGATGATCGGGCTGACTGAAAAAATTGAGACAGCAAATGTTGAACGAGTCAAGCTGCTTGCAGAATTGGCAGACTTACGAGGTGTTCCTCTTTCAAAATTGATGCAAGATTTAGAAGTTAATAGTCCTGTATCCGTTTAACGTGTGTATAATTTATCAGTAGTGCAAGTGTTTTAGTACAGTCAACTATCCTAGATCATGAAATCGAATAACAAGCCTCTCAACTCAACTGGAAGAGGCAGATCGGCAAGGCTGATCTGCCTCTTCCAAGTTTTTGGGGGGCAATCCCTAAAAGGGATTCAGAGATTTTGCGATGAACGGCAAAGCTGTCTGCCTCTTCCAAGTTCTTGGGGTATTGACTTTTTTAGTTTTTACCGACAAGCACTGTGATGCTCATCGTCTGTTTTATTAGAGCGTCGCCACTTGTTTCTTGGATCTTTGCTCAGACTAAATTTATACGTTTAGCTTCTTTCTCACTCTAGTCATCGATATGTCTACAAGTAGAATTACGCCAGAACTCAGAAAAGTGGTTGCCGAAAGAGCAAACGGATTTTGCGAGTATTGTCGTTGTCAGGAGAAGTTTTCACCCGATTCGTTTGAAGTAGAACATATCATTCCTAGAAGTCGGGGCGGTACTGATGATCTAGAGAATCTGTCATGGACTTGTGGAGGCTGTAACGGCTACAAAGGCACAAAGACGAAAGGGCGTGATCCAGTCACGGCTCTTGTTTCCTATGGAGAGCATCCACCTCAAGAGGATCTGCTGTAAGCACTTCCATTGCCTGCGATAAGGAATAGATTCTAGACAAAACTTTTTAACTCTGACTCAGAACCACGATCGCCGCCTAGAATAACAAGAATCATTTAATTTTTTGCTGCATTAAGCGGCGTTTTGCGATAGACCGAGTACCGTAGAAGCGGGTAAATTCAACCATTGGTCACTCGTTCAATTTAAAGGGAATACTAAGGAATGAATCGGCATCAGATTTCGTTTCAGTAGAATTCCGGGGCACCGCTGATAAGTATTTTAAGGGTTTGCAGATAGAGGAATCTTCCATGACAGCAATGGAACAGCGATCGGATAGTCAAGGCGACAATGGGCGCACCGTTGAAAGTGTACTTCAGACGGTCACTCAGGATCTCAAGCGTTTGCATCAGGGGTTGGTGACTCAGCTATCGCAGGAAGTAACCCAACTACAAGCAGAAAAAGCTCGACTTGCTGCGGAAGTGGAGAAATTGCAAGCCCAGCATCAAGCCCTGCAAACTCAAGGCACACCAACCCTTTCTCAGCAAGAAATTGCTCGCCAACAACTTTGGGCAAAACAACTGGCGCTGGCATTGTCAAATCACTTGCAGGGGTTGATCATGCAACAAATCAGCCAAACGATTAAAGCCAGCCAAGCCAGCAATGGAGGGATGAGTGTTGCGGGCAATGGCAGTGTTCATAGCGACAATGTGCATCGCCTATTGGCATCTCTGGACGCGACTTTTAGTGCAACTTTTAGTTCTTTGCAACAGGAACTTGGGAGTTACCAGAGCACGCTGTATCGCCAACTGAATGAAATCCAGAATAAACAACTGGGAGAGATGCAAAACCTGGGGCAGCAGGGAGAAGCCATTTTAGAAGCGCTGGTGACTCGGTTGCGGGAACAACTTCAGGCAGAAAGCGCCCGTCAAGCCAGACTTGCAGACCAGGGCATAAATGGCTTCCCACCCCAGGGCAATGGCAATCCGATGATGCCGATCGGCACAACAAATTTACCCCTTCCACCGGATCAGATGGGAGGGCGATCGTCCTATACTCAACTTCCTGCTGCCGAAAATCGCCCCATTCCCAATGACCTTGCAACCGCCAGTTCCAAGCCTCAGCGATCGCGCCCAGTCCCATCCCAAACTCCCCTTGCTGTTCCCGGAACGGCTCAACCTCAAGCTCCTCTTAAAAAAGAATTATCGAGCTTCTGGGTGGGATTGATCCTCGTCCTCCTTTCCACAGTGGCGCTATCAACCCACAATGTTGTTGTCCGCATCATTGGCAAACCCAGTTCCATCTTAGGAATGCCAGACATTGGCGGGTTCATCAACATCACGATCCTGGGTAATTCGCTCCTGATTTTATGGCTGCGGATGCTGATCGTGTTGCCGCTGATGGTAATCCTTGCCATGATCCTGTATCCAGCGGTGTGGCGAGACCTGAAAAAGTTTTTCTTGTCTGGCGATCGTCGTCCGATCATGAACGTTGTCGGCAGTGGCTTTTTCCTCTTTTTGTCCCAGGTTCTGATTTATATCGCCATTGGCAAGATTGGAGCCGGACCCGCCGTAACGATCCTCTTTATGTACCCAGTCGTTACTGTGCCGCTGGCGTGGCTGCTATTTGGTGATCGTCCGACTTCCCTGCGATGGGGCGTAATGTCCGTGATTCTGATGGGCATTTACTTTACAGCTTTACCCAAAATTGCCGCAACTGGTAAAGGATTGTCCTTTGAGGGAGTCACGATCGCGGTCTTGTCGGGGGTTGCCTTCGCGCTGTATCTCATCTTTATGCAGCTAGGCTTCAAGAAGCTGCATCCAATTCCGGTAAGCCTGGTGCAGTTTTTCACGATTTTTGTCCTATCTGCGGTGATTCTCATCGCCCTTGGACCCGATTTGGGTGTTCAGGTTTTGGCAGAGCAACGAACAGGCTTCGTTTTAAGTGGCGCTTTACTCGGAGTCCTGACCCTGGTCGGCTATCTCACCAATAACTTTGGAGTGCGATTTATGGGGGCGGGTCTCGCCTCGATCGTTGCCTCGATCGGTCCAGTCATGACCGCCTTTCTCGCCTGGATTCTAATTCAGGATCAACTGGAACAAGTGCAATGGTTTGGGATCCTGCTTGTTACTTTGGGGGTTGGCGCTCTCAGCTTCGAGCGCATGAAGCTACAGAGTCGAAAGAAGTAATTTCTCACCTGCTTAGTTGTCAGGATTTTTTGATTAACCTTCCTTAAGACTGACATCTCTTCTAAAACGGTAGGTTATGATACAAAAAGAAGAGAAAACGTTCATCTTAATTGCAGTTCGGATTAGAGAATGCAGTCAAGACGGAAGTAGGGCAAGCCCGAAGGAACGCGCCTCAATGTTCAAAAACACCCTTTCGTTCACGAGGCGACATCATGAAATTGACTTATCGCGGTGCCAGTTACGAATACAATACTTCTCCCTTAGAAGTTCGAGAAAGCGACATCTTTAGCCGCAACTGGGAAACTCAAAGACGTTGCCAAACTTTACAGGAGAATGCTTACCCTCTCACCTATCGAGGTGTTCGGTATACGACGGATCAGGTCGCTACTGCACTGTCTACTCCTGCCTCCAGATCGACTCAAGCCTTGATCTACCGGGGTGTGAAGTACGCCCGCGATCCCGATGGCACAACTCGGCTATCCACAACGCAAGTGTCTATTCCAAATACCACGGCAGTTGTATGGAAGGAAGTTTCCAGAGTCCACCACGAAAACATTCGTCGCAACCTTGAGCGCCGTCTGCAAGCGGCTAAGGCACGAGGAGATCAAAGTTTGATTAATTTGTTGGAAGCTGAATCTAAAGAATTGGCGTTGTAGCCCAAAAGCTGACTTGTTGTTGAGTTCAAGATTTGGTGCTATTGAGCAGACCATAGATCGTCTCGGAAAAGTGGTGTGGATTAGATATTCACATCACTTTTTTACTTATAGCTTTGGTCAGAACACTTAGGACAAAGCGAATTGCTAGAAGCCAAGCCTGGGTAGGTGTTCTGACTCGCCTCTGCCACGTTATACCAATTTGATCTCAATAAGCTATGGATTGAGATCCCCCTGCCTGCGGCATCCCCTTTGATAAGGGGGACTGAGGGGGATCGGTGCAAGGAATGTGCCCTTATCACTGGTTAAATCGGTATTACACATGGCGACGGCTATAAATTGGCTTTTAAGTGGATGGATAAAATTAATGTCACCCTGTTTCGAGTACGTTCAACGCTTAATCCGTCTGTGTACGTGGGTTGAGCGCAGCCGAAACCCACATCAACGAGTAAATCACTCAGTCCACCTACTTATTCGAACTGGTTTGAGGAAAACTTGAAGCCAACAGCGGCAAATTATTCCAATCCTAGCTCTCGCTTGAGCAGGTTAATGGATTTGGAAACAATCAAGTTTTCGCAGCAGATTAGTTGAGGTGGGCGAATCAAATCTTCGCGGACAGCCGCGATCGCGCCCTTGACAGCGGCACAACTCGCCTGATCACTGATAATTGTTTGGGCACTCCGAGCCACCGCACTCATCTTGTACGCATCACCCAATTGTGCAGTCATGACTAAAAGTTCTTCTCCACGAAGGCTGTGAATAATCACTTCTGCCACACCCAACGTGCCAGAACTCAGGCTCACAATGCCCAGACAGGTTCCTTTGGGTAACTTTCTAATCAGCTTGATTTCTTCATCAAAATCATAGATGTCCACTGGAATCACACGCACCGACTTAGGCGCTGCAATTTCCTCCGCTTGAGCAATGAAGTAACGACTCGTGACCACGGTTCCAGAGCGAGTTTGATCTAGCACCTGCCCTAACTCTTCCAATGGCACGAGTTGCACTGGAATATTTAGGGCGTGTTTCAGTTCCCGCATTAACACTTCTCCATTTCCCAAGTCATTGTTGGGAACTGTAACTAATACCTGGGCACTGCACCGCAAGCGCCAATCAATTTCTGCCAGAAACAGCTCCCGTGCTTGTCCCAGAGAACAACCCCGCCGCAACAATTCATCCAAACTAGATTGCACTAGCTTGTAAGCTTCTGGATTCTGTTCCAGGATGGGTGCTTGAGCTTTTGCGTTTCCTTCCTGGCTCTGATCTCGCACATAAATTCCTGACCCTGCCTGAGCATCTACAACGCCAGCTTCCTCAAGCTGGCGATAAACCTTGCTCACGGTGTTGCGGTGTAGTCCCGTTTGCATGGCAAGTTGGCGCGTACTGGGCAACCGATGCCCGGGCGGAAATTGGCGAGAGGCGATCGCAAACAAAATCTGGTTATACAGTTGCGTTGATGCAGGAATGTCGCTATCTGGCTGAATTATGAATTGCACCATCGTCCAATCTCCGGCTCCCCCAAGCGTTCACAGGTTATCGATCTATCAGATGATTTCTCCTGCATTATGCGTTGTCTTTCAGGGAAGCGTCACAGTTTTCTCAAGCTTACTTCACAATCTGGCGATCGTCAGGCTCATGCTACCTTGAAATCACCAACCTTTATTTGTTTGGCAATCCGCAATGGTTCAACTTCAACCCTCCACCTCCACCCAAGTCATCTACCCAGAAAGCGATGGGCAGCCAATGGCAGATAACACCAAACAATTTCGCTGGATTGTGATCATTAAAGAAAATTTAGAGTTGCTGTTTGCTGCTCAAACAGATGTCTTTGTGGCAGGAGATTTGCTGTGGTATCCCATGCAGGGAAATAACACCCTTTGCCAAGCTCCTGATGCGATGGTGGTGTTTGGCAGACCTAAAGGAGATAGAGGCTCTTACAAACAATGGGAAGAGGCAAACATTGCTCCCCAAGTTGTGTTTGAAATTCTTTCGCCCAGCAACCGTTTACCAGAGATGGCGAAGAAGTTTCAGTTTTACCAGGATTACGGCGTAGAGGAATACTATATCTACAACCCGGACACCATAGATTTGAATGGATGGCAGCGAACTGATCGGGTCTTGAGTGTTATCGAGGATATTGCAGGTTGGACAAGTCCCCGGTTGCAAATTCGATTTGAACTTACCCCCGATTCATTGGAAATTTATCGCCCTGATGGGGGACGTTTTCTAACCTATGTAGAACTGGCAGCCTTACGGGAGGGCGATCGCCAACGAGCCGAACAAGAAAAACAACGAGCCGATGAGGCGATTTTGCAATTAGAAGCCGAGCGCCAACGGAATCAGGCTCTTGCCGATAGCCTGCGCCAGCTCGGTATCGATCCGAATCAGCTATAGAAATTCCTGTTTGGGTCACTGGATTAGCTTGCCGCGTTCTTTACTAAATCGCAGTTGAGCGAATTACTATTCAAGTCAGGCAGCAGTTTTGTGAAGCGCTTCCCGGAATACCTCTAGAATTTGAACAGGGAGATTTCGGGGAAAACTAATGGCTGAGATTCAAGCGCGTTGGGTCAAACTTCACAATGGCGATTTACAGATTGATGTGTACCTAGCAGAACCGATTGGCGATGGGTCTTTCCCTGGAATTGTGGTAATCCAAGAAATTTTTGGGGTCAATTCCCATATTCGGGATGTGACGGAGCGTATTGCCAGAGAAGGCTATGTGGCGATCGCGCCTGCCATCTTCCAGCGCACGGCTCCCGGTTTTGAAGTGGGCTACACCGAAGCAGATATGATTCTCGGACGCAAGCATAAAAACCAGACTACGGCTGACCAGTTGTTGAGTGATGTGCAAACTGCCATCAACTACTTGAAAACCAAGCCCTACGTTGACAGTGCCAAGTTCGGTGCGATCGGCTTTTGCTTCGGTGGGCACGTTGCTTACCTGGCAGCAACTCTTCCAGACATAACCGCAACCGCATCCTTCTATGGCGCTGGGATTGCAACAATGACACCTGGTGGTGGTAGTGCCCCTACCATTACTCGCACTTCTCAAATTAAAGGAACCTTATACGCTTTCTTTGGCACTCAAGATCCCTTAATCCCAATTGAGCAAACTGAGCAAATTGAGGTCGAATTGGAGAAATGTGCCATTTCCCACAAAGTGTTTCGCTATGAGGCTGGGCATGGCTTCTTCTGTAATCAAAGGGCAGACTATAATCCAGCCGCTGCCGCGCACGCCTGGGAACAGGTTAAACGATTGTTTCAGACTACATTAAAAGCCCCCCAGTCGCCAGACTAGAGGGCTTTCCAAAAGCTAAAAAGTTCACCACAGCGCCGTCTTACCTCAGTTTTTGACCTGGAGCGAGTCCAGGTGGGCACCATCGTGCTGGTTTAAAGTTTCCGGGTACACGCCCGGTCTACTGCCACCAGTCTTGTATAGTTCCCTTATTCAAACAGCATAGATCATAAAACATTATTGGCAGTCACCAACGCCGTAGTAGAACCTTTATCCATATTAGCGAGTGCTTGGCTAACTGGGGAGTCACCTGGTAAACAGATTTCCTCACTTCCGTTCTGGATGCTGAGAGTCTTCGGGTTGTTGTTGAGTCCCTAAGCGGTTAATTGCCCCAATCATTTGATACAAGCGCCCCAAGTCGCGCTGATTAAAGTGCAGCAGCAAGCGAGATTTACCGATCGCCATATCTTGTGCCTCTTGAGGTAACGCATGGCTTTTTTCAATCCGCCCCTTCAACAGAATGTCCCCAAAGTCGCGGTTGAGTTCTTCGACTGCTGCCTCAGAAATATCGGTATTCAGGCGAATCACCAGACGATTGCCAATGTAACGGCAGGAGTGAAACACTCGGTAAAATTGGGCGATCGTATCACAGGCTTCGTCCAGTTGATCTGTAATCGTGAACAAGCTGGAATCGTTGGGGCTGATCAATCCCCGCTTTAGAAGCTGTTTTTCGACGTGTTCTAACCAATCGTGCCAATAATGCCCACCAGGACAATCAATCAAAACCAGCGGCATGGGAGCAGACTTACCAGTTTGGCTCAAAGTAAGACACTCGAAAGCTTCATCTAGCGTGCCAAACCCCCCAGGAAAGAGCGCTAGGGCATCACTTTCTCGCAAGAAAAATAGTTTGCGAGTGAAGAAATACTTGAAGGGAATGAGTTTGCGATCGCCCTCAATAAATTCATTCGCCCCTTCTTCAAAGGCAAGTTGGATGTTTAAGCCAAAAGATTTTTCTCGTCCTGCGCCTTCGTTCCCGGCACGCATGATCCCCGGTCCGGCTCCCGTAATCACCATAAACCCAAGTTCGGTAATGCGTTGAGCAAACTCAACTGCCATTTGATACTCTGGGGTGTTCGGAGCAATTCGAGCCGAGCCAAAAATCGAAATTTTTCGCACATGACGGTAAGGATAGAACGCCCGAAAGGCACGCTCCATATCTTGCAGTGAAGCGTTGAGAATTTTCCAATCTAAACGATCGATTTCATCTTCCGACATTCGTACCAGGGTTGCCAGTGCCAATTGAATTAACTCTCCATGCTTCAGACTGGGGGCACGATCGAGCAACCGATTAATGTCTACACGAAGCGCTTCAGACGGGTCAAATGATGGAGACGTGGTCATGAAATCCTTCCAATTGGCAGCATTCTATTATCGAACATCTCAACCCCTTCTGTGTAGCCACAGAAGTACGGAAAGGGGACATAAAAAAAGGGGCTTCAAGCCCCTCAGAAACTGACCTAGAAATGAATTTATCCTCGTGCTTGAAGGAAGGGCATTGGGTTTACGGCACCCTTACCAGTCGGATGGACTTCAAAGTGCAAGTGAGGACCAGTACTGTAGCCAGTACTACCCATCTCTGCAATCTGCTGCCCCTGAGCCACCTCTTGCCCCACTTGAACCAGGATGCGGTTGTTGTGGGCATAAAGGGTTAAGCTTCCGTCCTCATGTTGGATCTCCACAAGGTAGCCGTAGCCACCCGAATTCCATCCCGCATAGGTTATGCGCCCGTCAGCCGCTGCAACAATCGGGGTACCGATCGGTCCGGCAATATCAATCCCCTTGTGCATTCGTCCCCAGCGCCAGCCATAGCCCGAAGTTAGGACACCTTTGGTGGGCCAGATAAACCCGTTCATTTGTCCAGGAACACTGGGTAGAAACTCACTGCCCGTCCCCAAGGAAGGGAGTTCTGGAGAGACTGTTCGACCCAAACGAGACTGGATTGGATCGTAACTCTCAGACCCAAGGGGAGCCGCCGCAACAACCTGCGTATTCTGGGCAGAGACAGGAGCTACAGCCTGAGCGCGAGTGCTTGCGGGACGGATGCGATCGCGAATTTCCTGGAGCCGAGCAGAGTAACGCTGTGGGTTGAACTCAGGGTTCACAGGCTCAGAGATTGCAGCGGGAGGAGTACTCACCCTAGGGGTAGAAACTGCAACCTTCGTCTCAGGGCGAACAGAAACTTGGGAGCGCCCAGAATCAGACTTATACCTCTCCCGTAGTCGATCAATTTCAAGCTTAAGGTTTTCGACGTGATTGTACCGTAACAGGTTTGAATTGGAATCCTCCGCCTCAACAGACTGAGGATTGCCTGTAAAGGTTGTTGCCGCTGCCAATTCTGACCTGTTGGCTGACACAGCGGAAGATGGAACTGGAGCGGCAACAGACGCCACGGAATCAGACACATCCGTAACCGTGGAACTTGGAGCAACCGCGATCGCTCCATCGAACTTATCTCGTGGAAGGTTTGCTTGCTGACCTGGAATGATGATGGTTTGACCCACAAAAATATAGTTCGGATCACTAATTTGGTTTGCTTCCAGCAGCTTCTTGACAGGAACTCCATTGGCACGGGCGATCGAGCTTAAGGTATCGCCCGGAGCAACTCGATGACCAACGGTTCCAATAGCGTTAACGTTTGCACCAGGAAACTGAGTCGGAGTTTGAAACGCAACTTTTTGGTCAGTTGCAGTTGCCGAGCCAGCCTGAGTCTGAGGAACTTCAGCCTGGGATGAAGGAGAAATCGATGCGATCGATGCAATCTTAGTCTCTGACTGAGTGGGAAGATTCCCAGCGACGACAGGAGAGGGCTGAGAAGTAGGATGATTCAGTTTAGCTAAACTGGAACGAAGGCTTTCCCGCTTCTGCTTCAGTGCCTCAACGGCTTGGTTTTGATTGGACTTGAGTTGACCATCAACCTGAGCAGAAGACGCAACAGCTTGTGAAGGCGAAACCAGGGTCGAAACAGGACCGTAGTAACCAGGAGATGCTGAAGAGGCGACGCTATCAACAGCCTGCGCGATTCGACTATCAACTGGAACTATCAAAACCTGCCCAACTCTTAAAACAGAGTTCAGAGATAACTTGTTTGCCGATGCCAGGATGGAAGCATCGGTGCCATAGAAGCGAGCTACATCCCAAAGTGTCTGCCCTTCTTGAACCGTATGCTGAATCGGGAGGGAAGATGATTCAGGGGAAGACGAAGATCCTGTAACTTCGTCAACGGAGTGAACAGCAGCGGTTTCAAACGAAGTCGTCGTATTTGAAGCGGTGGCATCTGCCGAGTTGGGTTCCGCTGCGACTGCCTGATCCCCCTGGTGGGGTAACGGTAAGCCGTAAGCGCCAACTGACACTGCCAGCCCTAACATCGCTGCCGAAGTGCGAACTCGACGATTGCCCTCCGATAAAGCCTGCTTTTCTTGAGTTGCCATAGCATCGTGCTCACTAATACGGGAAGGAACAGACTGACCCTTCTGTGGAATTGTTCGTCTCAACAAACGACCTCCTAAACTTCCAGCGCTTAACTGTCCTTTAGCCATTTGTAAAACTCCGTCGATGACACAAATCACATTCGAAAGAGATCCAAATCACAAACGGAAATTACACTTAGGCAAGATTACCCCGCTTTTTCAATTTAGACAAGTTTACACTCAAAAAAACGTTTGCAAGTGGTTGGAAAACGCTCTGTTGCAAGGGTTCTAGCAAATGCCAGAAACCCAGTGTAAACCAGTAGATTGTGTCCAAGGAAACATTTTGTCTTAATTCCAAAGAAGTAGAAACGATCGCTGGATCGGTGATCCAACAATAGTTCCAAGCGTTTCTTTGAGACGAAATTAAAATCAAAGTTGCCACCCCTAGAACAAAACGTGATGACCTAAGTCAACATTCCTCAACAATTTCACCACAAAACGAGGTAATTGCATCTCTTAAGAGCAAGCACGATATCACAAAGTCGATCGTTCGGCAAAGTCTGATAAAAACCTTTAAATTCTTCCAGGATGGAGATGAAACAGGCAGTTGGTAAGAGTTTGCTGCGGCGATCGAGCATTCAGTTCTTACTCCCCCAGAAGTCTGAGTATGATTGCTTACCTTATAGAAAATTTTTATCAAAGCTTTCCAAATTGGTAACGTACTAGACTTTCAAAAAAAACTAAACATGGGTAGCTGTTGCTGGGTTTTGCCTTAGCCTTCAGAAGTCTTCAAAAATTTATTGGATGTATAATTTTCGGTTTTTCGGATCTATCCTCGACTCTATATATAGATGGATATATGCAGATGTAGTGCGATCGTGAACTTGAACGATCGCACTACATCTTGCGGCAAACCAGACAGAGCTAGAGACTTCGGAAAAACCTTGCAAGCACTCAGTGGTCATGTTTTCAAGCTCATCAATCCCAGTTGCCGACGAGCCTCAAACAATCCAACCCCCACGCTGACCGAAAGATTAAGACTGCGAACACCCGTCTCAACCATCGGGATATGAACGGTTTCAGCACAGCTTGTCAACACCTCTTGAGACAGCCCAACTGTTTCGCTACCAAACAATAGCCAGTCCTGTGACTCAAACTGAAACTCTATATAACTATATTTTCCTCTAACGCTGAAGCCAATCCAGCGCCCTTCTTGCTGCTGAGAAAAGGTATGAAAGGCTTCAATAGAGGGGTGGTAGCGTAGGTTAACCAGATGCCAGTAATCCAACCCAGCCCTTTTCAGGTAGCGATCGCTAATCTCGAACCCTAAAGGACCCACTAAATGTAGTTCAGTTGCCGTTGCTGCACAGGTTCTAGCAATATTTCCTGTGTTGGGAGGAATCTGGGGATGGATCAGGACGACTTTAACCATAGAAATGCCTTACAAGATTAATCAAAAATTGGCAGCAGAGATACCACGTAAAATAAACCACTTTTAATAGGTTTTTTTAATGTTTTAAGTCGCAGCTTTCTGACGGCTAATTTTTTTACTCTTTAATGGAAGCAATTAGCAAATCAAATGACGTGGACTTTATATGGGATGCTCTTATGAAGAGAGTCAGAATAACTTAGGAGATTTCCCCAAAAGATTCTCTCCGTCGCCCGCCCACAACTGAAGTACGGGTTGAGCGCAAAAGACTGCTTCAGCAGGCTGGAAGAAGGGATGTTAGTCTATTTAAATGAATTTCCTGAAATCTTGTGCATGAGCGGGCACGCTCACCAAAAGCTTTTTAGTATCAGTTCAATCAACTTGACCACGATCGCCCATTGAATTGCGTGGGAGGAGATCGTGCTTCAGGCAACGAGAAGGGGCGATCGCTACTGAGCTACTGAGCAAATTTCTTGCAAAATTTGAGCAACTTCATCTTCCGAGTGATGATATCGAGCCAAAACCTTTGCGGTGGCATCAAGCACTTGATTCGCGAACCATTGGCTCAAATCCTGACGTAGACATTTTCCAACATAAAACTTCAGCAATGCCTCAACAGACATATCTTGCTGGGCTGCCACTTTCTTGAGCGATTTTAATGTGTCTTGCGGAATTTGGATTGAAACGGTTTCCGTCTCGCGTGGGCGAACCTTCAGTGCCAAATCTTCTTTCATCTCAAACGAGTCATTAAGATTGCTCATATAACTTCTACTCAGTCGCAATTATTTAGATGAAGGTAAAGGAATTTCATCATTGCAGTCTAGAGCTGTTTCCAGCCAAGCTTCTTTTGCATCCTGAATATTTTGCATCGATTCTTCTAAGGTGTCGCCTTGAGAGATGCAGCCAGGAAGGTCTTTGATCATGACAGTATAGCCACCATCAGGTTCGGGATAGAGGGTGATGGGATAGTTTAGTTTCAGGTAATCTGCCAATGATTCAAGCTTCTCCGTCGTCTGCTGAGTCATTCTGCCAGTCCTCTAGGTTGTCAGTACCTCCGATGGGAGGCGTTTGAACACGAGGCGTTCGTTTTCGCCCACATCCACGAAGATCGTGTCGCCGTTTTGGAATTCGCCGCGCAGGATGGCTTTCGCGATCGCGGTTTCCAATTCGCGTTGAATCGCCCGTTTCAGCGGACGGGCACCATAAACGGGGTCATAGCCCACTTCGGCAAGGAAGTCGATCGCGGCATCGGTGAGTTTCAGTGCCATCTTGCGATCGGCTAACCGTTGTTCCAGTCGCAGCGTTTGCAGTTTGACGATGTTGCGAAGTTCGCTCTTTTGCAGTCCGTGGAAGATGATGAACTCATCGACGCGGTTGAGGAATTCCGGGCGGAATTGAACGCGCATTGCCTCAACGACGCGGCTCCGCATCTCTTCGTACTGGGAATCATCGCCTGCCACGTCGAGAATGAATTGGGAACCAATGTTGCTGGTCATGATGATGATGGTGTTTTTGAAGTCTACCGTATGACCTTGAGCATCGGTGACGCGCCCATCATCCAGGATTTGCAGAAAGATGTTGAACACATCCGGATGGGCTTTCTCAATTTCGTCAAACAAAATGACGGCATAGGGACGGCGACGAATGGCTTCCGTCAACTGTCCACCTTCGTCATAGCCCACATATCCGGGAGGAGCACCGATCAGGCGAGAAACCGCGTGTTTCTCCATATATTCAGACATATCAATTCGCACCATTGCTTCTTCTGTGTCGAAGAGGTAAGCCGCAAGGGCTTTTGCCAGTTCAGTTTTACCCACACCCGTCGGACCCAGGAAGATAAAGCTGGCAACGGGACGGTTGGGATCTGCCAAGCCTGCCCGCGATCGCTGGATGGCATCTGCCACTGCAGTCACCGCTTCATCCTGCCCGATGACGCGCTTGTGCAACTCATCTTCCAAGTGCAGCAGTTTTTGCATCTCCGATTCCACCAGTTTGCTGATGGGGATGCCTGTCCACTTGGAAATGATTTCGGCAATGTCCGATTCCGTGACCTCTTCCCGCAATAGGGATTTGCCGCTAGTTTGAGCTTCTGCCAGCAGTTGCTCGGCTTCTTTCAACTGGCGATTCAAATCAGTCAACTTGCCGTACTTCAACTCGGCGGCGCGGTTCAGGTCATAATCTCGCTCGGCTTGTTGAATTTCTAGATTGACGGCTTCAATTTCTTCTTTAAGAGTTTGGATTTTGGTGATTTTGTCCTTTTCTGCCTGCCATTGACCGTTCAAGGTGGATTGCTCTTCCTTCAAGTCTGCCAGTTCTTTTTCCAGTTTTTCCAGGCGATCGCGGGAAGCGTTATCCGTTTCCTTCTGCAACGACAGCTTTTCCATCTCCAGTTGCAGGATCTTGCGATCGACCTCATCCAACTCCTCTGGTTTAGAAGTAATTTCCATCTTCAGTTTGGCGGCAGCTTCGTCCACCAGGTCGATCGCCTTATCGGGCAGGAAGCGATCGGAAATGTAGCGGGTGGAAAGCATGGCAGCAGCAACCAGAGCCGCATCAGCAATTTTCACCCCATGATGCACTTCGTAGCGTTCCCGCAGTCCGCGCAGGATGGAAATCGTATCTTCCACCGTAGGCTGGTCGATATAAACCTGTTGGAAACGCCGCTCCAAAGCCGCGTCTTTTTCAATGTACTTGCGATATTCATCCAGCGTCGTGGCACCGATACAACGCAGTTCGCCCCGTGCCAGCATCGGCTTCAGCAAATTACCCGCATCCATTGCGCCCTGGGTTGCTCCGGCACCAACGACTGTATGAATTTCGTCAATAAACAGAATGATCGTGCCTTGAGACTCGGTGACTTCCTTGAGGACAGCTTTCAGTCGCTCCTCAAATTCCCCCCGATACTTGGCTCCGGCAATCAGGGCACCCATGTCTAAGGCAATTAGCTTGCGGTCTTTGAGTGATTCCGGTACGTCTCCTGTGACAATGCGTTGGGCGAGTCCTTCGGCGATCGCGGTTTTCCCCACGCCCGGTTCTCCAATCAACACCGGATTATTCTTCGTGCGGCGCGAGAGGATCTGGATCGTGCGGCGAATTTCATCATCCCGCCCAATCACCGGGTCGAGCTTGCCTTCACGGGCGAACTGAGTTAAGTCGCGTCCATATTTTTCCAGAGATTCGTACTTGCCTTCAGGGTTTTGATCCGTCACTTTTTGACTGCCTCGAATCTGTTCAATTGCGGTCTTGAGCTTGTTCTCATCTAGTCTAAATTCATTGAACAATGCTTTGCCAAAGTGATCGTCCTTTGCGTAGCCCAGCAGCATATGCTCAACGGAAATGAAATCATCCCCAAACTGCTTCCGATAATTCTCAGAGCGATCCAGCAAGGTATCCAGGCTGCGTCCTAAATAGACGTTACTTCCGGCTCCAGAAACCTTGGGCTGCTTCTGGATAAATTCGTCGGTACGATCGCGCAACTGCTGCACATTCACATCCAACTTCTTGAACACACTGCTGGCAAGTCCGTCCTGCTCTAACAGCGCTTTCATCAGGTGCTCTGATTCAATTTGTTGGTTCTGTGCCTGCTTGGCGATGTCTGCTGCTTGGGCAATCGCCTGGTAAGCCTTTTCAGTAAATTGGTTAGGATTCGTAGGTTGCATAGGGTTTATGGATAATAGGGGTTAGGAATTAGGGGTTAGAGCTTAGGAGATAGGCGCAGGTTCTGGATCCTGCAAGGAAGCTAGGGCACGAATGACCAAGAACAAATGACCCATGACGAATGACCAGCGCATTCCATCTATGGTTATTGTAAGCAACTGGCTTGATGCAGCGAGATCGGTGTTTACGCCTTCTGGTATAGGTATTGCCGTCCTCGTTGTGAGCTCAACTTCTGTCTAAAGGGCGGTTTAGCTGCCCCTTGAAGTGGAGTAAAAATAAGATGCTTAATTGACAAGGAATGTGTTCTATGAAACTGAATTCTTTTACAAAAACAGCGGCGGCTGCGGGACGTTGGCTGATTACCTCTTTGTTTTGCGTACTTGTAATGATGGGTGCTTGGCAAGGCTCTTTTGTTTCTAACTCTGCCGCGATCGCTGGTCCGGCGGGCGATGTGATTACCGCAGAAGACATTACGGGTGGAGTTCGGAACAAGACCGCTGATGTGGAGAGAGGTTCCAAAAATTTGATTCAGAACACCAAAGAGAAAGTGAAAAGCACGGCAAATAAAAATGCGAGTCGGGTTGATGCGGCGGATGAGCAGGGGAGTTTTGTAGAACGCAAAGCCAAGCGCGATCTCGATTTCATTGAGCGCCGAGCTGAGGAAGATGCTGCCCGGACTGAGAAAGCCGTTGATGCGTCCAAGAATGCGGTTGAACGTGTCGTTGATGGTGTGAAAGACGCTTTTAATTAATGGCTTAATCTTGTAAGAAAGCGTCAGTGCTCAATGATGCGATATGCAACTAATTTGCCCTCATTCCAACCCTTCTCCCTAAGGAGAAGAATTTTCAGACCTTTCTAGTTCCCTGTCCGTTGGGAGAGGGCTAGGGTGAGGGTATTCTTTGCAAGCAATCTGTAAAAGTCGCACATCGCGTCAATGGTCATTTGCCTGCAAAGGGCGAATGACCATTGACAGCATTGCTTTTGAGAACAGTGCTACGAACTGTGAATTGATCGTCCTGAAATTAAGCGATTCGTTCACATAATTGAAGCTATAAGGATAAAGTGGTTTCCTGCATCAGCGAGTTTTTGGGTGATAGTGATGAAAAAGCTGAAGGAAAAAAAGGAAAAGGGGGTTCAATCTATTTCACTTCCGCCCTCGCTCACCTTTGGGGAATATGCCTACTCGACGATTGAAAAACAGTATCGAAGCATCCTGAAGCAAGAACCTAAAGTACTTGCCGATGAAGATCCAGAACATCTGCATCAAATGCGGGTGGGAACTCGCCGCTTGCGAACGGCGCTTCAAGTTTTCGCAGTAGCGATCGACCTGCCTGAATCTGCCAGCCAGAAACGCATTGGAGCCTTAGCTAGAATTCTAGGTGGGTTGCGTGATTTGGATGTGCAAACTGCGGATCTGCGAGAAACTTACCGCCCTCAACTGGAAGGCAGTGAAAAGGATCAGCTTGATGAAGTCATCAAAATCCTTACGAAGAAGCGTCGCCAAGCCTATGCCGAAGTTGAGAAAACCTTCGGGCAATCGCGCTATCGAGAACTCAAAAATGCCTACGAAAACTGGCTAGAAAGCCCTCGGTATACCCCTCTCGCAACTCTACCCATTCGCACTCTTTTGCCAGATTTGTTGAGTCCGTTGCTGTCTGAACTTTTGCTCCATCCCGGCTGGCTTGTGCCTGCTGATTATTCTTCAATGGAGGATGGTGAGACGCTGCATGATTTGCGAAAAGCCTTTAAGCACGTTCGTTATCAAACCGAGTTCTTTACTTCGTTTTACGGCAAATCTTTTCAAGAGTGGGTTGCTGATATTAAACTCCTGCAAGAAAAGCTGGGCAAATTGCAGGACAACCAGGTTTTACAGCAACTTCTGGCAGAACACTTGCCACGTCAGGCAGATTTACCCACCCTGCAAAGCCGCATCCAGCAAACTCAATCGGATGTCCTATCTGATTGGGATGAGGTTCGACAGCGATACCTGGAACCAGAATTTCGCTATCAGCTTTATCAGATGTTGCTGAATCCAGATGAAAACAATAAAAACTAGCAATGTTGTAACCGCTGTTTTGCCTTGGTTTCAAACCAGACAATCACTTGAGGCACGGTCAACTGCTCAACCGTAACCCCCAGTTCTTCCGCCGCCTGTCTCAGTGGCTTAGTGGCAGCAATGACGAGGTTAGAGAAGAACTGCCGAAATTGTTGAGTGGACTCGTGAGAAACAGTCAGATCGTTGTTGTCCTGTAAGGTTTCATCCTGATAAACCCAGTCTTCGATCTGATGGGGTTGCAATGTAGCGATCGCCACGTTGTTTTGCTGGGCGACGGCTTTGAGTGATCGTAAAGCATAAATTGCCACCCGCGTTGTGAACTTGTCGTGAGAGGTCAACAACGCTTTATCTACCTCTGCACACTCCTCTGGAGTTAAAAAGTCAGTCGCTGAATTCATTGCTTGAGTCTCTACTGAAAATTGAAATGCCACTCCTGTGGAGGCTTCACTAACTTATTATATTCTTCCTTTCCTGTTACCACCTTCTGCCAGCAATTCTTGTTTTAAGAAAGTGCTTTGCTTGAGGCAAAGGTTTTGAGTTTTTGGTTGAGAGCCAATGGGCTGAAGTGAGAATCTACTTTGGCAAGAGCCAAATACAACGTAGGGTTAAGCTGAATGGCTTGATACAAGAATCGGGTTGCCTGCTCCATATTTCCCTTCAAGGCGTAGCAACGAGCTTTGTTGTACCAAACATCGGGATTGTTGGGCTTAACTTGCAAAGAACGATCGAAGCTGGCGATCGCGTCATCATAGCAAGCCAGTTTTTTCAGCACAGAACCTCGGTAGCTCCAGGCATAAAAGCAATCTGGTTTAATACTCACGGTTTTGTCTAAGCTGGACAGAGCCGCATAGAGATAACCCAGACTTGTGAGTACTTTTCCCCGGCAGTACCAGGCTTTGTAATCGAGGGGAGCCAGTTCAATGGCGCGATTAAAACTGGTGAGTGCCTCTTCGTAGCGATGGAGATGAATCAAGGCATTTCCCCGGTTGTACCAGGCTTTTTCATCTCTGGGAGTGAATTTAACCACTCGGTTCAAACACTCTAACGCTGCATCGTACTCAGTGAGTTTTGCCAGGGCAATTCCTTTACCATGCCAAGCCAGGGCATATTCCGGTTGCACTTTCAATGCCTGCTCAAAGTTGGCGATCGCTTCTCGCAACTGCCCCAACCGTTCCAGAGCGTAACCCCGGTAGGTCCAAATTTCGTATAAATCGGGCTGTGAGGCGAGCAGGCGATCGTAATGGGCGATCGCGGCTTCGTAGGTTCCTGGCTGATGAATCGTATTGCTGTAGCTGTACCAACCCGATGAATCAAACATATACACCCATACCTGTGGGGATTGCCATTCTCCTAGAATTGGCGAGAAACCGGAAAAACTATCTGAAGATTCAGTGAAGGAAAAACTCACTCATTAGTCATTAACGCGATGTGCGACTTTTTTTGACAAAAAAGGGGTTCACCGGTAGAAGCTAGAGATAACAACGTTCTAGCAGGTGAACCCCATGTTTGATATAGAAGAGTTTATCATTGCCACCTTTTGCTTGATTGATGACCAAATTAAAGCATTGCCGTGCTGCACCCGCCCTCAGAAGCGAGGGTTTGCCCCCCGCTTAAGCGCCAGTGAGGTGATCACCATGAAAGTGGTTGGAGAATTCTTGGAGAGTGATACCGATAAAGGGATTTGGCGTTACTTTCGACGGCACTGGATGGCATTGTTTCCGCAACTCAAAGAACGCACGAGTTTTACTCGACAAGCCGCCGACCTGTGGTTCTGGAAGCAACAGGTGCAACTCGCCCTGCAAGAACGCCTGGGCGATGTGCATTCAGGACTGTATCTAGTGGACAGTTTTCCCATGCCCGTGTGTGGCTTCAAACGCTCCCGGCAGTGTCAACGCTTCTGGGCAGAAGCTAGCTATGGACACAGTACAACCTTGGGAATTTTCTACGGGTTGCGAGGGCATGTGTTGATTGACGGAGCCGGACTGATTCGGCGGTTCTGTGTCACCAGTGCCAACGTTAAAGACCTTGATGCACTCGACGATTTACTCGACGGCATCACAGGCACGATTGTGGCAGATAAAGCTTACTTGAGTGAGCCTGTGGCTCAGGCTCTCGCGCAACGACAAATTACTCTAGTTACCCCAAAGCGCTCGAATATGCAGACCTTCAATCGGCTTCACAACCGTCTGGTCAGTCGTTATCGCCAACGCAATGAGACAGTGATTGGTCAACTGGCTGAACGCTTTCATGCCGAGCGAGTCTGGGCACGTGATTGTTGGCACTTAACCAGTCGCATGGCACGTAAAATCTTGGCTCATTCGATCGCCGTTTGGTTCAATGAACTGGATGGGCGCAATTCCTTGCAGTTTGACTCCCTCATTGCGGATTGACTCCGAGTTAAAAGTCGCACATCGCGTCAATGACCAATGACCAATGACCAATGACCAGTAACATTTCATCTTTTGGCGTTCTTTTCCTTAAAAAGTTGTGCCATTTGAAAAAATGCGCGTATATTGAGGGGCATTTCACAGTCATTCGTGGTGTGAACCGTGACGATTCCTTCTTTTCCCGAATGTCATCACTCCCTGGTCAAGTCGTTGTCGCACTACAGCGACCAGGAGTTATTGACCCTATTTCAGCGTCATCCAGATGCTGGGCAATATTTTGCAGCGATCTTCTGTCGCTACAGTCCAATGGTGTATACGCTGATCCGCCACTCGGCACGATCGCCCGTACAGGCAGATTACCTGTTTGCTCAAACCTGGCGACACATTTTTTATGAATTGAGTGGGCTAGATTTGCGATCGCCCGATGCCGAAGTGGGCTTCACCTTACAAAGCTGGTTGTTAAACGTGAGTGCGATCTGCATTAATCAGGCAGAACTGCCACCCGTCGAAGCAATTCACTATAACTTGCAGGCTGCGCCGCCGCCGCTCTGGTGCTACATGGAACGCGCCCTAGACCAACTGCCTCCCGTCCTGCGCTTGATTGTCTTAATGGCACAAACCTTTGGCTGGAGTGAAACCCGGATCTCCGCTTACTTACAGGCAGAAGGCGATGCCATGTCTCCGGCTGAAGTGCGGGTGCGGCTTCAGGAGGGCTATCAATTGCTGGAGGAAAACTTGCCGGAGGATGTACGCGCCATTTACCTGGCAGGGAATACTTGGGCACAAGGTCACTCCTTGGCGACAACCTGACTGCCTGCGAGAATGGGAGTAGCTGTTGAGATGCCCTGAACAGTTTGCCCCACCCTCAGGAGTCAAGCATGAGCAAACGAAATATTCCGCCAGCCGCGATCGCATCTCTGCCAATCTTGGGAGCGATCGCGATTCTTTTAGCCGCGATGTCGATACCCGTCGGGAAGGCTCAAGCCACGGATCTAACCCAACAAATGACGATCAAGCTCAACAGTGGCACTCGCAGTCCGGAGCGCGATCGCGCCGATCGTTTGTTGGAACGAGGCAAAACCCAAGCCGCAGAGGGAGATATTGCTGCCGCGATCGTCTCCTGGCGAACGGCTCAACAGCTTTATCAACAATTGGGGGATATGGATGGACAGGGCATTGCCTACCGCTACCTGGCAACTGCCTATAGCCAGCAGGGCGATCTGCGTGCCCAGGAAGATGCCCTGCGTCGCCGTTTAGCCGTGACTCGCGACCAGCAAGACTTTAACGGACAAATGCTTGCCAACAACGACTTGGGACGAGTTCTGGCTCCCAGGGCGGGAGGCACCGTTGCGGCTGGAGAATTATTTATGGAAGCGATGGATGTGGCATCTAGTGTACGCAACCAGCAGGGCGAAATCCTCACGGCAACAAACCTGTCCTGGCTTGCCAATAGCCTGGAGCAACCAGAGCAGAATGCCCGAATTGTGGAAATGGCGACCTTGCCCGTGCTTCAGTGGTATGCCAACCCGGTGAGTTTGGGGCTGAAGTTGCACGATCGCGCTGATCAACGCCTCAACCAACAGCGCTACTACAGCTCAACCCGTTTCAACACCGCTGCTGAACAACTGGCGGCAGAGGAGAATTATTTGGTGCAATTTCTGGCAATAAATGATCTGGTGCTGGCTTACCGCGCCATGGGACGCTATGACCTGGCACGGGATTGGCTGGATGAACAACTGCAACTGGCACGATCGCTCAACGACACCCAGCAAGAATTGGCAACCCTGACGGCTTTGGGCGATCTTAACCTGGAAGTGGGACGCACAACCCTGGCACAACGCTATTTTGAGCAGGCGCTCGGCGTAGCAGAGGGTTTGGATGATCCGCAGCAAACCGGGCTGTTGCGGGAACGGCTCGCCAGTTTTGAACAACCCTAGAAATCCTAAGTAGGTGGAGGTTAAATAGTCTTGGCATAGGACGGTCAGCAGTCCTTTGTCCTTTGTAACCCGCCACCCCCTTACAAGTGACAAGTGACCAATGACGCTCCGCAGTGACAATTAGTTGTGCTTACCTACTTATTTCCCAGTGGGATTGGAGGCAGAAGGAAGCCGTTTCACGATGCCATCCACTAATCCGTAGGCTTTGGCTTCCTCCGCAGACATGAAAAAGTCACGATCGGTATCTGCCTCAATTCGGCTTAAAGATTGTCCGGTCATTTCAGCCAACATCCGATTCAGTTTGCTTTTGAAATAGCCAATTTCTTTCGCTTCGATCGCAATATCGCTTGCCTTGCCATACGCCTCACTCGACGGTTGGTGAATCATAATGCGGGAATTCGGTAGCACAAATCGCTTTCCCCTGGAACCATTGGCGAGGAGCAGGCTTGCCATCGAACTGGATGCGCCTAGGCTGACGGTTACAACCTCAGACCGCAGCGATCGCATCACATCCAGAATTGCTAAACCAGCAGTAATAAACCCGCCACCTGAGTTGATGTAGAGGTAGATGTCTTGACCCGGTGCCTGAGCATCCAGGTAAAGCAGTTGAGCGATAACGGATTCTGATAGATCGGCATTGATTTCCCCCGTGACGAACACAATCCGTTCTCGCGACATCCATTCACCCATGCTCCCACTGAGGCATTGATTCTCCTCCACGGGTTTGGCAGGTTCAGTGCTGCGGGGTGCTAAGGCAGGAGATTTTCTTAAATGCTGCTCCAAGGCTGCAGTTGGGGTAAGGGGTGTCAGCAGCATTCCAGTACATAGGCATAGCGCGAGGCTGGCAAAGGGTTTTAGGGTCACTCCGAAGTTCCTGGTATTACAACAAGGCTTTTCCAAAGGGTTTGATCCCCTGTGTCAAGCATAATTTACAGATAAACATCAGTCATTGGTCATTAGTCACTCGACCTTTGCAAGTGACCAATGACCGATGACCAATGACACTTTCAAGTCCCCAGTTATTGCAAGGAACAATACAACCCTAGATCACTCTAGATACAGGATTGCAGAGGGAGTAACATCGTAAATCTACGCTACATCTAGTAGAAAATTTTAGTGGCAAACGCTAAGGTGGAGCAAGAAAGTGTGGGAGGATTTTGCCCGTGAGCGGAGAGCAGAAATCGTTGTTTTCGGTGAAGGAGATGCGGAGCGCGGCATACGGGCAACGGGTGGAGCCGATCGCTATGAGTGGAAATGCGTTGCAAGCCTGGAAAAAACGGGTGTTTCAATTTCAACAAGCTGTGCAAGTAGAAGCGGCTCCTGAGCAAAGGAGTTTGTTTGACTCAACCCCTGCCGCCGCAGAGATTGCAGAAACGATCGCGCCGTTTACCCTGCCGCAGCAGAATACTGATTTTTGGCGTTGGAAGTTTGAGGATACGGGTGCGCCTGCTTATTACTTTGTGATCGATTATGAGTTACCGATTGTGCTGTACGTGGGTGAAACGGTGAAAGCTAATCAACGCTGGAAAGGCGAACACGATTGCAAACGTTATATTGAGAACTACATTTCGGCTCATCGTGAGTGTGGCGCGTCGATCGCGGTGGGAATTGCTTTTCTCAACTGGGCACCCACCGAAACTCACGCCCGTCAGCAACTCGAATCAGCGTTGATTTATAAGTGGCGATCGCCCTTCAACAAACAAAACTGGACATTTTGGGGAACGCCCTTCGTGGGTGGAAAGTAGAGCATGAGTGTGAAGGTACTTTTTCGACACGCAACTGAAGCCGACTGGGAAGCGATCGCGTTATTCATCTTAGACCTGTATCGAGAAGATCCCAGTCCTAACTCAGTGACTCAGGAGAATATTGCTCGCACTTTGCGAGAAACGATTCAACATCCAGAAAAAGTCCAGCTCATTGCCTTTGAGCTTGCCAATGCGGTCATTGGTTATTCCCTATTAGTTTTCTATTGGAGTAATGAGTTAGGCGGAAATGTGATCTTTATTGATGAGTTGTTTGTTGCCTTAGCTAATCGAGGGCAGGGAATCGCCACACAATTTTTTGCTTGGTTGGAACAAGCTTACGGTTCCCAGGCAGTGGCATTTATGCTGGAAACCACACCGGACAACGATCGTGCCAGAGCACTTTATCAAAAACTCGGCTTCCATCCTTACAAAAATCTTCATCTGATCAAGCGATCGGTTTAGGCTGCGGAGTTTTTTCCGAAACTCCGCAGCCTATGGTTAGATCTCTGCAACTGCCCGTTCAACCAGGCGACGAGCCAATGTTTGCAAACCGGTATGGCGGTAGTATTTCACGTTCATGTCTAGCAGCGCTCCGACGTAATCGGCTTTGTCGTCTGTGAATTCGATGAAGCCGCGAATCCGGCTGAGCAAGCCCTGCTGAGTTACGCCTTTGTCTGCCACAAAGCTCTTCATCCAGCCCTTGGTGGAATCAAAACTTTTGGTGATAAAGCCTTTTTTCTCGGAAGAACCACCACCAGGAATCAGTTCTTGCACGCTCTTGTAAGTCTGGTTGCCTTCTAGCTCTTTGGGAGGGGTTTGGTCAAAAATTCCCAGCGCTTTTTCAGCGAATTCTGGTCCCAGTGGAATCACGCCATCAAAGCTAACTAACGCAGCCATCCGCATCAGTGATTCCCCACTGTAATCTCCCAACGCTGCGAGAAAATCGCCAATACTGTCGCCAGGAATGCCATTGATCTGGCAGAAAGCGACGAGTTCTGTCACCAGCTTGACGCACAAATCAATGCTCTGAGCCTTTTCGGGTTTGGGGGTGATGTTTTTCAAGAAGCCTAAGAAGCTATCTTGTCCAATGCGGTTGGCAAGAGCAGCCGCACCCAGCAAACCGGATCCAGTTTCGACGGTATCGTACAGCCACAGCGCCCGCTGGTAGCCTTGAGATTTGTCATTGTAGAGCGCCACTGCTCGTTCGCCAATTTGCTGGATTAAGGCTTCATCGGTTTCGCCTGTGACAGCGCGGATGGTGTTGTCGAATCCGGTGAGGTTTTGCCATTGTCCAGGAATCAGGAAGTCAAGGGATTTGAGCGCTGTGACGGTGAGACCACCATTGGGTAGATCATCCACTTCTTTGAAAATTGGTTTACTCACAAAAAACTCCTTATTGCAGGTTTGAAAGACCGTTTAAGTCAAATTTTTGAATCCAGGCAGCTCGATCTTGCTGGGTAAAAGAAGGGTCGCGGGATTGAGCTTTGACCTGGAAGCGATCGCCCACCAGCACAGCCGTTCCCGTTTGCCCTTGCTCCACCGCAGGAAAGCCCCCGATGCGAGTGCGACTCTGCTGAAACTTGGTTGCGGCGGCAGGATTGCTGACCGTGTCGTTTACGGACAGTACTGCCACATTTTTGCCGCCTTGGTTCACCTTGTGTTCAGCAAATCCTCGCTTTTCCTGGGCTGGCACCACAGAGAAACCCGCCTGAGATTTGGGAAAGTAACGGTTGAACTTGCTACCGTTGACGGCTTCTTTGGCAACGGCTGTACTCCCTTTTTGGGAGGTTTCCTTCTGTACCTGGTCATAGCGGGAGGGCGCTTCCGGGGCGCAAGCAACCGTTAGCAGGGAAACGCTAAGTAGCAGGGAACCGAAAATTTTGCTGGAACGAGAAATAGCCATGAGGGTGGGTTAACAAAAATGGATCAATTCAAGCAGGGGGAGGCACGATCGCGCTTAGCCTGCGGGTTGAGGAGTGAGCGATGGAATGCCGCTGGGCTGGGGGGCGCGGTTGTTGTAATAGCCGCCAGGAGTTGCGGGTTGCAGGTTGGGAGCAGCAGGCTTGGCGGTTGCCGTGGGAGCGAGGGCTGGCTTCAATTTTGCTAATTCTTTCAAGTCAAACTTTTGCAACCAGGCAACTCGATCGTCTCTAGTAAAAGCCGCATCACGAGACAACACTTTCACTTGATAGCCGTTGACGAGGATACCTGTAGTGGTCGTCCCTTGCTCTACTGTGGGGTAGCTGGCGATCGTTTCAGTTGCATCTTGATATTTAGCCGCCGCAGTCGGAACGCTGGTCGTGTCACTAATGGACAGCATCGCTACAGTCTTGCCAGCCTGATCCTTCACTTTGTATTCGGCAAACCCTTTCTTCTCTTGGGTGGGGACAACTTCATAGCCCTTGTAGCCCTTCACCGACTTAGGGAAAATTTTGTTAAACGTTGAGCCTTGCTCGGCTTGCTTGGCAACGGCAGGAGTTGCTCCCCGCTGAGTTGTTTCGCGTTGCACCTGGTCATAACGGGAGGTTTGGGGAGCGCAGGCAGTCACGAAAAGGACTAAACAAAGGAACAACGGAGCTAAAACTTTACGCCAACGAGTTAGGTTCATAGCAATCTCCTGTGAGGCTGGATTAATGACATTTTTCCGTGGAACACTTCATCTGTAGCAAAATACTCAAAAATTTTAAGGTTGTAAAAAATCTCCCTGTTATCCCGGAATTTTCATCCCTGTGGCAACGGCTGGACGATCGCTGAGGGTTTCGTACCAACGTTTGAGATTAGGGTGGTTGTCCAATGTCAAGCCCTGGAATGGATAGGCGGCGACCCAGGGAAAAGTGGCAATATCAGCGATCGAATACTCTCCACACAAATATTCGTTCGCTTCCAGTTGCTTGTCCAGGACGCTATAGAGGCGCAGAGTTTCTTTTTCGTAGCGCTCGATCGCGTAGGGAATTTTTTCGGGAGCAAATCGCTTGAAGTGGTTCAATTGCCCAAACATAGGACCCACACTGCCCATTTGCAACATCAACCATTCCAGCACCTGAAACCGTTTCGCCGTGTCTGGGGGGAGCAACTTTCCGGTTTTTTCTGCCAAATAGATCAAAATTGCGCCCGACTCAAACACCGTGATGCCTGCATCCTGATCAACAATGGCGGGAATTTTGCTGTTGGGATTGATAGCAACAAACTCTGGTTTGAACTGATCGCCTTTTGTAATGTCAATAACATGGACGTTATAAGGCAGTGCAACCTCTTCCAACATGATGGAAGCTTTGCGCCCATTGGGTGTGGTAAACGTATACAGGTCAATCATAGCGGTGAGGCAGAAGAACATTCGGAGTGTAGCGCGATCGCAATCAATCACGCGGTATCCCGAACATCCTCGATTGTCGCACTGCCCAGATGGTCCGTTCTCCGACCTGGGAGAGATTTGATTGCTATGAAGGTTTAAGAATTGTTCCCTTTCAGTGGTTCGCTTTCATGAATCGCTGCTGGAGCGATCGTGCCCAGAGCCAACCCACAAAGGTGCCGACAAAATAGGAGGGAAAGTCTGCCCACAAAAAGGTGTTACCCAGAACCAAGCGCCCGATGAATGTGGCTTTGAGCGCTAGATAAGCTGGATTTTGCCAGAGTTGCAAAAACTCGATCAGGCAGGTTGTGAGGAGGACGGCGATCGCTACTTTCCACAGCGCAACCCTGGGTAAAAAGAGTGCCACCAGCAACACCCAAAAGATTTCATACGTTACACTGCCCAGAAAATCGTGCCACCACTCATTCCCAGCAAAGCGAATCAAGTAGCCTGCGGGCACGATGATGAGAATGCTAATCAGGAGTGCCAGTCGATAGCGAGTGAGAGACTGATGCATAGGATTCTTGTGAGGAAATCTCGCGAATGGAGTTGCGAGCTAATAAGGGAAAATCCACATGCGTGGATTGGAGGATTTGAAATGTTAGCCGTGATAGTGATTAGGTCATTCTAGATGTGAACGAATTGTTGCATTAGCATGACGGTTTGCTCGTATCAGCTTGCTCGTGAGTACCCGCGAGTAAACGGCGGACTATTCCAAGCAAGTTTCTTTAGAGTGCATCCCACTTTTGCAAATTGGGGGTCATCCTGAGGGAACGTAGTGCTGCGAAGGATCTCAGTTTTATGCCAGAAAATCGTTCGCAATTGGGTATTTCTGCGCTGCTGCCAAGCCAGTGTTTCTCGTTGCAATGGGGCTTGGTCAGGAATGCGAATCCTTCAGTACACTCAACCATCTCAGCATAAGAAATTACTGTTTAATATTGGTTTTCCTTATCTAAGGATTTACTGAAATTGTCTACCTAATTCTTGAGGAGAAAGTTAATATGCGGAAAAATATCAGCCTAAATCCTCTATTAGTTGAAATAGGCAAATTGCAATCAGTCTATTTTCAAATTTAGGATCTTAGGCAGATAGATTTTAGCCTAATAAGCCTTAGAAGACTTGTTAGGACGTGTTTGTCTGTCTAAATAAGAGTTAGGCTGACAGTTGGCTACGGTTGGGTGTCTGATGAAGCCTCCTGATGGTGGCAAAGTTCTGAAACGAAGCAATTAGAGTTAAGATGTCCTAGTTCGCTATAGGAGTATGGGACTCGTAAAGCTTGATGACTAAGCCTTCGCAGCTTCAGCTTTTTGGTTCAGTACCTGAATTGCATAAAGATGCTCAATCGCGAGTTATTCAAGAGCGAGTAGGTACTTTCACCGACAACATGAAATTGCCTATTCATAGGTGGTTTCGCTATTCTGCGGGCTTTTCAGCAGCTTGGGTTGAAAAAGTAATTACAGATTTGGAACCTCAAACTATCCTTGATCCTTTCGCAGGCTCCGGTACTGTCTGTTTAGCTGCGGACAAGCTTGGTATAAATTCTTTTGGTATTGAGGCGCATCCTTTCGTTTATAAGCTTGCAAAAGGTAAACTTTCATGGGGAACTAATATCCATACATTTGTAGAAGCAGTTGCCGAAGTTAAGCGTTTTGCTATCAGCCTTCAGCCTAATCTTCCAGAACAGCTTCCAGCTTTATTAGGAAAATGCTATACAAGTGAAACGTTGATCGATCTCTTTAGGCTTAGACAAGCTTATTGTGAAATAGCCTCATCTTTATCTGAGGAATTGCAGTTTCTCATCTTTCTATCGATTTCCGCTATCTTACGCATGTCCAGTTATGTAGGAACGGCACAATGGCAATATGTCCTTCCTAACAAGCGAAAGGTTAAAGCTTATGAGCCATTTCATGCATTAGAAAAACAGGTTTCTTTAATGCAGGAAGATATGTGTTATCTACAGTCTCTTGCTAGATCGAGCAAAGCTACATTCATAAACGAAGATGCTAGAAGCTTAAAGAGTATTCCTGATAAATTGATAGACTTAGTAATAACATCACCTCCTTATGCAAATAACTATGACTATGCAGATGCTACACGTCTTGAAATGACTTTTTGGGGTGAGGTCGATTCTTGGGGAGATTTGCACAAGACAGTTCGTCAATTTCTAATCCGCTCAAGTTCTCAACATGTGTCAAAGGATCGACTGAGTTTAGATGCCTTGATCAGTACGCCGATTGTTGATCCGATTCGAGATGAACTAGTTCTTGTTTGTCAAGAATTAGAAAGAATCCGGGGGACTAAAGGTGGAAATAAGGCGTATCACACAATGATTGCCGCTTACTTCAACGATTTGGGAACTGTTTTCTATGCTCTTCGCCGAGTCACAACGTCTAGTTGTAAAGTTTGCTTTGTTGTAGGAGATTCAGCTCCCTATGGGGTGTATGTTCCAGTTGAGCAGTGGTTTGGAAAACTAGCTATTGCAGCAGGATTTGATGTTTGGTCTTTTGAACAAATTAGACAGCGTAACATCAAGTGGAAAAACAGGAAGCATAATGTTCCACTTCAGGAAGGACGACTCTGGATAGAAGGTGAATCTATGGCACAATCTCCATCACACAAGTTTGGACAGGATCTAGGCAAACTTCTTGAGGATATTGTCCTCGACGACATTCTCAAGCCTCGACTGCAACAGTTTGCACAGAGCAAAAACTATTATCTTGATTGGCAACGTCCACGTCCAGCAAGAAGTGGCAAAAAAGTAACTTGGGAAGACAAATATGGCAACAAACATGATTTAGATTTTGTGATTGAGATAGACGGTACAGATGATCAGATCGGTAGACCTGTTGCATTTATTGAGTCTGCATGGCGCAGGTATACGAAGCACTCGAAAAATAAGGCTCAAGAGATTCAAGGAGCTATATTACCTATTATTGAACTTCATCAGTTATCAGCACCATTTTATGGTGCAGTACTGGCTGGGGATTTCACAAAGCCAGCTTTGGATCAACTGAAGAATAATGGATTTGCAATTATTTATATCCCCTATAAAGATGTAGTAGCAGCATTTAAAGGAATTGATTTTGATGTTGCATTTGATGAAGAAACACCTGACGAAATTTATGCTGTAGCCTCGAAAAAATTAGCCAGTCTTACTAGTTCTGATAAAGAGAGGCTCCGACAAGCTTTGATGCAAGTTTCAAAGCAAGAAGTAGATGGTTTTATGAATACGCTTAGAAATTCTCTTGAGCGTTATATCGCAAAAATAATTCTTATTCCTCTCTTTGGCGCAAAATACGAGTTTGAGAATATTGATGATGCGCTCACTCAGCTAGATACAATTGACATCGCTAAACCAAGTGGTGAGTTTGAGCGATTTGAAGTCATCATTGACTACAGCAACAATGATACAATTCGAGCAACTTTTCAAAATAAAGCCCTTCTTGCAGATTTTTTGAGGAAATTGGAAAGTTAAGGTCAGCCTAACACTGCGTTGGTGCGGACGGAACAGAGGTTATGCGTGAGAGTTCTATGTTATCTGCCGCCGCACAACTTCACCGTTAGG
>JANRIN010000153.1:0-39590 GCA_033764965.1 Leptolyngbyaceae cyanobacterium bins.302 | reverse complement strand
CCACCAGCGTTCACTATCGTTGTAACCTGCGGCTTGGGCAAGGAGCGCCAATGGGTCATCGTAGGGATCGGGGGTGGGGGGTTGGTCAGAAACAGAGGGGTGGGCTTCGGCGTGAGCGCTCAGCCGAACGGGAGTGGGGATTGCCAAACGGTGGGTTTGAGGCAGGTCCATAAAACGGACTGGAATTTCATGGGTGAGGGCGTAGTGAATGGCTTGCCACTCTGGAGAAAAGACAGCAAAGGGATAATAAACGGCTTGATGGGGATCATCGGGATTGTAAATCAGCAGGGCAACGGGCGGACGCATTTTAGGATGCACCAGCAACGGCAAAACAGCTTCTGCGTCGGGTGGTCCTTCGACGAGCACAACATCTGGTTGAAGTTGTGCCAATGCCTGACAAAGACTACGGGCAGAACCCGGTCCATGATGGCGGATACCGAAAATATGAGTGGGGGGGGGGCTAGGAATTGACATGGGTTACTTGCCTCCTTTTTTGAGGGCGTTGCGTAAGGCGTACAACTGCTTGGCAAGGGAAGTTGATTGAGTCAATACTGCTTGGAATTGTTCCTGGGTAACGTAGTGCAAGCGTTGAGCTATCTCAATTTGAGTTTGCACTTCTGCGAGTGAGGCTTGAGCCACTGATAAGTAGTAAAGATATTCTTTCGTATATTCCCTGGTATGTCCTTCCGCGATGCTTGAGGGAATCGATACGCTAGCTCGACGCATTTGATTACTCAAGCCGTACACTTCGTGGGCTGGAAATGCTTGCGTAACTCGATAGACCTGCTCTACTAAATCCATTCCCACTTGCCATACCCGTAAGTCCTTAAATCCATCAATACTCATAGCTGATCTTCACCCTACTCCCTAACCCCCAACCCCTATCAACCCATCTCTCGGCTCGCCCGATACAGGTCTTTCCAGCCGTCCCGTTCTTTGACGACGGTTTCGAGGTATTCCTTCCAAACCACCTGATCCTGCACGGGATCTTTGACGATCGCCCCGACTAAACCAGACATCAGGTCGCTGGCGGTGAGGGAGCCATCCCCAAAGTGAGCCGAGAGGGACATCCCGCTATTCACAACCGAAATGGCTTCTGCGGGACTGAGGCTACCCGTGGGAGATTTGAGTTTGGTTTTGCCGTCGATCGTCATGCCGTTTCGCAGTTCTCGAAAAATGGTGACGACTCGTTGGATTTCTTCCAGGGCAGGAACTTCGGCGGGTAATTCTAAGGCGCGTCCCAAACTTTCGACCCGTTGTTGCACAATGCGGACTTCTTCCTCAATGGAGCCGGGAACAGGCAAAATGACGGTATTAAAGCGACGTTTGAGGGCGCTGGAGAGTTCGTTCACACCCCGATCGCGGTTATTGGCAGTCGCAATCACGTTAAAGCCTTTGGTTGCCTGCACTTCTGTATTCAGTTCGGGAATCGGCAGCGTTTTTTCCGATAACACAGTAATCAGAGTGTCCTGCACATCGGACGGGATGCGGGTCAGTTCTTCCACACGGGCGATCTTGCCGTCCGCCATTGCTCGCATCATGGGGCTGTCAACCAGGGCATCCATTGAAGGTCCTTCTGCCAAAAGCCGAGCGTAGTTCCAGCCGTAACGAATTGCCTCTTCGCTGGTGCCTGCGGTGCCTTGAATCAGCATTGTAGAATCCCCCGAAATGGCGGCAGCCAGATGCTCCGAAACCCAGGATTTTGCCGTACCCGGAACCCCGTAGAGCAGGAGGGCACGATCGGTTGCCAGGGTGGCGATCGCAACTTCCATTAAGCGCCGATTGCCAATGTCTTTGGGCAATATCTTAAACCCATTATCGAGAGTCCCCCCCAGCAGGTAGAGCGAGACTGCCCAGGGAGACAGTTTCCAACTGGGAGGACGTTGGCGGGGATCAAGCTTTGCCAGGTCGTCTAATTCATGGGCAAAGTGCTGTTCGGCGTGTTCGCGTGGGAGGGAGGGGGTGGGGGATTGGGAGTGGGGGATTGGGGGTTGGGGGTTGGAGTTTTGAGGTTTAGATTTTGTGGTTGCCATGTTGGATGCTTGAGTGTTTACATTTTTCAGCAGAAATGTTTCTTATCTATTTTCTATTTGATATTTTATTGCTGCTCTTCATTCACTACTTCTAAATTCAAATGCCTGTTTTATTTCTTGTCTAAATGTCAATAGTGCAATAAATTCATTCATGCTTGGTTTCCAATGAGAATCGTAGGAGAGTTTATTGTGTAGCTGAATGGCTTCAGACGTAAGGCTGACCGGAATAAAACGGGCAAATTCTCTTAAGGCTGATTTGAGTTCCCAATCAGAATTGGAGAGAGTTACTGTAGTAGTCAAGTGCTCCTCCAGTTGTTGCAGCACCAATTGAGCCAGGTCTACACGCCAGAGCTTTGAGCTATAGCGGAGTAGCCAGATGGTTAAGGAGTCGTTGATGTTTTTGTGAGGAGTCTGGAGCAGATTAAGGAGCAGGGTATCACGGCGATCGGGTGAGATGGTGTTAAACAAATCTTCCACACTGAGGTTAATCAATGCTGCATCTCTAAAGGACGCGTGTCCAGCAAAGTAGAGTTTGAAAATTGCTTCTAGCCATTCGTCCTTGCTTTGTCGTTTTGCTGCCCATGCAAATCCATCCAACACAACTGTTTGCCAGTCATGGGACTTTGTTAGCTGGACGATTTCTTGCGGGGTCATTTGCCAGCGATCGATCCAGGTATTGAGGGGGGTTGCCCCAATCATTTGCAAGAGCCACCAAGCTTTTTCACCGAGTTTTGAGTTGACAGCAGATGATGGTTTGAGTTCTAACCCCAGTTGAATCAAGGAGTTGTCCAGGTGATCCGGTAACTGCACCTGCAACGATAATTCCTGGTTGCGATCGAGCGAGAGGTAGCGACAGGTGTGTTCTGTGACCTGTTGACAGAAGCGAGAATCGGGCAGATTGGCGAGTAAATCGACGGCTATGCGGCGCACTTCTTTACTGCGATCGCTCAACACCTCTTCCAGAAACGGCTCATCTGCCAAACTGAGTCCGGTGTGCAGGGTTTCTAGAAACTTGGCACGATCGCTGGCGGCTTCCTGACTCCAGGAGGATTGCAACAGTGCTCTGGCGCGATCGGGATCTTGAGAGCGTACATCTTGTAGAAACATCAATCGAGCAGCGGTTGTGCCTGTTTCCCAATCTTCGTCTGTTGATAATGCCACTGCATAGCTCCAATCGGGATTTTGAGCCGCTAACCAGCGTCCGCGCTGTCCTAATACCGCCAGAATTGCCGATCGCAATTCTCGTTGTTGTCGTCCTTTGTCAAGCAAGGCGGGAAGATCCATTTCGGGGACGCGCTGCCCGGCGATCGCGGCTAGTTCCAGCCATTCGTTCAAAAGCTGGGGGTATTGCCCTTGCAGGATTTGGTGTAAACAACGAACAGCACGGGGATGGCAGCGGGGTGCATCCGCGATCGAGCAGGCAGAGGCGGACGCAATCGGGCGAGTTTCCGGTAGCCCACCCACCCGTTGATGAATGGATACGGTGGCTGCCGCTGCCAGGAGAGCTGCTTCTGAAGATGGAGCCGACAATTGCGCTAGGACTTGTCCCAGTTTGCCAGGGGCGATCGGGGGTTGAAAGGGTTGTCGTTCGGTGCCAATCAGGGCAGCAGAGGCAATCGCCTGCCAGGGAGAATCAGTTGCCGATACCATAAAAAGAATCCTCTGCCCAAAGGCTTAAGGGGAATAGGGAAGTGCCGTTCCATTCACCAAATACCGAGATCGGGTGTCCGCCACTCAGGGCGAGAATCTGCCAACCCTGATGCGTTTCCAGTTGGGTTGATAAGGGGAATACGGCTCCCTGCTGGTCTTGCAGATACCAACGGCTTTCCTGGTAGTGGGGCGTGACCGTTTGCAGCAATACAGGGAAGCGTTCAATCCAGGGACAACTTGCCAGAGCGCGGCTATAGTTGGCGATCGCGGCTGAAATCGACTCAACTCCAGGGGGCGTTTTGGACAGCAAAACGGCTTCCTGGCGGGATTTAATCAGGGCACGTAAGGGGTAGGCACTGGGATAAAACCCTAACTCCGCTTCCAGACACGTTCCCGGTAGCAGGCTTTGCTCAAAGGGTTGTCTGCCGTGGGCAAAATCAAGCAGCAGGGCAGAAGTGTTGGTGGCTAATCCCTGTAACCAGGTACGGCGCACCCTTAAACGGTCTTCGTCTTCGGTGCGCTGCCCCAACACTAGCCAAAAATCTGTTTGCGTCGATCCCGCCAGTACTTCATCCTGATTCATAGTCCAGCCAATTTGAGCACGGAGATCGGCTTGCACGGCTGCGGGTAGGGTGTCGATGCGGTCATAGCCTGCCATCAGCAAATAGAGCCGTCCAAATTGCTCCAGCACACGATCGCTCCAGCCTGCGCCACTATGCACCACGCTGCCCAATTCCCGCAGATGTCGTGCCAGTCCAGCCGCCTGAGCATCCACCATCCGAGCCGCGATCGTGTCCCAGAACTGATAAGACTCCTGCGGCAAGGTTGCCAATCCCTGCCGGACTCGATCCTCCAGCCACAGGCGCAATTCCTGGATGCCAGCACTGACCTTTTGTTGCCTTTGGGCAGTTCGTTTTGCCTGAGCAACGGGATCAGCGGCTTTTTCCTGGCGTTGGGCTTGCTTTTCGGCTTGTTGCTCTGCCCGCTGCGATCGGCTGGCTAACCACTCTGCTACCCAATCGGGCGGCTCGGCTTCCACCAGTTCTCCCGGTTGCTCTGCCAACAGCAAAAACAGTCCCAAGCCATGCTTACAGGGAAACTTGCGACTGGGGCAACTGCAACGAAAAGCAGGTTCACTCAAATCAATCTGGGTGCGGTAGGGATTTTTGCCGCTCCCCTGACACTCCCCCCAGATCACAGATGCCTGACTACCCAGCAAGCCCCACTTTTTTCGGGTTGCCAAACCTTGCCCATTTTTTGCTGAGGCTGCATCTGGTGCCAGGGCTAACACTTGCTCAGTCGTCCATTGGGCAACCATACACACTCCAATCCACTTGAAGCCACTTGCCAACGCTGTGATAACGTTTCTCCCTGAGCCACGTCATCCGTATTCCCAACATCCACTCAAAGAAGTGGATAATTATAGTTCATATGAACTAATGTTAGCTGAAGAAGTAAATTCAGGCAAGTTCACTCACGATCGTTTCTTTGAAGTGAATTTCCCTCTAAGGGGAGCATGGGAATTGCATTAGTTAACGCCATTGCTTCTTGTAACGAGATAAAGTGTCGTAGCCAGGATTCCATAAGAGCTTCATCATTTACAAAAACTGATTGATGTAACGGCAAGTTGCAACTGCGGCTGTGGCTTATCCATGATGATGTGAATCAATGGCGTGGTCAGAATCGTGTTCTCGTTCTAAAATCTGCTTCCAGTGAATGTTGTTTCGTTAGCCCCAGCTTTTAGCTCAAGGCGAGACCAGGCGATCGCCAAAAGACTGTAAACCAGGTTTTCTGGCGTTGCTGAACAGTATGAACCGAAACGAATTTTCAAGCAGACAGCACCCTTTTCATTCCCAGAATCAGCAGTGCCAGTCTTCTTGAGAATGAAACAAGATTTGAGATAAACCAAGAGGAGTTGTGTAAAGATAGCAGGGAGGAGTTGTGTAAAGATCTAATGACCGTGTTTATGAAGAAGTTACGATCTGACCTTAACCAGAAGAGGCTTTCGGTGCTGCAGCCGCTGATGGGAACCGTGGTGCCGATCGTTACATTATTTTTTCTGTTTGAGGTCTCAACTCGGATATCGCAACAGGTCGCGGTTGCAGTGAGTTCCACTCCCCTTTGGCTGGATATGCAGGGGTTGTTTGCACTGATTGCGGTGATCGCGGTTCTCAATCTGCCTCTCATCATCGCCGAGTGGGTATGGCCCGGAACCAATGCAAGACGACGCTATTTTGAAGCTGCCAAGTTTTGGGTGCTATATCTCAGTGTTGGTTTCTTCTGGTCAAAGGTCACTATTCTAATTACCACAGCGTTAAAGATTAAGCCACTGTTTACCTGGCAAACTCAAGGGAATGCAAATCCGCTTCTTTATACGTTGAGTGTTGTGTTTGGGATTGCGTTGAGTGTTTTAATTTACGACTTCTTCTATTACTGGTTTCATCGAGCACAACATCAGTTTCCCTGGCTCTGGCGCTTTCATCAAGTGCATCACTCAATTCGGGAGTTAAACTGTTTAAATTCCTATCACCATGTTGCTGAAGATATCTTGCGCTTTCCGATGGTGATGCTTCCTGTGGCTTTTTTGATGAAAATTGACAGTCCGCAACTCGTCTTGGTATCTGCCTTTGTTGGAGTGTGGGGGCAATACATTCACTCCGATACTCGCATTAACTTTGGTAGGATGCGCCTGATCGTTGCAGATAATTTCTACCATCGTATCCATCATTCTGTGTTTGAGCGGCACTTCGATAAAAACTTTGCCTCCTATGTGCCCCTCTGGGACATTTTGTTTGGAACTTATTACAAGCCAGAGAACGGTGGGTTAGTACCTGTTGGGCTTGCAGAATTGCCTCCACCCAAGACGATCGCGGATTATCTTTTTATGCCTTTTCGTCGGTAAACGTCATAGAACTGGATATTGAATTCCAGTTCTAAAAACTCCAAATCTAAATAGGAAAAGGGTAGATTAAAACTCCCCAACGATCGCGGCTTCACACCGCTCACAGAGCAAGGGATGTAACTCAGACTTGCCCACGAAGGTGGAGTAGTTCCAGCAGCGATCGCATTTCTTCCCGTCCGCTTTCACTACACCAATCCCCAGAGTTTCAGTTTGAGTATTGTACTGTTCGTTTGCGAGTTTTTCAGAGCGATCTAACAATTCCACTTGAGAAGTCAAGCACAAATACCGTAGTTCATCCACATTGTTTTGCGTCTGATTCCTGATTCCTGATTCCTGATTCCCTGGATTCAGTGCTTGTAAAGTCTTCTGCAAGTCTGGCTCCGAAACATAAAGCAATAATTTCGCTTCCAGGGAAGAGCCGATCGCTTTGTCGGTGCGGGCTTTTTCCAGCACTTTGTTGACTTCGGTACGGATGTCTCGTAGAGTCACCCATTTTTGGGCGAGTTCGGGTTGATGCCACTCCGGTTCTAGCGTCACCCAACCTGCTTCAAACACCGATTGGTAAGGCGTGGAGTAGGGTAGAAATTGCCAGATATCTTCTGCTAGGTGAGACAGCACTGGGGCGATCGCTCGTGCCAGGTTTTCCAGCGCCACCCACATCACCGTTTGACAACTGCGCCGACGGGGAGAATCTGCTGCACTGATGTAGAGTCGATCTTTGGCAATGTCGAGATAGAAGTTAGAGAGATCAACCACACAGAAGTTTTGCACGGTCTGAAAGAAACGATAGAACTGGAACGTTTCAAACGCATCGGTGACATCATTGAATACTTCGGTGATGCGATGCAGCATATAGCGATCGAGTTCTGGCAGTTGGTCATAAGCAACCGCATCTTGAGCAGGATCGAAATCGTGTAAGTTACCCAATAAAAATCGCGCCGTATTCCGAATTTTGCCCCGGACATCGCCCAATTGTTTCAGGATATTTTTGCCAATCAGCACATCAGAAGTATAATCCACGGACGATACCCAAAGCCTTAGCACATCGGCACCGTAGGGTGGTTCTTCTTTCTGATTTTTGCCCCCATTGATGATGATTACCGGATCAATTACATTCCCCAGAGATTTGCTCATTTTGCGCCCCTGCTCATCTAACGCAAACCCATGCGTTAATACCGTTTTGTAAGGAGCATGACCACTGACTGCCACGCTGGTCAGCAAGCTGGATTGGAACCAGCCCCGATGTTGGTCTGATCCTTCCAGATAGATCTCAGCGGGATAGTGTAGGGGCGTATCGCCCTGCGCCCTTACCTTAAGCACAGATGCCCAGGAGGAGCCAGAATCGAACCAGACATCCATTGTATCGGTTCCTTTGCGGTACGTTTTGCCATTGTTGCGGTAGGGTTCGGGGAGGAGTTCTGCCACAGGCAATTCCCACCAGGCATCCGAGCCTTTCTCCGCGATGATGGCTTGAACGTGGGCGATCGTCTCCTGGTTCATCAGTGGCTCATTCGTCGCCTCGTCGTAAAACACAGGAATGGGCACGCCCCAACTGCGCTGCCGGGAGATACACCAGTCCGATCGCTCTGCCACCATTGGCGTGATCCGATTTTCACCCTGAGCCGGAATCCAACGAACTTCAGCGATCGCTTTCAGAGCATCATCTCGGAAGCCCTCCACCGAGGCAAACCATTGTTCCGTCGCCCGAAAGATGGTGGGTTTTTTGGTGCGCCAGTCGTAGGGGTATTTGTGTTGGTAGGGTTCCTCTTTCAGCAGGGAGCCAGCTTCTTGCAAGGCAGTGATCACGGCTCCATTGCCCTCTCCTAATACATTCAGTCCAGCAAACTGTCCCGCTTCGGCGGTAAAGTTGCCATCATCGTCAACTGGAGCCAGGATGGGCAAGCCGTAGCGCATCCCCACCAGGTAGTCTTCCTGACCGTGACCGGGGGCGGTGTGAACCAATCCGGTGCCAGAATCGGTGGTGACGTAATCGCCCCCGATCAGTACTTCACTTTCGCGATCGTACAGGGGATGGCGATAGGTGATGTGCTCCAGCAAGCGACCCATCACGGTTGATTGCACGGTGAGGGTCGTGCCCAGAACTTCCGACAGGCGATCGACCAGATCCTTCGCCACGATCAAGTACCGCATCTGCCCCAGGCGCGTTTTGAGCTGGCTCAATTCATCGCCCACTTGCACCACGGCATAGACCAAATCGGGATTCACACTCACGCCCAAGTTGGCAGGAATGGTCCAGGGAGTGGTCGTCCAGATGGCAACTCCCAACTCGCCCAGGAATGGATCAAAGGGAGCTTGCAATGCTGGTGGCAGGGATGTCACCTCAAACGCTGCATACAGGCTGCGGGAGGTGTGACCTTCGGGATACTCCAGTTCTGCTTCTGCCAGTGCTGTTTTGGAACTGGGACTCCAATGCACCGGCTTGCGTCCCCGGTAGATGTAACCTTTCAGCACCATCTGCCCAAATACGCCAATTTGAGCCGCTTCGTATTCCGGTTGCAGGGTCAGGTAGGGATGCTCCCAATCGCCCCACACGCCGTAGCGCTTGAAACTTTCTCGCTGTTCATCCACGGTTTTTAAGGCAAAGTCTCTCGCCTTTTGCCGCAGTTTGACCGGGGTCAACTCCTGGCGTTCAGCAGGCTTCATGCCTTGCAACACCTTGAGTTCGATCGGCAACCCATGACAATCCCAACCGGGCACATAGCGAACTTTGCGCCCCTGGAGCAATTGATATTTGTTGATGATATCCTTCAGCACTTTGTTCATGGCGTGCCCTGTGTGGAGCGACCCATTGGCGTAGGGCGGTCCGTCATGTAGTACGAAAATTTCACCTGGGTTGGTCTGCGACAGGCGATCGTAAATCTGATTCTCTGCCCAGAATTGCTGAATTTCGGGTTCGCGCTTGACGGCGTTCGCCCGCATATCAAAACTGGTTTGAGGGAGATTCACAGTGTCTTTGTACGATCCGGGTTCTGGTGCAGCCATGTTTCAACGTGTTGGATGAAGGATGATAAACGGTTGTAGTACTTGTAGTATACCAAGTCTAACCGCTGGATGGTGTGTTGTCATTATCTGGGACGATGTCCATAAGCTTCAAGTCTAACGCCTGAAGGAGTGTCATAGGCGATGCGCCTCATTCAACTGATTGCACAGAGGCTTGTACCAAAGCAGCAAGGGCAGCTTCGATACGTTGCCAGCCCTCTGGTGAACTGAAATCGATTCCTAAAAAAGTAGGATGGATTTTAGCCCGCAGAACTAGATACACCAGTCCAGCGATGAGGACGGCACTGATGGCTGGAATATCTTGATTAGGTGGAAAATCACATTTTTGATTCAGAAATTGCAAACTTTGAATCGCCGTACGATCGCGCACCTGAGCCAGTTCTTGAGTTAACTCATTGCCTTCCAGCAGTTCCCAACGCAGAATTTCTTGAGTGATCGATCGCTGTTGCAGATCTCGCAAAAAACGCACCAGCAACAGGTGCATCCACTCATCTAAACCTTCTGCCTCAATCGAGGCTGCATCGCCAACCAATTGCTCGACGGTAATCCAGTAATCGCCCTCCTGCCCAAAGGCTTGCAGCAGCGTGGGTAAATTCCCGAAATATCGGTAAATCAAAACTTTATCCACCCTGGCTTCACGGGCGATCGCATTCACGCCCAACTGTTGAAAGCCCGACTCTGCCAGCAATTTGCCCACTGCCGCCAGGATCTTGGCTTTGGTTTCTGCTTTATCTCGCACCATGAATTATTCTCAAACAACTTGTCACCAGCTAGTGACTATGATACCTTGTCACTGAGCAGTGACTTCAGGAAAAGGTGGCATGCAAAAGGTTTGTCTTGAGCTAGAGGTTTACTCCTTTCATATTGATTTCATTGGTCATGTGAATAACACCGTCTACGTTCAGTGGATGGAGATTGGTCGCACGAAATTGTTAGAAGAAATTGGCTTGGCGACCCACAAGATTTTGCATCAAGGATTCGTTCCCGTGCTGGTGCAAACGAACATCACCTATAAATCGTCGCTTTACTTGGGCGATCGCGTTCCGATGGAACTGTGGATTTCCGAGTTACGCCATGCTTCCGCTGTGATGCAATTTCGGTTCTACAACGCTCAAGGCATTCTGGCAGCAGAAGGATGGCAAAAGGGCTTATTTGCCGATCGCGAAACCCTGCGTCCCCGACGATTGCAACCGGAAGAACGCGCCTTGTTCATGCCCTATGTCGCATCAACTGATGAAGCAACACCGACAAACTCCCTTGTGGGTTTAGCTAGGGAATGAGAATTTAATAACTCCGAAATCTTCCTGCGTGGCGAACGGTCGCGCAGTTTCGCCGTTACCGCCAGGGTCGCCCCAACCGAGTACTAATTTTTCGCTCCTATTTAATCCACGATCCTGGATTGTAGCTGGGCTGATGAACAGGGCTTAGTTCGGGGAATTTACCAAGAAGGGGAGATGAGACTAATCATTGATCACCTCCTTTAAAAACACTGGAAATTTGTAGAATTTGCCGTAATACTTCTTTATAAGGTTGTATTGGCTGTGAATTTACTGAGTGTTGTGAGGAATTTCGATGACGGCAACGTTACCCCCCGTTGAGCAAACCCCATCCATTGATCAGACAACAGAACCAGGGCTGCGATCGCACCGCACCTTCTACGTGCCCCGTAACCAACGCAAAATCCTCTGTGTTTTCCCAAAATACAGTCGCTCCTTTGGCACCTTTCACCATGCCTATCCCTTAATGCGCGGCGTGAAAGCCTTCATGCCACCCCAGGGAATTCTGGTTGCTGCTGCTTATTTGCCAGAAGAGTGGGAGGTGCGCTTTATTGATGAAAATATTCAGCCCGCTCGCAAAAAAGATTACCAGTGGGCGGATGTGGTGATTACCAGCGGGATGCACATCCAGCGCCCCCAGATTAATAAAATTAACGACCTGGCACACAGGTACGGCAAGATCACCATCGTCGGCGGTCCCTCGGTTTCCGGTTGTCCTGAGTACTATCCCGACTTTGACCTGCTCCACATAGGCGAGTTGGGCGACGCAATGGACCAATTAATCGAACATCTGGACACCACGATCGAGCGTCCAGCGCAGCAAATTCGGTTTGAAACTCGCGATCGTCTGCCCCTGGATGAATTCCCCATTCCCGCCTATCACTTACTCAACCTGAATCAATACTTCATTGCCAATGTGCAGTTCTCCAGCGGCTGCCCCTACCGCTGCGAATTTTGTGATATTCCCGAACTGTACGGACGCAACCCCCGCCTCAAAACACCCCAACAAGTCCTGGCAGAGCTGGATGCCATGCTGGCATCTGGCAATCCGGGCGCTGTCTATTTTGTGGATGATAACTTTATCGGTAATCGTCGGGCGGTGACTGAACTCCTACCTCATTTGATTGCATGGCAAAAGCAAAATGGTTATCCGGTGCAGTTTGCCTGCGAAGCGACGCTGAATATTGCCCAGAGTCCAAAATTGCTAGAAATGATGCGAGAGGCATACTTTGGCACTGTTTTTTGTGGCATCGAAACCCCTGATCCAGAGGCTTTGAAGTCTATCTCCAAAGATCAAAACTTGAGTGTGTCGATTCTGGATGCGATTAAAACCCTGAATAGTTACGGATTGGAAGTTGTATCCGGCATCATTTTAGGCTTGGATACGGATACGCCAGAAACCTGCGATCGTATTCTAGATTTCATTCGGCTCTCTAACATCCCAATGCTCACAATCAACTTGCTTTATGCCCTGCCTAAAACTCCTTTGTGGCGACGCTTAGAGCAAGAAGGAAGAATCAACTTTGAAGCAGGTCGAGAATCGAATGTTGAATTTCTCATGCCTTACCAGGATGTTCTAAAAATGTGGCAGCATTGCATCACCACTGCCTACGAACCAGAATTCTTGTTTGAACGCTTTGCCTACCAGTGTGAACATACTTACCCCAATCGCATCAAGCCACCTAAAAGTGCTGCTCGTGTGAATAAGGAAAATGTGCGTCGGGGCTTAACCATGATGGCAAAACTGTTTTGGCACGCGGGAGTGATTAGCAGCTACCGCGACACCTTCTGGAAGATGGCAAAACCGGAAATCAAAAAGGGTAAAATCGAACGCCTCCTCAGCATCGGCTTAGTTGCCCATCACCTGATCGAATTCACCAAGGAATGCTCGAGAGGCATCGAATCCGCGTCCTTCTACTCGCAAAAAGTGAAAAAACAGTAGGAAAACTTCGACATATTTGCTAGATTCAGTAGCCTATCATCTCAAGTGATTTAAGATGTCAAATTCTCCTAAATTAGCAACGTAATATCGTTCATAGTCTTGCCTCTCCGAAGGGGTCGCAGGACGGGCGCTGATCATTCGGTTAATGCTACCGCTATTGGTAAGTATCCTTCTGATGTCCGTAATGTAGTACGACAACAATGGACTCTTTATCATCGATTTCATACCGTACTCTATAGTCGCCAACCCGAATACGGTACTCGTTGTCATAGCCTTTGAGTTTCTTTAGTCCATTAGGGCGAGGATTGCCTGTCGCCCTTAGCACCGAATTTATCCTACAAGATTTGATCGACTGGTAAGGATCGAGGATTAATTAACCTGGAATTTCTCGGTACGAGCGCACAGCCGTGCGCCCCCTACAGCAGATCTAACTTTTATAGATTATTTCGTTCAAGATCCTAAGAGGGTTCTTTGCACCTTTTATTCTACCTACCCACCCATCTACCCACCTAGTGAACCGTCAAGTTTATTCTGATGGGTTGGGTTTCTTCCACTCAGCGCTCAGTCCTTAACATTCAGCACTATTCTCAAGTGGCTCGATTCAACTCAACTAAATCTGTAAGCAGAACCAAACAGTACTCTAAAATTGTGGTTGTTTTCTTGACCTTGAAGGAAGCTGTGAGGATGGATGTCGCGAGTCAGTTACCAACATTTTCCATTATTTTGGAGACGGAAAATTTGGCGAATGCGGATTTAGAGGGATTGGTGACTTCTTTAGCATCGTTGGTGAATCAAGATGTGTCTCCGATCGCGGCGAATGAAGTGTTGCTGATTGATAGTGGAGATGCGCCGCCGGAGTTGTTGGGGCAGTTGTGCGATCGCTATCCCTGGATCAAAATTCATCCAGTTCCTACTTCCACAGGCTACTACAAAGCCAAAATGCTGGGTGCCAGTCTCGCCACGGGAGAAATCGTCGTCTATGCCGATTCAGACTGTATTTACGAACTCCACTGGCTGCGGACAATTCTGACTACCTTTGCTCAAAATCCAGCCATTCAAATTGTTGCTGGCGAAACCACGACTCGCGGGCAGGGTGCCTACGGAACAGCGATGGCGCTGACCTACATTTTTCCCCAGTACTCTGGCAAAACTGAACTTGAACCCACCTCTCAGTATTTCTTGAATAACGTCGCGTTTCGGCGGGAGTTTCTGCTACAAAACCCAATTCCAACCGAACTGCCGCTCTATCGTGGCAATTGTGTGATTCATATCGAAAATTTGAAACAAGCTGGGCATACCATTTGGTTGAATCCCAATGCCCGTGCGACCCATGCCCCCCCGGATGGACTGGCGCATTTCTTCTGGCGATTTTTGTTGATTGGGCATGATTATTTTTGGCAAAAAGAATTAGTCAAGGTAGATGGCAGATGGCAGCGGGGAGTCGGGGAACCGGGGAGTCGGGGAGTCAGGGCGCAAACAGACAAGCCTCAGCCCTCAGTCCTCAGTCCCCAGCCCCCCGATCGCGATCCTACGGTCTCCGGGTTCAGCGAGAAGCTAAAGGTTGGGCGCGATCGCCTCCAGCGCTTGTTCATTAACAATCCCCGTCATATGCTCTACTTTCCCCTGGCAATTCCGATCATGCTGGCATCCGTACTGCTCATTTATGGGGGATATTGGATTACTCGCTTCAAACCCGATTATTTACTCAAAGTGTACGATCGCATCCTTGAAACACCCTAAAATTCCGATCTGGAACAGGCAAAGTGCCATGCCTGGGTGTTATGGCAGAGGAAGCAAAGGTAAAACTGACCAACGTATTTGACTAGAAAAAGTAGTATAAAAGTTGATTCAGAGGAAACTGAATTGCGACTTTGTTTTGTAGCAGGAGTAACATGATTTGCTACATTTCTAGATATGGCTCTGGTTGAAACACTTAAGCCGGAAAAAGTGATAAATCCAACGCCAGGTAGGCATTCTGACTCGTCGTTTCTGTTGTAATAAGTTATGTCTGAAGTAAGTCATGTATATCCAGTTATTTGGCACAGCGATCATGTGCGCTTAATTGACCAAACACGCCTCCCGAATGAATTTGATTATGTAGAGATTCATCGCTATGAAGACATGGCGTTGGCGATCGAAACCATGATTGTTCGAGGTGCGCCTGCTATTGGAGTGTCCGCTGCCTATGGGATCTATTTGGGTGCTCGTGAAATTGCCACAACTGAGCGCTCGGAATTTTTGTCCCAACTGAGTCAAGTGGCGGAACGCCTGCGTGCTACCCGACCAACGGCGGTGAATTTGTTTTGGGCGATCGATCACATGATGAAAATTGCCCATCAAACGTTGGGGTCAGTGGATTACTTGAAACAGGTTTTGTTGGAGACGGCTCAGGCGATCAATGCAGGCGATATCCTGACCTGTCAGCAGATTGGCGATCATGGCTTGAGTGTGCTGCCTGCTAACCCGGAAAAACTGCGAATTTTGACCCACTGTAATGCAGGTGCTCTGGCGACCGCAGGTTACGGTACAGCGCTGGGTGTGGTGCGATCGGCGTGGCGTGAAGGACGCTTAGAGCGAGTTTACGCCGACGAAACCCGTCCTCGGTTGCAGGGAGCTAAACTGACTGCCTGGGAGTGCGTGCAAGAAGGAATTCCCGTCACTGTGATCACAGACAATATGGCAGCCCACTGCATGAAGCTGGGCATGATCGATATGGTTGTGGTGGGGGCAGACCGGATTGCTGCCAATGGGGACACGGCAAATAAAATCGGGACTTATAGTGTAGCTCTGGCGGCAAGGGCGCATGGCATTCCGTTCTTCGTCGCGGCTCCGTTGTCTACGATCGATTTCGCGATCGCGGATGGTTCTCAGATCCCGATCGAAGAACGCAACCCCAACGAAGTGTATCAAGTAGGTGAAACGCTCCTCTGTCCGCAAGGAGCCGAGTTCTACAATCCTGCTTTCGATGTCACCCCAGCCCACCTGATCGCTGCCATCATTACTGAACACGGCGCGATCGTTCCGAGTGAGTTGTCAGCCAAACTATCTGCCCTTGCCGGATAAGTTGATGACTATAATGAAGCTGAATTGGGTGGAAGTGTCATTGGTCATCGGTCATTGGTTACTGGCAAAGAACGAATGACAAATGACAAATGACAAATGCCCAATGACAATCTGTCCACCAATCAAGCTTGTAACAATGTGATCGCAATTCGCATCGCTTGACCGATAGTGGAATTGTTGAGGGCGGTGGGGGCGGAGGATTGCCATTGCAACAGATGCTCTCGAAAGGAGCGATCGCGCCTAGCCCGTTGCAGAATTGCCTGTCCAATAATTTTGCGCTGAATGTCGGCAGTGGAAAATCCTTCGCGACTGAGATAATCCAGCAACCGCTGCACATTGATCACAATTTGCTCTGGCGATTGGGTTGTCAGAATGTGCTGCATCTGGCGAATGACTTCCTGGTAAAGCTGACTAGATTTTGGCGGGGTTTGCGGCGATCGCGGTTCGATAGTCGCCTTTGTCGTTGCCATTGCTGCGGGTTGAGGAGATTGTGGTGCGACAATGCCCAACAGTTCAAGAATGTCTTGCTGCCGTTGAGTCACTTGCTGGCTCAGCGTGGAGTAAAGCTGGAAAAACCGTTGCGTCAGTTGGTTTTCATTCAAGGGACGGCTTGCACCAATGCTTAACATAAAGGTGTCATTGACGGGTTCAAACCCCTTGATGGTTAGCGATAAGTTTTTCTCTTCTGCTTCAAGCTGCACCAGGGTAAACACCACGCCCTGCCAATTGACTGCTTCTGGGAAATATAAGTTGATGATGGAGCGATCGCTGCGATACTGCTTGTCCAATTCTCCCGGTTCAAAGTCGCCTTGCTGCGGCACGCGATCGCAGGGTTTTTTCTGCACTGGGTCGAATTGAGTATACACATAGCGACACTGCACCGTTGCAAGATCCACGTACTCCAGTTGCCAGTTGTAGATACAACTTCCGGTCAGGTCGGCTCCATCCAAATTGGTGTGGATCAAATGACTTTGCAGCAGGTATGCCGAAGTGAGATCGGCTTCGCTCAAAATGGTATGGCTCAGGTAGGCACCACTCAAATCGGCTCGCTGGAGGTTGGCACCGCGCAAATTGGCTTCACTCAAATCAGCCCGCAGCAGGTAAACGTCTTGCAAGTCCGCCCGCAACAAGTGCGATCGGCGAAAACTGGTTTTCAACAAGTAAGCTCCCGCCAGGTTTGCTCGGCTGAGGTCTGCCCCTGTGAGAACCGCCTCACTCAAATCTGCACTGGACAAAACCACTCGATGCAGATCCGCTTCTGTCAGGTCGGCTTGTCGCAGGTAGGCTCCCATCAAGTTAGCTTCATTCAAATTTGCCCCAACTAAACTGGCTTCTCGCAAATTGGCTTCCTCTAGATGCGCCTCCCGCAAATTTGCTTGATTCAAGTTGGCTCCCGCCAGAGTTGCCCTTCGCAGGTTCGCTTCCATCAACTCCGCCCCCCGCAGATGAGCACTGTTGAGCTTTGCCCGCTCCAAATTGGCTTGATCGAGTTTGGCAAATTCCAAGTTTGCTCCACCCAGATCCGCTTCCTGCAAAATTGCCCAGTTCAAATCAGCCGCTTGCAGTTGTGCCAAGCGCAAATCGATTTTGCTGAGGTTGGCTCCATGCAAAACGGCATTATTCAAATTGACGCTGCTGAAAGAGGCACTGCGTAAATCTGCTTTTCGCAAACAAGCGCCCGTCAGCTTTGCCTGGTTCAAAAAGCCCCAACTCAAATTCGCTTCCGTTAAATCTGCTCCCGTAAAGTTGGCACCTCGCAAGTTAAATCCACTCAAATTCGCGCCACTCAAATCACTGTGGGAGAAGTTGCGCTCTCCCCGACGGTAACGATCGAGTAGTTCTTGAGGGTGCATGGAGTAGGGGAATGGGATTAGGGGTTGGAGTCTTGCCTCCGCCCTTGGGCTTCTCCCATGCGTTGAATCTAGGGCATCCAGCGAGGACGCAAACCAGAGATGGGTAAAGCTTCGGGTTGGAGGGTGGTCAGATCAGTGGAATTGATCGGCAAAATCCAGAGTTGGCTGTTGGCGATCGCTTTGCCGCCACGGGACTGGGGAGACAGCGGATCCGCCTGCTCAGTTTCAGTCGTTTGATCAAACAAGATGGCTAATCCGTCTGGAGACAGGCTGACTTGCACATCTCGCTGGTAAGGGAGGGGCAAGAGGGGTGTGAGTTTTCCGGTTTTGATTTCGATCGCGGCTAGAAAAGGCTTCTCTTGGTAGGTTTCCCCTGGAATCAACTCTGATAACAGGCAGTACAAGACTTGCTTTGAAGGGTCAAATTGAGCCGAAAAGATCGATCCCGTTGTGCGGAGCAATTCTTTCTGGGTGCCCTGACTGCTGACTAGGAATAAGGAGCGGGAGCGATCGCCATTGAACTTCACCATCGCTGCCAGGGAGCCATCTCTAGAGAAATTGAGGACAACCCCAAACTTGGGCAAAAAATCAACTGGCTTGGCATCCGGATAGAGCGGCAAAATAGCAAGTCCCTGTCCTTGAGAAATTGCCAGAGAATCGCTATCCGGCGTAATCAAGAAATCACCCCCCGGTTGCCCTTTGAGCGGCTTGGGTGCTTCGCCTTCTCGCAAAATCCAGGGACCAAAATCTGCTGGGTCATTGCGGTTCACCCGTTGCAGCACGATAATTTTGCCGTCTGCCGATAGGTCAAACTTCAGGTTTTGGTGCGTATCACTATCAATCAGTAACTCTACGCCTTGAGTCGATTGCGATTTAGCCGTATTAATGGGATCTGTATTGCCTTGAGGATCGAGTTGGGGTGGCGGATCAATCTGAATTCCTGTGGCGATGCGGTAAAGTTTTTGATCAAGTAATCCCTGGGATTGACCGCTGCGGGGAGTTGCTCCAAACAGAATTCGATCGCCCAAGGGGTATGGCTTGAACTCATTCACCACCAGATCGGGCGGCGTGAGAATGGTGCGATCTTGAGTTGTGAGGTTGACCAGAACTAAGCGCCCCTCTTCTTCGCCCTCAACCCCAATGTAAACAAAGGCACGATCGCGCGTCCGAAAGCTGGCACCAAAGGCTTGAATGGGCAACTGAGTAGCACTTTCCTGATTAAAATAATCCACAGCCTTTTCAAGCTTCAGCTTATAAGTAGTGCCATAGGGAGCGGGGGTATTCAGGGTATAAGCCATGCGCCGTCCTGCCCAACTCACCTTGCCAGGAAGCTCCGGTACAATCTTAAGGTTTTTCTCCACACTGGCTTGGTTCATCGGGCGACTGAACGCGATCACAAACGCCGTATCATCAGCGCCCACTTGTTTACCTTGCCAGGTGAAATATCTGACTCTGGGGGCAATCCGGCTGCCGGTGACTAGCACCACCCCGATGATGATCAGCAACACCACAATAAATGCGATCGCAATGCGATCGAGGGGTTGAGGAAAACGGGCAACCTGAGTGGAGGTGGGCGATCGTTGCATAACTGGTCACACTAAAATACAGGACGCGGAAGATTGATCCATCCTAGAGAAGATAGCAGTCAACTCACAACATTGGCGATCTTAAGTAAGAGGGCAAAAAGTCAGTGGACAAAACCAAGTGTTAGATCTAGTCGTCATTCGTCACTCGTCCTTTGCTAAGAACCAATGACTGATGACGAGTGACGTTTCCAATGAATGCAGTTTAGTTGTGAACACTTACTTATGGGACAGACCTTGCGATCGCTGGGATCAGACATTTTTTTGATTGAGCACCTGTGGGAGCCGTCGTTGTGCCGTCATATGGTGGAAGTGGCGGGCTGCTGCGAGTTTTTGTCGCCACCTGCGGGTTCTAGCCTACAGGGAGAACTGCGGAGCAATGAGGTGTTGCCGTTGCATCAACCGTCTTCTTTGCTGGCATCAACCCTGCAATTACTGCTCAATCCTTTATCCCTTGCCCGTGATTTGTTGGCAAAGCATTACGATGTGACGTTGTCTCATATTGAACTGTACGCGATCGAGCGATTTCAGCCAGGGCAAGCTCACAAACGCCACCAAGATGGGCTAGTTTTGACCAACCGCTACGCAGAACTGGCAAAAGGGATTCCAGCGCGAGACGTAAGCATCATTGGTTTTCTGAATCAGGAGTTTGAAGGGGGCGATCTCTTGTTCGATCGCCAATCCGTCAAAGTCAAACCGTCTCTGGGTAGCGTGGTGCTGTTTCCAGCTTGCTATACCCACCCCTACCAGGCACTTCCAGTTCTGCGCGGATGCAAGTACACCCTGACCTGTTGGTTATTGCATTGAAGCAATAGTTTGATTCAGGGCGATCGCCACCTGCTGACACACTCCCGCCCAATCCCGCCGCTGGGTTTGGCGAAACAATCGAGCCGTCGGATACCAGGGACTATCAAGCCGTGCCATCAACCAGCGCCAATCGGCAGCAAACGATAGCAAAATCCACACGGGCTTACCTAAAGCACCAGCCAAATGAGCCACTGCCGTATCTACGGTAATCACTAGATCGAGATGGTTAATGATTGTCGCGGTATCGGCAAAGTCATGCAGGCAATCGCTCAGATCAACCACCCTGGAATCCGCCAGTTCTGAGCAGTGAGCGCCTTTTTGCAAACTGTAAAACTGCACCTCAGGACAATTCAAAATTTGTTGGAAGTTCTGAAACGGGCAAGAGCGATCGCGATCGGTGTAATGGTTGACGTCGCCACCCCAAACGATGCCAACTTTGAGCCGATTTTGTTCAAGCTGAATCGCTGAAGCCGAGGCAAGCGGCGGGCAAATATGCTCCAGGGCAAAGTTGGGGTAGAGATAGGGAACCTGATTGGGAATTGTCTCTAGAGTTGTCCTGAAAATTCGCGGCAAACTGAGGAAAGAGGCTTGAACATTAAAGCTGGGTAAGGGATCTCCTGCCGCCACGACCTGTTCAACCGAGGGAATGGTCTGAAACAGGCGCACCAACGCAGCAGGGCACTCCACCATGATCCGCCCCCCCAGGTTGGCAACGAGAGGGGCGTATCGAATGAACTGAATGGCATCCCCAAAGCCTGAACCGGGTTCAGCATAAAGCAGGATGGGTTGCCCATCAAGAGAAAATCCCTCCCACACGGGCTGAGTAAACGATCGCTGTTGCATCGAAATTGCCAAACGCCAGCGATCGTACTCGGCGAATCCCTGGCGCAAATTCCCGGAAATCAACAAAGACCGGATCCGGCTACCATTTAGCTCAACATGGTTTGGAGCAATCGCCAGGGCACGATGATAAATGTTCAGTGCTTCCTGAAATTGTCCCTGTTCCTGTAACGCATCTCCCAGGTCTTGATAAGCATCTGGGTTCGTTGGCATCAGTTGCCGAGCAATTTGATAGTGTGAAATCGCTTGATCAAGTTGCCCTATTTCCTTCAAAGCGTGCCCTAAGTTGGTGTGAGCCACTGCCAAATTTGGATCAAGTTGAATTGCTGTTTGATGATGAACGATCGCGGCTTCAAATTGGTTGAGTTGCTGCAAGATAACACCCAGGTTAGCGTGGGCGTGGGCGTTGTTTGGATTGGTTTGTAATGCAGCGCGGTAATGCACTGTGGCTTGTTGTAGATCACCCTGTTGAACTAGAAGCACTCCCAGGTTGTTGTGGGCATCCGCGTAGTCTGGCTTCACTGCGATCGATCGCTCGTACCACATCACCGCAGCATCTAAATTGCCCCGCTGGTGATTTGCTAACCCCAACAAATACAACACATTCGCCTGATCCGGTTGTTGCAGCAAAACTGCTTCATACAACCGTTCAGCTTCCAACAATCGCCCCGACTGATGATGCTGAATGGCAGCACTAAGAAGGTCAGAAGGGGAAGACATAGACAAAATAACAAAAAGCGTTCAATAGGAACAGAATGCAGCGTATTTAGAAATAAATGAAGAATAGTAACAAACTTTTTGTATTTACTTCATCGTAACTTTATATTCCATGACTTTTGCCAATCATCCAGTGACGGCGAAAAAAGCGGGAAAGAGAGGATTCTTCTAACGCTAAACAAATGGGTCGCCCGTGGGGGCAAGTGCGCGGATTGCGAGTTTGTTGCCACTGCTGGATGAGGGTTTGCATCTCTGCATCGGTTAAAGCCGTGCCATTGCGAATCGCGCTACGGCAGGCGATCGCTGCCTGAGCAGTGGAGAGATCGCCCCCTAAACTGAGTTCAATTAATGCCTCTCCGCAGTCTGCCCGTTCCCTGAGCAAGTTTGGTACAGTACGAACGATCCAGGCTTGCTCTCCAAATGCTTCCAACTCAATCCCAAGGCGTTGCAGTTGCGCTTGCTGGGCAGGCGAGAGGGAATTTAGAACAATTGGGCTTTCCAGGGGCACCAGTTGCCAGCGATCGCGCAACTCCTCATACAGCACTCGCTCATGGGCAATGTGTTGCTCAATCAGCCATACCCCCGTCGGATGTTCCACCAGGATGTAGGTGTTGTGAACCTGTGCCAGTACTTTAAGGAAGGGCGCAGATGCTCCAGAAATATCTGACGGTTCCATTGAGGCCGCTTCACTGGCATAAGAACCCTCTGCCTCGGCGGTTTTCAGCAAGCGGCTAACGCGGGACGTGTGCATTGCTTCAGGCATTGCATCGGGGTTGAGGCGGAGAGACTGGTCGATCGCTTGGGAAATTGCCTCTCGCCAAACATTCATTTCATGCAAGTAGATTTCTGTTTTTGCGGGATGCCGATTCCAATCAACCTGGGCTGGCGCAACCTGGAGATGGGCAATACACACCGGAAACCGATCGCGGGGAAGGCTGCGGCGAAAGGCTGTCATGATCGTTTGCTCCAACTCTGGTACTTGCACAAATCGCTCATTCACCGCCACTTTAATCCAGTCGGGGCGATGTCGATGGCAGCGATCGGGCAAACCCAGGAGCAGATAGAGGGATTGGGCAGAAGCGGGGAGAGAGGGTGCCTCAACCATGACCTGCGTTTCCACGAAATCACTTTCCTCCACGTCGCGTAAAATTTGAGGTAGGATGGGGCGCGGTGAGTTGCCAGGAAACAGAGTAAACCAGTCCCGATCGTTGTGCTGAATCTGCCAGGTTACACTGGGATGGCTCAACGCCAATTGATGAATTGTTAACTGAATGGCTCGAAGTTGTTGGGCGGGGGAAGGCAGACCCTGTCGCCGTCCAGGTAAACTCACAAAAATATTGTCCGCTGTAACCACAGTGCCAGGGGCGATCGCGATCGGTTCCAACTGCTTGGGTTGACCCTGGCTATCGTAGAGCGCCAGCCACCCTTCGATCGAGTCATTTGACGGCGAATCATCGCCTAAACGTTCAAGTGCAGAAGGAACAGCAGGGCGGCTAGCAATTTGCAAATGAGAGAGTTGGGCAAGGCTATGCAAGGCTTCCCCGCGAAAGCCCAAACTTTTGATGTGTGTAAGATCCTGGCGCTGACGAATCTTGCTGGTGCTGTGAGCGATCGCGGCTTGAACCAGGTCATCCCGGTGCATTCCGCTGCCATTGTCCGCTACCCGGACGCGCCAATGATCCAACCAGAGAGCGATCGTAATTCGAGTTGCCCCCGCATCCAGCGCGTTCTCTGCTAATTCCCGTACAACAGCAGCCAGCGAGTCAATCACTTCGCCTGCCGCTATCAGGTGAACAACATCTTCTGGTAGTGCCGCAATCCCCTGGAACATAGCTCCAGTGTAGGTGGGGAACTAATTCCTTAACAGAAACTAAATCTTTACTCCTGACCCATCGCCAATTGCGGATGATGGGTTAAATCAAATCCCCACGAATCCAAATTAGACGCACTCTTGCCAAAGGTTTTCTCCTGAACATCCCCAGGTTGACCTAAGGGCTTAGGCTGGCTCTCGTTGTAGCTGACTTCTACTGCCCCTGCATCCCCTGCGCGGACAGTAACTTCCTCATTGCCAGACCAAGAACGCTGGGCACCCTGAGGCAGCATCCCTTCAAATTCTGTTTTGCCGTCTACCATAATCCGCAACCAGGATTGCTGCCCTTTCACTGTCAGGCTGACGCGCACAGGTTTAGCAGAAATGGCAAGGGGTTTGGGTGAGGGAATGGGCGATTGACTGCTTGTTGGGTTGAGCGTTTGACTGGGAGCCGGAGGACCGTAGGCTTCACCTGCAACCTGCTGGCTGGCTGGAGCGCTTTGAGGAGAAGCCGCATACCGGGGAGTTTGCCCTGGCGATCGATTTAACAGGTAAGATAAACCACTCACGGCTCCGACTACTAATAAGGTGTAGAGCAAGTAGAGATGGACAGGACGAAGTTGTGCCTCGACTTTGCCGCGCCAGGAAGAGCGATGAACCGTTGAAGCAACATCGGTGGGAAACGCATTCGCAAACTCAGTTCCATCGATGCCGATCGCATCAGCGTAGCGTTTGATGAAACCTTGCACATACACCGGCTCTGGCAGGCGTTTTAGATCTCCGTCTTCGATCGCGGTTAAAGTCCGAACCGGGATGAGGGTAGCAGAAGCAACATCCTCCAACGAAATTTCTTGACGTTGGCGTAAGTTCCGCAGATAAGCACCAATTTCGGTCAGGAGTTCTGCCTGCTCATTAACTAAGTGAAGAGTTTGCTCATTCATACTTTGCACTCCTCGATGAGTTCCCGCTCCATATTTGATGTTAGGTCAATTTGGGAGTTCAAGAAACAAATCTCAAAATTTGACAGTTCGCGGTAGTGTCCAATCGGCAATTCGGCTGATTTTTCTCCTTGTAAGCGGATCGATCCGATCGCGGTGCGATGCAGACTCAAAACCGGATGACCCAGTTGTTCCGCAACTCGACGAATTTGGCGATTGCGTCCTTCGTGCAGCACGATTTCCAGTAAGGTTTTCTGATGAGGATGCCGCCGGATGACTGAGACTTGGGCTGGTAGGGTTGGGCGGTCGTCCAACATCACGCCCTGCCGCCATTGGGTTAAGGTTGCGGCGGTCGGATCGCCTGCAACCCAAACCTGGTAAGTTTTTGGGATATGGTGACGCGGATGGGTGAGATAAAACGTCAAATTCCCATCGTTGGTGAGTAACAGTGCGCCAGTGGAGTCTGTATCCAGCCGACCAACGGGATGAATTCCAGTGCCCTGGGTCAGTTTTTCAGGCAATAAGTCCAAAACCGTGCGGCGAGATCGGGGATCCTCACAGGTCGAAATCACACCAACAGGTTTATTCAGCAATAAATAAATACGATCGGGGGGTTGGGCAGAGTTGATGGATACGCCATCGATCGTGATTTGATCCCGCATTGGATCAACTTTTTGTCCTAGATGAGCCACCTGCTGATTCACCAGAACACGCCCAGCGACGATCAGTTGTTCTGCGTGTCGCCGAGAAGCAATGCCTTGCTGAGACAATACCTTTTGTAGTCGTTCTGCGGTGCGATCGCCCATCGATCCTTTCTAACCTAATCTGGCAAACAAAATCTAACCTGACAATTCAATCAACAATTTGCCTCCACCTTAACAAGTCTCCAAGTTGAAGAAAAGAGGGTTTGAGCATTTACTCTAGCGGTTGCCAGGGGAGGAACACCTGTAGCCACGCTCCTCCCGTTTCAGGGTGATTGCTGGCAGTGACAAAGCCCTGATGCGCCTCAACGATCTGACGCACGATCGCCAATCCCAAGCCATTGCCATTACTAATTGAAGGCAGATGCAACTCTGATTGGAGGCGTGTTTTGCTGGCAAATCCTGCGATCTCAAGATCACTTTTGAGTTGTTTAGAGGAGTCTAAATTGTTCGATTGGCGAGTACGAGAGGGATCTGCCCGATAAAACCGCTCAAACACAAACGGCAACGCCTCTTCAGGAAACCCTTGCCCTGCATCAATCACCTGGAGATGCACGCACTGAGCCGAGGCATCCTGCGGGTTTGCTGTGATCCCAAGGAGAACTCGGATGTGTTGCTGAGAAGGGCTGTACTTAATCCCGTTATCTAATAAATTGAGCAGGACACGATGCAGCCGCGCCTCGTCCGCCTGGATCAAAAGTTGCTCGGCACCGATGTAGTCCAGTTGAATCTGCTTTTCCCGCGCCAATGGTTCCAGGCTCATCCAGGCAGATTGAATCATGCGGGCTAAATCCAAGGTTTTGAAAGATAACCGAGCATTGGGTTGAGCCTGGAGCTGATTCAAATCCAGCAAATCTTGAACGAGGTTCCCCAGCCGAATGACCTCTCGCAACAGGCGCTCTACCCACTCTCGCAAGGATGGATCAACTCTGGGAATCAAGGTTTCGGCAACCAGGCGGATTGAGGTCAGGGGAGTTTTTAATTCGTGGGCGGCATCGGAGATCCAGCGATCGCGCTGCCGTGCCAGCAACATCACCTCCTCCCGACTTTCTAAAAATACTCCCACCCGTCCTTTAGACATCGGAATTCCATACCCGCGCAACAGATAAGATTGCTGCTGGGTCAATTTAGCAAAGTCAGCATTAACTGGATGGAACAACCACTCACTCTGACACAGTTCTTGGGCTAGGCGAGTTTGCTCAATCAATTCGTCTAGCTCGTAGGAACGCACGAGTTCTAACAACAGGCGAGGCTTTTCTGAGCGGCTACTTTCGATACCGAGGATCTCACACGCTTTGAGATTGCAGAAAATCAGTTGGTTTTCTTCATCTACTTGGAGAAAGCCGATCGGAGCAAGCTGAAACAAGTGATGCCAGCCAAGCAACTCATCCTGAAGCGATTGGTTGGCTTGCTTGTGGGTAGCGATCGTTTTGTTTAAGTTCGCAACTTGAGAAAATCGGTTGCCCCATAAAAATCGCTGGGATTGATCCCTGGAGTAGCGATGCTTTGTGGTCAGGCGCAACTGATAACGCCACAAAAGCACCAACCCAATGAACAGTCCTAGCAAGAGCCATTCCATCATTTCAGCCACTTGCCTCCAACCAGGACATGATCTAAACCTGCGGATAATCTACTTTGGTCGGAGCTAAATAGGCTTTCCAAGTCAAGCAGAATAGCAAGCTCGCCGCTTATAGGTTAATCCAAATTGTTTTAGAAAGACCAGTCAGGTTTTTTGGGGGGAGGCAGCACAAAACCAGCGTTAAGGATCGTGGATTAAATAAGTAGGAATCAACCGAAACGATACCCAAAACCTCGCACCGTTACCAGATACTCAGGATTACTGGGATCAATCTCTAGTTTTTCTCGGAGCCAGCGGATATGCACATCCACCGTTTTGCTATCTCCAATGAAATCAGGTCCCCAAATCCGCTCTAGAAGCTGTTCCCGAGACCAAACGCGGCGGGGATAGCTCATGAACAATTCCAAAATTTTGAATTCTTTGGGTGAAAAGTTAACTTCTTCTCCTCGCACAATGACACGGCATTCTTGCGGGAACAGGGTAATGTCTTGAAATTTAAGCAGGGGTTGGTCGGGTTCGATTTGGAACTGGTAATGGCGGCGCAATAAAGCACGGCAACGAGCCACCAACTCTCTCATGCCAAAGGGTTTGGTCAAATAATCATCTGCACCCACTTCTAACCCAACTACGCGATCGGTTTCGCTACCCTTTGCACTCAGCATCAGAATTGGAACATTGTTCCCCTCGCGGCGAATAATCCGACACAGGTCTAACCCGTTAACGAGAGGCAACATCAAATCCAGAATAACCACATCGAACGCCTGCCCACTTCCTTGCATCGAAGGCGCGAGTTTAGAAGGACGATGATCGGCAATTTCATCAACCACTTGATGCAGCAAATCCAGGGCGATCCGCCCATCTTCAGCCGTAACGACATCGTATCCTTCTTCAATCAGGGCTAAGGCGATCGTTTCACGAATCAATTCTTCATCTTCAACAACCAGAATGCGACCCATTCGCAATCCTTTTTGAACTTTTGCCTGGTCCGGTGTCAGAGTGAGCGGCATGATAGAGCTGGCTCCTATTTGTCCAGGCAAATTCTAGCATCAAGTTCACTTTCAGTATGCTTGGATACTTTACAAAATTTGCCAATCTTGAATCCGCCACTTGCCATCTTTTTGCACCAGGCTGTACTGCACTCGAAGCTGCTCTGTTTGCGGACTCCCTGATGCTTTGCCATTGCGGTAGGTTTCTGTGGTTTCAGACACACTCGCAATTACCCTAGCCTGATCGGCGATCGCGGTTGGAGAGGGGCTGGTTGGGGTCGTGGTGCTGGTGGCATCGGGGGCAGCAGCAGGGCTAGGGCTGGTTGTCGCCTCTGGAGCAACGGTTGCACTGGGGGAAACCGCTGCATCGGGAGAGGTCGTGGGGGAGGGGTTGGCAGCGATCGCATCTGGGGAAGGTTGAGCCGTTGCAGAACCTGTTGCCCCTGTTGCCGGAGTCGGAGTTGCTGCCTGAGTCGAAATCACCTGTCCGGTTGTGGACGAAATCAACTCAACTGACTCTACTGTGACATCATGCTTATAAGTCCGATACCAACCGTCACGCTTGGCTTCATCGGCAGCACTCCGCCACTCCGCCAGCTTGGGATCAGTCAAAATTTGGTCTAGTGCTGCGACATCGTAGGTAGACCCCATTGCTTTAGATTTTGCTGCCAACCAGGTACTGATGAGTTGCTGGGCGGCGGCTTGGTCAACCACCTGAACAGCGGTTGGATCGGTTGTTTCATCTGCCAGTTCCAGCAGGGGCTTGTCAAGCTGAATCAACAGAGGTTCATCGTTTTGAGCCGTCGATCGGGAAGCTGGGCTGAGAGATTTAAATAACCAGGCGGCTAGTGCTCCCAGCAGAATGATCCCCAGCAAAGCACTCGCGGGAATTAACCAACCAGGAGTTCGGGATGAGCGAGCTTTGGCGGGGCGATCGCCAGCTTTTCGAGGTGCCATAACGTCTGAATCATCTCCATTTTTCGACGGCTCGTTGCGGGAGCGAGACCACTGGGAACGGGGTTGCGTGGACACAGGAGAGTCTTGATCCATCTCACGCTCCACTCTCTCAGCCGTGGATACACTTCCCGGAAACCGCCCATCCGAACCCAGCGTTGCCGTTCCTCCACGAGACGCAATCCTGGCTCTGGCTGCGGCTATCTGGGTATCATGATCCACCGACCCTTCTCGATTTTCATAGGGTCTGTGAGTAGCTGCGACTAACTCTAAGTCTGCTCGATCGCTCGATTCAGCCGCGTAAGAAGGAGAAGCCGCGCGTTGTGAAGTTAGGGCATCCCGCTGGGAGGAAGAGTAAATGGGCATAACAGGCGCAACGGACGCTTCGACATCGCTGGGAAGGGCTTCGAGATAGCTTTGCACCTGACGATCGGCAAAGTATTCCTTGAGGGAAATCCGGCAATGGACAAGATCCCGAAAATGGGGAAAAACCTCGTCATGGAACCAGCGTTCCGTATAGAGACACAACCCTGGTAGCAGATCGGGCGAACTGTAGGAATGCTGCCGAATAAAATCAATCGATTCCTGTTCCTGACTTTGCTCCAGGGCTTGGCTGGCGGCTTCGGTTTGTCCCAAAAGTAAAGCTCCGATCGCTTGCTCCAAATGCACATCCTGCCGACTGTTCAGCCGTGCCAGATACTCTTTTGCTTGCTGCACTAGCTCCGGTTGACGTTCGGCAAATCCTCTTGCTAACAGGGCGTACACGGTCAGGAAGGTGGCAACCGCAGAGGGACGATTAGCTTCTTGTTCAAAAAGATACTGTTGCTCCTCCGCACTCAGGTAGCTCCGCAGTTGTTGAATGAATTTCAGGAAATCATCCACACTCAAGCCAGATTGATCATTTTGGTTACCATCAATGCCACCCCGTTCCCGCAGCATTTCCTCCAGCAGTTCCATCCCTGTCCGCCGTTCAGCGGCATAAGTTTCTGGGGCTGCCAATAATTCCAAAATGCGGTAAGGACGCAACCGATAAAGATCGGACTGAATTTCGCCGCGAACGTTGACAAACAATCCTTCTCGCAAAAGCAACTGTTGCCCCGTTTCCAGGGCTTCTGCGGCATTTTCATACTGCCCTTGCTGCCATTGTTCGCGCCCCAACTCCAAACAAGCTAGCGCAACGGTAAGCACAATATCTGAAAAGACGATCGCCGGATCGCCGTAATGATGATCCTGAAGGCTGGCGCTGCCTCCCGTCAAAAACGGTCTGCCCAGTTTCAGCACCAGTTCGTATTCGCCCAATTCTTGCAGGATGAGCAGTGCCCCAATGAACTGATCGTCTTCAATTTCTACACTGGGCGTATGGGGATCAACCAGGGCAGAGTCTTCGGGGGCAACACTAGGGGCACTACCATCTACAGCGGCAGGTTCCTGACCCAGATCGTAGGTTTTTGCTAGGAAGCCCGAATCGTATCGCTTGCGCTGGTCGGGATTGGCAAGAACAGTGTATGCCTGGTCTAAGAGTTGTTTACGAGCGGCGATCGCAGCATCAGAGTACTCCCGACGGGGAAGTTGCAGGGTGCGATCGCGGTGAGCCTGTCGCAACTGGTCACTCGTTGCCTGAATCGGTAAACCCAAAATTCGGTAGTAATCAAGCGGAATACGCACGGTACACTTCCCCAACGGTAGGCAGTAAGGTTACGCTATAGTAGCGTTTCATCCAAGACTGTCAAGCGGTGATGTGCCAATCATTGTTTAATAGAACCTGGTTGACAATGAGTCTGGTTGACAATGAGTCTGGTTGACAACTGTTGTTTGACAGTGTGGAAGTTTACACCCAGGATAAGCAAAAACTTTCGGTCAGCAACATAACTTCTAGGAAAAATTGATTAAGAGTTTGAGGTCAGCACAAACAATGGTTCAAGAGAGAACAGTCCCAGTATTTCAAGCGGCTACTGCCAGCGTTTCCCGAGAAGAAGGGCTGTTGCTCTACGAAGACATGGTGTTGGGGCGTTTTTTTGAAGATAAATGCGCCGAAATGTACTATCGTGGCAAAATGTTTGGGTTTGTTCACTTATATAACGGGCAAGAAGCCGTTTCTACGGGTGTCATTCAAGCCATGCGCCCCGGAGAAGACTACGTTTGTAGTACCTACCGTGACCATGTCCATGCTTTAAGTGCCGGGGTGCCAGCCCGCGAAGTCATGGCGGAACTGTTTGGTAAAGCCACCGGATGCAGTAAGGGTCGGGGTGGCTCAATGCACTTATTTTCTGCGGAACATCGCCTTTTGGGTGGTTTCGCTTTTATTGGGGAAGGCATTCCTGTTGCGACTGGCGCAGCCTTTCAGAGCAAATACCGTCGAGAAGTTTTGGGCGATGAATCGGCAGACCAAGTGACGGCTGCATTTTTTGGGGATGGTACGACAAACAACGGGCAGTTTTTTGAGTGCTTGAACATGGCAGCCCTCTGGAAGTTGCCAATTATTTTTGTAGTGGAGAACAACAAATGGGCGATCGGCATGGCACACGAACGCGCGACTTCTCAGCCAGAGATTTACCAGAAAGCTAGTGTATTCGGGATGCCAGGAGTTGAGGTGGATGGCATGGATGTGCTGGCAGTGCGGACTGTGGCGCAGGAGGCTGTGGCGCGGGCGCGGGCAGGGGAAGGACCAACCTTGATTGAGTGTCTCACCTACCGCTTTCGGGGACATTCCCTGGCGGATCCAGATGAGTTGCGATCGAAGGCGGAGAAAGATTACTGGTTTTCTCGTGACCCCATCAAGAAGCTGGCAGCTTATTTAGTCGAGCAAAATCTAGCTACGCAGGATGAGTTAAAAGAGATTGAGAAAAAGATTCAGGCGGTGGTAGACGACGCAATCCAATTTGCTTTAGAAAGCCCAGAACCTGATGCCAATGAACTTTACAAGTACATTTTTGCGGAGGACTAAAAGCATCATTGCCAGGTTTTAGTCATACCTGAGTAATAAATTTCCCCCTTTTCCACCAGTCTCTTACGTACCGTGATAAGTTAGTGAATGGCGTGAACATTCGGACGCAGAAGCCCTAACGTTGAATGCAAGATTCTGTTATATGGGTGTCTCCCCCCTCTGCACGCAACAACTATTCCATCCCCCCTTTTCGCAATTTGAAGCACCAGGGCGTTACACTGATAGACTCAACATTGGCTGCATCTCGCCAGAGCGTGCGGCAAGGGTTGGTGGTGGAAGAAGTTCAACTGAAGTTTTAATGCTTTTTTGCTGTAGATGCCAACCCTAAAAGACGTTTAACAAGTTTTAACTAAATCCCAGCCTGGAGGTATCGTTCCATGTCCGTTCGTCTGTATGTAGGTAACTTGCCGGAAGAATTAAGCCGTCAAGAACTGGAAGCTGTTTTTGTCGATGCTGGCGATTCGATTTCCACCAAAATCATCACCGATCGCAAAACAAATAAGTGTCGTGGCTTTGCTTTTGTCACTGTGAAAACGGACGAAGAAGCCGATGCCTTCATTGAAAAATTCAATGGTTCTGTCGTGAAAGACAATCCCATCAAAATTGAGAAGGCATTGCCACGAGCAAAAGATAAGGGAGGCGACGAGCAGCCTGCTATCGAATCTCCCAGCAATTCTGGAGGTAGCAAGCGTAAGGGTGGCAACAATAAAGGGGCAAAGCGGACTGCTAACAGTTCCAATGACCTTGACAGTGTGCAACCCGATCCACGCTGGGCACAAGAGCTGGAGAAACTGAAGCAACTTTTGGCTGCTCAAACCACAAATTCTTAGCTCTGGTTAAAGGCTGCTCCTGATCTCTTCTAAAAATGCTGGATTAGGCAGATAAGTGCAGATTAGTGTAGTGGGCTTGAGATAGTGATTGTGGAATGATGCTTCCAGAAAAATTATGAGTAAGTAGGCTGTGGCGTTTGACACAGCCTTTTTTAGTTAGAACCTGCCAAGAGGATACAACTGTGGATCTGGATTCAAGAACGCCCGATTCTGTGCGAGAACTGTTCGATCGCATTGCCCCGGTTTACGACCAACTCAACCAATGGCTGAGTTTAGGGCAACACCGAATTTGGAAAAAAATGGCGATCAAGTGGAGTGGTGCGAAGCCTGGGGATGTTTGCCTGGATGTGTGCTGCGGAAGCGGTGATTTAGCCCTGGGGCTGGCAGAACAGGTGGGCAAATCGGGACAGGTGATTGGCGTTGATTTCTCGCAAGAACAATTGGCGATCGCGCAGCAACGAACTCGTGCTCATCAACCTATCACCTGGCAAGCAGGGGATGCCTTGAATCTTCCCTTTGCGGATAATTTCTTTGATGCAGCCACAATGGGTTATGGACTCCGTAACGTGATGGATATCCCAAAATGTTTACGAGAGCTGTATCGCGTTTTGAAGCCCGGTGCCAACGCTGCCATTCTGGATTTGAACCATCCCACCAATCCCCTCGTGCAAAACTTCCAGCAATGGTATCTCGATACGATCGTGGTGCCGATCGCCACTCGCTATGGCTTCAGTCAAGAGTATGCTTATCTTGCTCCCAGCCTCGATCGTTTCCCCACCGGCACAGAGCAGGTAAACCTCGCCCATCAGGTAGGGTTTTCCGCTGTCACACACTATCCCATTGCCGGGGGTACGATGGGGGTATTAGTCGTCAGAAAGAATTAGGCTTTGGAACTCTCTACTCTCTGGTTATTTGCGGCTCCCCCAGTCGTTGGTGGTGTGATCGGCTACTTCACCAATGACATCGCCATCCGGATGCTATTTCGCCCCTACCGGGCATACGTCATTGCTGGTAAACGAGTTCCCTTCACCCCAGGCTTGATTCCGCGCAATCAAGAGCGGTTAGCCAAGCGGATTTCTGACACGATCATGGGGTCGTTGCTCACCCCGGAAGAATTACAAAAACTTGCCCGCCGCTTACTGCAAACTGAACGAGTCCAGTCCGCCTTGTTGTGGTTGCTGAAATTGGCACTGGATCAAGTTCAGGCAGATCGAGAGCAAAAAACAGCCAAAGTGGTCGCCAACATTTTGCAAGACCTGTTCGGACAGTCTCTCCCGCGCTTGCTCAAGGTGCTTGCCCGTCGAGAAGACTTTTTGGAGACTCAACTGAATCAGATTTTCGATCGCGTCCTGCTAGAGCTACAACTCTCGGAGGAGCAAGCCACGAAACTTGCCGATTGGATTCTTCAGGTCGTGCTTCCCCCAGATGTGATTCGGCAAGCATTGATTGATTTTCTTACCGATCGCAACATTCAAGTCATCGACGAAGGTCTGCGAGAAAAAACCAGCGGCACCTACTGGGTAATTGCCAACCTGTTTGGCATCCGCAACGCTCTGTTACGACTACGCGCCTTTTGCCTGGATGAGCGGGAAGCGTGCAACGAGCGCCTGGTTGAATTAATGGTGTCCCTCAACGTCAAATCTCGCCTCAAAGAGCTACTGCAAAACCTATCTTTACAAAATTTACCCGTTTCCACCGTGCGCCAACTCCGGAAGACACTACGGGATACGGTACGAACCTATGTACAGCAGGAAGGGGCAGAGTTTTTTCAGGAATTGGGCAAATCGATCGACTGGGAAAATCTGGCAAGTGTCATTCTCAGTCGGCTTCGCACGTCTCCCGTGGTGAACGATTCGCTGGAAACAGTAAGTTGGGAACTGGCATTGATTCTAGAACGCTACCTGGAGCGGGATCTGGAGAATATCGTGGCACAAGCTATCCCGATTTTGAATATTGATCAGGTGATTATTGATCGAGTCAAAGCCACCTCCGCCGCTGACTTAGAATCAGCGATTAATGGCATCGTCAAAAGCGAGTTACAAGCGATCGTCAATTTAGGTGGTATTTTGGGCTTTGTGATCGGGCTGCTTCAATCTGCCTCATTGCTTTTGCGTTAGTGCCAATCCTCGCGCTCTTACTTGGTTAAACCAACTCCTGCCGCAGAGGTAAGCGCAGGTGCTGTTTCGGGTGCCGCAATCCGAGTTGCCAACCTGCCACGGGGAGTCACCACCCACTGGTTATAGCCATGCAGGTGGTCATACAACGCCACGATCGCGATCATATTTTTGAGGGTGGTGTAGATGAAAATCAACACTGCATGTTGAACAAAATAAGTGGAAGGATAGCGAGTTGCCGCAACCTTCATCGTGACAGCAGTTTGATAGAACCCACTAAAAAAGGTAATTAAAGTACAGGACCACAAGTAGGCATTGTCTGATTGGGGCAAATAGCCGTGATACAAAAAGAGACTGAGAATCAACGGTAAAATTTGCAGGGCAAACAGGGAATACACCACTCCGTAATACAGCAGATAAGTCCAATACAGTTTTTGTTGGAGCGTGAAATGTTTGGACTTCCAAACCCGGCGTTGATAGCGAAAGCTGACCTCCAGCCAACCCTGCGCCCATCGCTTGCGTTGAAACCAAAAGGAATTGAACTCAACTGGAGCGAGTTCGGTGGCAATAATGCTGCGATCGTGCAAGATCCGATATCCGCTCAACAACGTTCGCATCGTGGCATCGATGTCTTCCGTCAACCGGATGGGGTTAAAGCGAATTTGCTTCAACACGTCAGAGCGCCAATAGCCATTGGAACCGCCAAAAATGGTCGAGTCCGTCAAAAAAGATTTAGCTGGATGGCTCACGCCGTAAAGTGATTCAAACTCCACGGCAATGTTTTGGGTTAGCAGATTGTAGTGATGGTTGCGAATGATGTTGCGACCCTGAACCACATCGTAATCGTGTTCCAGCCAGCGCCATGCTCGAAAGAAGCAATCGGGGGAAGGATGATGATCCGCATCCAAAATACAAACCACGTCTCCCGTTACCAAATCAAGGGCAGCATTCAAATTTTCGGCTTTAGAATGGCTCCCTTCCACCCGAATCAATTTCAGTTCTGGGTTCAGTTGAGCAAAAAGATGTAAGTCATCCTCGATCGGCAAGTTCATTGGTGTGTTGTATGCCAGGATCACTTCTAATCCAGCGGCGGGGCGTTGCACCGTGTTGAGGATATGCCGCAGGGTTTCCAAAATGATGTCTTGCTCATTGGGCAAGTAGGCGGCAACGATAATAGAACATCGCGGCAAAGGGGTCGCAGGTCGGTGTCGTCGATACCCACTCAGCCGGAAAGCCTGTTTGAAGCGATGGAGCAACCGTTCTCCAGCTTTAGGATGAGCAGGACGCTCTGCTTTGACGGCATAACGGCGGAACAAGGAATTGCTTGCTTCCAGAATAATCACGATGGAACTAACCAGGAAGAAGGTGGCGATCGCCATGTGAACATCCACCAGCGCTAACCCACCCAACCGTAAGCAGTAATAAAAAATGGTGGGCACCCCAATCATCACAATGTGGGTGTAGATCAGCTTATGCAAATCAACTGACCACTTCTTCACTTCAGCCATCCTCCAATCGTTAGGGTGAATCGTAGACTCATTTGCGAACTAATAACCTGGAGCCATTTCGCTATGCTGGGTCGCCAGCCTTCCATCATCGAAAGCACTGCCCACTTGGTTCTAGGTCATCTTCATTCACCCAAAGCGATCGTTGTCCATCACTAACCTGGCAGAGCAGAAACTCCTGTTCATCCCACAATTTTTCCACTTTCAACACCGTCCACCCCGTCTCACCCTGGTACACCACTTCATCTCCCTCCCTTAGATCCCAAACCCGTCGCTGAAGATCCGGTGATGTTGACAATACGTAATCCACATCTCGCAAAATGCCAGAGACCAGCCCACGAATCAGAGACATTACCGAATCGACAATCATGGCTAAGATCAACGTCCCCACCAGCATCACTGGTAAGGACAGCGCATAGCGAGCGGGTTGCCCCTGAACAATGAACTGGAGCATACGATCGACCACCAACCCGTGGAGCAGAAAGTAGCTAAACGTATGCGCCCCGATCGCTATCATACCCATCGCCAGCCAGTGCCATTGAGCCAGCCAACGGGAAATCACCATACAGCAAAGAGTCAGACCGATCGGCAGCAGCAAATCACAGAAAATCCAACCTACGTAGTAAAACTGACACACAAACCCGACAGCATAGATGGGAATCCCCACCATGAGCGCTCGTTGAGCCTTCCAATGAATCGGACTCGCACCCTGCAAAAATGCCTGAGCCACAACCATGCCTAAAACAAAAGTGCTGAGTTTGGCAAGAAATAGGGCGAAGGGATGCCAACCAGCAGGACTATCCCAAATTACATAATTGGGGTGTCCGCCAAACACAAAAACAGACAACGCCCGATAGATCAGGGTAATCAGGACGCTAACCATGAGCAAATTGCTCGCTCCCCAGCGATTCATCAAATACCAGAGCCAGGGAAACAACAGAATAAAGCTAATAATTAGAGAAACCAGCCACCAGGGACCGCTGGTGCTCATCAAAAGCTGCCCATTGTAGGCATGGACGAGAGGAAAGCTAATCCCTGCAAAGATGAACCAGGCATTGGGCAAATAGGATTTAGTTGCGACTGAAATTGCCCACAACACCGGGTAAGACAACCACGCCACCGTCCAAAACGTCCACAGGACACGACTAAGTCTCTGCTTTAAAAACTCAAGTGGCTCTAGAGGATTACCTTTGAGCGACAGCACCAGGCTAAATCCGCTAATCAGTACAAATACATCAATAAACTGGAATCCGAACCAAACGGGCAAGCCGAAGGTTTTAGTGAGCAATCCCATATCTGGCAAGTTGCGCGTAATTGTCACAACCTGGCTCAAATTGTCTTGCAAACCGGTGGGTTGTGGAGTGTAGGCATAGGCGGTGTAGCGCAACTGAGCTTGATAAAGCAACAACGCTGCAACGGCGAGAATCCGAATTCCCTCTAACCAGGCTAGACGCTGCGATCGATCTACCCTTTGATTAACCATCTACGTTTCGTCTCTTAAATTTGGCTATGAGTAAATAAGGGTGGTGAGGAGTATTCAAAGCAATATCCAAACTTCTAGCTTAGGAGCACGCATCAAAAGTGTAACCATCCTAAAGATTGACTCGCATCAAATTGTTTCGATTGATCGCATTATTTTAAGAAGCTTATCGATGTGGTGAGGTTGCATGATATTTCCCGCCTTTTTTTGCAAAATCTACATTTTTTCTTTATAGTCTATTGCACATATTAAAGGCACTTTGCCGCTCTGGTGAGAATTTCCTCTATCTAAACTTGACCCAAACATTACACTCACCCCTTGAGAGGAGTAGTACTCTGATAGTGTTGCCCTTCGCCCGGGGCACTCGGTTCTATTTTCAAATTTCCACTATCAATAGATTTTCACTACCAATGTTGCCCCAATTGAGTGATGCCTTTGTCCTTCCTTGTACGCTTTGCTTAGTTCAGTGACCTGTTGATTGTCCAGACACTATGCCTCAAAAGCTAGATTCAGACGCAGAATATTATTTTTATCAGGGATTGCAACTCGAACGCGCTTGTGCCTATGAAGATGCGATTCTGAGTTTTGAGCGATCGCTCCAGTTCAATCCAACCTGGCACGAACCGTGGTATCGCAAAGGCATGGTGCAATGTGAACTGGGTCAGTATGCAGAAGCCGTTATTAGCTTCAGCCAAGCGATCGATTTATATCCAAATTATCCAGAAGCGTTTAATAGTCGCGGGATTGCGTTGTTTAACCTGGGTAGTTATGAAGCGGCGATCGCCAGTTACGATAAAGCCATCAAACTGCGTCCTGACTTTCACCAGGCTTGGTTTAACCGGGGCAATGCGCTGGATAAATCCGGGTGCTATCGTGCCGCCTTGGAGAGTTACGATCGCTCCCTGGAAATTGAACCGGACTACTCCAAATCCTGGTACAACCGAGGCATCACCCTCAGCAAGCTAGAACGACTTGATGACGCGATCTCCAGCTACGACAAGGCGATCGAATTTCGTCCACACTATTCCCATGCCTGGTACAATCGCGCCAACATTTTGCATCGGCAGAAACGTTACGACGAAGCTCTGGAAAATTATGAGCGGGTTGTTAACATCAAACCTGACTGGCACGGAGCCTGGTACAACCTGGGCAATATTTTGCACAAACTTGGGCGACATGAGGAGTCGATTAAATGCTACGACTATGCGGTGAAAGTTGCGCCTAAATTTTACGGAGCCTGGTATAACCGAGGCAATGCTCTAGATGCCCTGGGTCGATACGACGAAGCCATCGAAAGTTATCGAACGGCTTTAAAGATTAAACCTAACTTGCGAGAAGCCTGGTACAACTGGGGCAGTACCTTACACAAGGCTGGACGTTACGAGGAAGCGGTTGTCAGTTACGATCGCGCCATTCAACTCGATCCTAAATTTGCCAAAGCCTGGAGCAGCCGTGGCTCTGCCCTGCGTAAATTAGGGATGTATGCAGAAGCGATCGGCAGTTACGACAAAGCAGTCCAACATCAACCGAAACTGCACGAAGCCTGGTACGGACGCGGCATTTGCCTCGCCCACCTGGGACGGAATGAAGCCGCCGTCGCCAGCTACGATCGAGCAATTGTTGAAAATCCTGACTTTTATCCCGCCTGGTACAGTCGCGGAGTTGCCTTAAGCCATTTGGGAGACTACGAAGCCGCGATCGTCAGTTATGATCGCGCCTTGCAAATCAACCCCAACTTTCCAGAAGCCATCAGCCGACGCAACCTGGCACTCAACTACACCAGCCCTCCAGAGTTAGATGCAGATCGGGACGAGGAGCAGGATGGCGGACTGGAGTTAATGCCAGATTCAGCCGATATTCCAGCCGATGAAATCATAGTCAATCCCTAACAATGCCCCAATGACTAATGACTAATGACTAATGACGCGATGTGCGACTTTTAACTCGGAGTCAATCCGCAATGAGGGAGTCAAACTGCAAGGAATTGCGCCCATCCAGTTCATTGAACCAAACGGCGATCGAATGAGCCAAGATTTTACGTGCCATGCGACTGGTTAAGTG
>JANRIN010000193.1:0-2731 GCA_033764965.1 Leptolyngbyaceae cyanobacterium bins.302 | reverse complement strand
CTTTTTAATGCCCTTGATCGACGATCGATCCATGATGATGTCATAACCCTCTGCGTCAGTGAGTTGAGCATCAGGTAGTAGCGTTCCCTTAGAAAGGAAGCTAGCACGGGGACCGCTTTCTTCAATTCCTTCCGCCCACTGCCGCCTCCAGGCAAACCGGAATTGAAACGGGCAGTTCTGCTCACCCCCTAAGTGACGAGCTAGCTGCGGCGAAATTTTACCGTGGCAATCTCCAGTTTTATAGCGTGCATACTCCGGGTCATTGAAATCCACAATTTTGACCCGCAGGTTCTCCAACTTGTCAGACCCTTTATAGCAGTTACTTACTAGCAGAGAACCATACCGACAGGCAGCATCCGGTTCTGTTGCGAACAATCGCCGGAGCTTCTTACGCAAGTCTTCATCTGCAAAGTAGTAACTGTTACCAGAACTAAATGCCAGTCGCCGCTTAGTGCCATCTGCAAATTCACGCCTCCGTAGATGATTTGCGTCTGGATTGCGATGATTAATTTTCACCAGCAGCAAAGATTGCAACTCCTCTGGTTCAAACATCTGCTCCAGCAAGGAGTTCTTAATAATCTCCGGCTCCGATAAATACCGTCCTTTCCCGTTATTGTGCGCCCCATCAAAAATTGGGATGCTGAGACCGGAACCTGCAATGACCCGTGTGGTCAGATCCATTACCTATGGTATGTGGTGTATACGTACTGTTCTCTTGCCTAAAAACGTTAGACTGTTTTCTAACTTTCACGCACAACTAAATTGACAAAATCAGCCATGTGGCTATTTTTTGATTGAGTAGGCAAGGAGGCTAATTATGCCGTGGCACATTAAGCGTCTAGAAAACGGGTTGCTGGTTCAGGAATACGATCGAGAACCCGATGATGAAAGCGAAGAACTCCTGACTCCTGATGGCAAGACGCAAGATGAATGCTACCCACGCTTTGCTCACCTGAAGCCTGGAGAAAGTCTGGTGCTACCGGATGAACCCAAAACCACGGCTTCGGATTCCCGATATCCCAGCCAGTACGAAGATTTGGACGAGTTCTTGAACAGTGATCAAGGGGCGATCGACAAGTTGGACGGTGGTAGTTGGTCTCGTCGCTTTGACTGGCGCTCTTATGAACCCGACGAATCCCTATGACTACAGGTAATAGATGGGCTAACGTTGTATGAGCGATGAACAAAATATTCCAGCTTCCAATTCGTCCGAGCCACAAGCTAGCTTTGATGATCCGTGGAAAGAAGGGCTAGAGCTTTATTTTGAACCATTCTTAGCATTTTTCTTCCCGGCCGTGCATAAACTGATTGATTGGAGCCGGAGCTATGAGTCGCTAGAACAAGAGTTTCAAAAGTTTGTTAAAGACAGCGAATTAGGAAAGCGGTTCACCGACAAGCTATTCAAAGTCTGGCGGCAGGATGGAGAGGAAACCTGGATACTGGTACACGTAGAAGTCCAATCGCAAGAGGATTCTGGCTTCGCCGAAAGAATGTTTGTATACAATTATCGTTGCTTCGATCGCTATCGTAAGCCTGTGGTCAGCCTTGCCGTTTTGGGCGATGAGCGTCCCACATGGCGACCCTCCTCTTACGTTTATGATCTGGGCGGGTGTCGGGTTGGGATCGAATTCCCGATCGCTAAACTGGTAGATTATGAGGCCCGATGGGAAGAACTAAACCAGAGTCGGAACCCCTTCGTAGTTGTAGTCATGGCTCACCTAAAAACAAAAGCCACTACTGGTCAGCCGCAGCAACGCAAGCAGTGGAAATGGACCCTTGTTCGGAAACTATTCGAGCAAGGCTATAGTAAAAATGATGTAGTAGAGTTATTCAGGCTCATTGACTGGATGATGACCCTACCCGATCACTTAGAGCGGGAGTTCCGGGCAGAGTTGAGACAGTACCAGGAGGAACGTCAAATGCCTTATGTCACTAGTATTGAACGTTTGGCAAAAGAAGAGGGCATTCAAGAAGGAAGACTAGAAACCCTTCGAGAGACAATTATTGACGTTTTGAAGGTTCGATTTGAGGCAATACCTTCAACAGTCAGTGACATGCTGACCGGACTAGAAGATGGGGCATTACTCAAACAGCTACATCTTCAGGCGATCACAGTCATCTCAATAGAGGCGTTCCAAAAATTGTTAAGTGAGCGCATCCAAGCTGATGCAGACAAAGTAGACTCTTAAAGAAATTTAAATAACTTAAACGAAATTTCCAAGCTTGTTATTTTTCAGCCCAACTATTGACGATCGCCACCTCTGCCTTCACAGGCACTTTTCTCAAATACTGGTGTCCAGCCTGCTCCATCACTCGCTGAAGAATCTGCGCAGCCTGGTTTGCCACATTTTCTGGAGCTTCCAGTAAGATTTCATCATGCACGGTGCCAATTAATCTAGCTCCTGTTTCTTTCAAAGCTATGGGAAGCTTTGCTAATGCAGCTTTGGTAATATCTGCGGCAGTGCCTTGAACTGGGGTGTTCAAAAGCTCTGTTAACTTCGGCTCATCTTGCCAGCGCCGGAGGCGATCGCCCATTGTCCGCATTTCCCTCGGCAGCCTGCGCTTGATCGCCCCATGCCATCGGGCAATACCCTGATACGCCTCAAAATATCGCTTCCGAAACGTTTCTGCCTGCTTCAAACTCATCTGTACCCCATAGTTGTTGTAGGCGTACTCTGCCAGACCCTTGGCACCCATCGCGTAAATCAGCCCAAAATTGACGGCTTTTGCT
>JANRIN010000140.1:0-9589 GCA_033764965.1 Leptolyngbyaceae cyanobacterium bins.302 | reverse complement strand
ACGCTCAAACACTTCTCCCAAAAGCATGGCTCAAACCTGGGTGTTAGATGTTCAGCTTTTAGAATAGAAGCCTGAAAGCCAGCGATGGCAGGGATGTTAGAAAATATTAAGAAGTTCTCAGACGACCTTTAGAGGGCTGCTACCAGGCACCTAATTCGAGCCTCAGTTGGCTCTATATCACTTAGGTCGATACTAGGATGGTTGTCTATGATTGAGAACATCAGCTTCTTATCCGTCTTACTATGTATTCAACGTCAGATCTGATGGATAAGCACCCATCTTCCAGAATTATCCTGCACATCTGCCGGATAACACCCTGACTTTAGTGATTGGACAGAAGATTTTCAGTTTAAGTTTGAAATTCAGAGTTTTATCCGTCATTTTGTAAGGTAGCGATCGCGTAACGCACCACAGTAAGAAGATGATGGGTGCGTTACGGTATTGCCTAGCCGACACAAGCACTATTGATTTACTGAATTGTTACCACTCCGCTTTCGACAAAAACAGCCGCAGGATAGTCACTATCCGCATAGGCTGCAATTCCGTAGTCATAAGCAGTTTGATTGGTCAGTTTGCGAGCCGCAAGGGATAGCTTAAGCTGCGTTTTGGCAGGTAGGGATGGTTTGAATTCGATCCAGAGTGTTCCGGTTTCATCCACCCAGGTTTGATGCACCGCGATCGCTTTCTCCTGTCCGTTTGCTGCTCCAACCGATACTTGAGCTGTTTTCACATCAAATGGAATGGGAATTCCACCCGGTTCACGGGATTGCAGCGTTAGGGATAACATCGAAAATTTTTCCCCTGCGCGTGCAGGTAACACCATCCTAAACGTATGCTGCTGGTTAGATAGGGCGCGATCGCCACTGGCGGGACTAGCAACGACTAAGGTTTTATCGCTTGAAATTGGATCTGCGGCAACTGGAGCAACAGACTTTTTGGCGATCGCCCAGGGACTCAAAACAACTGCAAGAATGCTAAGGGTTAAAACAACGCTAATTTGTCTCATGGTTAAGCTCCAAAATGATGAACACGATGTAAGGAACAAAGGGTAATAACTGGAACACTCATTTTTTGGTTCCAATTAGTAGGCTGACAACAAAACTGGCATTAGTGTAGGGTGCCGTTAGCGATAACCCAGCGCGCCAATCAACCTTGCTGTAGTGCGTTACGGCATTGCCTCACACACCCTATGAAAGCTAGAACCTTTTTTCCGCGGTTCCAGTTACCTAAAAAATGTTGTAAGAAAGCCTGTTGAGTCGTGATGGTTACTCAACAGGCTAGACCAGTTGTGCTAGAAGGAAAGGATGCTGATGCAGCCGTTAAGCAAACTGCACCACATTTTTGTTGAGGTTGATGCGATTTTCACCCGTGGGGAAGCCTGCTCTGCCATCCCCATCGCCATCAATGTTGGTGTGGATATTCACGTAGAAGTTGCCTGCCAGCAGAGCGGCTTGCTCCTGCGGAGTCAACTCAAATTCGCCAGAAATCGTGCCCGATTTCGCATCGGTGGGGGTGTTGTTGAAGTAGCGAACAACTGTCGCATCGGCAAAGTTACCACGGGAGTCAGCTGCTGGACTGAAGTGCAAGTGAGTCCCGGTGATAGGATTGCCCTCAACGTCTTTGGGAACTCGCAAGAACCCATCTACCAGGGCTTTGGGGTCAGAGCCATTGAGGATTCTTGCTTTGGGATCAATGGTGCTTTCACCCTGGCTAAAGAGGGGAAATCCATCGAAATCCTTATAGCTACCATTCACTTTTAGCACGCCATTTTTCAACGTGGAATTCAATTCTGTTGAACCGGAGCTATCCGTGGCGAAGGGAAACTCTGTGCCTCCTGTGCCTTTGGCAGTGTTGAGCTTGAAGCCATCATCGCCCACGTAAAGGAAATCATCTCCATCGCCACCAATCAGGCGATCGTGCCCCAGAGTTCCAGTTAACTTGCCGCTGCCTTTTTGTACATTAAATCCATCTTTTCTCAGATCTCTGAGGCTGGCATTAGCACCAGGAGCCAGTTTGACAAAATGGCGTTCCGACAGGTCAGAGGCTTTCGTAAACGTCAAAGCTGCCAGAATATGCCCCGTTTTTTTGTCGATGATCAAGGTGTTGTTGACTGAATCTAGAGGTTGATCTAATCCACCTTTGCCGGGGTTTTTCCCCTGAGCAATCACGACATTTTTGGGATTAACCCCCGCCAATGCGAAGCGATCGCTGCCCGGATCAAAGTCAAAAATTCGGTTGGTCGTTTCCTTGCCCAGAATAATAGTGTCTCTGCCAGTGCCCGTTGTAAAGGTGTTGAAGCCCCGTCCAGCACCCCGAATCACATCAGAATCCCCCGAACCAATCACGGTGTTGTTGCCGCCTCTAGGATTGAGATAATCCCCTCTTGCGCCCAGGTTGTCTTTCAGGGAATTATCCCGTTCTACTTTGTTGGCATCCAGGCTACGAGGAGAGGCAACTTGATCGAGGGAAATGTGCAAGGCGGGATTGGTGTTGGTGGGAGGAGCGTGTTCGTGCTCATCCGCAGGCAGTGCTTGATTCAGGGAGTTTTCCAATTCGGCATCTTGTACAGATTCACCTTTCGAGTGAGAAGGCGCAGCGGAAAACCCGTTAGATGTGGAGGAATCCGCAGCTTGAGCCGCATCATGCTCGTGGGTTTTGTTTTTGGTATCAAAACCTTCCATAAATACTCCTTAAGGATGTGAGAAGACGTAATTTTTTGCAGATGAGCGTGCCGCAACAAGCCTGACTATTCGAGTTCTCAAGCGTTATGTAGCGTTGCTCAACTAAGAATGAAGACAAGCAGCGATCGCTATCAGAAATAGGAACACATCAGATCACAGCTTTTGAGTTCATGCGGTCTAGATCGAGATGCCAAGAAGCACAATGCTTGCACCGTGGCATACAGAAATTGCATTCAATGGAAATCAGCTTTACTGAAACTTCACTCAAACTTTAGGTAAAGCGAACTGGACCTTTTGGAAAAACTTACACCTTGATCGGTTGAAACTCTATCTATCGCTGAACTAAAAGCGATTCAAGTTGATAGTTGCGCTTGCTTATTCAGCAGTATAGCAAACTGAAATCAGATAGCAACCACCTCTCAAAAATGCGAGTTTTTACTTAAAAGAGGCTAAAATCTGACCTAGTTGATTTGTAATTCATCCCCATGACCACTTTCCCAGACTTTACGGCTCACGGTTATGAGGTCACAAAAGAGATTGGATTCAATCGCTCCGGTGGGCGTGTGACCTATCAAGCCAAGCAACTTGAAACGGGGCAAATGGTAGCCATTAAACAATTTCAGTTTGCGAAAGTTGGCACGAATTGGTCACAGTATGATTGTTATCAACAGGAAGTGCAGGTTTTACGCGGGTTGAATCATCCAGGGATTCCGCGTTATTTGGAATCGTTTCAAACCGATGATGGGTTTTGCATGGTGCAGGAATATAAGCACGCAGTGCCGCTGTCTGTGCCGCGCAGTTTTGATCCAGAAGATGTGAAGCAAATCGCGATCGCAGTGTTAGAAATTTTGGTTTATCTACAAAATCGCATTCCACCTGTGATTCATCGCGACATCAAACCAGAAAATATTTTGGTTGACGATGCGATCAATGTTTTTCTGGTGGATTTTGGCTTTGCTCGGATTGGGGACGGGGAAGTTGCGGTGAGCAGTGTGGTAAAAGGGACGATGGGCTTTATGCCACCGGAACAACTTTTTAATCGCGAGTTGACGGAAGCTTCAGACCTGTATGGGTTGGGAGCAATGTTAATTTGTTTACTGACTCAAACAAAATCCGTTGATGTGGGCAGCTTGCTAGATCTGGATCATCGCTTTCACTTTAAGCATCTCGTGCCCAAGTTAAATCTACGCTGGGTCAAGTGGCTGGAAAAAATGGTTGAACCCCGCCCCAAAGATCGGTTTCCCAACGCGCTCACGGCCTTAGAGGCATTGCGATCCATTCCAGTCACCCCTCTGCCGGAAGTGCAACTGGGTAGTTCCAGCGTCACTCTCAAAGCACCCGCGATGGGCGCAAAAATCACAGAAAGAATCACAGTCAAAAATCCGATCGCCACTCGCCTACCCCTGGAAGGGCGATGGGAAGTTGCCGCCCATACCAGCGATCCGCCCCACACCCCCGACGCTCACGCCTGGATTAGATTTGAACCTGCGACCTTTGTTGGCAATGAGACGGAATGCACAATTACCGTAGACACCAGCAAATTACGAGCCGAGAGCTTGTATCAACGGCGGATATTGCTACATACCAACTCCCAACCTAAAACTTATAGCCTGGATTTGAAGCTTCAAACTGCGGCGCTGCCCGTGCGACAATATCGCTGTCCCTATGAGTGGATTGGTTTATTGCTGCTACTCTCAGTCCCCATAATCTGGGTTGGTATCTGGTTGCTGCGGATTATTGGGGAATTTGCAGGAAATACGATCGATTACTACTCCACGTTAGTTTTAAGCAGTGGAATTGGATTTGTGATTATTGCAACTATTTTAGCTGCTTTAGGTATGAAAACAGGTGCGATCGCGAATACTATCGTGAGTAGTTCAATTACTTTGTTATTAGTTGGTGCTTTAGTTGGCTCTGAATCTGAGATGATTTTTAATCAATCTCTGAATCTAGCTTCTTCGGCATCCATTATTGGTTCGCTAGTTGGTGTGATCGTGGCAGCGATCACAGGCTTACTATTAGGTTCAACGGCTGAATACCTTACCTTGAAACAGTGTAGCCGCCGTTTTGCAATCGTAATCGCCCTGGTGACGATCGCCTTTGGCAGCACCCTTGCTCTGGGAAACATTCTGGGTTTCTTTAACCCCTGGGTATTCTCCGGGTTGCTAGTGACGGGAGGAACTTTTATCGGTCTACTAACCTATCAACTGCTTACCCATATTCGTCAAGTCTCGCAATATCGCCGCTCTGAGCGTTTTCTCATCAAGCCATAGGGAACTGTCCTAACTTAATCCTACGTCGCATTGCCTGGACTCGGTGCCAACACCGTTAATCCATTCGGGATACATTCAACCATGATGGGAGTCGTGCCAATAATTTCCCCATCCGCAACAACCTTCTGCGGCGGGGTAGTCGTAATTTTGACTGTCTTCGCCCGCAAATGCACCACATTTTGCTGCTGGGTTCCCGCTTTCACCAGCGCCGCCCCCAACATTCTCAGCATGGTAGTCACTGCCTGCACTTTGCTTTCAGCCGCAGCGATCGTTAAATCCAACAACCCATCATCATAAATTACCTGCCCGCCGCCCTGCGCCAAAACAGACGTGGGAGGAGCCGCATTCGCAACGGTAATCGCGGCGGCTTCCAGTTGATACACCTCCCCTTCCACCTCAATCTCGGCTTGAAACCGGTCTTGCTCATCGAGCATCTGCCACCCTGCCATCAGGTATGCCATCATGCCCCACTGATCTTTCATCTCCCGACTGGCAAGATCCACGGTTTCGGCTTCGTAGCCCACTCCCACCAGCAAAATCAGCGGTATTCCATTACATCGAGCCGCATCTACAGAGCGAGTCACCCCAGACAAAATGATCTGGCAAGCCGTGCGAACAGGCAGCAATCGGGGAATCCCCAGAGCCGCAGCAAAGGCGTTGGCTGTGCCTCTGGGAATGACTCCCAACGGAACACCCGTGTCAATTAAAGCTCCGGCGACTGCTGAAATTGTGCCATCTCCACCCGAGGCAATCACGATATCTGCCCCCTGATCTAAAGCTTCTTGAACTAACTCTTTGGGATTTGTGTCAGCCGCCGTTTCATGAATATGCAAACTCATGTGAGGTTGCAACAATTGTCGAATCAGATCCAGTTCTTGGTCTGCGTTTCCCTGACCAGCAACCGGATTGAAAATGAGGTGAGCCACCAAATTGTTGGCTAAACCCTGGACGATCGCCTCTGCCGTACTCAAATTCGTTGCCAGTGCCACATTATGCACATTACAAACTCGCAACAATGCTTGAATGTCAGGCTCGTGGGGTTGGGCATACAGTGGATCCACCAGAAAAATAACCACCACCACTTGCCCTGAACACACCTCAGCCGCAATTTGGGTATCACCACCCGTCGGACCTGACAATTTCTTCTCAATGGGCAAGCCAGTTGCATCTTGAACCCGTTGCCCAGTGGAGCCTGTAGCGATCAGGCGGTAGCGAGCCAGGACAGGAGCATGGGAGATGGCAAAGTTGACAATCTGGTCTTTCTGCGAATCATGGGCAATCAGGGCAATGGTGGAAGACATTCGCTCAATGAAGTAGGGTTCAACCTCAGCAAATTGCTGATTGGGATTTTGGCATCCTCGCATATTAAACCAACCCTGTATAGCTTGCGCTCTGATAAAAGGAGGAGCTAGTAATTTTGTAGGATAGAATCCAGCAATTTTGTATACAAAGAACGGGTGAATTTTCGGGTGAAAATCTACGATGAACTGTTGTAGATATGTTAGTCACTGGATAAGTACCTGCCCCTCCTGACCCATGAGCCAATCCCTAAACTCTGCGGCTGAACGATCGCCATCGTCCCTCCTGCCGCCCGCTTTGCCGAACTCCGCCAGTCACCCCTCCTCACCGGAGCCTTTCTTCTATTACTTCGCCTACGGGTCTTGTATGTGTCCGGTTGATCTCAAGCGCACTCTGGGCGAGAACACCTGTCCCTTTGTGATTGGGCACGCCACCCTGAAGGATTATCGGTTGCGGTTTTCTCGGCGATCGTTGCGACGTAATTGCGGTGCTTTGGATGTTGTCCCCGATCCAGGCAAGACTGTAGAAGGAGTGCTGTATCGGCTTCCCTCTCGCCTCAGCGATTTGTTAGACGAGCGAGAAGAAGTTCCCAGAGGAGGCTATCGTCGAGAAGCGATCGAGGTCGTCGCCAAAGGAACTTTATATTCCAGTGTCAGAACGTATGTAGTTGTGGAGAAACTGCCCGAAGAACTCGCGCCCAACGATTGGTACTTCAATGTGGTGATGCGCGGAGCCGTTACTTGCGGACTACCCGAACCTTACTGCTGGCAACTTTTTAACCACATGCACCAACTTCAACAACAACAATTCTAATAGTTGTCAGTTGCATGATGTACCGATGCTGAACTTAGACCGTATTGTCAGGGATGACCGTCTATTGAGGGCAATGACAGGACTCAATCACAAAGCCTTTGAGGATCTGTTGCCCAGTTTTAGTGAGGCGTATCGGCATCAGATTAAACCCGAAGTAGAGCGTAGACGATCCCTTGGAGGAGGGCGAAAAGCAGCCTTACGCCCCAGTCGCGACAAATTGTTCTACATTTTGGTGTACTGCAAATGCTAACCCACCTTCGACTTAATGAGTGTGTTGTTGGCTTTGAGCGTTCCTACGCATGGGATTGGGTACATGGTCTGCTTTAATAACGTTCATTTGCCGCACAAGAAACCCAAGGGCGAGGAACTCAGCGACCAACAGAAGCAGGAGAACCGAGAGTTCAGTCGTCAACGGGTTGCTTGTGAACATACCCAGAAAAATTGGAAAACCCTGTCTCAATACTGGTTTTATTTCCCAACAACTCTACTTTAATGGACAGCTTTTAATATCAGGTGTTGGACATTAAGAAGTGGTGAATGCGATCGACCGCTGCCTCAAGAATTACCGGCGAATGCACCAGAGCAAAGCGCACATAGCCTTCCCCAGATTTACCAAACCCTTTGCCGGGAGCAACTGCCACTCCAGTCGCTTCTACCAGTTGCGTACAGAATCCGATCGAATCTTGTGCCCATTGCTCCGGCAATTTTGCCCAGATATACATCGTTGCTGTCGGGACAGGCACCTGCCAGCCGATTTTGTGCAGTGCTTGAACAAAAGCATCTCGCCGTTCGCGAAAGGTATCGACTGCTTGCTGAACTCCCTGCTGAGAACCTGTGAGAGCGGCGATCGCTCCATTCAAAATTCCGCGATACTGGTTAAAGTCGATCGCCGCTTTGACCTGGCGCAAGGCTCGAATCAACTCCGCATTGCCGATCGCGTAGCCCACCCGAAATCCGCCCATGTTGTAAGACTTGGACATGGTGAAGAATTCGATGGAAACCGTTTTGTCGGGGTCAGCTTGCAGGATAGAGGGAGCTAGGCGTTGGGGGTTGGGGGTTGGGGGTTGGGGATTAGGAGAAGAACGGGCAGTAGAAGGTAGGGGCAAATGGTGATTTGCCCTTGAGGGATGCGTGGGCGATTCAGCAAAGACGAGATCGCAGTAGGGAAAATCGTGGACAAGAACAAGCTGATGTTGTTGGCAGAAGGCAACCGCTTCCTGGAAAAAACTGAGGGATGCGGTGGCAGTCGTGGGATTGTGAGGATAGCTCAACACCATCATTTTTGCCTGCGCCAAAACTGGGGCGGGGATATCGGCAAAGACGGGCAGAAAATCATTTTCTGCCAGTAAAGGCATGGGATAAATTTGCCCACTCGCCAGATAAACCCCGCCAGCATGGGAGGGGTAGCCTGGATCTTGCAATAAGGCAAAGTCACCCGGATTCAAAATAGCCAGCGGCAGATGGGCGGTACCCTCCTGCGACCCAACCAGCGGCAGCACTTCTGTTTCAGGATCGACAGCAACACCAAACTTCTGGGTATACCATTGGGCGGCAGCTTGACGAAAGGCTTGGGTTCCGTGGAAGAGGAGATAGCCGTGGGTAGTGGAATCTGGAAGGGATTGGGCGATCGCGTCTAGCACATGGGCTGGAGTGGGCAGATCGGAAGACCCCAGGGACAGATCAATAATGTCGTGCCCTGCCAGCCTTGCTCTCGCTTTTGCCTGATCCATGTCTGCGAACACGTTCGATCGCAGGGGTTCCAATCGTGTGGCAAATTCCATTGTTCAACCCTCCAGCCAGTCGCCTTTGCAGCCTTAAGACATCCAGTGTAACGAATAGGGTTGCAGCTACAGATGAGCTGCTAACATTTCCTCAACTTGCTGTTTAGGGACGGCTCCTTCCATTGATTCCAGCACCGTTCCAGCTTTGAATAAGCGGAAGGCAGGCACTCCATCAACCTGGTAGGTTTTAACAGATTCAGGATTTGGGTCTATTTCCATTTTGATCACCTTCAGGCGATCGCCGTGAGTGGCTGCCAAACTATCCACAATTGGAGCCATCAAGCGGCAAGGACCACACCAGGGTGCCCAGAAATATACAAGTACGGGCTGAGTTGCCTCCAGCACTTCATCTTTAAACTCAGCATCGGAAATTGTCATGACGCTGCTCATAGTCGTTTCCAAGAAAGTATCTCCAATAACCAAAACCTCAGACATTTTGACTTGTTTTGCATCCTAAAAGCAAATCTCGTCTCCATCTGAGGCATAGAGAATATCAATAAGGTGAATAAGGAATCAGGTTTTAGGTTCTAGGTTTTAGATTTTGCTTTGCCCCCTAGCTCCTGGTTCCTAGAAGATTTCTGGCAAACAATCTACCCGCTGTCTTCGACTCCGCTCAACCAGCTTGCACCTTGAGCGAAGTCGAAAGGTAAACTCTTTTCTAGAAATTGACCTAGTTCCTAGCCCTAAAGCTGATCCAACTTTGTTTTCAGCGCTTCTAGCTCATCGTCTACTTCACTTTTAG
>JANRIN010000139.1:0-4750 GCA_033764965.1 Leptolyngbyaceae cyanobacterium bins.302 | reverse complement strand
TCCCCAACCCTCCTCTCCCAAATCTGGGTGAGGAGGGAGTTTAACTCCTTTCTGGCTCCCTTCTCTCAAGGTTGGGAGAAGGGCTGGGGATGAGGGCAGATGCAGAGTATGTGGGCTTTTCAGAAAAGTCGCACATTGCGTAACGCACGAATGACCAAAGACCAATGACTATCTGAGCTTTTCAGCAGAACTATTGCTCAAGATGGATTATTTCCATCCAGCGCGATCCATTACTTTCAAAGCTTCTGCATTGTTGCGTCCAAACACCGCCGCATTCAGTTTATCTTCTTTGAACTTGCCAAAGCCTGCCAGAACTGGATCGATCGCCACTCCAGAGCGAACCGGATATTCGTTGTTTCCACGAGCAAAAATGGCTTGAGCTTCGGGGCTGGTCAAGTATTCTAGAAACTGAGTTGCGGCTGCTTTGTTTTTAGAGGTCTTAACAACTCCCCCGCCACTGATATTAATGTGAGTGCCACGATCGCGTTGATTGGGGAAAAACACCCCAATCTTAGAGGCAACCGTCTTGTCCTCTGCCTTATCGGATTTAATTAGACGAGCCACATAGTAAGAGTTAACGAAAGTTACATCGGCAATGCCCGCTGCCACATCTTTAATCTGGGCGGTGTCGTTTCCTTGGGGCGATCGGGCAAAGTTTGCCACCAACCCCTTTGCCCAGCTTTCCGTTTTAGAGCCACCATGAGCAGCCAATAAGGCACCTGTCAACGACTGGTTATAAACGTTGCTGGAAGACCGCGTAATCACACGTCCTTTCCACTTTGACTCTGCCAGGTTTTCGTAGGTCGATAGGTCTGAGGGTTTGACCCGATTTTTGTTATACACAATGACCCGTGCCCGTTTCGTCAACCCAAACCAGTGCCCTTGAGGATCGCGCAGGTTAGCAGGAATGGTTGATTGCAAGACTTTAGAGGAAACTGGTTGCAGTAAGCCAGCTTCTTGAGCACGCCAGAGGTTGCCTGCATCCACAGTCATCAACACATCAGCCGGACTGTTGGCACCTTCGCTCTTAATCCGCTCGATCAACTTATCTGCGGGAGCTTCAATTAAGTTGACTCGAATCCCTGTTTTCTTCGTAAACCCTTCGTATAGCGCGTTATCAGTGTCGTAGTGGCGAGCGGAGTAGAGGTTAATTGTGCGATTTGCTTGTGCTTCCACAGAAAGATGGTGACTCAACCCTCCTACTGTTGCGATCGCCACTGCCGTACCCGCCGCCAAGAACACACGCCGCTTCATGATCATTATCATCGCCCTTTATAAACGTACTACTGAGAACTTCTCTCAAAAAAGCAGAATAATGGATTGCGGTCATTTCAGCAAGACTAATGCAAAACTTTCTCAATCAATAATTCCGAGGATAATCGCGAAACCTTCAGCCGACTGAGGAGTTGAGTTTTGCTTAATTATTCTGAGTTGCAAAATGGCTCAGGGTACTATTGCTTTTATTTAGAGATTAGGCAAAAGAAAGACATCCAACTGTGTCAGGAATAGGAATGAAATAGAATAGTGACTGGCTTGTATCTGGATTAACGACTTAGCTTCAGCAAAATTGTTAGTGTTTGAGACTACAGGCAAATTAGAGACGCACTAGAATGAGGATCTAGCACGCCTCGCTTAATTAGGTTAGAGCGTTAAATTATGTCGATATTTCAGTTCATCTGGCAAATTGTCTTGATTTGCGGATTGGTAATTGGATTAGCGATCGGCTTGTTTTCAGCCCCCTGGTATGTGCTGGCTGGCATTCTGATTGTTACTTTTCTTCTCACCTGGCGACTGATGCCAAGCCCTGAAACTCACCTTTCAGAATTCGTAGACACCTTCAATGGGTTGCAGCAGGCGCATGGTCAAGCCAGTCCGCCCACGAGTGCTCCCAATGCTGCACCAGGTTCTTCTGCTTCTTCTGCCGACCCATCAGGTTCTGCACCGTGGGCAAAGGACTCTGCGTCCCCCCCTGTGTTGTCTTACCGGGGCGCTCCCTACGCGGTTAAAGCGCAATCGCCTGATCCGTCAAGTGAAACAGTTCCAGAAGCAGCAACCAAAGAGGCAGTGGACAACTCTGGATTGCCCGAACTCAAGTACCGGGGAGTCAAAGTTCGTCCCAAGTCTCAATAGCCGTGGGGCGATCGCGGCTTTCCCACTCTTGGCTTTCCTTCTGCAATAGATTCTCAATAAGTTCTCTTGTTGCAATTGAAAGCGAATAGGAACTATCATTTCAGCATTGCGCGTAAGCCTCTATCGCCGAAGCCGTTATGTTTTCCTACACCGCTGGTTCGCTGAAGTCTGAGCTAAATTCCAAAGGGTGGCGACTCACGCCGCAACGGGAGATCATTTTACAGGTTTTCCAAAATTTGCCTCGTGGCAACCATTTAAGTGCGGAAGAACTGCACGCCCTACTGGTGCAACGAGGAGAAGGGGTCAGTTTGTCCACGGTCTACCGAACTGTAAAGCTCATGACCCGCATGGGCATCTTGAGAGAGTTGGAATTGGCAGAGGGGCACAAGCACTACGAACTGAATTCTGCCTCGCCCCATCATCATCATCACCTGGTTTGTGTGCAATGCAACCGGACGATCGAATTCGAGAACGATTCCATCTGGAAGCAGGGCTTGAAACAAGTTGACAGGGCTGGCTTTCAGATGATTGACTGTCAACTCACGATTTATACCATCTGTCCTGAAGCTGTTCGGATGGGCTGGCCCGCTTCCGTTCCCAGCCATTGGGTCTGCTCTCGATCGATCGCCTCCATGCAACCTTTAGATATTTCGAACAACACTCCTGTCGATCAACCAACTTAATCAAACGACACATAATCCTCCATTTGGCGGAGGGGGATTCGTCCACATAGAGGACGACTGGAAGCGCACGAGTTTGTCAGACTAAGGGTGTTGTTCACCCAAAAGGAGGGAGAAAAATGAAACGGCTAAAATCCTTAACCGCTTTGTTTCCACTCGGTACATCTCCTTCCTCTCGGAAGCACCATACTGTAACAACAGCGTCTCAAGCCAAACGGTTTGAACACTACATTGATGGCTACACTTACCGCAAACTTGCCAGCCACCATCAGGCAATGTCAGCAATTGAGGGGTTCTATCGAGAGTTTGCGGGGCAGGATGCTTGTTCAGAGGATGTACTGAATTACGTGCAGCAGTGGAATGGTGGACGATCGCTCCGCAGCATTCGAGATGAAATTGCCCAATGCCCGGAAGCCCAGCGTTGGGGTTGATGCCATCTTTAACTCTGCCGTAACATTTTCCACAGGTTGCTGATCACTGTTTCAATCCACAGGAAGCAGTGATCAAGCCACCGCATCACCCGCTCCAGCCAGCTTTGTTCGTAGTCTACCCAGGTCACATGGGTATCGATGTAGTCCGGCGATCGCTTTCTTTCATCCGCTACTGGTTTTGCTGTTTGTTTGCTTTGAGTGTGCATGCGAGTGGTGCGCCCTTGCTCCACAAGCGGATTGAGTCTGCTAACAGCATTTGTCAACGCCGTAGATTCTGTAGGAAAAGGCTGTAGGTGGGTTGCCTCACTTCCTAGTTCTACGATTGCGGCGGCATTAGATGGCACTACGACAAGTCCACCAACTGCGTTAATAGTTACGGGTTGAAGCGTGGCGGAATAGATAGAAACTGGGGAGACTGAATTAGAAGCAGATTGAGACGCAAACAGCGTTCTAAATGTCCGAATAGGTAACAGTAATCGATCGCGCACTGCAAATCGAGAAACTGGGGGGATTGATGGAATTGGATCAGCGATCGCCGACGTAGCCAATTCATCATCAGATGCAGGCAGATCAGATGCAGGCAACAGGGCGGCAACCCAGGCTTCTTGAAACAAGTTGGTTGCCATTGCCACGGCACCCGACTGCATCCAAGCCATCAACCGTTGGAAAGCCCGCACAGGAGGCAGCACCAGGTTATTCTTGGTGATAGGAGAGGGTAAGGGAGTGAAACGACTGACTTGCTGTTGTAGAGTCATGTAGCGTCGATAGCTGGCGACCTCCCAGGCAATGCGCTGGTACAGAAGTTGGTGTTGTTCAAAGGTCAGCACATCCAGCACTTGATTGGAGTCAGCCACCAAAACCAATTTCCGATTTGCCAGCAAGCTTGCCACCCCCCGAATCCGTTTTCTGGACTGAGATGCAAGGGGTTGGGAAAGATTTGCAGCGATCGCGATCGTCCCTGTAGCAGAAGCACTGAACGAGGAAATACTGAGCGAAGTAGAAGTCTCAAATACCGCCAATCCAGAAACTTCTGCGGCATAGAGCCGTTCTTGCACCGCCAGCAACAATCGTTTTACAGGAACATCGGCAGCATCTTTTAGCGTTAGCGAAGAGGGTCGTGCTTGAGTTGCGAAGGTTTCTGGTTGTGGAGTAGATCCAACCAGAGATAATCCTCGTTGCATCGCCGTTTGGATCCCTTGAACAGCCCGAATGACCCGTTGAAAAGGGAGTTTACGTGATCGCTGTTGGCGGTTGTAGAGGGCGATTTCGTAGATCACTCGCTGCTTCAACCAATGTTGTTGCTCAGGGTTGGGAATCGTCAGGACTTGATTGGCGTTTGTCACCAAAACAAGGGATTGGGTATCAAGCAGCAGCCCTCTAAAGGTCGTCTGAGAACTTCTTAATATTTTCTAACATCCCTGCCATCGCTGGCTTTCAGGCTTCTATTCTAAAAGCTGAACATCTAACACCCAGGTTTGAGCCATGCTTTTGGGAGAAGTGTTTGAGCGT
>JANRIN010000120.1:0-5859 GCA_033764965.1 Leptolyngbyaceae cyanobacterium bins.302 | reverse complement strand
GCATAGCTTGCCTGTCGTAATCTTGCCTTTCCCCGATCCACTGATGCGGAGTAGCAACAATACGACCAGTAATCCACCCAGCATCATCCAACCTTGGGGATTGTTGTATTGCTGAAGCATTTTGCCAAAGTCGATCGCTGCTAGTGGTTGAGAGTGGGATGGCACCTGAATTAAAGCCGTGGAGTTAGAGCTTTTGCTGCTGGAGAGGTGGTTCAAATAGGCAGGTAAAGGGAGAGGCATAGCGAATGACTAAAATCTTGGCAGGAATTCTAACGAGTGCAGGTCAGTTAATGGCTCAACCGTCTGGACATTTTTTTAGGGGGTAAGGGAATGAGAGAGCGATATTTAGTGACTCAATCGCCAAATTGTATTGTTTCTGTTTCAACCAACTTCTCAGGCTAACGCCTTGGAGTGGGGATAACTCATTTGATTGCACTGCAATGGTTAAATCAACGAACTCTAGAAATAGCTCTACCAGCAACACCAGAACAGGTACTAAAGCGGCTACTCCCAAATCGCCAAAATCAACTACGGCAACTGGCTCTCGTGCAGCTCGAACTGAAAGGGCGGTACCAGACGAGTTTGAAGTTGATCCAGACCTCCTCAGCGATGCCTACAATCAGGTGCGCCGACCGCAGTTGCCATATGGCATTGTCGTTAATGACAAGCCAGCCGGGATTCTAATTCCGATCGATCAGTTGGAGAAAGCGGGCTGGATTGCCATGCCTGATGAAGACGACCTCACAACCGTTACCTTCACTGAAGATGTCACAGGTCTTTTGATTACGGAAGCTCGGTTGCTCGTGCTGGCATTTGTGCCGGAATATATCCGCTACAAGTCGGATGTGGAAGATTTGGGCGGCACGGTGGTTGGACTCTATGACGAGTACCGCAATAGTCTTGACAAAAAATCGATGGATGTTTGTTCAGAACATGCGCTGTTGTTTCTAGATGAGGATAATCAACCGCTGCATACGATGCCGATTGTCGTGCGGTTCAAAAATGTCGCGCTTTGGAGCTTTAAATCAGCTCGTGAGGAGTTTTACCGTGCGCTGGAAAAAACGTTTGCTGACTACTTCAATGTGCCTTTCAGCGGCAAGAACGATCGATGGCGGAGTTTGGGCGTGTTGGAAGTGGAATTCAAAGCGGTCAAGGAAGGTGAGGGCAAGAACAAGCACGACTGCTGCAAAACGGTGGCGTATACCAAACCAACGATCGAAACCCTGCCTCTCCTCTATTTGGGCACTCCTACGGCAAAGGCGCTGATCTGGCAGCAGCATGATGCGATCGCCGGATTCACAGAGCCTCAGTCTTTACCTGCCCTGCCAGGTGAAGTAGAAGCAGTGGAAGTCGAGGTATTGCCGCCTCATAAGAATGGTGCAGCTAACAAAGCCTTAAATACTAAGCCTTCTACAAAACCTCCACGAAAAATCAAATCGATTGAGGAGGATGAAGATTTCTTAGATGACTTGGAGGACTCAGATGCAGAGTTAGATGATGAGGACTTTGATTTCGATGATGATGACCTAGATGATGACGAGGAGTGAACCAATTTATCTTTATTGATTGTTCTGGACTAACCCCTGCTATAGCTAGATTGGCTATGGCAGATTTTTTTGTTTGTAGAAGGATCAATGTTGGACGTAAGTTCAAGACGAGAGAAGTTGGCTGTCTGCAAGCTGGTAGCGATCGCCATTGAAACAATAATTCAATTGTCGTAAGCGATCGCCCTCCATCTGTAACACCTCTAAACAGGGCAAAGACTGACCCCGATCTTCTCCCACCTGAATCAAAGGTTTATTCGCTGGAAGATTAGGATTTAGATAGTTTTGGAACACCTCTACTGCGGGTTGATTCTCTCTCAGCCAGTAACCAGTGTAGAGGCAACCCAAGGCTCCACACAGATTCGGAGTATTGAAATTGAACAGCGCCAATTTGCCTTCTTTGCCGTCTACAGTCCAGGCAAGTAGAGATTCTTTTGCCTGTGCTACATCTAAGTCGGTACTTGTCTGAATCACTTGTTCTAAAACAGGTTCAGGGACTACTGCTGTTGCTTTTTGCCAGGGAACGGTTGCCGCATTGGAACTGCAACCTGCTATGCCAATGAGTACCGACAACAGCAGAAAAAGACTAAAGCCGATGCGAAACCAGTACCCTACTTGGCACAACCAGTGGGGCGGTACAGGGATAGCGGCTGTACTGAGTTTCTGGGACTGAAGTGGAGCCTGTTTTGAAGATGAATCTGTCATAGTGGGTGTCCTCTCCAACTTGAACTCACTGTTGCACCCGAACATTGGCAGGAACGGTAATGCCTAACTGTCGGAGTGCCCAGACTTCCTCAGCAAACCAGGTAGGATTTTGGGTGGAGGCTGCACCCTGGTTGACCTGTTGCTGAAAGCGATCGTTCCCAATGCGCTCAATTTCCCGACGATATTGTGCCAGCGTCAATTGTTGAGCGACCGATTGAGGAACAACACTGGCAAAGGGAATACGATCGCCCATCGGGTTAAAGAACAACTCCTCACAGCTTCCGTTTGCAACTGTGATGATCAGATTAGTTGGCTGCTGGTTGTTTTCGGTGTAGGTTGCTAGCAGATAATAGTCTTTGCCCTGTAAACGACTAGAACCGATTAGCTCACTCCGGACAATAGGCTGTCGGGTTTGTTGAGGAATACAGCGACTAACGGTTTCTGAAATGCCAGGGGTTTGTGCATCAAGAGGAAGAGATCCCAGCCCAATAGTAAACAGTATTCCTACCACGATTAACAACCAAAGATGTGAAGACAAGCGTCTGCCGGTGAATCGGAGTGAAAATCGCTGGTGTGGTTTCACAGTTAAGCCCTCCCTAAAATTGAACTCGCTGTCTAGGATTGATGGAAGAACCGCTACGCCAATTGCCAGGAGTCGCCCCTTCTAACACTTCAAAGTGCAGGTGAGGTCCGGTGCCCAATCCACTTTGCCCACTGCGAGCGATCGCCTGCCCCTGTTGCACGGAAGTGCCAGCACTCACGTCCATTGAATCTAGGTGAGCATAAAGTGTCATCCTGCCATTCGCATGTTCCACAATCATGGTTTTGCCATAGCCGGATAGCCAACCTGCATAGAGAACCTTACCACCATCAGCCGCTCGAACCGGTGTCCCGATCGGTGTGCCAATATCAATTCCAGCGTGATTAGAGCTACAACTCGCGCAAGGGCTAGAGCGAGGACCAAACTCACTGGTGACAGGGAAGCCTGGAGCAGGGTTGGTTAATCTTCCTGTGGCTTGTCCGGGTGTCCCGCTGTTCTGGGTCGCATCATTGCTTTTCGTTCCAGAGGCATTAGCGGTTGTCTGGGTTGCGCCGGGAGCACAGGTGAGTGTGCCATTGCCACCGTTATGATAGCGAGTCACAGCAGCGCGACCGTAATCTCGTAAACTCAGACGACCCAAGGCATCAGAGCCTCCACCATCGACACGGCTGTAGTCGCCACCAAAATGTTTTTGAGCCACTCGTTCTAGTAAGCGATCGCCCGTGAAAGGTTGTCCTGTCGTTGGATCGATCTGTCCCCTCGTTACCTGAATTTTGTTAGCGAGGTCTGCCATGAAAGCACGATCTTGATCGGCAGGCGGAAAGAACTGAAACAGTTCCGCATCAGTAGGTTGATAGCCTTGCTCGATGCGATTCAAGAATCCTTGTCCTCCTGGTTTGGCAGCAATTAACTGGACTGCATAGGGGTTGTAGCTCATGAACTGGTATCGTCCTAACCCCCGCCCACAGTTGCTTCCACCATCCGCGCACGTATGAACTCCAACCGCTTGGTAACCTCCACTTCCAGCACTTTCGATGCTGGCGATCGCCTCTGCCAACGCATCTAAATCAATACCTTGCATAGATTGTGCCGACACGGGCTGGCTACTGCTACCTAAACTACAGGGATTGTTTCCATTCCGATCGCCAGCAATAGTTTGGCTATTTTCAGGTTCTCGGTTGGCTCCGGTGGGTTGAGATGCCGCAGCAGCTCGTTGATCGCTCAAATCGCCCACAAACATCAAAGCATTGACTTTGTAGGTGAAGAATGGCACAGGACCAATGAAGTAAGGTGTGCAGCCCAATGCGTTGGCACAGAAGCGGAAGAACAAGGCAGTATCTACGGTATCCTTGGTTTCATTTGGCTCCATCACCACAACTTTGAAAGCAGAGCCAAACGGCAAGCGCCCCGTAGGTTCTCGACCGTTATTTACCGATCGCAAGACACCCCAACCACCCTCAACTTCCTGATATTTTCCTGAAATCCATTGCTTTCCTTCCAGCCTGCCCCTGGCATTTCGCCCGACATTCTCTAAATCATCGAGTTCAACATAGGCGCAATCTGTTTCAGCGCAGGGGACAGAAAAGCCCTGGACATCGGAGCCAGAAATGGTGTTGTTGCGTTGTGCCTCTGCTGAACCATACACCTGATCAACTCGCATGACCAAGCTACCCAGTTCAGCAATCGGGTTTGGCATTGACCCTAATGGCACCTGTCCTAACCCTGGAATATTTTGCACAAAACTATTCATCCAGCCCTCAAACTGTTGGAGCTGAACGGCTTCTAGATTGAGAATGGAGGTAATAGGAAAACCAGAAAGATCAATATCTTTTAAGCGTAACTGTCCAACTTGGGGATGCTGTGCCAAAACTTCAGCCAGCGTCTGATCAGAGACATTAATGCCGACAGCTTTGGCAGCGAGAAGAGCAGCAACAGGGGCGATCGCCTGCACATTGGTTTGCGCCAACCCCGGCACTACCTTTGCCAGATGGCTCAGGGTTTGCTCGGCTGCCAGTGTAAACGCACTTAAGGCAACCTGATTGAGATCGAGGTTGGTGAGTTGGGCGATCGCCCTTGGCGAAAAGACTTCTGCCTGAAATGCCTGCGAAATGTCCCCCAGCTTCAAATACTGATCAGGAGTCATACCAGCATTCCAACGGCGGCTCAGGTCATACCCCAACGTTTGCACATAGGGCTTGCCATCGATTGAGCCAGCACGGCTGATACCCGGCATCTGTGACAGAGCAATCCGGCTCCAATCGGGTAATAAAACTTGAGTTGCAGGCAACCCAGATTGACTTCCTGCAACTTCTAGAATCCGGGTTGGTAAGCTGCCATCGTCAATGGTACGAGCCAATGCAGGTGTGTTAAACCCGCAAAGGCTAATGGCAATTAAGCACAACGAAATAATCCATGCCAGAACCCGCTGCCTCTTGAAGCCGTCTGGCATTCTCAGTGAGGTATTCATGACATCAGACAGGGTTAAGGGGAATTAAAGCTCTAATTCCGGTGCAGAAAAAGTGTGCTCCGTCTTTTGCTGATAACCAGAATCCTTGCTATAGCCCTTTAGGTGAGGGTTGGGGTTAGCAGCAGATTCCGAGTAGGGCGTGTCACCAAAGTTTTGCTCAAAGATGTTCTCCTGGTAGCCATTGCTGAAGTGGTCGGTTTGCCAGGGATTGTTACCAGCTCCAGAAATTGATTGTCCACTTCCATAACCATCGGTTTGATAGCCTCGTGTTTGATAACCACTATTGCTATCGGGATTTATGTTGAAATCCGATGTTGGTTCAGTGTTCATTGCACAAGTCGTCCCTACGAAACGATATATCTGTCAGCCTATAAAGCCTGCCCTAGTGATCACCTCAACCAGTTGGACAACAGTGCTCCAGCCAACTGGCTGTTTGTGGGGAACGGCTCTAGAGGAGACTTTCACTGTGGATCAATTGAGTTTTATCCCTGAAGAGTTAGTCCAAACCCTTCAACAAGATGCTGGCAATGGAGATACCCGTTGCTCATCCAGTACCCTGGAAATGTTGCGGCTTCTAGCATCCCTTGATGTTCCCAAAGAAT
>JANRIN010000117.1:0-16306 GCA_033764965.1 Leptolyngbyaceae cyanobacterium bins.302 | reverse complement strand
GCACTTTTGACTTGCTCCCAAACTTCATCGGGCAAGCGAAAGGCGGGGTCAATCGCTGTAAAGCTCATTCAGGTTAAATGTCTAGAACTCAGTCTCCTCCAGTATCTCACCTTTTATAGGGTTTCCGGATAGGCTCTTAGTCCTGATGGTAGATGGCTTGTAACGGGCAGTCTCAGAGGTGGGTTAGTCAAAATTTGGGATGTTCAAACTGGACAAATTCAGCGTTCTTGGGTCGCTGTACCTCTCAGCCCATATCCTTATATCAACGAAACATCTCTCGAACATGGAATTACTGCTCTGGCAATCAGTTCCAATGGGCAAACGATAGTGACTGGCGGTAAAGCTTTAAAGACGTGGGAGTTTGAAACCGGGAAACAGATTAGAGTGTTCAAAGGATTTGGTAGCGGAGTATCTTACATAACTATTAGTGCTAATGGAGAAATCCTGCTGACTGATGGCAGTGTAGGCTCCTTAAGAGAAGCAATGAACCTTTGGTATTTGAATAGTGGAAAGAAAATCCGGCGAACCCTATCAGATGCAGGATGGGTAATCAGTCCAGACAGTAAAGCGATCGTTGGCTTTAAAGTGGACGAGGATAAAGATCCTCCGACCCCTGTTAAAGTTTGGGACTTGATGACAGGTGAAAAGCTGCGTGTTTTAGATAATGGTTATGCAATAAGACCCAAGCATTTCGTATTTAGCTCAGACGGAAAATTATTAGCGGGTGGAGGTTTTGACGGCATCAAGATTTGGAATTTTGAGACTGGCGAGCAAGTTCAGAGAATCACAAAGCACAAAAACGTCAGGTATCACGAACACCTTGATATTGTCGGGAATTGTGTATTCAGTCCAGAGGGAGAATTGCTGTTCAGTGCTGGAAGTGACGGTTCGATCCAAATTTGGAGTGTAGAAACAGGTCAAAACGTTGGCACTTTAGATGGAGAAAATAGGATTGGTTGGGTTGCTATGAGTCAGGATGGGAGGGTTGTTGTAGGAATAGGCAGAGACTTTCAGAATAGCCGGTTTGTAGATGTATGGGAAATGCCAGCCCAATAGTAATTGGGCTGTACAACAACCCTGGTGCTAGGATCGAACTTGTATTTTGTGGCGGTTGAATAGCATATGAGGCAGGTCATCGTTCATCGAGATGAAGACGGCTACTGGGTTGTGGAGTGCCCAAGCCTCAAAGGTTGCGTTAGCCAGGGTAAAACTAAGGAAGAAGCTCTCACAAATATCAGGGAGGCAATCTCAGGCTATGTTGCTGCCTTAGAAGAAGATGGCTTGCCTGTTCCAGAAGACACCTTTGAAGCATTTCTGGCGGTTGTGTGAGTAGGTTACCCAGCATTTCAGGAAAGGATTGTATCAAAGTGCTGGAGAAAGTGGGTTTTTACCAAAAGCGGCGAGAAAGCAGCCACGTTATTCTTCGTCGAGATGATCCTTTTGCTCAAGTCGTTGTCCCAGATCATCAGGAATTAGCGAAAGGCACATTACGAACGATCATTCGAGATGCTGAACTGAGCGTAGACGAATTTATTGCATTGCTGTAGCTTAGACCAGCGCAGAAGCTACGCAACACAAGAATTTAAACGCAGCAGATGGTTGAAACCGTTTGTGTTGAGTTTGAGGTGATTTGCCGCCGTTCAACTTTGTCGTTAGCCCGGTTGTGCTTGAGGGAAGCCTGAAGAGATAAGCGTTTGCTCCATCTCTGAGGTTGCTATGGCTGTCAAAGATTATCGTCATGTCCGCAAAGCCACTGTTGTTCAGCATTCGTCCGGTAAGCGGGTGAAGCTGGGTGGCTACCGTCCAGAAAAGCGCCATGCAGATGACAAAACCTTTCGCTCCGATCGCTTTGCTGATGGCAACTTGCCTGCAAAAGTCGATCTCCGCTCCTACATGACGGCGGTGGAAAATCAGGGCGATACAAATAGCTGTACCGCAAACGCAATGGCGGGTGCTTATGAGTATCTGGCACAACGGCTGAGGGGGCAAGCAGAGGATGTCAGCCGTTTGTTTATTTACTACAATGCGCGGCAACTGGATGGCGATACTTCCATTGATGAGGGAACCTATCTGCAAAGCTGCATTCAGGTGTTGCAAAAGTACGGTGCTTGTTCAGAACGAACTTGGGCATTTGAGCCAGAACGCATCTTTGAACGTCCCCATGATTTCTCTTACGATGAAGCCGCAAATTTTTTAGTGGAGGTGGCAGAGCGGGTTGATGTTGATTTAGATACGATGCGAAGTTGTTTAGCTGAAGGGTATCCCTTTGCCTTTGGCTTGCAATTGTTTGGTTCATTTCAGAAAGTAGGTTCAACTGGATTAGTCCCGATGCCCAATCCTGAGAAAGAAAAACATGACGGTGGACACGCGATGTTATGTGTGGGTTATTCTGATCCGGATCAAGTCTTCATTGTGCGAAATTCCTGGGGGGAAGATTGGGGCGATCGCGGCTATTGCTATATTCCCTACAACTACATGACCAACGCTGACCTCAACTCCGACTGCTGGACGATTCATCGGGTCAGTGAACCTGTGGACTTAAGCGAAGATATTGCTGGAGATGACTCTTCCCTGTTTAGTGATGAAATTGCTGCTATCGTGCGATCGTTGCAAACTCCAGGCAGCAGCTTTCTAGAAGATTTTTTCAACAGCGAAGATCATAACGTCACCTATGAAGAAGAATATATTTACACAGACGAAGGTTTGATTCCAATTGACGAAGTTGAAGATATAGATTCTTTCTATTACTGGGATGAAACTGAAGAAGAAACCGAAGATGCTTACGAAGAAGAATCTGAAGATGAAACTGAGGAAGAAGAAGAGGAAGAAGTAGAGGATAGTTATGAGGAGGAAGAGGAAGAAGTAGAGGATAGTGACGAAGAAGATGAGGGAGAGGAGGAAGAATACGAAGAAGAAGAAGAGTAGGCGATCGTGGGTCTAAAAATTATTGCTAACACCTCCCAAGGTAGGTTGGGTTGAATGGCGTGAAACCCAACACTATTAACGTTTCCGTTGGGTTACACTGACGCTAACCCAACCTACGAAAGACTGACGCAAACCTCGGAGGTTTTACTAAAAATGAGGTGTAATCACCAGTGTTGGCGCTTAAACCTCCGAGGTTTTAGGTGTAGTTGGGTTATGCTGAAGCTAATCCAACACATGGAAAAACTTACTTCTTGTCCCTCGTTCATTGCTAGAACATAAGTAAGTTTTTTATGAATTGCACCATAATAAAAGTAAAATACAATGCGGCAATTGCCGTTGCCACGCGATTTAACCATAGCTTACTAAGATAAGTTCCCAGAAAGTTCAGTGACATGAAAAGAATAAAAATAGCAACTAAAATAAGGGGAGTTACTATCGGCTCATTTGAAGAAGGAATTAGGTAAGAAAGGTTTTGAGATTTAAGCATTATTATTTATTGATTTGAAGAAATGTCAGTAAGTAACTGAAAAATCATACGCTGCACTTCGCTAAAACCTTACCCTATACAAAATCGTTTTGGGATTCATTTAGAAAGGCTTGTAATAGTCCAATGAGTAGGGCAGGTTGTTCTAACTGAGGCAACACGCCTGCCTCGGCAATTTCTACAAATAATTTGACCGTTTGGGGATTTAATTTTGCGAGGCGATGTCCCAATTCGACGGTGGTAAATTGCGCTTTTTCGCCCCAAGCGATCGCCGTTGGCACCGTCAATTGTGGCAAGTAATTGGCTAAGTCGAAATACAAATCACCGCGTAAAAATGCCAGGGCAGCATACTGAGCATTAGGCTGAGTAGCAGATTCCAGATAAGCCTGCACGATTTCGGGCGAAACGAGATCGGCATTGGCAAACAAAAACCGCTCTAGAAAATTGCGAACAGACACTTCATTCATCGCGCCCAAACTATAGATCAACTGATCCAACAACGGCGTATTAATCACTTGTAGCGGCAAGCGTCGTCCGGAGTCTTGCCCAAAATCGGCAAACCCAGAAGGGCAGGTGAGAAACAAGGCTTGGAACAGGTCAGGACGCTGAATGGCAAGGCGAACCACGATCGCTCCGGTGAGGGAGGCTGCCACGGCAATCACAGGTTGGGTACAGGTTTTTTCGATAAACTCTGTGAGGGTCGTCAGGTAATCCTCAACGCGATAATCGCGCACCGGATGATCGGACTGCCCCCAACCAATTAAGTCCGGTGCAATCACGCGATAGTCATCCAAAAAAGCGGGATACACCTTCGACCATTCATAGGCAGAAGCACCCCCACCAAAGTTATGCAGAAAGAGTAAGGGTTGAGCCTTAGCAGAGGGTAATCGCCAGGGGTCGCCGACGGGCGTGTAAAACACCATCGAACCGAGAGTGGTGTCGATGACCTGTTGCCCCATGCCCAACGGATGAAATTGCAGCATCATCTATCTCCCTACGATCGCTGTCTTGATGAGCGATCGCGCAATCGGACAGCCGTTCTGAGAATTTGCCCTGCCAGAATTGCCGCGCCAAAGCCATTGTCAATGTTCACGACTGCCACCCCTGCCGCACAGGAATTGAGCATGGACAGCAGCGCCGCTAACCCGTTGAAGCTGGCTCCATAACCGATGCTGGTGGGAACGGCAACCACGGGGCAGTCTGCCAAGCCTGCCACTACACTGGGCAAGGCTCCCTCCATACCCGCCACCACAATCAGCACATCGGCATCGGCGATCGCGTCCCGTTGGCTCAACAACCGATGGATACCCGCCACTCCCACATCCCACAAGCGTTTGACCTGGAAACCACAGAGTTCTGCGGTGATGGCGGCTTCTTCGGCAACGGGCAGATCCGCCGTGCCAGCCGACAGGATGCTGATCAAACCGGGGCGAGAGGGGGCGATCGGGTAAGGCTGATTCGTTTCGTTGCGACCCTGCACGGCACAAATTTTTGCCAACGAGTAATAGTGCAATCCTGGCACCCTTTCCCGCAATTGCTCGTAGACCGATGGCTCGATTCGAGTTGCCATCACAACGGGCGTTTGCTGCCGCATGGTTTCCATAATTCGGGCGATTTGTTCCGGAGTTTTGCCCGGTCCCCAAATCACCTCTGGAAAGCCCGTTCGCAGCGCCCGATGATGATCAATCCGGGCAAAGTCGTCTACAGGCTCGTAGGTGAAATATTTTAGCTTTTCCAGGGCATGATCCGGGGAAACATCCCCCTGGGCGACGGCGTTGAGTAGATGACGGATGGCTTCAGGTTGGGTCACAGTTTGTCAGGAAAGAAAGAATCCATTTCCACTGTATCGAAGAGAGGGTAGAGAGGGGATGGGGGACGGAGGTTGGATGTGTGTTTTATCGGTTGAGCGATCGCTATAAACTGGAGGAGGTTTTAGGGGTGATGGATTAGAAATGTGGGTTTCGACTCCGCTCAACCCGCACTCACAGTGGGTTGAGCGAAGCCGAAACACAGATCTAACACACTACTGTTTTAGGCGAAAGGCTTGTATATCAGAATCTTGTCCATCAAAATTACGATACTGTTCCGGCACTGGATGAATTTGAGCAATGGCAGAAGCAACCATTCAGATTACGGTTAAGCTGTTTGCGGCGTATCAAGAGGCGTATGGTGTTCCTGAGCGGCAGATGGAATTTCCTCCAGGCGCAACTGTTGCAGCGGTGCGCGATCGCCTGTTGGCAGAACGCCCCGAACTCGAAGGGTGGCGCAATCTCACCAAATTTGGGATCAATCTGGACGAAGTGACACCCGATACCGTGTTGCAGAATGGAGACGAAGTTGTCCTGATTCCGCCCGTGAGCGGAGGTTAAAAGAGGATTAAAAGCGGGCGTTGTTCGGGTTCGGTACACTATGAGAAGATAATTCTTTGACATCTGTACTAACACTCGAACTCAAGCGCATGAATCTTCCGGCTTTACCCGTTTCCACCCCGGTGGTGTTGCTTTATAGCATTGCGATCGCTTCGGCATTGATTTACCTGCCTTATACCTTAGTCGCTTACGAGCGCTTGCAGCTTGGTCCGCAAGCTTTTGTCACCCCACGAGCGGCGACCGATAAGTTACCAGGGTTTGCCCAACGGGCAAGCTGGGCACACCAGAACGGGTTTGAAACATTCACCACGTTTGCAACCGCCGCTTTGATGGCATACGTCACTGGAGTCCAATCTCCTACGGCAGCCTGGGCAGCGATCGCCTTTGTCCTGGCGAGATCGGTCTATCCCGTCTTTTACATTGCTAATATTGCCGCAGGTCGAGCGCTGATGTTTGCGGTTGGTTCGTCCAGTACTGCAATCCTGTTTATTTTAAGCTTGCTGCACATTACTCAATAGATGAGTCCTATAGATGAATGAACAGTGAATTGGCTGGGACAAATGCAGTCTTGTTAGTGGATGATAACCCCACCAACTTGGGCATTCTAGTCACGTCTTTGAGCGAGTCGGGTTATCAGGTACGGGTGGCTCAGGATGGAGCCAGCGCGATCGCCCAGGCAAATTACGCCAAACCGAATCTGATTTTGCTGGATGTGATGATGCCGGGAATTGATGGCTTTGAAACCTGCCGTCAATTGAAGGCAAATCCCGACACCCAGGATATTCCGGTGATCTTCATGACGGCGCTCACGGAGGTTTTCGACAAAGTGCAGGGGTTTCAGGCAGGCGCAGTGGACTACATCACTAAGCCCTTTGAAATTGAAGAAGTGTTAGTGCGGGTGCGGACGCATCTAGAGCTACAAACCCTGCAAAACCAATTGCGATCGCAAAACCAACAACTCCAAGCAGAAGTGCGAGAACGCCAAAAAGCCCAGGAAGCCGTGCAGTTGTTTCTCCATGCGGTTTCCCACGATTTGCGAAATCCTGTTACGGGTGGTTTGATGGTGCTGAAAAGTTTGCTGGAAGAAGCCGAAACTGGAGACGACTCGGCAAACGTTTCCCGATCGGTGCTGGAGCGCATGATCCACAGCCACGATCGTCAGCTTGCTTTAATCAACTCCCTGCTCGAAACCCACGCTAACGACGTAGGCGGCATCACGCTGCATCTTCAACCCGTCCAACTGCGGCACCTGGTTGAACAACTCTCTGCCGATTGGCAACCCATGCTGCAAAAGGACAACGCCACCCTGCAAATTTTGATGCCCGGTGAGATGCCATCGGTTCAGGCAGACTCCAGTCAACTTTGCCGCGTTTACGAAAATTTAATTGCCAACGCGCTGAAACACAACCCACCCGGACTCACTCTCACCTTAAAAGCCGAGCTTGCTCACCAAAATGCCACCGAACAGGAAAAAAGCCAGTCCGTTGCCATGCTGTATTGTACCGTTGAAGACAATGGCATTGGCATCTCTCCGGAACAGACTGCCACCATGTTTGAGCTTTACAAACGGGGAGAACAGTCACGACGCACCATTGGGCTGGGTTTAGGATTATATCTGTGTCGCCAAATTATCACCGCTCATGGGGGGCAAATCGGGGTAGACAGTCAACCTGGAATCGGCTCAACCTTTTGGTTTACCTTGCCCTTATCAAACTCTGTCACTTTTGACATCACCCCGAAAGTCGATAAGCTGTAAGCATAACCAACGATCGTGATGGAGAACCCCTCTGTGTCTGCTACACCTGAATCGTCCTCGATCGCACAACCCCTACGCATCTTGATCGTGGAAGATGATCCGATGATTCAGCTTGGATTGGAACGCATTTTATCTGCCTATCCCCGGTTTCGGATTGAGGAGATTGTGGAAGATGGCTACTTGGGCGTACAAGCTGCGCTCAAATACCAACCCGATTTGATCATTATGGATATAGGGTTGCCCAGGAAGGATGGGATTGCGGCAACCGAAGAGATCAAACAACAGTTGCCAAATGTCCGAATTGTGATGTTGACTTCTCACACCGATAAAACTGAGGTGCTGGCAGCGTTAGCCAGTGGAGCAGATGCCTATTGCGTCAAGGGTGCCAGCATTGAGCAAATGTTAGCCGCGATCGCCGCCGCCGAAGCCGGTGCCGCCTACCTCGATCCGCAAGTCGCGCGATCGGTGATGGAGAGCCTCAAACCGCCCATGCCCAATGTGAGTGTGGGAAATTTGACTGGGCGGGAAATGGATGTGCTGAAGCTCCTGGTTGAAGGCAAAAATAATACGGAAATCGGAGCCGACCTGTACCTCAGTCCCAACACCGTGAAAACCCATGTGCGCGGCATTATGAATAAATTGGCAGTGGACGATCGGGTTCAGGCAGCAGTCGTCGCCCTACGCGCCGGATTAGTGTAATCCCAAATGCTGCCGCAATGATCGCCGCATCACGTCCACCGGAGGCGTTTGATCCAGCCAAATTTCCAGGGCAGCGGCACCTTGTTGCACCAGCATTTCCAAGCCATCGATCGCCGTTGCTCCCTGATGTTTAGCCCTTTGCAAAAAACGAGTAGGGTTAGGCGTATAAATCAAGTCGTAGGCGATCGCGCCCGGTTCCAACAGGTTTATCAACTCTGGCGCAACAGGCAGTTGATAAACCTGGGGATACATCCCGATCGGAGTCGTGTTCACGACCAAACCTGCGGTCGGAAAGTATTCGGGCAAGACATCCCAGGTTTGAGTTTCGAGCGTAACAGCCAGCGGGGACTTTTCCCAACTTTGATGGAACTGATCCAGCTTGTGGCGATCGCGTCCAAACACTCGGATCTTGCCACAGCCCAACTCGGCACACCCCGCCACCACTGCCCGCGCCGCGCCCCCATTGCCCAAAATCACCACATCTGTCTTTGACCAATCCCGTGGCAGCGATCGCAGCGGAGCCAAAAAGCCTGTCACGTCCGTATTCGTGCCATGCCAGCGATCGTCCTGCCGCCACACCGTATTCACAGCTCCCACTGCCTGGGCTAACGGTGAAACATCGGACAGCAAACGCATGATCATCTGCTTGTGAGGGATCGTCACATTGAAACCGCGCACCCCGATCGCCGCCAGCCCGTTCACGGCTTCCCCCAATTGCTCAGGTCTTACCAAAAACGGCAGATACACACAATCAACCTCCAGATGGGCGATTGCCGCGTTGTGCATGATGGGAGACAGGGAGTGTTCGATCGGGTAGCCAATCACCCCCAAAAGTTGAGTCGTACCAGTAATCACAGATTCCATCACCAAATTACATCATCGCTTTTTAGTCCATAAAGTTTATTACGAGAACTTAGAGTTTTTCAAAGACTTATTGTGATCCCTTAATTTCTTATTAAGTTCGTCTAAAAATCACGATTGAATCAGTTATGGTGCCTTAGCATCAAAGACCGCTTATGAATATCTAACCAATTGCTGAGGACTATATCCGATGTGAGTTCACATACTGATACTTGATTTGATTGAGGACAATTCCTATCAAATCAAGTATCTCCAACTTTTACTTATTGATCCACGATCGCTGGTTTGGCTTGTCTCAATGTTGTTGTTCAAAATCTTCCCACATGAGTTCTAGTCCTGATACGCAGTATTTTCATGAACCCCCTGCATCGACCCATGCTGAGCTATCTACGATTGCAACTGATCCCCACCAGTTACAACGGGCATCGGCTGGGATCACGTCAGGACAGGATTCAATCCATACCGCCAAAGGGGTGTATGTCGTTGTGCACGGGCACTTCTACCAACCGCCCCGCGAAAATCCTTACCTGGATGCGATCGAGCGGCAACCCAGCGCCCACCCCTATCACGACTGGAACGAACGAATTCACCACGAATGCTATCGCCCCAACGCTTTTGCCCGCATCATGAACGATCGGGACGAAGTCATCGGCATCGTCAACAATTACGAATATCTCAGCTTCAACTTTGGCGCGACCTTGCTCAGTTGGTTAGAGCGGCACGACGTGGAAGTGTATCAACGCATTTTAGAAGCAGACCGTCGCAGTTGTGCCCGGTTGAATGGACACGGCAACGCGATCGCCCAGGTTTACAACCACATCATCATGCCCCTGGCGAACGATCGGGACAAACTGACTCAAATTCGCTGGGGTAAGGCAGACTTCCGCTCTCGCTTTGGGCGTGATCCTGAAGGAATGTGGTTGGCAGAAACCGCCGTTGATTATCCAACGCTGGAAGCCCTGGTTGCAGAAGGGATCAAATTCATCGTCCTGGCTCCCTCCCAAGCACAACGCTGCCGTCCACTCCCCACCGCTGACCATCCCGATCCTGAATGGCAAGAAGTCGGCGGCAGTCAAATCGATCCCACCCGTCCCTACCGCTGTTACCTAAACTCTAACCCCCAACTCCTATCCCCCAACCCCCAACCCCTCCCCTACATCGATATCTTCTTTTACGACGGACCCATTTCGCGAGACATGGGATTTGATAGTGCCTTGGCGAATGCCCATAACTTTGCGGGACGGATTGGGCAGGCAGTGCGCGGGGATCATCGCAATGCTCAACTGATCTCCGTCGCCACTGATGGCGAAACCTTTGGACACCACAAGGGCGGCACCGAGAAATGCTTGGCATATACCTTTGTGAGCGAGTTTCCGGGGCGTGGCTGGACCGTCACCAATTACGCCCATTATTTGTCCATTGATCCTCCGACCTGGGAAGTGGAACTCAAGCCTGTAACCGCCTGGAGTTGTAGTCATGGAGTCGATCGCTGGCAGGATGATTGCGGCTGTGGGGGCGGTGGCGTGTGGCATCAGCAGTGGCGGCGACCGTTGCGGGATGCGCTGAACTGGCTGCGAGATCAATTGGCGATCGTGTATGAAGATGCTGCCAGCAAACTGTTTCGCGATCCCTGGAAAGTGCGAGACGAATACATTCAGGTGATCCGCGATCGCTCCGTGAACCAGGTGAGTCAATTTTTAGAGCAGCATCAGGAACATATTCTGAATGTGCCAGAGCGGGTGGATGCCCTGCGGTTACTAGAAATGCAGCGTCATGCCTTGCTGATGTTCACCAGTTGCGGCTGGTTTTTTGAAGAAGTTTCCCGTCCAGAAGGCGTGCAAATTCTGCGGTATGCGGCGCGGGCATTGGAACTGGCTGGAGACGTAACAGGAGTTCGTCTAGAAGAAGCCTTTATCCAACGACTGGCAGCGATCCCCAGCAATGTGGAGCTTTTTGGTACTGGCACAGAGGTTTATCGCCAACTGGTGCATTCTGCCCAAATTTCGCTGGAACAGGTGGCAGCGCACTACGCCATCAGTTCCCTGTTCACATCCCATGCCAGGGAACAACGGGTGTACTGCTACACCGCGCACCAATCCGACTACCAGTTGCAACGCATTGGTTCGATGACGCTGGCGATCGGTCGTTTGCAATTGATTTCTGAGATGACTCGCGAAACCGCAGATCAAGTGTTTGCTGTGTTGCATCTGGGTGGATGGGATTTCCACTGCTGCATTCAGCCCTTCTCCGGACGGCGCGACTACAGCGAAATGAAAGATGACCTGTTTGCAGCCTTGAAACAGGCAAGTTCAGCACACATTATCCTGGCGATGAATCGTCGCTTTGGGGATCAGTCCTTCAACTTGCAAAGTCTGTTTGCGGAAGAACGGCATCGGATCATGCGTCTCCTGACTCAAGGCACGTTGAATCGCTTGGCGCAACTGTATACTCAGGTCTACCGCGACAACTATGGAGTGTTGATGGCGTTTCAACGGGATGATTTGGATGTGCCCCAGGAAATGCAGGTGGCGGCAGAAGTGGCGTTGCGGCATCGGGTACTCCTTTCCTTACGATCGCTGGAGCAGGAAAGTAGCGATCTCTCTATCACCACGACTCACGCTGGATTTGATCATCTGGCGGAACTGGACGCGATCGCCACGGAAGCCCAACATATGCGCTGTGAGGTGGATCTGCCCGAAGCCAAACAAACCTTGGAGCGCCTGATTCTTCAAGCTTTGCGCCACTTACTGTTCGAGTTCGATCCCGCCACGATCGCGGCTGATGTGTCTAGAGTTGAGCGCCTGGTGGAATTAGGGCAGCAAATGCACCTGAATCTATCGTTGGCAAAGGCTCAGGAGTTATATTTTTCCAGCCTGAACAACTGGATCATTCCTGAATGCCTCAAGTGGATCAAGCGCAATCTGCAACCAGATCACGCTTCTCCAGAACCCCAAGTGAGCTTGCCCCATCTGCGATCGCTGCTGAAGTTGGGGCAACTCCTGGCGATCGACGTAGCAGGTTGGATGGCGCAGTTGTCATAAAGCATTGCAGGGACGATTCGCGAATTGTCCCTGCAATGTGGGTATTGGGATTTATTCCCCGGTAATCGACAACTCATCTACCCAGATGTAAGGACACACACCAGAAGCCGTGAGATGTCCTTCAGACTCCACGTAGATGATCGATTGCAGCAGTTCGCGAAAATCTCCGGCAACCGTAGCAGATTCCACACTGACGCGATCGCCCTTGTTCACCAGCCACCCATCAAACGGCAACGAGAATGATCCTTGCAACGCCTTCACCCCGGCATGGAGCGCCTGCACATCGTCAATCAACACCACATTTTCAGCATTCTCCAGGCTGAACGATTGGGGGGCGGGTGCGCCTGCTGTCACATGGAAAAAGTTGGGGCTGATGCTGACTTTTGCCCCAATGCTGGCATTGCCAGTGGGTTGAGCCTCCAACCGTTTCGCCGTTCCCGCACTGTGAATAAAGCTAGTCAAAACGCCATTGGTAATTAGGGGAACCCGACGGGTGGGGGTGCCTTCGCCATCAAAGGTAATGGGTGCAGCATTATCAGGATGAAGCGCATCATCCGCCACCGACAATAAAGGAGAGGCAATTTGAGTGCCTAAGGATTCGGGTGTGGAAAGGCTCTGGCGATCGAGAATGCTCTGAGCATTAAACAGGTTGGAAAACGCTCCCAGCAAACTCAAAAATGCCTCCGGAGCAAACACAACGCGATACTTGCCAGTCGGAATTTTGGCGTAATTGAGATGACTAATCGTTTTTTCTGCGGTCTCTTGCAAACAACCCTCTAAATCTAGTTCAGCCACGCTGCGACTGATGCGAAAGGCTCCAGCACTGCGGGGCTTTTTCCCCTCCTCTTCGGTTTTGCTATAGAGATAAATGGACGCGGTCGATCGCGTTTCTTTCCGCATCGCCCCCTCACTATTCAGGTAAAAGCGATCGCTCAACCGTTGTGCCATGCCGTTGTAAGGGACACCCACGATCGCGGGATGAGCTGCCATCAGGGTTTTCTCCACCCCAATCAACTTTTCCAGCAAATCGGTTACGGGTGCTTGGTCTGCGGGTTCTTTGCTCACAGTGGCGATCGGTGCAGTTGATTCCGGGCTAAAGTCGGGTACGTTTTCCTTCACACCAAAAAAACTGGCTTCATAAGCTGTTTTTAGCGCCAACTCTAGCCCCGTCGGATCAACATCCGTCGTGGAAGTCACGCCCATTGTGTTCTCGTCATTCCACACCCGCACCGTCACACTAGAACGGCTCGATGCTTTCACCTGATCCGCTTCTCCCTGGTCTACCTTGACACTGGTTTCATCTACCGTTGCGCCATAAATATCAAACTTACGAATCCCCAGCTTGTCTGCAATTTCTTTTGCCTGGGTAGTGAGTTCCTGAATATCGGGCACGACTCTTTCCTCTTCTTGATGGGTGCTTCTTATTTAGTATGGCAGAGGGGATGGTGAGTAGCTGCATCCAAACAGATGTGGTATCTGTACGACTGGATTTCAATTTCTTTTGAAAAAGTATGGGGTAATTGCAATGCTGAAATGGGCAAGTTTGACGATCGCAACTTTAGGAGGAGTCCTGCCACCTGTCATGGCAGGGGCGATCGCAAGCTCAACCCTTCAGTGGCAGGGCGATCGTAGACCCAGATCCGACAATATTGCAGGGATCCCCCCTCGACAAACCGCCGTCGCCCGTGCTGAACGTGCTTGCCTCAACAAAGCCAAAGGTTTGGGCTATAAGATCTACAAACAGACAGCCGCCAAACCTGCCGGAGCCACTTTCTTGATGAACCTGGAAGGCACCTACCGCGATCAACGCCGCTATGAATTAGAATGCCGCTATACAGCGATCGGCGGCACAACCACAATTCATCGCGGCTCTGAAGTCGCAATTGGCAGTCAATATCCCGGCGGCTATTCCACCCGCAAGTTCATGGGCATTCCTGGCTATGAGGCAGGGTTGCGCGTCAAGGACACAGGTCATGAAGATGCCAACCCCAAACACCGCAATTTTTTGGTAAAACCTGATGCCAGCACGATCGACTTGCGCTGGTACGCCGACTGCACCACCCAAGATCAGGTCTACGACGGACAAAAGTATCTCGGCTACACCCCCAACGCCCGCGAACTCATGTCCTACGCCTGCTCATTGCCTTCCACTAGACCGCAACCAAGATAGCGATCGTTTTACCCAATCAACGACTCTTGATAAAATTGATACAACCAAGCTGGGAAAATCGGTGGAGAAGATATGGCGAACACCATTCGAGAATTAATCGATGCCGAAATTGATAAAGTTGGCGATAACAACTTAAATGAGCTTTACACCACTATTAAACAGTTTGTTCAAGAAAAGGTCGCACCTCAGCCAAGTGTTTTAGCTCGCTTAAAGCAAATCAAAATCCAGGCTCCAGAAGACTTTTCCAAAAATCTGGATCAATATTTGAACGGGGAGAAATCTTGCCAGTAAGCGCATTTTTCCTCGATACATCATTTATCGTTGCTCTTATTAATGAGCGGGACCAATACCATCCAGCAGCCAGTCAAGTTGCAGATCAATACATTAGCCATCCTCTTGTAACAACGGATGCTGTCTTGCTGGAGATTGCCAACGCTTTAGCCCGACGATACAAGGCGGAAGCGATCCAAGTCATTGAGGAGTTGTGTTCCTCTAGGGAGATTTAGATCATCCGGTTAACCCCGGCTCTATTTGACGAAGCATTTAGTTTATACAAAGCTCGACAGGATAAGGATTGGGGACTCATTGATTGCATTGCCTTTGTTGTGATGCAAAAGCAGACCCTACAAGTTGCGCTCACATTCGATCAGCACTTTGTTCAAGCCGGGTTCCGAATTCTTCCTCGCGATGCGTAAAGCTACAGTTCTCTTTACCATCCGCCAGAGGAACTTGTTACTATCGTGTTAAATTTGCTTAACAGAAAGAATTTAAGCATCGCATGGACGGCAAGTCAGAAGCAAAAAACAATCTGATGACTTTCCTAACCAAATTCATCGCTCCTACCTTGAAGACTCCTCTCTTTAAAGAAAACTTTTTCAGCTTAATCACTTAATCATGCGGTTATCCGCACTTCCAAAGTAGTTCCAATGAACTATAGTTTGTGCAGTTAATTATGGGAGGTATGTATGGATACGGAATTATTTCAACACATTGTTCAGGAATTAAAATCTCAATTCCCTTCAATCCCTAAGGAGAAGCTAATTTCCCATGCAATGGAACTATACAATCAATCCCCTCGACGGTTAGAAAATCTTAGCGGTTACGACCTAGCACAAGAAAAAGCACGACGGATCTTTGATGAGAACTGGAATACAAAACCGCTTTTCACCTATCGTCCTGCGCTTAACAGAGTCGTTGCCGTCAGGTTGAGGGGTCCGAATTGAGGCGAGACGATCGCCTGCTCTCCCTGGTAAACTTGCTCCTCGTATAAGCCATCGACCCATTCCAGCACCGTCACTTTGAGGGCGATCGGGTCTACAATCCAGTACTCGGGAATTTGCCGTGCTGCATACTCGGTGCGTTTATAACGGTAATCGCGGTTTTCTTGCTTGGGGCTGACCACTTCTACAACTAGCGATGGTGGTGGCATATCCTGAGTAATCAGGCAATGGGGTGCTCCTTCTAAAGCAGCAGCCGTCTCTTCTGATAGAACTAGCAAATCAGGTTCTCGTGCCGTTGCCCGTGCCCCGCTCACTGCAATTTGCGCTCCTATCCTCAAACAGTAGTAAGGAATACCGCTTTGCAGAAAGTAGGCAAAGAGAAAGGATGCAATGCGGTTGTTTAACTCGCTCTCCCTTGGCATAGCAACTAATTCCCCGTTGACCAGTTCGTAGCGGGTATCGGTGCCATCGTCGTACTTCAGGTAATCCTCAAGGGTCATCGGTTGGGTGGCGATCGACATGATGTTCACCGGAGTTGGGGTTATTGTTTAGACTCATCATCTGTCATCTTCTCACCTATCTTTTACGACTGAAGCGGAGTGACGAATGCTTGATGGGTAATGGCTCAAACCTGTGGATTAGGTTAAATAACCATACCAAACTCATAGCGGTTAATGAACAAGCCAATGACAATATCATGCATCCGTATCGACTTAGAAAAGCAAATGGTCTTACGGGCTAAACGTTTAATCCGAGTGCGTAAGGTTAAGTGCTTACGTTC
>JANRIN010000115.1:0-6618 GCA_033764965.1 Leptolyngbyaceae cyanobacterium bins.302 | reverse complement strand
CGATGATTACGCTATCTAATGATCACGATCGCCAGTTGCAAGATTATTTTGATGGACAAACGACCTTAGCGTGAGTGTTTGAGGGTGGCATAACCAGCGCAATTAGAAGCACGTCCTCCACAGTGATGGACTCAGAGGGAGCCAAGCTTCTGCTATCTCTCCCCAAGATTCTCGATCGCCACGGGTTCAATCTCGTCTGCTGGTTCAAAGCCAAAAATATTAGCATAAAAATAAAATTCGCCATCCAGGGTGCGCTTGATGTTTTCGGCTTTGCGGAAACCGTGCTGTTCTCCTTCATAAAGGACATAGGCGACGGGCAAGCCTTTTTCCCTTAACACATTTACCATCATTTCTGCCTGGTTGGGGGGCACGACCTTGTCTTCGTCTCCCTGGAAAAAAATCACGGGGCAATTGAGGAACTTGGCAGCGTGAATCGGCGATCGCTCGATGTATAAATCTTTTTGCTCCGGGTACGGTCCAATCAAGCTGTCCAAATAGCGCGATTCAAACTTGTGGGTGTCGGTTGCCAACGCTTCTAGATCGCTGACCCCGTAGTAACTGGCTCCCGCTTTGAACACATCTCGGAAGGTAAGCGCACACAAGGTCGTGTAGCCGCCTGCACTACCGCCATCAATCACCAACCGATCGCCATCGACTAAACCCGCTTCTGCCAGATATTTAGCCCCGTTGGCGCAATCATCCACATCCGCAATGCCCCATTGCCCTTTCAGGGCTTCCCGGTATGCCCGCCCATACCCCGTGCTGCCGCGATAGTTTACGTCCAACACCGCAAAACCGCGACTGATCCAATACTGAATTTTTAAGTTGAAAGCGGTAGACGTGGCGGCAGTGGGTCCACCATGACTTTTGACCAGGAGGGGCGGACGCTCATTTTCTGGAGCCGCAAAATCTTTGTTTTGAGGCGGATAGTAGAAACCGTAGGCAACCTGATTATCGGTGGTGGGAAAGGGGATGGGTTGGGGGATGGCAAGATAGCCGGGGTCGATGTCTAAACGGCTGGAGCGTTGCAAGACTGTGAGGTGTTGAGTGACGAGGTCAAGCTGGACGATCACTCCTGGTTCAGTAGCAGACCCCGCGTTGAATACGACTTTTCCGGGTGCCACTTGCACGCCGCCAATGTCGGTATAAGGAACATCGATCGCCTGCAACTGTCCGGTTTGTGTATTAACGCTTGTCAGATAAAAAATGCCTTCCTGACTATAGGTGCAGATCAGGCGATCGGCAGACGCAAACCCATAGTTGATGTAGCCAAACACCCAATGGGGCATCCCAAATTCCGCATCCATTGGGCAAAGGGGTTTGATCTCGCCCTGCTCCCATCGATATAAGTTCCACCAGTTCGAGCGATCGCTGACAAAATACAGTCTGCCGTCCGGTGACCACTGGGGCTGAATCACAGATTCTTGCTTGCCACCTGCGATCGGTTGTGAGTTGGTGAGGGTGCCATCCGGTGCGACTTCTGCCATCCACAACTCTGTGGCATCCCAGGGCATATCGGGATGGTTCCAACTGATCCACGCTAGCTTGCTGCCATCGGGACTCAGACGCGGCGAGGAATAAAAATCATTGCCCGAAACCAGCACAGTTTGATCACTGCCATCAAGCGGGACACTGACGATCGTGTTAACCGCTTCTCCCTCAACCGTGTGATCTTCCCGCACGCAAATCAGGCGATCGCGCGGACTATCCACCACGGCATCGGCATAACGCCATTTTGTTTCCGGGGTGATGGGAGTGGGTTGGCTGCCGATCGCCTGTTTGTAGAGTCGCTGGTCGGCAAAGTTGGAAAAATACACCACGCTTTGATGCACCAGATAAGACCCACCCCCGTATTCATGCACACGAGTTCGCACATTGAAGGGCGCCGGAGTGATGTCCTGAGTGTGTCCGTTCGGTGTACGACGCACAATCACCGATCGCCCGCCTTCCGTGGGACGTAGCTCACTCCAGTACACATCCTCGCCATCCAGGTGTGCGCCCCCTAACCCGATCGTTCCTGCCACGATCAGGTCAGAAGTAATCGGAGATTTCCAGGAGCCATAGGAAGCGGTTTGGACAGTTGTCATAGCCTTACTCAATTTGAGGACTACATCTGAGGATAAAGGCTTTCGGGCGCTGTGACCTGTGCAATTTGCATCAAATTATTGACAGTGAGCATTGTCCAAACATCGGGCACTCTAAATAAAAATCACCTAAATCAACGGACGAGTGGAGTGTGGAGTTCTTGAAGTCAGCAGGATAAATCCTGACAGCCTAACCTCACTCAGTTGCTTTGAATCGGTGTTTTGGTTTTGATTTCCTTTTTAGTGAGGCATAAGCACAATGATCCAAATTCTTTCTAAGTTGGCAACGATCGCGACTGTTAGCGGGCTGGCGATCGCCGCTCAACTCGTCTCTCCCGCCGCCGCATCGGCAGAAGATATGTACGGCGCGATCGCCACCAGTGACGAAACGGGAGCCTGGGGTTATGCGTACAATCACCCTACTCGTGCCCAGGCAGAAGCAGCGGCATTGCAGGAGTGTGGCGAGGCAGGTTGCCAGGTGGAAGTGTGGTTTGCCAATGCTTGCGGTGCGGTTGCCAAAGATGGTCGGAATGTGGGTTGGGGCTGGGCAGAAACCCGCGCCGAAGCCGAAGCAAAAGCAGTTACCGCGTGCGGTACAGGAGCTTGCAAGATTGAAGTGTGGGCGTGTACCGATCGATAGGGGGATGGGGTTAGAATTTGCTGTGAGATGTAATGATTTGGATGCTGAAACTGAGCAAACTTTGAACTGCACTTACAACAAGTGAATCGGTGGGCTAGTCTTGATCATACAGAACCCCAACCCCTGGTTCTTTAAAGTTCCCCCCAACCGCTCCCTTTCCTCCCTGCTCCTTTTTCCCCCAGCCCCTTCCTTCCGCCATGTTCATCGAACGGATTCTGGTTCCAGCCGCTGCAATTACCTTGGCATCGATCGTGACTCGTGTGGTGTGTGATGGTGGCGGCAAGTTTTTCGGGTGGGTGAAGGAACAGAACGAAGACCCAGAGCAGATTATTAACAAGGCTTCCGAGCAATACGCCTGGAACTATGCCAAGCGGCATGGAGTGTTGAAAGTGCTGGGAATGCGAGAACCTGTGCCCTTGGAGGCGGTTTACACGGCGGTACAGTTTCTCGATCGCGATGCCATTAGCCGCTTTGAATCGATCGAGGATTTAGAAAAAGCCTTTCGATCGCAGTCAGAACGCAGTTTTCAGCGGAAGAACTCCAAAAAACAGGATGGGCTGAAGGTTGGCAATGAGAAGCAATATTTGATGGTGTTGGGCGGACCGGGGGCGGGAAAATCGACCTTTCTCCGCAAGATGGGCTTGGAGGCATTGAAAGGGCTGGGGGGCGGATATGTGCATGAGTGCATCCCGGTCTTTCTGGAATTGAAAAACTTTACTGCCGCTGAGATTGAAATTGAAACGGCAATCGCGCAGGAGTTTCGCATCTGTGGCTTTCCGTCACCGGAGGAAGTCACGGCTAAACTGCTGGAGCAGGGCAAATTGCTGATTTTGTTCGACGGGCTGGATGAAGTGCCCACCAAGAATCTGGACAATGCGATTCGGCAAATTCAAAACTTTGTGGATCAGCACGACAAAAATCGCTTTATTGCCTCCTGCCGCATTGCCGCCTATCGACACAACTTCCGCCGCTTCAGCGATGTGGCAATGGCAGACTTCACCCAGGAGCAAATTAAGGAATTCATTTTCAATTGGTTTAGTTCAGAAGCCGATCGGGAAGCGTGTACTGCTCAAAAGTGTTGGCAACTGCTGCAAAAACCAGAGTACAAAGCCGCCCGAGAACTGGCGCAATCGCCGTTGTTGCTGACGTTGCTTTGTCTGGTCTACCACAGTTCGCAAAACTTCCCGCAGAATCGTAGTGTGTTGTATCGTAAGGCGTTGCGTGTGTTGCTGGAAGAGTGGGCAGCCGAAAAACGCATCATGACGGACGAAATTTACCAGGGACTCAGCACGGAACTGGAAGAAGTGTTGCTGTCTGAAATTGCTTATCAGGGATTTGAGGCAAACCGCCTATTTTTCTCGCAGCGGGAAGTGGTGGACCAGATCAAAACCTTCATGGCGAACAACTTAAATGCGCCCCGACACCTGAATGGAGAAGCGGTTTTGGAAGCGATCGCCATTCAGCAAGGCATCTTAGTCGAACGGGCGCAGGATGTATTTTCTTTCTCCCATCTGACTCTGCAAGAGTACCTCACGGCTCAGTACATTGATGATCATCACTTGACTAAACAACTGGTGAAAGACCACCTGACTCACGAACGCTGGCAGGAGGTATTTTTGCTGGTGGCAGGATTGATGCGGGGTGGTGCGGACCCTTTACTGCTGGCAATGGAAACCCAGGCAAAAACCTACATCAACACGCCCAAGCTGCGAGCGCTGCTGACCTGGGCAGATGACATTGCTCACGACTCCACAGATAGCTTGTCTGCGGCAACCAAGCGCATCACGGCATTGTTTCTGGCGCTGGTGAACGATCGCGCTCTCAACCTGGCACGAGTCCTGGATCACAAGCTGGCTGGCACCCTGGAACTGGCTCGCACCCTGGCACATACCCGCACTCCCAAGTTTACTCATGACCAGGAGAACACTCCAGCAAAATCCGCCTTGCCCACACGGGCACTGGCGATCGCCCTGACCCAATCCATGCCCACTCGCCAAATGGGGCAGGCACTTGCCAAAACGTTCACTCAAACGTTTACCGATGAATTAGTAAAACTCGGTGCCCTGCAACCGCACGCGATCGAGGTTCTGGTCACGCGCTTGAAGGAACTCAAGCAGGATGCGCCCGATCTGCGTCAGCCTAATCACATCGTGCAGGAGTTCCACAACCGCATTTTTCATATCTGGTTTACCAGCCTCAAACTCGATCCCACCTGGATTAGCCTTTCAACTGAGGAGCATCGCAAGCTAGAACGCTATCTCTATGCCAACTGGCTAATTGTGCGATGTAAACAAGCTGCTGTCCGCGTTTCACCCCACACCTGGCAAATGATTGAAGACCGGATGCTAAAGCCCTAAGCTTGACTGGATAACCACACTTCTAAATCAGCCAGACTGGCAAAATCCAGCAACGCTTCCCCCAACGACTCTAATTGTGCCAAAGATAATTCATCAATCCGCGATTGGGCAGCATCGGGTACTGTTCCCAGGCGTTTGTTGAGTAGTCGCAAAATTAGCGATCGTCCTTCTTCCTGGCGACCTTCCTGGCGACCTTCCTGGCGACCTTCTTGACGACCTTCTTGACGACCTTCTTGACGACCTTCTTCCAATATTTCTTGATAAATCACTGACTCTCGCATCAGATCTCTCCTCATCAATCGTCGAATTACGGCTTTGTTTAATGTTAACCCAGCTAAAATCTCTGTTGCCGCAGCGAGGTTACTTTGCTGCCGACGATCGCCCAATGCTTCGAGCTTTTGCACAACCGTTTGTAGTACCGCTGGGCGATCGTTCGTTTGGCTGAGTACGGCGTAAGGCAGCAGTCCAGGGAAACGCAGAAATAGTTCGGTTGGCTGTTCCCACAAGCGCACAACTTCAAATTCATGCTGTAAGCGATTTGCCGTAAACGTGGTTTGATAAACCAATTCAGAATCTGTGGGTCGCAGGTAAACAACCACCTGTACCATGCGTTTGAGTGGAAAGCGGCGATATACCCGCAAGGCGTAATCTGCCATGCGAAAGGGCATAGTTGAATCGGGATTGGTTTGAAATTCGCAATGCAGCACCACATTATCGGATTGCAGCAAAACCAAAGCATCTGCGCGAATGGGTTCTAGCGAAAGTTCAGACGGACTGAGTTCCGTCAACTCAACAGTTTCCCCAATTAGCCAGGTCGCAAAATCCTGTGAGTATTGTTCGATGAGAAATTTAGAAACGTTATCAAACATAGAGCAATTGTACCAGGTCGAGCCTTCGCCTCTTTGCATCCAAACCGATTGAGCATAGATTGGATCAGGCAACGAATGGGAGATTGCATGGTTTTGCATTACGACGTGATTGTGTGTGGGGCAGGTCCGGCAGGCGCGATCGCCGCAGCTACCGCAGCCCAAGCTGGACTCAAAACGGCGTTAATTGAAAAATATCCTTTGCCCCGTCACAAAACCTGTGGCGGTGGAGTGCCCGTGGTGCAGAGCGCCCTTTACGATCTGGCTCCTGCTGCCTTTGTGGAGTGCAACGTGAAGTATATGCGCCACACCTGGAATTTTGCCGATCCCTACCTGGGCGCGATTAATCCCGATGGGGCTGAGAAATTGTCGATCTGGATGGTGCAGCGTCCGATTTTTGATGATGTCCTGGCACAACGAGCGGTCAATGCAGGAGCCGACTTAAAGGATGGGTTGATGGTGCGATCGCTGGAGTTGGACGATCGCAAAGTTACCGTCAAGGCACAGGTCATCAAGCCCGATGGCGAACTGAGTCGAGGACAAGCATTTGTTGCCACTGCCGACTATGTGATTGGAGCAGATGGGGCAAGTGGTGTTACTGCCAAAGCTGCCGAATTACGCAAAAAACGGACGATCGCTCTGGGGATGGAACTGGAACTGCCCTACAACTG
>JANRIN010000105.1:0-24254 GCA_033764965.1 Leptolyngbyaceae cyanobacterium bins.302 | reverse complement strand
GCCCGCCCCCCCCCCCCGGGGAGCGGGGCCGCCCCCCGGGGGGGGGGGGGGGCGTCCGGGTTTGGAGGGGTTTGGGCGGGGGGGGGTGGTGGGGGGAGTGGAAGTAGGTGAATTTTGAGTTTTGAGTTTTGAGTTTTGAATTTTGGATGCGCTTTGCTTGTTCTGCTCGCTGCCTTCTGGCTCCTGAATTGCCAGCTTGCCATCCTGGGCATCCATTGCCGCCAGTCCAGTGCTCACCAGCGCAGCAGGCAAGGGAGAGATATTATTCCAGGTTTCAAAATAGCGCCATTCGTTGATTCCCATCATGAACAGTTGGATGGGAGGTTGGGCACGTAATCCAACGTTTTTATTTTTCAGAAAATGATCGAACCAACGAATTTGCAGGCGATCGCAGGGACTATTTGCCTCTGTACCAAAATCCAACGCGCCCACCTTACGGCTCCAGGGCAGATGCGCCCAGGGACCCACGATTAGATGTTGGGGAAATTCACTCCGCGCCGCCATTGTTTTGTAGAGATTGATCGTACCGCGCATAAATGTGTCAAACCAGCCGCCGATGTGCAGCATGGGTAAGTCCACGTCATGTAAATAGCTGCTGGGAGAAAGCTTTTGCCAATAGGCATCGGGTTCGTGGTGGTCTAGCCAATCGTGGTAGAAGGAGTTGGGAGCCAGGTTGTGCAAAATGCTCGACTGCGGAGGGACAACATCGCCCAGAGGCAAGTTTTTAGCCGCGATCGCCAACATCCGAAAGGCTTCTTCATTGCCTTGCAACCGAGCCGTTTCAGCCGCAAGTTGAATCGCCCAACCTAAGTTTGCCTGTAAACAAAAAGCTCCATTTTCGTAAGCCCCATCACTGTAAAGGTCATAGCCAATCATGGCGGGACAAATGGCTTTGAGAGCGGGTGGCTTGGCGATCGCGGCATAGAGTTGAGTCATTCCCTGGTAGGAAAAGCCATACATTCCCACAACTCCAGAGCTACCAGGAAGTCGAGCCGCCCACTCTACCGAGTCATAGCCATCTTCAATTTCATGTTCAAATAGTTTGAATTCGCCTTCAGAGGTGCCTCGTCCGCGCACATCCTGAATCACCACAATGTAACCCTGGGCGGCATACCAAATGGGATGGGCATAGACCACTGTAGACGCGATCGCTCGTCCATAGGGTTGACGCATTAGCAACACAGGAAACTCTCCCTCCCCATCCGGGCGATACACATCCGCATCCAGTCGGATTCCATCCCGCGTAGACATTGAAAGGGTTTGCTTGGGCTGCACCTGCATCGTTAAACCTGAACTCATAACTTCTTGTGGCGATCGCGCTGGCTAGAACAGCCTCTTCATATCAGTTTCCTACATTATTACGGCAAACTGAGGTGCTGATAGTTTTTCCCAAATTTGGGCTTGTCAATCCTCGCAGAGAACTTCAAAAATGAGTACTTCAGCATCAACTCCCTCAGTTTCTCAATCAATCAAAGATGAGCATTTTGACTCCAAGGGGAAGCTGCCATCTGCATTTACGATCGCGTTGCAAGACAGTTTACGCCAGAGCTTACCGTTTGAGGATGAACGTGATTTTGAAGAAGCCAAAAAAGGGTTCATTGCTGCTCCCCCCTACAAGCAAATCATGGCGGAAGCGGGTAATGTTGCCTGGGATATGGGCAGCTATGAATTCCTGTTGCAGAGCTTTGATAGTGTGTTTGACAGCATTCACCCCTCTCTCCAGCGGCAGGCGATGCTCAACATGGCTTACGGGCTGTATGAAGTCGTGCCAGACAAAATTTATCAGGTGCGCGGGTTTGACCTCGCTAACCTGACGATCATCAAGGGCGATACGGGTTGGATTTTGTTCGATGTGTTGACCTGTAAGGAAACAGCGAAAGCCGCCCTGGAACTTGTCAATCAGCATCTGGGTCAGCGTCCGGTGGTCGCCGTTGTCTATTCTCACTCCCACATTGATCACTACGGCGGTGTTCGCGGTGTGGTGTATGAGGCAGATGTGAAAAGCGGCAAGGTGCAAATTATTGCCCCGATCGAGTTTATGAAATATGCGATCGCGGAGAACGTGTATTCGGGGACTGCCATGAACCGTCGAGCCTTCTTTCAATATGGGTTGCTGTTGCCGCGCGATCCGTTAGGTCATGTCGATCAGGCGATCGGCAAGAACGTACCCGCAGGCAGAGTCGGGCTGATTGAACCCACCCGTTACATCGAGCAGGATATTGAAGAATTGGCGATCGATGGGGTCAGAATGGTGTTTCAGAACACACCAGGGACGGAAGCACCCGCCGAGATGAACACCTATTTCCCTGATTGGAAAGCGTTTTGGGCAGCAGAAAACATCTGTGCCACGATTCACAACATCTACACCCTCCGGGGGGCATTGGTGCGGGATGCGCTGGAGTGGTCGAGGAAAATTAATGAAGCCCTGTATCTGTTTGGACAGGAAGCGGAGGTGATGTTTGCCTCCCATAGCTGGCCCCGTTGGGGCAATGACCGAGTTCAGGAGGTGATGCGGGTGCAGCGGGATGCCTACGCCCATCTGAATAACGAGGTGTTGCACCAGGCGAACCAGGGCGTAACCATCAACGAAATCCATAATGTTTACAAACTCCCCGCAAGTTTGCAGCAACAGTGGTCCGCCCGCAGTTATCACGGCTCCGAGGAAAACAATAGTCGAGCGGTGATTAATCGCTACCTGGGTTATTGGGATGGCAATCCCACCACCCTGATTCCCCTATCGCCCAGCGAATCGGCACCGCTGTACGTCGAGATGATGGGAGGTGCGACGAAGATTCTGCCAAAAGGCAAGGAGTTGTACGACCAGGGCAAATACCGGGAAGCGATGGAGATCTTGAACAAGCTGGTCTATGCCGAACCTCAGAACCAGGAAGCAAAAGACCTCCTGGCAGATGTGTTTGAACAGATCGGCTACCAGAAAGAAAGCCCCAGTGTCCGCAACAGTTTCCTGGCAGCCACCTACGAGCTGCGGAATGGTTTCCCTAGTGGCGTTGCGGTAAAGGCGGTCAGCCCGGATACAGTCCGCGCCATGTCTACTGAACTCTTGCTCGACTTTATTGGGATTCGGGTCGATAGCCAGAAAGCCGCAGGGATAACGTTCACGATCAACTTACTCACACCCGACAATGGCGAGAAATTTGTGGTGGAAATGAGCAATTCAACGCTCACCAACATCAAGGGGTTCGAGGCAGAAAACCCAGATCTGACGATTACGATTAACCGCAGCGACCTGGAATCTGTGATGGCTGGGTTAAGCACGTTCGAGGAGCTGATTGCCGCAGGTAAGGCGAAGCTAGAGGGCGATCGCACTATCTTTGAGCAACTGCGGAGCCTCTTAGTTGAGTTCACCCCAGACTTTGAAATTATGCCAGGCACCCAGCCTGCAAAAGCAGCGATCGCCTCAGAAAAAGATGTATTTGCACAACCTGAGCCAGTCAACACATCGGGGTGTTAATTGAGTGAGTCGTTCCAAACTATCGCAACCATTGCAACCCTCTCCCGATTGGCGGGCAGATGGCAGCGCCGCCCTCACCAATACCCTGACGATGATCCCCGATGCCCTGGCAAATGCGCTGTTGATGGGGGTGAATCCAGTCTATGGACTACATGCTGTCATGGTGGGAACTCCCCTGGGTGCGCTGTTCACCGGGTCTGAATTCATGACGATTAATGCTACGGGGGCGATCGCGGTGGTCACGGCGGGGTGCTGGCAGCATTCAGTGCAGAGCAGCAAGTTCCCGCCCTAGTAACGCTAACCATGCTGGTCGGGCTGTTTCAGGTCTTGTTGGGGCTATTTCGCTGGGATGGCTTTCTCCGCTTCGTCTCCAACGCTGTCCTGACGGGATTTATGAATGGCATTGCCGTTGTGATCGTACTCGGACAACTGGGTCGCTTGACTGGATACAGCAGTGAAGCGGGCAATCGCCTGACGCAGACCCTCGATCTGCTCCTGCATCTGAATCAAGTGGATATCGCCACGACCGCGATCGGGCTGGGCACGATCGCTCTGATTCTAGTTTTGGGACGGACTCGATTGAAGCAATTTAATCTGGTGCTGGCGTTACTCATCATTACTGCCCTGACAGCTTTATGGCAACCCGCCTCAGTGCAACTGGTGAAAGACATTTCTCCCGTCCCGCGATCGCTGCCGCTGCCTGTGCTGCCCGACTTTTCCTTGATGCCCCAACTCTTACTGGGAGCAGTTTCAGTCGGTTTAGTAGGGCTGATTCAAGGTGCCGGGGTGGGCAAAACCATTCCCAATGCCAACGGACAGTACGGCAAAGCGTGGCAGGACTTTCTGGCTCAAGGGGTGTCTAACCTGGGGTGTGGCTGCTTTCGGGGAATTCCTTTGGGCGGCAGTGTGTCTGGCACCGCCATTAATATCAGTGCTGGAGCCGTATCCCGCTGGGCGGTCGTGCTGGTGAGTCCAATGGCGATCGTGTCGGTGTTGGTGTTCGGGGGCATTTTGGAGCAGTTTCCGTTGCCTGCGATCGCGGCTTTACTCGTCGTTGTCGGGTATCAGGCATTCAACGTGGGGAAGTGGCACGATGTCTGGGTCACGGGTTGGGCACCCCGATTGATTATGCTGGCAACCTTTATGGCGACGCTGTTGCTGCCCATCCAGCAATCCATCCTGTTGGGGGTACTGCTGTCTATCTTAGTCCACACTTACCAGTCCTCTCTGGATGTGCGAGTGAAACAAATTTTGCCCACCGGCACCGCCCAAAAATTCCAAGAACGCCCCGCCCTCGCTGATATTGCTCCCAGCACTGTCACCATTTTGCATATCTACGGTAGCGTGTTCTACGCCAGTGCCGACATTTTGCACGCCGCCCTGCCTTCCCCGGATACTGCCGATCGTTCTGTCGTGATTCTCGGCTTGCGAGGACGGGATGAACTGGGTAGCACCTTTATCAAGCTGCTGGAACGCTATGCCAGTGAATTGTGTATTCGCAACAGCAAATTAATGCTGGCAGGCGTTGCCCCCAATGTGATCAAGCAACTGACCAAAACCCACATCACCGATACCATTCCTCTGACGGATATCTTCTCCGCTACACCGATCCTGGGAGAATCGATGCAACAGGCTCAAGCTGCGGCTGAGGCGTGGCGGCTGAGTGCTGATCAAGATGGCGGCTGTGGCGCATCGCAAGAGTCAAGCACAAGGGCTGAAGAGGCGTAGGGTGTTGCGTTGGTCTCTCCTGAGATCGAGCGCATAAGTGTAATGCAGGCGATAGCGCTTCCATCCAGGCAAGAGACTTACAATGTCAGTAGAGACGATTTGAATCCATGTGTAAAAGACATGATCACAGCTATTGCCACACCGATTAGCCAAATTGAACTGACACCAGGAAGTGCGATTCGCATTGGTAGTGTGACATGGGAAGGCTATGTCGCGCTGCTGCAAGAACTGGGGGACGATCGCTCAACCCGCGTTGCCTATGAGAATGGAGTGCTGGAAATCAGAATGCCTGGTCAATCCCATGAATCTGCCAATCGTGTGCTGGCGGCGATCGCCTTAACGTTGGCAGAAGAATTTGGCTTTGAATTTAATGACCTGGGGTCAATGACGATGAATCGTCCCGACTTGCATAAGGGAATTGAGCCAGATAGCTGCTTTTATATCCAGAATGCTCAGGCAGGGCAGGGATTGGGCGAAGCAATTGCCAGCGATTTGCCTCCTGACCTGGCATTAGAGGTTGATATTGCTAATCGGTCTGATAGTAAGTTGAGCATTTATCAGGCAATGGCTGTACCGGAGGTATGGCTGTATCAGAATCATCGTGTCAAGATCAAACACTTGCAGCATGGGGTGTATGTTGACGCTCTGACTAGCCGTGCCTTTCCAACCGTAAGCGTAGAGCAGTTAGATCAATGGCTAGATGTGCGGCGATCGGGAACTGATTTAACCGTGATTCGCGCCGTTAGACAATTTTGCCGAACAACCTCTAGCTGACTATGGTGAAAGATCGATTTCATGATGTTGTGAGAACTGCATTGGAAAAGGAGGGTTGGAAAATTACGGCTGACCCCTTTGAAATTAGTGTGGATGATGTGGATTTTGAAATCGACTTAGCAGCAGAGCAATTGCTAGCAGCAGAGTTGGCAGATCGAAAGATTGCTGTAGAGGTTAAAAGCTTCATTAGTCCATCCAATGTTTCAGAGTTTCATACTGCTTTGGGACAGTTCCTCAATTACCGGGATGCTTTGGCAAAAATTGAACCGGATCGCCAACTATATCTTGCTGTGCGAGAACCAATCTACGAAAGCTTTTTTCAACGGCGATTCATTGCTGCGGCAGTTGAGCGGTATCAACTACGATTGGTAACTTACGATGTGCAACAGGAGGTAATTACCCAATGGCTGTAGATCAATATCGGCAGTATATTCGCCAACTACTTTCTGAGCGTGCCCAGCGGGTTTCAAGGCAAGGTAATGCCCAGGAGTATGAAGTCCAAGTGATTTTTGATGCGGAGCATGATCATTACCAACTACTCTATGTTGGTTGGCGTGGAAATAAGCGAAATTTTGGCTGTATTTTACACCTGGATATTAAAGATGGAAAAATCTGGATTCAGCATGACGGTACCGAAGAGGGCATTGCCAATCGGTTAGTGGAACTGGGTGTGCCTAAACAGGATATTATTCTGGCGTTTCATGATCCCTACGTGCGGCAATTTACAGGTTTTGGGATGAGTACAGCGATCGTAAATTAGACCTATGGGTTTTGCTCAAGATGTCCCGATCAGAACCGGAGTTGGGGCGCGGCGTAATACTGCCATATCTTCCTCATCTAGCTCGGCGGGAATGCCACTGCGAATCAGTTCCGCAAAATCTTCGTTGGGCACCATAAAACACAACGCATAAAGCCGTTCAGAGCCTGTGTTACTAATTTCATGGATGCCGGTAGGCGGCACCAAAATGCTGTCTCCAGCCCGAATCGGTACGGTTTTACCATCGCAGGTTGCCTTGCCCTCACCCTTCAGGACAAAAAACATTTCTACTGCCAGTTGATGGCGATTGGGGGGAGTTTTGCCGCCTATATCAAAAATTTCTACACATAGAGTTAGCGACATATTGGCAGATTGGGGATCAAACACGATCGCCAAGCGGTTCGTGTCTTGCGGACTGATACGAAATGCTTGGTAGTCTTGGGGAGATTTAACCACCGGAATCACGCAGGATGAATTCATAACTTAATCTGCTCCAGAATTGCTGTTGAATCCGTCACGAAACCGAAACATTGTTTGACGTTGTAGAGCGTTGCCAGCCAGCAGTAATCGGGGGAAGTCGTAGCAGTACAGTCTCGGATCAAAATACAGTCGTAATTGAGGAAGTTCGCATCTTGCAAGGTTGCCATGACACACTGATCCGCGTTGACTCCGGCAAAGAGGAGGGTTGTCCGTCCCAAATTTTGCAGGATACTATTCAGCGGGGTATCCCAAAAGCCGCTCATCCGGTACTTATCCACTTTCACATCGGCTGGCTTTTGCTCCAGTTCATCCACCACTGCCGCTGCCCAACTATCTTTCTCCAGCACTCGTGCCCCGTTAGTTGGCAAGGGATCGCCCAAACCAACGCCCGCTCCCGTGGGATCATAAACATGGCGAGTGGCGGCGCTGATGTTGAGTAAATCCGGACGATTGCCCCAATTAATCCAGATCACGGGCACTTGCACACTGCGAAGCGCGGGTAAAAAGATTTGCAGGGGCGAAATCGGAGCGCGGGCAGGGTTCACATCCACTCCGATGCTGGCGAGCCAACCGTCCGGATGGCAGAAATCGTTCTGCATATCAATCACGAGGATGGCAGTCTTGGCGAGATCCAACCGTAACGTTTTGGTTTCGGTGGGGATGGTGATGTAGTGGGGGGCGAGGGGGGAACGGGTGATGTCAGCGATCGTTTCGTCCACAGCCCAAGCGTTTGGTGGCACTCCCAAGGTTCGAAGCGACTCGTTCATACTCCAGTCCTGCGCTTAAGGATTCATTGACAATGCTCAATGCTGCTAGTGCCCATATTGACGCATAGCTCCTTCAATCGGAACACAACCGATCGAATGAATTCATCTTTTACTACGAAAGCCTGGACTGAAAATGTTTGTATCGTACTTACTTGAATAATACAGAAACCAGTGGTTTACCCAAGGGGCTTTGTAGAGTTAATGTTCTCACTGGTCATTCGTCATTTGTTCTCAGGACTCAGGAGATTTAGCAAACAAAATACTCAAGTAGGATGGGCAAAGCCTGACTGCTCATCTGTCAACTGACTTGGGATGGGCACGATTAGGAACCTTTGCCATCCTACGACGCGGGAAAGTTCTTTATTGGAACTCTCCTCAGCAAAGTTGGCTTGGTCAACTACTGGGTTTTTGAATACTCAAACGTGCTAATGACTGAGTAATAGCTGGCAATCAGAGCAAACATCAGCCACCACAACGTGTTGACCTCTGGACGATACAGCACTGTATCCACCGTCCCGTGACCAAACATTCCGACCAAAGAGGCGATCGCCCCCATGAGCCAATAGCCTTGCTGATTGCTGGTTTCCCGCAAGAAATTTAGCGCTTTCCAGCCTTGAGCCAAGGTCACGAAGATCAGCCATAGGAAAGCGACCAGCCCAATGATGCCCGTCTCTACTGCCACTTCTAGAACGATCGAGTAAGCACTCAGAGCAGAAAAGCGAGGGCGTTGATAAAGGGGATAAATTTTGTTGAAGGCATTGTTTCCCGGACCAATTCCCAGCAGGGGGCGATCTCGAATCATGTCCAGCACCGCCATCCACACGTTAATCCGAAAGTTGTTGCTGCTGTCTCCCCGTCCCGCAAAGATGCTCGTGACGCGATCGCGCAAGGGTTCCAGCACCACGATCGCCAACAGCACCACTCCCATTGCCGTTCCTAGAACGATCGGCAATGCCAAAGTGCGCCAAAAGCGGGGCAAGTAAATACTCCACCAATGCGCCAGTAATAAGGTCAACACCAGCAAGGCAAATACCAAGCCAATCCAGCCACCCCGGCTAAACGTCAGCATCAGGCAGGCTCCATTTACAACCGTCATGACGATCGCCAGCGCCTTACACATCCAGGTGCGCCAGGAGAAAAATGCCACAATACTAAACACCACCGCTGGCACTAAATAACCCGCCAACAGATTCGGATTGCCCAGGTAGCTATACACCCGTGTTGTTTTAGATAGGGGCGACTCCGGATCCACCCAGGTGGCTAAGGCATCCGTGCCCATGAACCATTGCTGAATGCCATACACACTTACTGCTAGCGCCGCCAGGAGAAACACCGCAATCACCCAGGAACGAATCCGGGGCGATCGCAGCACCCGTGCCAGCAACAAAAAAAACAGCAGGTATAGTGTGAGTTTTTGTAACCCTACAAAAGCTTCTCGCTTGACGGGAGACAGTGCCGTTGCAGCCACTGCGATCGACCAGTACAAGCCTACCAGGAAGTGAATTGGAGTCGCGAGGAGGGAGGGGAAGGGAGGGGTTAGGGGTTGGGGGTTGGAGGTTGGGGAGTGGGAAGGGAGGAGAGTGAGGGATGGATCTGTTGGGACATTTCGCGAAACGCCCTTACGAGTATCGCTTTCTACTTCCTGATCTACTTCATCTGCATTAGACCCTTCATCTGATAGGGTCACTAATGCCCAGTAAGCGCCACAGGCACCCAGCAACAATCCGGTCAAAGTGTTGTTAGCAAAGGGTGCCAGGGCAAACACTAACATCGCCAGCACACCACCGATCGCCTCTGCCCAGCGCATCAGCGAGCTTCCCTTGCGCCATGCCCGTAAGCGACCGATGGGATAGTGCAAATAGCTGGAGTCCAACCACCGCTGTAAGGGCAGGGTAGAAAGGGTCAGAGTTTGCCACACCGAATTCATAAGTCCAGGGATGATGAGGGATGCCTGAATATCTTAGTCGATTCTGACAACCCTGCCTGGATGACAGCATCCTTTCTAAGCGGCTTTGGGTTCCAGCAGATGAATATTGGAGAAGACAAAATCGTTAGTTGAAATTTTGCCGTTAGCTTCAGTGCGAATCACTCGACGGCTGAGAATGTAGTAGTTACCCACTTTCTCGTAGGTGTCTTCAAATTCGCTCTTGCCTCCCCGCTGTTCGCCCGTTTTAGGGTCGTGATAGACCGAATCGTAGGTGTGAGAAAGGTAGCCTTCCTCAGTTTTTTGAGTGCTAAAGGTGTTGATGGTAATGACAGTGCCATGAATGTGGCGATGGACGAGCGTGACTTCGTTATCCTTCACCTGGTAGCGATCGCCTTCTGCCTTACCCCCCATCAAAATTTCCACCGCATCGGATGTATCTGTATTGCCATAGGTAAAGGTATTTTCGCCGTGGGTTTGCTCAAAGGTGCGGCGGACGCGGTGAATCGAAGTTTCCCAAAGCTGCCCATGAATCAGCTTCTGTGCCTGCTCATTTGCCACATCAAACACTTCGGCAGTCATGTTCGCATTCACCTGCGCCTTGCCCGTGAAAGTCTCGCCATCCATTGTCAGCGTGACATCGGCGATGTACCCAGGAAAATCGTGATCCCAAGTGTAGCGATTTTCGTAGGCAGCCCGAAATAATTCCTGAGCCGATACCTGCACTGCTGTCATGAAGCTCTCCTTGGTTTTGTGGTTCCCTCCTAGTGTAGAGAGTTTTGGGGTGAGTCGGCGTACCTCTGCAATCGAGTAGATTCATCCATCGATTTCACCCTTTAGAATGGATAGAACTGTAAATAAGCGCATTGACAACTTATGGCATTTTCTGGGTTTCTTTCTGCGTTACCTGCGATCGGAGTTCTAGCGATTCTGATTGTGGTTCATGAACTGGGGCACTTCATGGCAGCCCGTCTCCAAGGCATTTATGCCAACAAATTCTCGATCGGGTTTGGTCCGGTGTTGTGGAAATATCAAGGACCAGAAACCGAATATGCCCTCCGAGCGTTTCCTCTGGGCGGATTTGTAGGATTTCCAGATGATGACCCGGAAGCCAGCAATATCGATCCAAACGATCCCAATTTGCTGAGAAATCGCCCCATTCTGGATCGGGCGATCGTCATCAGTGCCGGAGTCATCGCCAACCTGATCTTTGCTTACCTGGTGCTGTTGCTGCAAGTGGGAACTGTTGGAATCCAGCAAGCCAGCCAACCCGGAATTTTGATTAATGGCTTCTTTAAAGTGACCGAGGTGGCAGAACAGGCAGCCCCAACCGGAATAAAACCCGGAGAAGTTTTATTCATTGATAAAAAAGAAAATCTTCGCCAGTTCGATGTTGCCTACAATCCCAGGACAAACTCGGCGGAACTGCTAGTCACAAAGACACCCGCCAATCTCAAAGTGGAGCGCAAGGACGAAAACGGCAAGCCGAAACTGGAAGACGTTACTCTTTCCCCAGCACTAGATGCAGACGGCAAGGGACGCACAGGCATTCAACTCAGTCCCACTCCTGCGATCAAAGCAGGGCTGCGACCAGGGGATGTGGTGCTGGCGATGAATGGTCACACCTTCTCCCAGTCCATTCGAGAATTGCAGTTCTTCCAGGCGACGATTCGCGACAATGCTGATGAACCCGTGCAAATGCAAGTCCAGCGGGGCGATCAGCGCCTGGATCTCACCGTGACTCCGACTGCTAATGCTGACGGGGAAGGCACGATCGGGGTAGGACTTTCTCCCAACGGCACTTTTGAGCGCCAGCCCGTCCGGGGATTCGCAGCTTTTGGCACAGCGGCAGAAGAGTTTCAAAACATTGTGGTAGACACGATCGATGGCTTTGGCAAACTGATCAGCCGTTTCAGCAAAGTGGCAGATCAGGTGGCGGGACCGGTGGCGATCGTGGCGGTAGGTGCCAAAATTGCTCAATCCGATGCTGCCAGCTTATTTCAGTTTGCTGCCCTGATCAGCATTAACCTGGCAATCATCAACATCCTCCCGCTGCCTGCCTTAGATGGGGGGCATCTTGCCTTCCTGCTAATCGAAGGGCTGCGGGGCAAACCACTTCCCAGCAAAATTCAAGATGGCGTAATGCAAACAGGCTTGATGCTGCTGCTGGGCTTGGGCATTTTCCTGATTATTCGCGACACTGCTAACCTGATTCCCCAGTGACGACTGCTAGCGTGACAACTACAAAACCCAAAAGGCTTTCTACCAAACAGCGGGCGTTGGAAGTTTTGGCGCGGGTGAAAGCGCTCTATCCCGATGCCAAGTGCTCCCTCGACTTTGAAACTCCGGTGCAACTCTTGATTGCCACCATTCTTTCGGCACAATGCACCGATGAACGGGTGAACAAAGTGACACCGGAGTTGTTTCGCCGCTTTCCCGATGCTGCCGCGATCGCTGCCGCTGATTCAGCCGAACTGGAAGATTTGGTCAAATCCACCAACTTCTTCCGCAACAAAGCCAAAAACATTCAGGCAGCCTGTCGTCTGATTATGGAACGCTATGGCGGTGAAGTTCCCCAAACAATGGAGGAATTGCTTACCCTACCTGGAGTTGCCCGCAAAACCTCTAATGTTGTATTGGCAAATGCCTTTGGCATCAACATGGGGGTAACAGTGGATACTCACGTCAAACGTTTGTGCTATCGGCTGGGGCTGACTAAGCATACCGATCCGGTCAAAGTGGAGCAGGATTTGATCAAGCTTCTGCCCCGCCCGGATTGGGAAAATTGGTCAATTCGCTTGATTTATCACGGTCGAGCCGTTTGTAATGCACGTAAACCGGCGTGCGATCGCTGTGCCCTGGCAGATTTGTGTCCCTCTGCTGGCAAGGCGGATTTGCCAATATCCGAAGCTCCAGCTTCTGTGAAAAAACTGGCAAAAGCGATCGCCAGCAAGACTGCCAACTCTGTTCAAGATATTTCTGCGAAACTGTAGTCATTCACCACTCTAGACTGCTACCATAGTTAGCTGTGTCTTTAAGCATTAAGAGCGTTAGGATGATTCATGGCTAAGAAAAGCATGGTTGAGCGCGAGAAAAAGCGCGAGAAGTTGATTGCCAAATACGCAGCGAAGCGGCAAGAGCTAAAAGAAGCGTTTTCTGCCGCTACCAGTCAGCAGGAAAAACTGACAATCCATCGACAACTGCAACAGCTTCCCCGCAATAGTGCTCCGTCTCGCCATCGAAACCGCTGCTGGGTCACGGGTCGCCCTCGTGGCTATTACCGTGATTTTGGCTTATCTCGGCATCAATTGCGAGAAATGGCTCACGAAGGGTTGCTGCCCGGTGTCGTGAAGTCAAGCTGGTAGTCAAGGTTTGAAGGATTAACATTTTTGTCAGGGTGCTGCGTTCGTCGGTGCCCTGATTGTTTTGTACTTAGTGTTGCCCATGTCCCATCCGCGTGTGCTTTGTCTTGGCGAAATCCTCTTCGACTTCCTGTCTGATCAGCCTGGAGTTCCTTACGAACAGGTGACAGCCTGGACTCCTTATCCTGGAGGCGCACCTGCAAATGTGGCAACAGCATTGACTAAATTAGGTACTCCCAGCGGTTTTATTGGCTGTGTTGGGCAAGACGATAACGGCAACCACTTGCTCCAATTGCTGCGTGAGATCGGAGTCAATGTGGAAGGGGTACAACACCATCCCCAGGCTCCCACCCGCGAGGTATATGTGGTGCGTTCAACGTCGGGCGATCGTGCCTTTGCTGGATTTGGCACCTACTCCACCACCGAATTCGCCGATACCCACTTAGATGCCAACCAGTTACCCATCCATTTGTTTGAAAAGGCAGAGTTTTTAGTTCTGGGCACCTTGGAGATGGCATATCCCGCCAGTCGAGCAGCAACCCTACAAGCGCTCTCTGTGGCAGATCAATACTTCACCAAAATTCTGCTAGATGTGAACTGGCGACCTGTTTTTTGGACAAATCCTGATGAAGCTCCCAACATTATTCGATCGCTGATTCCCCACACCGATTTCCTCAAACTATCGGACGACGAAGCAGAATGGCTCTTTGATACTGCCGATCCAGGAGTTATTGCCCATCGGCTTGAAACCGTTGAGAGTGTTTTAGTCACCGCAGGCGAAAAGGGCTGTGCTTACAGTATTAACGGCAATGAAGGAAAAATTCCGGCTTTTGCCATGCCTGTGATTGACACGACTGGAGCTGGAGACAGCTTTGTAGCAGGTTTTCTGCACCAACTCTGTCAGCGTGGGGTTCAACCTTTAACCGATGCCGCCCAAGTAGAGTCAATTATACGCTATGCCTGTGCTGTGGGAGCCTTAACCACCACTAAAGCAGGCGCGATCGCCGCACAACCGACTGCCAATGAAGTAGAGGCGTTTTTAAGCAGGAGTTAGGACACAGGACACAGGAAGTCAGGAGCTATGGGAACAGAAATCGAGCGCAAGTTTCTGGTGGTTGGGGACGAGTGGCGCACGCTGGGAAAGGGAACCATTTACTGTCAAGGCTATCTGGCATCGGAACCGGGACGAACAGTACGGATACGCATCGTTGGGGAACAGGGCTTTTTGACGATCAAAGGTGCCACAACCGGAATCACTCGCCTGGAATTTGAATATGCTATTCCCGTTGAAGATGCCCGAATGATGTTGGAGACGATGTGCGATCGTCCCTTCATCCAAAAAACGCGCTACAAAATTTCCTGGGGCAGCTTGCTCTGGGAAGTGGATGAGTTCGCAGGGGAAAATCAAGGGCTGATTCTGGCAGAGGTGGAATTGCAGGATGCAGAACAGGCGATCGACCTGCCAACCTGGATTGGAGAAGACGTTTCCCATGATCCCCGCTACTACAATTCCAATCTTGCCAAGCTTCCCTTCTCTCAATGGAGTGGCTAGAGTCTTCTAAAAATTCAATCCCAAACCCATCCAAACCGGAGCGGAATTTGTTATATTTAGTGATTGGTTATGCTGGTGTAGCTCAGTTGGTAGAGCAGCTGATTTGTAATCAGCCGGTCGCAAGTTCGAGTCTTGTCACCAGCTTTCAAGCAACATGGATGAGATAGCCCCCATAGGAAGGGTTTCAGGGTTTAGCAAGGGACAAACTCTAAAGAGATTTTTGTCATCCCTACGCCTCAACCAATTTCGCCAGGATTTCCTGATACAGGATTGTTTGAATCGTCTGCCCAACGCCTTCTGACCAGGAATTTGCCAATTCTGCCATCCCTTGATTGGTCGAAGTCAGGGTGACACTATGCTTCTCCATGCGTCGTAACGCCGTTTCGTCTGCTAGTGTCGCGGGTGAACCGCCTGCATCCACCACGCCTGGTCGTTCAATGCGCTTGTCGTATGCTTCGGGCGCAATTTCTTTCAAATCATTCAGCAACAAGCCCTGAAAATGATCTTCCATGCTGCTCGCCAACACTACGGGACAAGTTGCGAGCCAGTTTGATGGCGCCTTGCTGATGATCAATTAACAATAGGGCTACATTTTCGACGGTGAATTTGTTCTTCATTAGAGTTCTCCTAAGAGTTCTCCTAAAGTTCTATCTGAGTTTTACAGGCAATCCGTCTTGATTAGCCGAAATTTGATATTGACTTGAAAGAATGAGTTACCAGTACGCCAGCAATTGTTGGCCAGCAATTTGCTTTCTAACGATTTGCTTAGGGCGTTATAGTTTGTGCCTGCATGGCTCGCTGTACGCCTTCATCGGTTGCTAACTGCATGAGAAAGTGGTGCAGGTTGAGATAGTCGCTAAAGGGTGTTGGCAGTGAATTACTCCAGCGACAAAAGACGAACAGATAGGGATCAAGCACAGTGCGGCGGTCTTCAACCATGCTTCCTGGAGGCGATCGCTGAACAGTAGATTTCCTCGTAGGAGGTGGGCATTGCCCACCCCTCTATCTAAGCCGCCATGTCGAACAGCAAGACTTCAGCAGCATCAGACGCACCTTGCAGAGTGATCTGTGTTTCTTGGGCAATGGCTACTCCATCACCAGCCGTCAGCGTTTGATTATTCAATTGCACCGCTCCTCTTGCCACCTGTAACCAGGCAACTCGTCCAGTAGCGAGGGAATGTTTAATCTCATCACCCTCCTGTAACACGGCAGCATAGAGGTTCACATCCTGGTGAATTGTAATTGAACCATCACGCCCATCACGGGAACCGACCAGCCGCAACTGCCCCCGTTTTTCTGCCTCAGAGAAAGTCTTTTGCTCATAGCCGGGTTGAATCCCTTTCTGTTCCGGCAGAATCCAAATTTGCAGAAAGTGAACAGGTTCGGTTTTTGAGGCATTGTATTCACTATGCCTAATGCCTGTGCCAGCCGACATCCGCTGCACATCACCAGGACGAATGATGGAGCCAGTGCCAATGCTGTCTTTATGCTCTAATGCACCTTCAAGGACGTAGGAAATAATCTCCATATCACGGTGCCCGTGCGTACTGAAACCCTGACCAGGAGCAACCTTATCTTCATTGATCACTCGCAGGTCAGCAAAACCCATATGACTGGGATCGAAATATTCGCCAAAGGAGAAGGTGTGACGACTATCCAGCCAGCCAAAGTTTGCAGTACCACGGTCTTGAGCAGAGCGAATCGTAATCATGGGAGAACCTCCGATGGGATCAGGGGAAGGGATAAAGGACAACAGGAAAGGAGAGGTCGATCGAAGCTAGTTTTTCCTTTTCACCTTTTTCTTTTTCCCTTCTAATCACACTATTATTATGAGAGCAATCCAAATAAAAGACAATACGCTATTTTATATACGGATCGTCCTCTATATTTCTACAATGTCTTGGCAATGGATAAATTTGACAGTATTCGTGCTTTTACTCAAGTGGTTAACGCTGGAGGCTTCGCGGCGGCAGCGCGGGAAATGGGACTGTCTCGATCGGCAGTCAATAAGCTAGTCATTGCCTTAGAGAATGAACTGGGGGTGCAATTGCTGCACCGCAGTACGCGGGTGGTTACTCCCACAGAGATGGGACTGGCATTTCATGAGCGTTGTATTGCAATTTTGGCAGACCTGGAAGAAGCCGAACAAGCGGTAACGCAGTTGCAGGAGGAGCCGAAAGGGAAACTACGGGTGAATGCTCCGATGTCTTTTGGTACGATGCATTTGGCTCCTGCGCTGGCGGATTTTCTGGTGCAATACCCGGAGTTGCAGGTGCAATTGACATTGAACGATCGCTTTATAGATCCGATCGAAGAAGGGTTTGATGTCACCGTGCGAATTGCAACACTGCCGGAGACAGCAAGTTTAATCGTACATGAACTGACTGCGGCTCCACGCGTGTTATGTGCAGCGCCAGGATATTTGCGCGATCGTGGTGTTCCTTCCCATCCCTCTGAACTGCATCAATATTCCTGTTTGCACTATGGTCATTTAGCACCCCTCAATCAGTGGACATTGATTGGGCCAGATGGCGAACACACAATTTCTATTCAAGGTGTCATCTGCTCTAACAATGGAGAAGTGTTACGTGAGGCGGCGATCCGGGAGTTAGGAATTACGTTGCTACCCACGTTTATTATTGAGTCGGAACTGGAGCAGGGATTATTGCAAATCGTGTTGCCAGAGTATCACCCGCCCAAAATTTCAATTTATGTGATTTATCCAGTCAATCGTCATCTTTCTACCAAAGTTCGATTGTTTGTTCGCTTTCTACAAGAGCGGTTTGGTCATCCATCTAAAAATCAACTGAGTTGATTCCAAACCCCGTCTAACCGATGTCTATGGTTTCCTCCAACCTACTTCCCGCCCTTTAACTGTCACACTAAATTATTAAAGCTCAAACTTGCTCACAGTAATGGCTTCAAAATAGTTAGTTCATTCGAATGACTTGTCCGATGTTCTCAATAAACCTGCATAGTTGAGAATTGAGCGATTACGATCGCTGCAAGCACGATTGTTCCGTCGTTAATATTTGATGTGTCAGTTGAAAGTGCACAATATGGGCTTCATCTAAAATTGACATTCGATCGAATATATATCCTGAGATGCCAGGATTCCACCCCTGTCTGCCTTTCAACGCTGTAATCAACGGTTAACCACTCAAAATGCGATCGATTTTGCTTTCCTTAAAAACTCTTCCGAAATGGGTTTTTCTATTTCGTTGGATATATTTTGAAACAATATTGTGAACGCTCCAGCACCCAGATCAGACTGAGGAAATAAGCGATAACAGGGAACCTGGGTGAGATGGGATTGATATTCCTGCAAGTGCGGAATTAGAATGGCTTGAAATTGCGGAAAACGCTTTAGAAACCAGTCTACAACCTGTTCATTTTCTTCTGGCGAGTAGGTACAGGTCATGTAGGCGAGGTAGCCCCGTCCAGCGATGAGTTGAGCCGAATTTGCCAAAATTCGTTTTTGCCGATTGGCGTTATTCTTAATCGTCACAGGATGGAAACAACCAGGAGCTTTTCCTCCCTTGGCAATCAGAGACTGTCCGCTGCAAGGCGCATCTACCAGGACAACCTGTGCCGTTTGCGGAATTTGCTCTGCCAAAATTTTGGAGTCCAGATTGGTAATCCAGGCGGGATAAACCTGGCAGCGCTTGAGATTAGAAAGCAGCGCCCCGATCCGCTTACCAATGACTTCGTTGCTAATCAACATTTCTGGTTGTAGTGTTTTCCAGGTGAAGAGGCTTTTGCCGCCAGGAGCCGCGCATACGTCAACAACCCGCTTGGCGGGAGTCGGCAATGTCAGCAATGGGGAGATAGCAAAAATGGAGGAAAAATCTAAACAGTAAATAGCTCCTTGCTCATGCAGCGAATGTTTGCCGGGTTGCTGTCCAAAGGCGAGCCGATCGCACCACTCCGGTTGCCAACTCAAAGGCGTTTCTATCTCAAAAGGAGACGATTCTGGCTTCGGTTGACACCAGAGAATACTGGGATGCAATGGTTTGGGATGCAGCAAGCGATCGCAAAACTCGAACTGTTCTGCTGGGTCTGGGAACAATCGCTGACTGAGTTTTACTAATAGTCTGGGTGCTTCTGCCATTGCTAAATCTACATGATGTGCTGCAAAAAGTTTTTAGTCAGTGCTATCTGCGATCGATTGATTAATTGAGTTGCGATTTCAGCATTAGATAAATTGAAGGCGTTGACTGGATAAATAGCAACCCCTCGTTTTTGCAAATCATAGCGATAGGTTTTGTCATAGTAGTCCAGCACAATTTCGATTGCTGGTGTCAGGTTGTTTTGCTGAATATGCTCGATCGCAGCTTTGGTGTGTTGTCCACCGATGCGGCGTGTGATGCGTTCCGTTGCCGTAATTAAGTCTTCTCGATTGGCAGAACCGTATACTTCCAGCAAAATGGCAACTCGTTCGGAGTGCGATCGTTCAATTTGCAGCACTGGAGCCTGCATCATCAAACGAAAAAGCTCATCTGGAATGCGGCACATCCCCACCATGCGACTTTCTGCTTCAATCCAAACCGGATGAACGGCATTGAACTTTGCCCATGTCATTGCAATCAAGTTTTCAAACTGTTCGGTGCTGGGTTGGGGCGGCAAGCCTAAGGCACCGTAACTACTGCCGCGATGGTTTGCCAACGCTTCCAGATCTAAAATTTGCTGTCCCTGGTGCGCCAACTCCTGCAACACGGCAGTTTTTCCGCTTCCGGTCATGCCGCCCAGGGTCAAAACCTTTTTTTCAACGGCAAGCGTTTGCCGCACCCATTGCCGAAATCCCTTGTAGCCTTGATCCAGCAGCAAAACTTGAAACCCTGCGGTTTCCATCAGCCATGCCATGCTGCCACTCCGCATACCGCCGCGCCAGCAATGAATCCGCAGCCTGCGATCGGGAGCTAATTGCTTTGCCTGTCGGACAAAGGTTGCCAACTTCTCCCCTACGATTTGTAGCCCCAGTTCGACGGCTGCATCTCGCCCCTGTTGCTTGTAGCACGTTCCAACCTGCGATCGTTCCTCGTTGTTAAACAATGGAAAACTAATCGCACCGGGAATATGCGCCTGTTCATACTCTGCCGGACTTCTCACATCCAGCATGATTCCCGGTGCATTGAGAAACTCGTCAATAGGTAAAACAGCAGACATTTACAAGGTAAAGATGATTAGTTTCTTAATATCTCGGCTTTGAAGTTCTTTCAGTAATTTTGTTGTTTCTTCATCTACCCAAAACGAAGGGCTTGAATCTTTAGATAGTAGGACAAGAAAGTACGAGATAGCAGAAATAGCAGTACGAATAGATTCTGCCCAAGACTCCCCTGGTCGAAGTTCGTCAGATGCCAACCATATGTTGACGTTTCTTGACTTCAAGCCATTGATAATTGCCTTTGCTGCGACTTGATCAGGATTTGTATGACTTACGAAAACCTGTGGATTTTGCTTTACGTTATGTTCGAGATTAGCCATATGCTAGCTTTCCATCAGGGAATGGTGGCGACCCAAATAATAAGTCAGTTGTATGCAATAGCTTAACCTAACGCCAATCGGCAGCACTAGCACTATGTAGGGATTTAGACCTTCAAAGCTGATTACTAACAAATGTTTGAACCCAGCGACGGAAGGACTTCATGGCGGTGTTGCGTCCCACTGTGCGGCTTTGTTCGAGGGATTTTAGCAGCATGGCTTTGAGTGGGAAGCCTGGAAAAGTTGGACTTTCAGCGATTTCAAGGTATTCGCCATTTTGCAAAACATTAATCTGCAATTGCCCCTGTTCGAAACGCCACAGTTCTGGTATGCCTAAAGCTTGATAAAGGGTGGAATGGGTACGAGAGGTCGGATCACTTTCCAGAGCCAGATCGGGAGAGGGATCAACCGTTAGATCTAAACGCTTTTTGCCACGAATTAAGGCTTCATTTTGAATATAAAAACATTGATCGGGTTCTAAACCAACACCAAGTTGCTTGTTTTTGAAGGTCGTAGAACCAAGGGTAATGAACTCTATATCCAATTCTTCGAGAAGTGCTTTTAGGAGATCGCTAATGATTTCTTTGTCAAACCCGTGTTCAGGTAGAGGCATCCAGATCTCCAAAGTGCCGTTTTCGTGGGCAATTCGTGAACCACGACGATCGCCCAGTTCTTCCAGAATGGCTTCGAAGGCTTGCCAGGAAATCTCTCTCAGGAGAACGTGTTGCCCTGGGGGGATGGTGAGTTGTTGAAGGGTGAGTTGGACCATGCTGACGTGGCGATCGCAGACACAAGGATGCCTTTATCTTAAGAGATTCCAGAAAAACGCTTGAATAATCTGCTAGATGCCGTTTCTACAACATCGGAGCTGTGGTGATGAGTGGATCGGGAACGGGATAGGAATTTCTTTCTAACAGGGTAAAGGTACGTTGGGCAGCGTTGTAGGCGTAGACAAATCCAGACTCAATTTCATAAATCCAGGCGTGCAGATTGAGTTGTTTGCTATGCAGTTTGGAGCGAATTGCCGGGTAGGTTTCCAGGTTTTCGATTTGGGTCAGGACATTCTGCTCGATCGCGATTTTAAGCAGCTTTTCCGGTGGTAAGCCTGGATAATTGTCTGCCACTAAGCGACGGGTTGCTTCCCCATGCCGTTTCAACCAGTCGTAAACTGAGGGCATTTGCTCTGCTAAAGTACCAAGCTGCAACAATCCCTTCATGGCACCGCAGTGGGAGTGTCCGCAGACGATAATATCCTTGATCCCAATGCCTTGCACGGCATATTCTACGCCTGCCGCTTCGGCACTACTGGCAGCCCCAAAGGATGGAATGATGTTTCCCACATTTCGCATCACAAACAATTCCCCAGGTTGCGCTTGAGTAATCAAGCAAGGGTCGATGCGGGAGTCAGAGCAGGTAATGAACAGCACTTCGGGAGATTGTCCACCTGAAAGCCGCTCAAACATTTCTCGATGGTTAGTGAAATAGCTGCTGTGAAAACTATTGAGTCCTTGAATTAATCCAGTTACAGACATACCACTCTCTCAACGAGTTGAACACTAACCAAACTGCGACGATATGCGCCCTTGCACCTATCATTCCCTACTACAAAATAAGTGTTACGCTTTTCGGACTTTTGTAAAGTTAAGTGAAACACTATTTGTAGAATAGCTTAATCTCTATATCAGGTGTTTGCCTCGGTGATTATGCGATCGTGATCGGTTGTTTTCCGGCAATCAGTGGTTCAGTGTGGGCGATCGTGGCACACTGAGCATATCCCAAGGCTTTTAACGCTGCCAAACAAGCAGTTTCTTGCTCGATCGGAACCGCTGCCAGCAACCCGCCAGCCGTTTGGGGATCAAACAACAACTGCAACTTGGGCAGATGGTTAACGGTGGATAAGTTGTCGATCCATTGGCTGGCTTGTAAATTTTGGGATCGAAGCGAACTAAAGATCCCTCGATCCAGCATTGCCAAAGCTCCATCCAAAACCGGAACAGCATCCAGATCAAGGGTTACAGCAACCTTGGAGGCTCGAACCATTTCCAGCAAATGTCCCACCAGCCCAAAGCCTGTGATGTCCGTACAAGCCGTTGCTTTGTGGTGTAAAAAACAGTGGGCGGCTTGTTGGTTCGATCGCAGCATCGACTCCACGGACTGGTCAATCCAGCGTCCCAGGACCTGATATCGCATCTTTGCTGCAAACAAGGTTCCTGTGCCCAAGGGTTTAGTCAGAATTAGTGCCTGACCCGGTTGCATTCCACCTTTGCGTAATAGTTGATCTGGCTCCGCGAACCCATTGCAGGATAGCCCAAACGCCAATTCTGTTCCTACCGTAGTGTGTCCTCCAATCAGCACGGCTCCTGCCTCATGCAATACTTTCATCGCACCCGACAGGAGTTGATACAAGCTCTCTTCAACTTTTGATTCAGCCCCATAGGGAATAGTGGCGATCGCTAAGGCACTGTGCGGCATTGCTCCCATCGCATACACATCGCTCAGGGCATGATTGGCGCTAATTTGCCCAAACACAAAAGGGTCATGGATCAGGGCAGTGAAGGCATCGATCGTCTGAACGAGGACTTTATTGGCAGGCACTTGAATTACGGCAGCATCATCAGGATGGTTGAGTCCGATCTGGATGGTGGGGGAATGGGGGTTAGGGGTTGGGGGGTGGGGAATGGGAGAGGGAGGGAAATCGGATTGGATGCGTTGCAGGACGAGATCGAGGATAGTGCTGCCCACTTTAGATCCGCATCCGGCACAGTGCATGACGGAAATATTTTTTACACCTCCAGCTTGCTCAAACCCCTGAGCCTCTAAATTCCCGCCTCCGATCCCTTGCCTCCCGCCCTCTTTGCTACTTGCCTTCTGTCTATCCCCCATCCCCCATCTCCCATCCCCTATTTTCCATCCCCTATTTTTCATCTCCGGCAAGTTGTTCAGCCGCTCCATAAAACGCCGATCGAGATGGTCTTTCCACTTCCAGCACAAAGGCGATCGCCAGCCTAAAGATCCTCTCATAGCGAGCGCTTGACCATCGGCGGTGTTAATTAGGCTCAGGTAGCGTTTTTGAGGATGAAAGGGTTTAAGGGATTGGTTTTGCAGGAACCGACGCAAATTTTGGCAGAGGGGCTTGCCTTGCCGAACGGCAAATACACCCGCTTTGGGACGGGGATGATTGATCATGTCGGCAACATCCCCAACTGCGAACACAAATGGATGAGAGGTGGATTGGAGGGTGTCGCTAACTTGAACAAAGCCGCGATCGTCCACTGCCAGTCCTGCTTTACTCAACCAATCAGGTGCAGAGGCTTGAGTCACCCACACGATCGCATCACAGGTCAATTCCAACCCAGATTTGCAGCGAATGGTATGAGTTTCTACCGTTTCTACTGCTTCATTTAGATGAATACGAATGTTGCGTTGCGTGAGGAGCGATCGCGCGTAGGTGCTGATCCACTGACCAGATCGAGGCAACAACTGAGAGCCACGATGGATCAAATGGAGTTCTAGGTTCGTGAGCGGTTGGTTGGCAGCTTGGAGAATTTGCTGGATACGGTGCTGCATCGTAAAAGCAAGTTCTACGCCTCCTGCCCCACCCCCCACGATCACCAGTCGGATCGGGAGTTCTGGCTGCTTGGAAATGTGATCAATCAGATCATCCCATTGATCGAGAAAGGCACGAGTTGGTTTTGCGGGCAAAATGCTGCTGGATAACTGCAACCCATCTGGCAAAGCTGGAGTGCTGCCAATGTCGATCGACAGCACATCAAAGGCAACGGGAGGATGGCGATCGCAAAAAATCTTTCGATTCGCCAAATCCAATCCCGTGACGCAATCTACATAAAGTTGCGCCCCAGCAAATTCTGCTAAGGCGCACAAATTAATGTGGCACTCTTCATCCGTGTAAAAGCCTGCCACCCGACCAGGGAGCATTCCAGAATAAGCACTTTCTGA
>JANRIN010000103.1:0-31264 GCA_033764965.1 Leptolyngbyaceae cyanobacterium bins.302 | reverse complement strand
GGTCGCGGGGGCAGCATTCAAATCACAACTCAAGGCATTTTTGGACTCAAGTTTCGCCCTCAACTCACACCCGAAAATGACATCACGGCAAGTTCTCAATTTGGGGTCAGTGGCAATGTGCAAATCAATAATCTAGGTGTGGATCCCAACACAGGAGTCGAGCAACTGTCGGCAAATTTTGTAGATCCCAGTCGGCAAATTGCAACCGATTGTGATGCCAGGGGTAGCCGTTTCGTTGCGACTGGGCGGGGCGGCTTGCCCTCCAATCCGAATGAGCAAGTGAGCAACGATCGCCCCTGGAATGACATTCGCGATGTTTCTCAGTTGCAGTCGTCCGGTAAACCCATCGCCCACACCCCACACCCCACACCCCACACCCCAATTATCGAAGCAACTACACTGACTCGCACTGCAACAGGGGAGATGGAACTGATAGCTCAACCGACATATGGGAATACTGAAGGGAGTTCTATTCCGATTACTTGCGCCACAGCTCAATAGTTCAGTTAACAAAGGTGCTTCCCATGAAAGTTCGATCGCCTCGTCGCTGGTTAGTAATGACTTTAGGAATCTTGAGTGTCTGGATGGCGATCGTGTTTCATCCAGCTCAAGCCTCATTGCCATCTTTCTACTCAGCAACGCCATCATCGGTTGCTGCACCAACGATCGCCTCAACATTCACAAACTGGCTAGAACAGGGACGAAATCTTTACCAGACTGGAAAGTTTGCCGATGCGGTTTCTGCCTGGCAAGAAGCGGTGCGGCAGTATCAAACAACCGGCGATCGCGAGAACCAGGCACTCAGTTTGGGCTACCTTTCCCTGGCGCATCAAGAGTTGGGACAGTGGGATGAAGCACAGCGGACGATCGCACAAAGTTTGACGCTTTTGCAGGCTGAAAACAAGGGGACAAGGGCGATCGTCTGGGCACAGGTGCTCAATGCTCAAGCCAGTCTATTGTTGCACCGGGGACAAGCCGAAACCGCCCTGGAAACCTGGAAACAAGCCCAGCAATATTACGATCAAGCGGGAGATGCGACGGGTAGTTTGGGTAGCCAAATCAATCAGGCAAGAGCGCTGCAACGGCTAGGGTTTTATCGTCGTGCCCGTCAGCAGTTGGAGGTACTGAATCAAAAATTGGCAACCTTACCTGACTCTGAGATGAAAGTCAGTGGGTTGCAAGCACTGGGTTCTGTATTAGAGCAAATGGGGGATGTAGAGACCAGCCAAACCGTATTGATGCAAGGCTTAAAGGTGGCTCAACAAAGTGGTACAAAACCAGATTTGAATCCACTTTTACTGGGATTAGGCAAAACGGCGGCTGATCTAGGCGATCCAGAGACTGCCTACACCTACTTTCAGCAAGCAGAACAAACCACTATCAATGAAATCGGTCAGCTACAGGCTCGCCTCAGCCAACTGCGATTGTTGATCGAGTATGGCAAATTAGCAGAAGCAACTCCATTAGCACAACAGATTTTGCAGCAGTTAAAGACGGTATCCACGAGCCACGACTCTCTCTATAGTGCAATTAACCTGGTTGCCACCCTCAACAAGTTGGAGAATCCCGCTCAAATCGTGCCCCTCTCCGATCTGGCACACCTCATGGCGGCTACGGTAAAAGCCGCGCAGCGCACGCAGGATACTCAAGCAGAAGCTTATGCGCTGGGTCAGTGGGGGCAGTTATACAGCCGCACGCAGCAATCGGCGGAAGCACAGCAGGTAATAACCCGATCGCTGATCCTGGCTCGACAGTTGCAGGCTAATCCGATTATTGCTCAGTCGGCGTGGCAGTTGGGGCGGTTGTATCGTCAGCAGGGTAAACGATCGGAGGCGATCGCTGCTTACACCGAAGCCGTGAAATCTTTGCAAGCAATTCGCAGTGATTTAGTGGCGGTTAATTCAGAGGTGCAATTCTCATTCCGGGAAAGTGTAGAACCTGTTTATCGAGAACTGGTGGGCTTGTTGCTAAACGATACCCCCAGTCAGTCAGCGTTGACTCAAGCCCGTGATTTAATTGAGTCTTTACAAGTGGCAGAACTGGATGATTTTTTCCGGGAAGCCTGCATGGATAAAGCGCAGCAAATTGATCAGGTTGATCCAACGGCAACCATTATTTACCCGATCATCCTGCCCGATCGCCTCGCTGTGATCCTGTCTAACACTGGACAACCCCTGCGCTACTACGTGACTCCCAAGTCGCAAAAAGAGGTTAATCAGACGTTAGATCGGTTGCTGGCATCCCTAAACCCAGTTTCGGACTATAGAGAGCGGCAACAGTTGTCCAACCAGGTCTATAACTGGCTCATTGCCCCAGCCGAAGCTGACCAGGTATTAGCTCGTACAAAAACCCTGGTTTTTGTTCTGGATGGGCGGCTGCGGAACATTCCGATGGCGGCTCTATACGATGGTCAGCGCTATCTGATTGAGAAGTATGCCGTCACCCTCTCGCCAGGATTGCAACTGATGGCGACCCGCTCTTTGAATGTGGCGAAAAGAGGGGCGATCGTCGGTGGCATCAGTCAACCCCATGCTGGATTTGCCGGATTGCCCGCTGTCGAAACAGAAGTGAAAGAGATTGCCCAAATTATCTCTACAACTCAAATGCTAAACCAGGACTTTACCCGGAACGCCCTCGCCGATCGAATTAGAAGTAGTAAAGCCCCAATCATCCACCTGGCAACTCACGGACAATTTAGTTCTCGGCTTGAGGACACCTTCCTGTTGACCTGGGATGGACGAGTCAACGTCAAAGAACTGTCTACCCTATTGCAAAGCCGCGAACAACGCTCATCCAATGCGATCGAGTTGCTGGTTCTAAGCGCCTGCAACACGGCAACAGGCGACGATCGTGCAGTTCTTGGTTTAGCTGGCTTGACTGTCAAATCTGGTGCCTACTCCACCCTGGCAACTTTATGGCCCGTCAAAGACAAAGCGGCGGCCCTGCTCATGACCAACTTTTATCGCCAGCTTCAACAGCCCCATGTGACTAGAAGTGAAGCACTCCGACAGGCACAGCTTGAACTGATCCACAAAACAGATTTCCGAGAACCGTTTTTCTGGGCTGCATTTGTGCTGGTTGGAAACTGGGTGTAGAGGCAGTTTTTCTGTAAATCTACTGATTGCTTGAGCGGTTGTAAACGGGATCTTTGAAATAAATACGCAATCGCCCTACAGCTTTTAGGCACGTACTTTTCTACGATCAATAAAGAGTAGCCCCAATTTGTTCAACCAATTTGTTCAACTAATCTGCTCAACCAAATTGTTTGAGTTCTCAATGCAATCACAGCACAAATCAGTACAGTGTCTAAACCTTTTTCACCAGGCATAACCATCATGAAACATCAACGACTGGCTGGCACTCTGGGCACGATCGCTCTGGTTGTCAGCAGCGTGGGAACCCTTGGAAGCGCCCACGCCATCACCTTTACGCCCCCCCCCAACAAAGGAACTCCCAGTCAAGCTACTGGAGGAGCCTCACGGGGCACCGTCAACTTCCTGCCACCTGCCAGACAGGGAACTCCAACCCAGACAACTGGAGGAGCCTCACGGGGAAACTTGTTTGTGCCTGCGGCGGGCAGTGGCGCACCCACGCAAACCACGGGGGGAGCGTCGCGCAATGGTATCTTCACGCCTGCGGCGGGTAACAGCACACCCAAACAGACCACAGGGGGAGCGTCGCGGAATCCATCCTTTACGCCAGCATCCGGCAATGGAGCACCGCGACAGGCAGCAGCAGGAGCCTCCAGGCAAGGCACTTATTCCCTGAATCCATCGATCGTTGGTGCGGGTGGACCTGCCGCTATCATGGCGCTGCTGCCTCAGAGCTACATGGGAATGACTGTTTCCGCGCACCCCACCATCCTGGTGTACCTGCCTGTATCTACAGCCAAAGAAATGGTCTTTAGCTTGAAGGACGAAGCAGGCAATTTGCAGCACCAGATGACTTTACCCGCCCCTGGAATATCAGGCATTGTGGCAGTTAAGCTGCCCGAAACAGTCACCCCTTTAGAAATTGGCAAGAACTATCAATGGTTTTTAGCCCTGAAGGTGAATGGGGAACTAAATCCCAGCACGCCCTACGTGGACGGGTGGGTGCAACGCATTCAACCAGACGCAGCTTTAGCGACTGCGCTGCAAGATCCTAATCTATTAAAACGGGCAGCGGCATTGGGAGCAAAAGGCGTTTGGTACGACTGTGTGGCAATCATGGCAATGCTGCGAACCACGCAATCGGGGAGTGAGGCACTGGCAAAAGACTGGGCTGATTTGTTGGCATCAGTTGGCTTGCAAGAGGTCGCGAAAGCGGCGATCGTCCTACCTACCAACTAACATCTGCTTCAGATAGTGATTGCGTAGGGTGTGTTAGGCAACGCCGTAACGCACCAGTGATCGTGTTGCAGTGCGTTACGCTATCGCTAACAGCACCCTACAGTAGTCCCAATGCTTTTGTTGCCAGGTTAATAGCAACTTTTTAGATAGTGTAAGACTCCATGCAAAAGGGCATAGTGCCCTTCGCTTCAACTATTGCCCTTATCCAATCATGTGGCACACTTTCAAGCAAAAATTTAAACATATTCTGCATCAATACCGTAGCGTTTTGATGATTACGCCCAGTGTTGCTCTTGCCGTAATCGCGGGACAGTCGCTGGGGTTGTTCAATTTGCTTGAGTGGAAGGTGAGGGATGAATTATTTCGGTTGCAGGCTCCAGATAAAACCGCCGATGCGATCGTCATTGTCACGATCGATGAACCGGATATTCAAGCCGTGAAGGATTGGCCCATTCCTGATTGGGCACTGGCAGACTTGTTGACTAAAATTCGAGCACAACACCCCAGAGCGATCGGACTCGATTTATATCGAGATTTGCCAGAAGGTAAAGGCTACGAAAAACTGGTCAAAATTTTTCAAACCACTCCTGCATTGATTGGAGTAGAGAAAATCGTGGGCGATCGAGTGCCACCACCGCCAGAGTTGAAAAAGCGCGATCAAGTGGGTTTAGCAGATCTGGTATTGGATAGCGATCGCCATGTGCGGCGTGCTTTATTAACCGCAGAAGATCCAAAGGAAAATGGCGCGATTAAGGCAGGATTAGCCACACAAGTTGCGCTGAAGTATTTGGCGGCAGACGGAATCACCCTGGAAAGCATTGACCCAGCGCAGCAAAAATTTCGCCTGGGCAAATCTGACTTCACCCCCCTCAAATCTCAAGACGCAGGATACACGAGCACTGATGTCGGTGGGTATCAAATTCTGCTGAACTGGCATGGCTCTGAATCTGCTTTTCAAACTGTTACCATGCGGGATGTCTTAAACGGTCGAACTCCCGCCAATTTAATGCGCGATCGTATCGTTCTCATTGGCTCCATCGCACCCAGCACCAATGATTTCTTTGCAACTCCCTACAGTTCATCCTGGCTAACGGCTCAAAAACCCACTCCTGGAGTCATTGTCCATGCCAACATTGCCTATCATCTGGTACGAGGAGCAAAGCTGGGACACACCAATTTACGAGGTTTCTCCGGCAGCGAATTCTTCATCTGGGTTAGCCTTTGGGCACTGATTGGCTCTACAGGAAGTTGGTGGATTGCCCATCGGCGTACTCAAAAGCGTTTATGGGGGAATCAAGGACTAAGCACCACACTTGGAATTAGCGGTATCCTGCTGATCGGAGCCTACGGTTTGTTCTTGAACGGCACTTTAATTCCTGTCACGCCTGCTCTGATGGCTCTGATGGGTAGCGCGATCGCGACAACGTCAGCCTACAAACAGAAAAAACTAGAGGACGCAAATCGCCAGTTAGAAACCGCCAATCACCAATTGGCAGCAGCAAACAATCAACTGCTAGACTATTCCAAAAATTTGGAGGCGAAAGTCGAAGAACGTACCTATGAATTAGTCCAAGCCAAGCAAGCCGCTGATGCTGCTAACCAGGCAAAGAGTGAGTTTCTGGCAAACATGAGCCACGAACTGCGAACGCCTTTAAACGGCATTTTGGGCTATGCTCAGGTGTTGGAGCGATCGGCTAGCCTCTCAACTTCTGATCGAAACGGTGTGGCTATCATTTACCAGTGTGGCTCCCATCTGCTCATGCTGATTAACGATATTTTAGATTTGTCTAAAATTGAAGCTGGCAAGCTAGAGTTGGAAGTGAGTTCAGTCAATTTAGATGATTTTTTGCATGGAATCATTGAACTGTGTCGTATTCGCGCCGACCAAAAAGGAATTGACTTTTACATTGAGATTGATGAGCACCTGCCAACAGGTATCCAAACTGACCCGAAATGCCTGCGGCAAGTGCTGATCAATTTGTTGGGTAATGCCATTAAGTTTACTGACACTGGTAGGGTCACCTTGCGAGTTCAGCAACCCTCCAACCCCCAACCCCCAACCCCCAACTCTTCTACCCTGATTCGATTTGAAATTGAAGATACTGGTGTTGGCATCTCATCGGAACAGTTAGAGAAAATCTTTCTGCCCTTTGAGCAAGTGGGTGAAGCGAAGCGCAAAGCAGAGGGGACTGGCTTAGGGTTGGCAATCAGTCAGAAAATTGTGATGTTGATGGGAAGTGAGATTCAGGTCAAAAGCCAGTTAGGAGAAGGTAGTATTTTCATCCTCGATTTACTGTTCCAACAGGCACATGATTGGGATGCGATGCCGCAACGCACCGCAAAACGGAAAGTTGTGGGGATTAAAAATAGCAACCCTCAAATTTTGGTTGTGGATGACGATCGTACCCAACAGTTGATTTTGAAGAATCTATTGCGAGAACAAATTGGGTTTCAGCTATTAGTCGCAAGTGATGCTAGTCAAGGGTTGACATTAGCAAAAAATCATTTGCCTGATTTGATTGTGATGGATCTAAACTTGCCGGATATGAAAGGCGTGGAACTGATTCGCCAATTCCATTTGCAACCAGAAACTTGCTCCATTCCAATTATTGTACTGAGTGCCAGCGCCTTTGAATCCGATCAGCGCCATAGCCTTGAGGCAGGAGCGATCGCCTTTCTACCTAAACCGCTCAAAGTAGAGGACTTGCTCAATATCATTCAACCCATTCTGCGCCTGGAATGGATATATGATGATCAGCGTCAAGCACCCCAGGCGGGAACACAAGCTGCAACAACCGCATTAACCAGCAGCTTAACGCCTGGGGAAACTTGTGCCTTGCCCGATCAAATGGTTGTTGATCAGCTTTACCACCTGGCAATGATGGGAGATGTTCATGCGATCGAAACTACTCTCAATGATCTAACCCACCAGGATGAGCAATTTCTTCCATTTGCAACAGAGTTGAAAAAGCTAACCGCGCAATTCCAAACGAGCAAAATTCGTACATTCCTAAAACCACTCGTATCAATAGAGGCAGGCAAATGAGTATCAACCAATCGTTAATAAAAGATACTGCTATCGACAAAACCATTCCAGGAGATTTGAACCCGCAATCCTCCCCTATTCGCATTCTTCTGGTTGACGATAACCCAACTAACCTCAAAGTCCTCTCGGATGCACTTCAAGGACAAGGGTGGAGAACCTTAGTGGCGACGGATGGAGAATCAGCGATCGAACAGGCTGAGTATGCTCATCCAGACATCATTTTGCTTGATATCATGATGCCAACTCTCGATGGATTTGAAACCTGCCAAAAACTTAAATCTATTTCCGCAACCAGAGATATTCCGATCATTTTTATGACTGCCCTATCTGATTCTGCTAATAAGGTGAAGGGCTTAGAATTAGGAGCCGTTGACTATATTACTAAACCATTTCAACAAGAGGAAGTGATTGCTCGCATCAAGCTGCAAGTAAAATTATTTCAACTCACTCAAACGCTAGAAACCCAAAATCTGCTACTTCAAAATCAGATCTTAGAGCAGGCAAAGACTGAGGCAGAACTACAAAAGCTGACAGAAGAATTAGAACAACGAGTCCAAGCACGAACCAGTGAACTCACAGACTCTTTAGATCAATTACGCATGACCCAACTTCAACTGATACAAAGTGAGAAAATGTCAGCATTAGGTAACTTAGTAGCAGGAGTTGCTCATGAGATTAATAATCCAGTTGGCTTTATTTCAGGTAATCTGCAACCCGCTTTGAATTATGTTCAAGATATTTTTGGTCTACTTGATCTATACCAACAAGAATGCCCCACGTCGAGCGCTGCTATCCAAGAAGAAATAGAGGCTATTGACTTAGATTATGTGCGCGAAGATTTACCCAAATTGATTCATTCGATGCAGCTAGGAGTCGATCGAATTCGAGATATCAGCACCAGTTTAAGAACTTTTTCTAGAGCTGATAAAGATTATAAGGTCCCTTTCAATATCCATGACGGGATCGACAGCACAATCCTCATTCTTAAACATCGCCTTAAGGGAAGTGATGGTCGTTCAACGATCGAAGTTGTAACCGATTATGAGACACTGCCCCAAATTGATTGCTTTCCTGGTCAACTTAATCAAGTTTTCATGAATATCTTGGCAAATGCAATTGATGCGGTAGAAGAATCACGTCAAAAGTATAATGCTATAGATAAAAAAATCAATGCGGGTCGAATTGAAATCAAAACTCACTTAGATGAATATAAAAAACAAGTAATTATTCAAATTCGAGATAATGGAATAGGGATGACAGATGAGGTTAGGCAACAGGTATTTGATCATTTGTTTACGACTAAAGCAGTTGGCAAAGGCACCGGATTAGGGTTAGCGATCGTGCAACAAATTGTAGTAGAAAAGCATAACGGCACTGTTCAAGTAGACTCGCAACCCGAAGCAGGCACTTGTTTCACGATTACCCTACCGATTAAATCATCTACGTAGAGTGTTGCTTTTTTAGAGAAAAAACCAATGTGTCGATAGCAACAGCCCAACTGGTTTGTGAATTTGTCAAACAGCCTCACTCTTAGGACAGACGTTAGCCACACCTACGATTGTTACCTTACTGATGTCCAAGTGCTGTAACTCCTGATGAAACTTAAACCAATTGACCAACAAGTTGTGGCTGTTGTTGGAGCGTCCAGCGGAATTGGACGAGAAACTGCACTCCAGTTTGCAAAGCGGCAGGCAAAGTTAGTCGTTTCTGCTCGTAGTGAAACAGGATTGAATTCATTAGTCGATGAAATATCAGGGTTTGGTGGCAGTGCGATCGCGGCTCCTGCTGATGTCTCGGTGTTTGAACAGGTTCAGACTGTTGCAGAAAAAGCTGTTGAACACTATGGACGCTTGGATACCTGGGTTCACTCAGCGGCAACGGGACTAATTGCCCCGTTTGAAACAGTGACTCCAGATGAGTTCAGGCGGGTGATAGATGTCAATCTAATGGGACAGGTCTATGGTGCAATGGTCGCTTTGCCCCATCTCAGGCGAGAAGGTCAAGGCGCATTAATTCATATCTCTTCCGTGGAAGCACGGCGATCGCTGCCATTACAAAGCGCTTATTCTGCCTCCAAACACGCGATCGAAGGCTTCCTGGACTCTTTACGAGTGGAGCTACAGCATGAGGGGGTGCCTATCAGCGTGACGAATGTTATGCCTGCTACCATTAACACCCCCTTCTACAACAAAGCTCGAACTAAGTTAGGCGTTAAGCCAACTGGAGTCCCACCCTACTATCAGCCAGATCTAGTCGCTGAGGCAATTTTGCACGTTGCTGAACATCCCACCCGCGACATTATTGTTGGGGATGTAGGTCGGTTTCTAGATTTGCTGCAAAAAGTATCTCCGAGCTTTGTTGATACTGTACTAAGACTCATTGCAATTGAAGGACAGCATACCAATACAACTAAGTACGAAAGCGATCCTAACAATTTGTTTGAACCGATCGAGGGATACGACAAAGCAACAGGCGACTTCAATGATAAGGCAATTCCCAGTTTTCTGGATTGGTTTGATTTTCATCCTGCGGCTAAGTGGGGAACCATTGCAGGGTTAGGAGCCTTAGCTCTGCTAGCAACACAAGTTTTGAAAGATACCGACTCTCTTAAATAAATCAGAAGGTAATGAGTATGGAAATGCAATCAAACAATAATCCTCCCAGTAATCAATCAGAAAGCCTGAGCGATACCGAACGTTGGGGATCATTGATTACTGGGGGCGCACTGGTTTTAGCCGGATTAAGTCAACGTTCTTTGCGAGGAGCTTTACTTGCGGTTGCAGGGGGCAGTTTGGCTTATCACGGAGCAATGGGACAAAAAAGTTTGCCAGATCAAGTTACAGAAGCCACTGGACTAGATAAAGGAATTCGAGTTGAAAAAACAGTTGCAATTCAAAATAAATCTCCCGAAGAACTCTATCGCTTCTGGCACAATTTTGAGAATCTGCCCACCTTTATGAAGCACCTGAAATCGGTAACTGTAGTGAATGAAACGCGATCGCATTGGGTTGCAAATGCTCCCTTAGATGCCAGTGTCGAATGGGATGCAGACATTATTAACCAGCAAGAGAATCAATTGATTGCCTGGGCATCTGTTGAAGGAGCGGACGTAGAAAACTCTGGATTTGTTCGATTCAAATCTTTGCCTTACGATCGCGGGACTGAAGTGAAAGTGGTAATTGAATATAATCCTCCTGGTGGCGGACTCACTGCGGCGATCGCGAAATTATTTGGGGAAAACCCAGAGCAGCAAGTTGGTGATGATTTACGCCGCTTCAAAATGCTCATGGAAGCTGGTGAAATCGCCACCACCGAAGGGCAATCCAGATGTGAGAACGCTTAGTAATTAATTTCGTCATTGGTCATTCGTCGTTGAATCAATTTGATCTTGATACGCTGTATGAATTAATGACCAATGACCAGTGACTAATGACCATTAACTAAGGACTAAAACCATGAAAGCAGTTTGTTGGGAAGGTACGAAGAATATCAAAGTTGAAACGGTTCCCGATCCGAAAATTCTCAACCCACGCGATGCCATTATCAGAATTACCACCACTGCAATTTGTGGATCTGATTTGCATCTGTATAACGGCTTCAACCCCACCATGAAAAAAGGGGACATCCTGGGGCACGAATTCATGGGTGAGGTGGTTGATCTGGGTCGTGATGTGAAGAATGTGCAGATTGGCGATCGAGTTGTGGTGCCTTTCACTATCTCCTGTGGCTCGTGTTTCTTCTGTAACCGCGATTTGTGGTCGCTGTGTGACAATTCCAACCCCAATGCCTGGATGGTCGAACAAGTGATGGGACACTCTCCCTCTGGACTTTTTGGCTACTCCCATCTCACAGGTGGTTATGCTGGTGGGCAGGCAGAATACGCCCGTGTCCCCTTTGCTGATGTGGGCTTATTCAAGATTCCTGAAGGACTAAGTGATGATCAGGTGGTGTTCTTCACAGACATTTTCCCGACGGGCTACATGGCAGCCGAGAACTGTAATATCCAACCTGGAGACACCGTGGCAATTTGGGGTTGCGGTCCAGTTGGGCAATTCGCCATCAGGAGTGCCTTTCTCCTGGGTGCCGATCGCGTTATTGCCATCGATCGAGTTCCCGAACGACTTCAGATGGCAAGAGATAGCGGGGCAGAAGTGCTCAACTATGAAGAGATCGAAGTGGGTGAAGCTTTGAAAGAGATGACGAGTGGGCGTGGACCCGATTCTGTGATGGATGCGGTTGGCATGGAAGCGCACGGCATGGGCTTAGAAGGCTTCTATGATAAAGCTATGCAAGCAGTCAGAATGGAAACCGATCGCCCTAATGTGTTACGACAGGCGATCGTCGCTTGTCGCAAAGGGGGAACAGTCTCTGTACCCGGAGTTTACACAGGCTTTGTAGACAAAATGCCAATGGGCGCATTTATGAACAAGGGACTGACTATGAAAACAGGGCAAACCCACGTTCACAAGTACTTGCAACCGTTGCTAGAACACGTTCAGAGAGGCGATATTGATCCCTCGTTCATCATCACTCATCGCCTACCCCTGGAAGAAGCTCCCCGTGGTTATGAGATTTTTAGAAACAAACAAGACAATTGCATCAAAGTTGTGCTGAAGCCTGGTCAAATATAGTTCATCTCCAGAATTTTTTGTGATTTGCGTAATCTGTTGAGTCTCACAACCGAGAAGAGTGTAAGAAGTTGCAATGCGAATTAATTCTTCTGACTTTCTTGTAGACACTCAACCAGAACTGAAGGTAGATCATGAAACTTTTTCAACGGATTGCTAAACAGCGTGCAGTTGCTCAAGGGTTTGCTCCAAAATCATCCACTGAAACTCAAACTTCATTTATTTTAGAGCCGATCTTAACTCCCAGTGCAGGAATTGATGGGACAGAAGGAACTCCAGACTTAGCGATCGCTCAACTCACCCAATTGCCAGCAATTGATCTGCCTGAGCTTGACTTCAGCACGGGTGTAGCCAATATGCCAGAAGGCAACGTTGCATCTGATTTTGATGGCAATCTAGAAGCGATTAATTTCATTGATAGCCTGGATTCTATTGAAATTAATGAAAACTCCTGGTTTGAATCAGGCGTGTTTACGGTAGGCGCAACGGGTGAAGTCAGTATTGATTTCTTGTTTGATGGCGGGGGATATCAAGGTGAACTAGCAATCTTCAGTTTGGACGGCATGGAAACCTTAGAACCAGGTTCAGATGCCTTTGTTCAAGAAACTGCACGTCGAGCGTTAAGTAGCTCTGATTTAGGCTATGTTGTGGTTTCAGATGCAACGGATGCTGCGAAATTCAGTGGTAGTTTTGCCTCGGAAGGAAACCTCAATTCGGGTGATTACCGAGGAGTTCAAACCTTTCAAATGCGACCGGGCGATCGCTTAGGGTTCATGCTGGTGCCCAATCACACAGTACAGGCAGTCTTTGACAATCCCTGTGATGCTGGAATTCGTCCGCTCTTCTCCATGTCTACAGCCAATCCAGATGACCACTTCCAGGCAGGACAAATTGCTGATGTTACTGGAGATGGCAATACCTTCGTGTTTGAAGATTTGCGCCTGGATGGGAGCAGCGATCGTGACTATAACGATATTGTTTTTCAGGTACGAGGAGCTACGGCTGATGCCATTTCTCTAGATTCTGTCATTGATCCTGATAAGGACTGGCGTAATAGCGATATGGGCAAGGCATTAGTTGATTATGCTATATCCTATGTCTACCCAGAAATGGAGCAATTCGTAGTCGTTGACGCACCCAAAGAAAGTCAACCGCTGATTGGCATCATTGATACTGGATTTGCGGCTAATAATCCCGATATTGATTATTCTCGCCTCATTTTTGGGCGCGATCAAGTTGGTAATGATGATAATCCACTGCTACAAACCGGTGAAGATGGTGAACATGGAACTCACGTGTTGGGCATCATTGGTGCGACTCAAGACAATGGCATCGGCATTGATGGTGCTAATGATGATGCCCCAATTTGGTTAGGTCGGGCAGTTGGTTCTGGACAATGGGCAGACTCTTTGATTGAATTTGTCGATGCCGCGAAAGAATCTGGACAACCTAATGCTGTTGTCAACCTGAGTTTAGACCTGACTCAAATTGACCCCGATGGTAGTGTCACTACTCGCTATGAACTAACTCCCTCAGAACGAGCAGCATTAGAATATGCCCGTCAAAGTGGTGTGTTGATTGTGGCGGCAGCAGGCAATGATGGAGATGTCATGTCTGCGTTGGGACAAGCCTCCCAAGAGTTTGACAATATCATTACGGTCGGTGCAGCCGACGGACTGAATCGGGCCAGTTACTCAAGTTATGGTTATGGCTTAGATCTTCTAGCTGCGGGCGGCACTGAGGAAGACGGTATTTTCTCGACTGTGGGTGATGGCGTGGGCACAATGGCAGGAACCTCTGTCGCAACTGCCAAAGTCACAGGCGCGATCGCTCAAGTGTGGGCTGTAAATCCAGACCTGAGTTACCGCCAGATCATTGAAATTCTCAAAGCGACTGCGAAAGATGTAGCCAGTGCTGGATTTGATCTCGATACAGGCGCAGGTTTGCTCAATGTCGCTGCCGCCATCAGTGTTGCGAAAATCACCAAACCTGAAGATTACCTCAGTCCTGAAATTGACGTTCCTGAAACCTGGAGTGGTGAGGGACTGGTAACACCCACAGAACGAGCAGCGAATACAGCAACAACTGGGTTTGATCTTGCCAAAATCATTGCTGCTGCTCCTGCACATTTGCAAGGCTATGCCCGTGACTCTATTCCTCGTATCTTGGCAGAGGTACAAGCTGGTGGCATTACCGACTTGGGGCAAATTGCCTACATCTTAGCGACCGCACAACATGAATCAAATTTAGGTCGGTGGATGGAAGAATTGGCATCAGGACAGGCTTATGAAGGGCGACGTGATTTAGGCAATACTCAACCCGGTGATGGACCGCGATTCAAAGGACGGGGATATGTTCAAATTACAGGGCGCACGAATTATACTCGATGGTCACAACGACTAGGAATCGATTTAGTTGGTCAACCGCAACGAGCATCTGATCCCGCGATCGCGGCTAAGGTTTTGGTTCAAGGAATGCGGGATGGAACTTTCACAGGCAGACGATTGAGCGACTATATCAATGGTTCAAATCAAGATTTCATCAATGCCAGACGCATCGTGAATGGAACGGACAAAGCCACTGAAATTGCTCAAATTGCTAGAAATTACTTGAATGCACTGGGAGGGGCAAGAATACAAAACCCAGTCCAACCCCCACCTGTCGGTCGTCGTCCTTACAGTGTGCGTTCCGGCGATACCCTCTGGGGCATTGCTCAACGGGAATTAGGCAATGGAAATCGTTGGCGCGAGATTACCAAAGATGCTCAAGGACAACAATCCTTCACCGACGCTGAAGCCCGTACTTTGCGAGTCAACCAAACTGTTTACCTACCTGTTGTGCGTCAAATCGGGATTGGGTTGCCCAACATTCCCCTTCCGATTCCCCGTCCTATTCCGGTTGCTCCGGGTAGTCAATCACGATCGCCCCAATTATTCCAGGAAGCCTTTGAACGGGCAGGCGGCAAAACTCGCGGTTGGACTCCTACCGGACACGCTTACCGCTGGGGTAATGGCTGGACTCAAGAATTCCGTGATCCCAGTGGCGATCGTATGTTGCTGATGCTCGAAGACAATGCGGACAAAGCTTACATCATGTGGGGTGGCAACCTGGTGGAATACGAATTCATGGGTGGTGCCGTTGGTCGCGAATTGGATGGGCGACAGGTGTTCCTGGGGTATCCTATGACCGACGAAAACATTTTTAGGAATCCTCTTGATGGCAAACGTGCCGTCTGGCAACGATTCCAAGGAGCGGATGGGAAATCCAGAATTCATAACCTTGAAGGATTTGCATCTGTTGCAACCTGGGGTGGGATAGGCATCCTTTACACCGACATGAGTGGAGCCTACAGTTTCTTAGGAATGCCGACTCGTCGTGAGTATATTGACGGTGATACTATCTGGTCTGATTTCCAGGGTGGACGCATTGCCTATAACCGCAATGATGGTAGAACCGAAGCACTCCGTCCTGGCGAGCAACCCTCCTGGCGACGACAGGCTACTCAAACTGGGCGCGTCAGCTCACGAGTTGGTAATGTTCCTTTAAACCTCAGAACTCAGCCAAATACTGGAGCGCAAGTTCTCAGAACTCTAACTGTAGGAACAACCTTCAAAGTTCTCGAAGAAGTCTCTGGAGGAACATACCTACCAAATAATCAAACCAAATGGTACAAGATTGAGGTGAATGGTCAAACAGGATTTGTTGCTGCCTACTATGTGGATATCATTAATAGTAGCGATGGGAATCACAATGGTTCTGGCAGTTCTAATGAACCACCACTTCACTCTAATCCAACTGAGTCGAATCCATTAAAAGGATTTGTTCATCCTTTCAATGGGCAAGGGCGTTTTACTCAAGGTTGGAAAACGAACTTCTCACACAATGGGAATCATGCCTACGCAATGGATTTTGCTCACTACTTTGGTGCACCAGTTTATGCTATGCGATCAGGGAGGGTTATCAACGTAATCGAACACTTTGATGATAATGGAAGGAATGACAGGAATCTGGCTAACAAAGCAAACCTTGTTTATATTGAGCATGATAACGGCTATGTTTCCCGATACCTGCATTTGAAGAAAAACTCAGTTCCTGTCAAGATTGGAGATCGAGTTTCCGCAGGACAAAAGATTGGTGAACAAGGAAATTCGGGATGGAGTACCGCGTCTCATCTGCATGTAGCAGTACATAAGGGAAGTAGCTCTGTACCATTTGAGATTCCTGGAGTGAATCCAAGATAAGGTACATTTGCTATTCAGTTAAAAACATCAAGCGATCGCACTTTTCCCCAGGTGAGATCGCTTTTTTGTGAGTCAATTCCTCAACTTGCGTAAAACCGGATTGGCAAAAACCGAGAAATAAATAGCTGAACTCAAGGGTAACAACGGATGGAACTAGGTCTAATTACTCTGTTGGTTGTGGGTGGGCACATCGTGTGGGATTTTTTCAAGCCAGAAAAGAAGCAAACGTCTGAGGAGAAGCTGGGTGAGGCGTTGACGGGTTATCTCAAGAGTATTCGTCCAAAAGGGGAATAGCCATGCTACCAGAAAATCATCAAACCTGGCTTTGTCCTGATTTACGCCCACACTGGCAACTTGCTAAAGTCAAGCATCAAGATCAATATTTACTTCGCTCAACCCAACAATCTATTCAATGGAGCTTTTCAGTTCCTGAAGGTCATGCTCTCCGCTACTTCACGGGTAACTTCACTATTGAGCAAGTTCAACAATTCTGCCAACAGGAACTTAAAAACATATCTCCAAATCTTGTCTTAAAGTTGATTGAAACATTGATTGAACGAAACATTTTAGCTTTACCTGAAACTGGGTCTACTGCATCTTCCTTGTTACAGTTAAAGCCTGTAGTGCAATGGTTTCGACAGTCTGATGGGTACTGGATATTACGAAATCCAGAAGACGTGACCCGTCAGTTACAGGTAAGCGATCGCCACAAATATGCCATTGATCTGCTGATTCAGCTTACACCAGGTCAGATCGTTCAACAGGGACACATCACCCCGGACGAATTTCGCACCTTGCTACAACAACTCGCAATGGCTGGAATGCTGGTTAGCATTGAACCCCCCAAGCCCACCAAACGAAAGCTTACGCCTTTACAATTGCTCTTTTTTACCGTTCCACTCGGAAATCCTGACCGATGGCTGACTCAATATGTTCGATATTTCCGCTGGATCTGGACTCGTCTATTTGGTGTATGCTTACTCAGTTTTTTAACGATGACAATTGTGTATGGCTTACAGCAGCAAAATGAGTTTGCTCAAATGGCGATCGCCCTCTGGAATCAACGAGACCTAGCACTCACCCTATCATTCGGTCTCCTAGCACTTCTCGTCGTGTCGTTCCACGAATTAGGACACGCCTTGACGCTCAAGCATTACAACCGCATCGTGCCCCAGGTGGGACTCATGTTCATGTTGCTCTTTCCTGCCGCTTACGTCAACACCACAGATCAATATGCCTTAACTCGAAGGCAACGATCGCTGGTTGTTGGAGCGGGTGTTATTTGTCAGATTACGACCGCTGCGATCGGCTTTTGGCTGTGGCAAATCACCCAAATAGGCACCTGGTTACATACCCTGGGATTCCTGTTGGCAGTCGCCTCCCTGTTCACCGTTGCTATCAACCTCAATCCTCTAGCAAAGTTTGACGGTTATTACCTCGCAGTTGCCCTGACAGGGATCAATAACCTACGATCTCGTTCCTTCAGCTTCTACGCCAAACTCCTGCGCTTACAACGCCCCTCCGAAAAGCTACATCATTGCTGGATTCTTGCTACTTATGCCCCCCTGAGCCTCGTCTACAGTCTTTCTGTCTTCGGCTTCCTGCTGATGCAAATCACAGGCTGGACATTGACCCACATCCCCGCGATCGCCCTCGTCCTGCTCTTGCTCTGGGCAATTTACTTTTACTCTCCCTCGACCAACCCTCGTTAATTTCCAAAGGATCTCCCATGACTGCATCTCCCTCCTCTCCCCGCCTCACTCTCAAAGTCGTTTCCCCCTCCACCCCTCCACCCTCCACCCCATCTCCTCATCCTCATCCTCCCACGCCTTCCTCCATCCCTAACCCCCAACCCCTAGCCTCTAACCCCCCATCCTCCCTCCGTCCCTGGCTGATTACAGGCGCGATCGCTGCTACCCTCGTTGGCGTTAGCTTCATCCCCACATCCTTTGAAGTGGGTGGTTCTGTCGTGTTGGAAGCGAAACAGGGCAACCGGAGACAGCTAACCACGCCGATCTCTGGCATCATTGATTGGATTGATCCAGCGATTCAACCCGGCACAGTCGTCAAAAAAGGTCAAACGATCGCCAAGCTTCGCAGTCGTGAATTGGAACAAGCGATCGCTCAGGTGGAACAGGAAATGGTCGCCATCCAACAACAGCAGGAAGATCAATTGCGTCGTCAAATTCGAGCCGATGCTGAAGTTAAAGCTGCGATCGCCCAGGCAGAGGCATTAGAGCAGCAAGCCCAACTCGTCCGTCAATTGGCGCAATCGACGGTTCCGTCGCAAATGCAAGAAATTCAGGCGAAGATTAATACTCAACGTCAACTTCTTGTTAGCACTGAACAAGAACTGCAACGGTATGACAGTTTAGCGCGGAATGGTGCGATTCCATTGATGCAACGAGATAAAGTTCAACGAGAACGCGATCGCGTAGCAGGGGAGTTAATCGCCCTAGAACAATCTCTTGCCAGCACTCAGCAAAAACTAACTCAAGAAGTACAAGTTGCGGAAATCCAGACATCTCGTCAATCTCTAATCATCGCTGCTGAACAACAAAAGGTTGCAAGTGAACGACAAATGACCGCACTCCACGATCGCTTGCTGACGACTCAAAAACGTTTAACTCAACTGCAACAGGACAAAAATCGTCTTACTCTGCGGGCACCGATTGATGGAGTCGTGATTACACCCGGATTTGATTTGAAGCTGGGTAAAGAACTCAAAACCGATCAAGAACTGATGGCGATCGTCAATGTTAAAGCTGGACTCACGGGACAAGTGGAAATTGCCGAACAAGACATCGGCTATGTTGAACCGGGTAAACCCGTTCGTTTTCGCCTATCACGGGACAAATTACGCACCTTTGATGCCAAAGTCGAAAAACTCATCCCCAATGTGCAAGCAGACCAAACTGAGCAAAAACGGACACTTTCAGTACTCATCAGTGTGCAAAATCCAGATGGGCAACTACAAAATGGTTCGTCTGGGTTTGCCTATGTTTACTCCGAGCAAATTCCAGTTTATGAACGAGTCCGCCGTGAAATCGTCCGCCTCTTCTCCTTCGAGCGCCTGTAACTACCAGGGATTACCGACCATTGTGAAAGCTGACCAATGATAGGGATGGCTGAGTGAGGAAGCTTTAATCATTTCTTTTTGCGCTTCTGCCAAAGCATCGGCTTTGATAGGAGCGATTTTTAATTGTTTGTAAAAGCCTTTCATCAGTTCCATTGAACTGTTATCTCCAACAAACCACAGACTGCCAACAATTGACTTGACTCCAACCCGAGAAGCCGCTCCAGCAAAACCCAGTTCAGAGGCACGATCGCCGTAGGCAGTACGACAAGCACTCAACACCAGTAATTCTAACGGAGGTTTACTCCATTCCAATTGCCGAATCTCATCGGGTGTAATTTTTTGATCCCAAAGTTGAATCATCCCTTTTGCAAAGGGTGTCCCGAATTGACCGTGGGTGGCAAAGTGGGCAATGCCATAGGGAGAAGTTCGTCTGGGAATGGCTAAATTATTGAAGGTAAAGTCCTGATTGAGAAACAGTCTGCCCCGCCATAAATCAGGCACGATCGCCTGGATTTCTTGCTCTGCAAACTTTAAAGGAGCTTGCCCTTGATCTGTCTTAAATTCTGATGCCCCCATCGCCAAAATTTGAGTCGGTTTAATTTCTACTTTGCGTGTATCCACTAAGCTCAGGCTAGGCATGAGTCCAGAACTGTAGGTTTCTGCCAGGAATTTCTCATTGTCGTCAATCAGAGCAGCTAGAGGTAACAGTCGCAGTTGGGCTGGCATCAAAAAAGATAGATTCTGAATCTCTCGCTCTTGTAATGCAGCTCTCAGCGGTTTAACTAACCATTGATAAAGTTGGTTACCAAGCGGCTGATAGCTATCAAATGAACTATTTTTAGTTTCGATTGTTTTACGAAACTGATTCGCACTAATGAGGATTCTATGGCGAGGAACCTGAGATAATGGAACGTACACAGGTTTTCCTTTACTGGTGACAAGGGTGAGAGTCAGGCGATCGCAGGGTGATGGTTCATGTTCCAGCACATTCTTACTCCACCCATCCGGATCATCAGGAAGTTGAACAGGCTTGCATTCGCAGGGTTTTGTTTTACCAGGATTGGCTGGATCAGGGGTTGGTTTGCCCGGTTCACAATCGGTGGGGGTACTGGCTGGAACGGCGGCAAATCCGACATAAATCAGCGCAGGTTTCACTCCAGTGCCGTCCTCAACTTGTTGTAAGGTGTCCTGCATTTCCTCCAGGGTCAAAACAGCCGTCTCCCCCTGACGATTATCAAACTCCTCAAACTCCCGTGTGTAAAGTTCCTCCAATGGAAATAATGTGCCTTCCTGATTCAATTCGAGAACTTTGGCGGGACGCGCTTCAGGAATGAGGGCAAAGCGGGGTGAGGTAATCAGTTGAATATTGCCTAAGGTGAATGGACCGGGATAAGACTCACCTAAATTGAGCGTAAATGCTCCTGTTGTAATTGCTCCTGCCGTCCCATTTCTAAGTCGTTCTGGCAACAAATTGCCAATATTGAAGTTCACCAAACGAGCGCCTCCATCGTGGCGAATCGTGACATTTCCGCCACCCGTTCCCCCAATAGTAGAAATGCTGGCAGTTAACCCATTCAAAGCGGGGAAGGTATCTGAGGCAATAAAGAATTGTCCTGTTGTGATGTCAACAAATCCACCTCGCCCATTGGGAGCTTGCGTATTAATCCAGGCAACTTCGACATTTCCCGGTGGGTCAAGAATTACATTGCCCCCATCGCCATTGGTTGCACTGGTATTAATCTGACCCGTTCTAATTTCAGTCGCAGCTTGTACGAATACAGTGTTACCGCTGTTGCCTGCTGTCGTTAAATTGGTTGCAAATACTCCTCCATTATCACTTGTGAGTTGAATGCTGCCGCTAGTTGCAACTGTAGAAGTCGTTGTTAATGGTGCAGTGACGTTTAATGTATCAGAACTATTGAGAATAATATTACCACCGTTAGCAACTGTTGATGTTGTGGTTAAGGGTGCATCCACAGCCAACGTGTTAGCCGCCAATGTGATGGTTCCGCCTTTACGGACTGTTGAACCAGTGTTAAGAGGAGTCGCGATCGCCAGTGTTCCCGGAGTAGTAATCGTAATATCTCCACCATCGGTATTGAGTGTAATTGCAGGCGTTAAAGTAAAACTTGTAGATAAGGGAATAGTAATACTTCCACCACTTGTATTAATAGAAGCGGCTCCAATAATTTGACTAATTGGTGCTAGTCCAATAATATCAGCCCCATTTGTTTGTACTCTATTAGGCAAGCTAACTTGTCCGGAGGCATTGAGTATTAATGGTTTGCCTCCCTTTCCTGTTTCAGAACCAAGCGTCACCTGACCATTTAGACTAATGTTGTTGCCAGTGATTTCAATACTTCCACCAGTGCCTTTGACAGAAACAGCATTCAGGCGACCTGTGGCAGTAACATTTCCATTCGTACTTATCAGCGAAAGGTTGCCTCCAGTTCCACTCATACCTCCCAAACTATAAGAAAAGGTATTTTTAACTGTAATGTCTCCTCTGGCTTGAAGCTTAATTTCCCCTCCATTTCCGTTTAATCCTCCGGTATCTAAATCTCCAATACTGGAAATACTCCCATCTTGGCTTGTGAGAGTAATTCTTCCACCATTGATCCCATTTGGAATAGCCGAAAAAGCAATTAGATTATTACTAAAGATGTGACTTTGAGCTGTAATCGTGATATTCCCAGCATCACTTGATCGAGAGTTAGAATCGATCAAACCACCTCTAGTATCAACTTGCCCGTTTAAACTTTGCAATATGATATTTCCTCCACTTCCATTTCTAGAAGCAGAAGAAATATTTCCTGTTGTAGTATTCCCCTGGCTAATCAGTGTAATGGTTCCACTTTTTCCAGTACCAGTAGCGGAAGAACTTAATAAGCCGGTACTGGTATTAATGGTTCCAGAACTGCTCTCAAGAATGATGTCACCACCACTAATCTGTCCAGTTGCATTGATATTACCAATACGAATATCTTTGGAAGCTCTAATTTCTACTTTGCCAGCAACAGTTGTTGAGGGAACTCCACCATTCCCATTCCCGGTGCTAATAGAACTCACTCCTGGCTGACCAAAAGAGACATTATTAGTTCCTAAGGTTGTATCAACTGAACCTTGCTCACTAATTAAGATAATATTTCCACCAATTCCATTATTAGTATGAGGAACTAAAATATTAGAAGTAATAATATCTCCTTTAGCAGTGATTTCAACATCGCCTGCTCTCGGTCCATCGCCAAAATTAGTAGCATTCAGGGTCGGTGAATTAGCACCACGTATTTCAACACGGCCCTCATGACTTGTGATCATAATGTTTGCACTATTTTGACTACCCCCAGCACCAGGTATCCCAGCCGATGAATTGATGCATTGACCAGGGCAGTTAAGAGTAATATCGTTTAAGGCTGTGATAGTTACAACGCCAGCATCACCATTCATGAAGGCGGAAGTATTAATTTCACCAGTAAAACTGAGTCCTCCTTGTAAGTTTTCAATTGTTACACTTCCTCCACCATTTGCGATGCTTTCAAGAGCAACTGTACTTGCTGAAATGGATAAATTTCTGCCACCACCAACGAGAGAATCTCCAGTGTTCATCAGAAATTGATTACCTGCCTCTAGGGAGATTGTTCCAGTTCCACCTTGAAATGTCAGGGCATTATCTGCCAAATCATTGATGATGATGTCATTGGTTGCTTGCAAAAGTATGTTCGTGTTACCTGCGATCGCTTCCAAAGCATTTTCTGAAATGGTGAAGGATGCAGGTAGACCATCATTTTGAAGAATTTGACCGTCTGCAAGTTGTGCATCATCTGCACCACCGCCGCCATTAATAACAGTAATATTGGTTGGATCGAGCAATAAAGTTCCGGGCTGACCCTGGACAGCACGAGTATCAACGTTGCCTCGATACGTGAGGGTTTCTTTGCCAGAGACTTCTACGAATCCACCATCGCCACCTGTAGTACCACCTTGAGCCTGAATATTTCCGGCAAAGGAAGTGGATTTATCTGCCCAAATGATGACGCGCCCACCGTTCCCTTGCTGAATTGCATTTGCTTGAATGGTGGAATCTTGGCTGACGTGGGTTTGGCTGGCATTGTAGAGTGTGCCTTTGCCTTGATAGTCGCCCCCAATCCGAACCGTGCCGCCTGCTTGAGTCCCAGAAGCATTCAACGTAGCACCAACAATCCCCACGCGATCGCCCACAACGGTAATACTGCCGCCTGTTTGTCCAGAGGTATCAAGCTTGCCGCTGGCGATCGCCACCCCCGAATCAGTGGGGATTTGAACACCAGAGCGAGTTAACACGACTTGACCTGCCCTGTTGACTGTTAACCCAGTGGCATTACTCAAGTTACCCCCTGTGAGCAGTTGGGGGAGAGAGGGAGGTGTGGGAAGGGTAGATGTGGGGGAAATGGGTGAAAATTCCAGGCTGAGCAGACTGCCGGATTGCTGAATGCGAACCAGGTTTGAACCAGGAACAGAGGCGATCGCAATTTGCCCATCGGGTGCAGTCAAGGTTCCAGTACTGATAACAGTGCCGCCCAGGAGAGCCAATGTTTGCCCAGAATTAACCGCTAGATTGCCCGCATTGATAATGGCACCAGGTTGATTCGTTGTAAACGCGAAGCGATCGGGATTTCCAACAAGATTGACATAATCATTGGAGCCAATGGTATTAAACCATTGATTACCAATTCCAATCCTATTTGCCGTTGTTGCATAGAATGATGCGGGCACATTCAAACTGGCAGTTGTGCCAAAAATAATCCCAGCCGGATTCATTAAATACAGATTTGGACTACCATCTGTCACTTGAATTCTGCCATTAATGACTGATGGTTCTCCACCAATGACTCGACCTAAAATATTTTGCAGACTTGGATTGGCAAGAAAGTTAGCAACCTGCTCCGCACTCAATCCAAATCGCTCAAAGCTATGAAAAAGATTAGCTCTATCTTTAGAAAACTGCCCACCTGTAATATTAATTTGGTTCCCAACGGGTGTGGCAGTTGTTTCGGTGCCATCAATTGCAGGAGTTATTGGTTGAGCGATCGCATTTTGGCTGGAAACTCCTCCTAGCCACAGTAAGGAAACAAGCAGGAGGGAACCATACCATTGCTTACCCATAATTAATCCTGAGGAGAGAACTCAGGAAAATTGTAGCAAGGCAAAACTATTGAGCAGAAAATATCTACGTATATTCTTCTGTGGCTTTGTAAGTATTTCTAAAGTTTCGGACAACTTTGTAACAGATTGGCTTTCGGTTGTTTGGCAACATCTCCCAGGTTAACTGAGCGCAACAATTCAGAAAACCATTGCTGCGCTTGTTTGCGATCGCTCCGGCATAATTCACCCGCGATCGTGGTGATTGTTTCATGCCACAATCCTGCCTGAGCATACGCCTGCACTCGCTGCTTTGGTGCTTTCATGGACTGGCTCTGATTCTGCAATTGAGCATTATCCACTCGCTTCACCCAACCCGTTGCCGTATCGTTGGCAGAAGGTTCGTTGGGAACACATTGAACAGTAAATAACCACTGATATTTCTTGCCTGTCTCTAACGATGTATTCTGCAATTGGACTGGTAATAATCCAGGTGTAGATGGCATCGTTAGGGTTTGCTGACTCACTCGCCGTACTTTACCATTGACCAATTCTCGTATTTCCAATTCAGCCGAAAGAGTTTGTTTAGGTTGATAAGGACTGTAAAACCAGAATGTTGGTTGAGTCGCGATCGTGTAGCCCAAAACGCCCGTTTCTTGATTAGCCTGTACTTGTTTGTTGGCAGGAACAAGCGCTGTCAGCTTTCCCTGAGCTTGACTACAAAGCGTTTCTGGTACACGAGGACCGCCACTGGTTCGATTACCAGGGTCTTGATTGTCGTCACCCAGAGGTTGCTTAAATTGCAAAATGCTTTCAAGACGCTGGGCTAAAGTCGGCAAGTCAGCGGCTCGTGCTTCGGCAGCATAAAGATTGAAAACCTTACTACATATCAGGATTGAATAACAACTTAGAATGATTGCTGAATGAAATAAGACGCTAGATTTATTCATGGTTGAAATTGGCGATCGAATTCGGTGTGTGCTCTGTGGATGTGTGCTTTCTGGTAAATTGTCGCAGTTGTAGTTGGTGCAAACCAGTCGTGAGCCAACTGGTTGTCAGAAAGGCAATCAGTGCAGGGACGAGTGGGAATAGCAAAGTAATCCATAGGATGAAAAACCAGCACCAAAAATACAACAAGGCAATTCCCAGCAGTAATCCCACCCCCCTTAGCCATCGGCTATTGTGAGAGAAGACTGTTCTCCAAGTTAGTATTCCCCCTGCTGCTGCCCAAATCCATATCCATAAAAAATCACCCCAAGCGGGCATCCAGCTAACAAGTCTACGTTCATCTAAAACCGCTGCCAAAATTTGACTCACGGCTTGAGCATGGATATAAACTCCAGGCGTTTGTAAGGCAGATTGTTCAGCATAAGGAGTGAGATGATAATCAGTGTCTGTACGCCCAATTAAAACAATTCTATCTTTAATAAATGAAGGATTAAATTGCTGATCTAAAACTTTCTGTAATGGAATACTGTTTGCAATTTGTTCTAGCTTCTGATAAGGACGATAATTTAGTAAAATTTGATTAATTTTAGGATTAACTAATGAGGAATTTTGATACCCTGCAGCATGATTTTCTAAGCGGTTAAATGTGATTAAGCCTAATTGAAGTGTGTTATCAGGCAAATATTTAGGCTTAATACCAGTTTTTCTTAAATGATGCACTGCAACCTGTAAGGCAAACGAATCTGATGATTCACAACGTGATACGGGTAAATCAAGTTTCAGTAATTGGCGACGAATCACTTTATCAAAATCGTAGGTGAGATCGCTAAACCCAGTTCGCTCGATCGGAATACTGGGTGGTCTGGGGGTGCCGAAAGTGGGAGGATTCCTCTGAAAATCTGAATGCTTACAAATTCCAATGATGGGCGCTTTCTGGCTGTCTAATAAGCGTGTGTGAAGATCTGGATGCTGAGGTGTGATGGGCTGATCTCGCAATAAATCAATCCCAATCACTCGTGGTTGATGTTGATCTAAAATCTTGAGCAATTTTTTCAATGTGCGATCGCGGAGGGAACCATCTCCAGGCTCCCGATTACGAATTTGCTCTTGGACATCATCATCGGTAATTTGAATCACAACCAGACGCGGATCACTGCCTTCAAAGGGTCGTAGCAGCATCAAATGATCAAACATCTTGAGTTCTAAACCTCGCAGTCCTCCCAAAGACCGCACCCCCATCACTCCACTGGCAACCACAAAGCTCATCACCAGAACTATCCACCGAGTAATAGAAGGTTGGGATGAAGCCTTTGGTGTAATATTTGATGTAATAGGCGAAACGATCGCTGATCCATCCTCTTTGGCTTGAGCTCCGATCAGGGATGAAGTTGGCGGTGGGGACGAAAGAGAATACCAACTCACTGGCAAACTGGCTGGACTTTGGCAAAAGATCGGCAACCAACTGGCACAAGGATATTTATCATCTAATGCGGTATGCAGTTTTTCGCGGGCTTCGCGAACAGCAAGATGCAGTGGTTGTTGGGTATGAGCAAAGGTATCGAGGAAATAGTGCAGAAACTTTTGGGCAGCTTCATCAGGAATTCGTTCTCGCATGACGATCGCGGCTGGGAGTTGAATATCGGCTAAGGCTCGTGCCAGTTCCAAGCCATCACAGGAATTGAAGATCGCGAGTTGTAAACCATTGGCGATCGCCCGTTGCAAGGCATAGCGTAAATCATCAATCGTGAGATAAATCTCTTGATCTAGATAAAAGCGACCTTCATTGAACTGACTGGAACTGTGCCCTGCAAAAAAAAGAATATCCCAAGATTGCTGCCATAAATCATTACAGAGTTGTTCTCGTTGAACTTCGGTAGGAATATAAATTTCTGCTTGTGGTAATTGTTGCGTGAGTAATCGTAAATCAGTTTGAATATCGATATTTGTACTATCACCTAATAATACTAAGATTCTAATTCGATTTTTTACAGATTGTGGTTGTACTACTGGTGCTGCGAACGCTGCCAAGCTAAAAGTAACATCTGCATTTGAATGATCTTGGAGTAGATTCCACAAATGCCAGGGAAGTTGCCAGAGTTCCAATTGCTCGGCTTGAATGACCAGTCGAACATCTTCCCCTGAAGAAATGGCTTTCAACAGTTGATCGCGAATAGGTTGAAAGGCACGATCGCTGTTCAGCCAATCATTCATGACCTCTACCCAATCTTTGGCAACAGTGACTAAACTCGATCGCTGGCGCGTGACTTGGGCACTGGGAGCTTTGAGCTGGCGAAAGCTGAGTATGCCGCGACTGCGGTAGCTAAATTGCCAGGTTTCTGCCAGTTCTACAAGACTGGGGGATGAAGGCAAACTGCCATCCAGTTCTAACGTGGCAGGTTCTCCCTCATTCCCTAACCGTAGAGTGACGGGAAAGCCGCTTGCAAAACTGCCCCGCCCAAATTTGAGAACTGCTAACTTACCCATGAGCTGACCCTAACACCCTGATTACCATCAACCCCAATTGCATTGAATTAAATGACAAAAGCTTCGCTGAAACTTGCTGTATCGAGCGCTAACTCAATGCGAAAGCAATCACCAGGAGTTCCATGAAACACTAACTGTATCCAATCTTCCTGACCCAGTGTTTGCTCTGCTAAGAAAGGATGCCCAAATTCATCCAGAACATTGAGCTGGAGATGGGGCGGAAGGGCTTGACTGGCGGTTGGATACACGCGCAAATGCACCTCTGTCCCATTTTCTGTATTAGGAGTGAGGGTAATGACCAGTAGCAGGCGTTGTTGCTCCAACTGCATTCCCAGTTCCAGCACTCTGGCACGACGGACTCCGGCTCGATCGTGATTGGGTTGAATCAATCCCAAACTAACGGCAGCCTGACGACGCAATTCATCATCTTCAGTTGTCTGAATAATCTGTGAGAGAAACGCGATCGCACTTGCATCTTCCTGGGCAATGGAACCCAACAGTCCTAAAACTTGTAAGCCAGTCCAGCGATCGCGATTGGAGTGAAAAAGGTCAATTAAGGCTGGAATCGTATTGGGTAGGGTGCTTGTGGTAGAACGGTGGTATGCCAGGGTTGGAGATGGCTGTCCTAGCATTCCAGTCATCTCATCCATAATTTGTTCGATCGTTTGCCAGGTGGTTGTCGTCACATTTTGGAACCACAATTGCAAATTGACTCGTTGCTTCAGGGTTTCCAGATATTCCGGTAATGCTGCAAGCGGTTGCAAATCATCCACTGAGAGCGTTTCAGTTGCCCAGTGTTTAACGAAACCGAGTAGAGTCGCCTGTCGTAACTCCGCATCCAGTGCGACAGCAATACAGCCAATACGATCGCGGTTAGTAGGCGATACCAGAGTCATCGTCTTGGCTTCAGGGAGCACAACACAACACTCCAGTTTTCCCACTCCTGCAATCATCAAATCTGCGGTATCCAGGAGGGAAACTAGAACATGATCCTGACTGTCACTGGTCGTTAAATCCGTCGCAATGCCGAGCAATTCTAAATATTGATGCACAGCATAGACCGCCAGCGTATTGAGATACACTTGCTTACCTTTGCGAGCATTGGTTTGTTGGCGACGTAGACGATCAGCCTGATGATGGGCATCTAAACTGAGAGGAATGGTAAACGGTAAAGTGGATGCGGGACACATAAGACTCATCCTTGATGTGGGAAGGGACAGAACGGGGGCAAGCCAGAATTAAAGACAGCAGTAAGCACGAATCAGTGGGGTAAACTGCTTCAGCCGTCGCTGGTAGAAGCTAACCAGTGAGGTGTAGGGTACTTGTAGGTGTTCAGCAATTTCTTTGAAGGAGTAGCCTTCTACATGGTGTAACAGGGCAATTTGCTGAAAGTTCACAGTTGGATAGCTGGGAATGCAGGCTTGCTTAAAGCGATCGTCCTCATCTTCCTGCAAACACATTTGGATCAGGTCTGAGGGAAAAGGTTGAGGGGTCGGAACTGGAATCGCTGCAATGGGATCTTTGGCATCGCCTTCTTCGTCTAAATCTGCCAGAGTGGGGCGCTGAAATGTTTGCTCTCGTTGGGTTAATCGCTTGATGGCATCTCGAATAAAGCGCCGCTCCAGCAACATATTCATCCAACCAATGACAGACACTCCTCGATCTGGATCGTAAGCTTTAACTCTGCGAAGAGTGTATTCCATTAATTGCAACACCGCTTCGTCATAAACATCCTCATACACCCCTGGGATTTTGTCTTTAGGCGGACGGTACAGTCGCCCAGAACTATACACCTCCTGCCATAACTGCATCAACAGCCTTTGTCCCTTAGCGGTGCCAAAGTGTTGTTGAGCCTCATGAACCAGGTGTTTTATGCGCTGATCAAAATCCTCCATGCCAAACTCCAAACAAAAAAGGGTGATGCACAAGCCAGATATCGCGATCGCGGTTCTGACAAAACACAGCATTTCAGCCAGAACCACTATTTGTGAGTATTCCCTTTTTCCCCAACGGAAACTTCAAGTTTTGATATAGGAGCCGAAAACTCTATAAAGAGTGATACATAAAGAAGTGAACCCATGAGTAACACGATTTCCATTGACTTGTACCTGCTTGAATGTTTTTGAGCATCTGCCCTTGGTGCAGTGGCTATTTTCTTCTCGGTTTCCATCAGCAAGGTTTTACGCACTGTCTTGACCAATTGACTGCTTGGAGGTGTGGATTTTGCCACTGCCGCCCGGTTCAAAGCCATCCATCTTGACCAACGCACTCGAAGCACCAACGAATTTCCACAATATTGATTGCTCCTTTTGCTGTCGTTACAGAAAGGTGTGGAATCGAGGTATAGAGAATTTAGAGAGTGTTTGTAAATAAGAATTACGAAAGTTTTTGCTCATCCTCAAGCAGCGCTATCAGAGAGCAAGATGTGCATGAGGTTAAGCAGATGGGTCAACGATAGCCAGTTTGTGCGACTGGGAGAAAAAGGGGGGAGGAAATTGGCGTTGACGGCTACAAAAAGGTGAAAGGATGCAAGCGCACTGCGGTAGTGGATGTGCTAGGGCTGGTGCTCAAGTGTCATGTGGGAGCCGCTAATGAAGCGGATGTGAAAGCCGCTCCTGGGGTGTTGTTTTGGGCGTTAGAGGAATATGCTCGTCTGGCTAAGGTCTTGGCAGACCGGGGCTATCAAGGCGATTTGGAAGTGGATTTAGCAGCGGTTTATGGTGTTCCCTTGGAGATTGTCAAGCATGAGGGAAAGGGGGTTTCAGTTCAACCCAAGCGATGGATTGTTGAACGCACTTGGGCATGGCTAGAGAATGCACGAGGATTGGTTCGAGACTACGAACGTTTACCAGAGAATCATGAGGCGATAGTCTATATCGCTATGATTCGATTGATGCTACGGCGATTGGAAAGTAATCGCCGTAGCTGGAAACAAAAAACAGCTTAATGCTCTTTTACAAACATTCTCTAAGTCTTTATGGGGGTTGCTGGCAACCAGGACAAATTGTTGAGGATCGCTGGCACTGGATTTCGTCTGCCAACCGCTGGGCAATGACATTTGGATTTTATCTTTGGCACGAGTCAGGGAATTATCTGCTTTTAGCACGACCGATTTTATAGCCGCGATCGCTCGTTGGCAAGCAATGCGCGGTCAGGTTGGGAGACTTTACACCGGACACGCCCTAATCGAATTGCTTCCCATCTCCCGCTCTGAACATAGCAGTGCTATGTCCCTACACCCATCCACCCACCCACCCGCCCACTCTCCCACTCCCCGCTCCCTCCTGCGCTGCCAAATCACCCAGGTTTATTTCGCCAACGTCAGCGATCGTCAAATTGCCGCCTACGTCGCCACAGGAGAACCGTTGAATTGTGCTGGATGTTTTGCC
>JANRIN010000088.1:0-3448 GCA_033764965.1 Leptolyngbyaceae cyanobacterium bins.302 | reverse complement strand
TAGTTTCCTCATCCCCCTGACCCTGGAGATAACCAGACAGCACATGGTCACCACTCACCACAATTTCGCCCACTTCTCCCAGAGGCAAACAATCCTGCACAAAGCTTTGCCGGTCATAGGGGGCGATCGACTTTCCCAACTGTTGGCGCAGAATCCGGAGTTGGATGCTATCCACAGGGTGTCCCACCAACAGTCCTTTGCCCTGGGCTGTCGCTTGCCAATCTCTTGAAGACACTGACTGACTGGGAAGGTGGGCGATCGGCTCCGCTTCCGTAGAGCCATAGACGATCGTCACCTGGGCTTGGGGAGCAATGGCTTGGAGTTTCTGGACAAGTTGGGGTTCCACGGCTGCCCCGCCACTGAATACCTGGCTGAGGCTGGGTAATGGCAGGTGCCGTTGACAGCAATAGTCCGCCAAGCATTGCAGAAAGGCCGGAGAAGCCACCATGCGATCGGGTTGATATTGACGGATTTGTCGCAGCACCCTAGCCACCCGAATTCGTCCTGGAAAGCGTAAATCTCCATCCGCAATCACACTGGTCAAGCCTGCTGCCAGATTCGCCAGCAGAAAAATTGGTAAAGTCGTGATCTCGATCGCCCCCGATTTCAAGGCCAACACCTCCCCCAAAACCCGATATTGAGCCAGCAAAAAGCCGTGGGTGCGTAGTGCTGCCTTGGGTTGACCAGTGCTCCCACTGGTGAAGGTGAGCAAAGCAGGTGTATCAGCATCACATGCCACAATCTGCCGATCTCCAGGGAGAAGAGCAGCCCGCCGCAGCGAAACAGCCCCCGGCACAGGACAACCAATCACAAACTGACAGGGAATACGCCGCAAAGCAGGTGACCGCAGCCGCAGCCAATGCGCCCGACTGCTGGCAATCAAAGCTTGGGGGGGCTGGAGTTGGCAGCAGCGCTCCACATGGGTCATGCCCGCTCCAGGGTCTAGGAACATCGCCACCAGCCCCAGCCGGAACAGTGCCGCCAGCACCCCATATAACTCAATGGACATGGGCTGTAACACCAGTACCCGATCGCCCGCTTGCAGCCCATGCTGTCGCAACAACGTGGCAACTCGTGCTCCGTAGTCTTCCAGACCGGCAAAGCTGATGTGACGATCTCCCCTCCATTGCGGAGCGACGATCGCCAACTGGTGAGGATATCGCTGAGCTTGATCTTGCAAGTGTTGGACAATGTTCACAAGCAGCTTTGGCAAGAAGGAATCAACTCGGTTAAGTTGGCGGAAGGTTTAGCTCAGTCTGGCGATCGGTGCCCAGGCTAACACCTCTGCCAAAATAGCTTGATACCCAGCTACGTTGGGATGTAACCCGTCCTGACTCAAGCGAGCTTCCTGCCAAACCGTTCCCTTAGCTTGCCAACGATCGAACATGTCCAAGTAAGGAATCTGACGGGCTTGACAAGCGAGACGAGTGGCCTCCTTGTAACGGTATTGGTCAGCATGGTTGTAGTAAAGACAGTCCCAAAAGGGCATCTTGGCTTCATTGACGGGCACCATGCCCACAAACCACACTGGACAAAGTTGCTGAGCAGTATCAAGCAAATAGGCGATCGCCCGCTCAAAGGTTTCAAAGTCCGTAAAATTTCTGCCTTGTCGATGTCCCAACCGAGCAGAATCATTCGCTCCCACAGAAAGAATGATGCCGTCCGGCATCCGGTTGCGCAATTCTCCCCGATGACGAAACTCAATCTCCAACCGTTGGGTCACCTGTTGAACGCCATCTCCTCGCACCCCTAAGTTGTAGAGAACATGACCAGCATGGTCAAGCTGCATCCATTGTCGTCGCAGGCGCTCCACCCAGCCCCCTCCTTCTGGATCTCCGAAGCCGTAAACTAAACTATCGCCCAAAGCCACTATCTTCAATGGTTGAGCGACGATCGACTGAGAATGAGTTGAGCGAATCCGAGTGAGCGTTTGCATAGATTTATTACAATCCAAGGAAAAGACTGAAAGCAAACAAGACCTTGAATGTTAAGAAGCCTTAATTAAGATTACCATTTGATGCAGAACTTTGCAAAACCTTGGATCTGTTTGGATCTATTAGGTGATCCGTGCCATCTTACAAAACCATGCCCACTGGCCTTCTGTCAGGAAAAACTTAGGCTATAGCTTTTCTCAATTTCTATAATTCGTTTTCCAATCCATTCGCTGATGCTTGGGACAACGGCATTGCCAAGGAGTCGCCCTCTACGACCGTCCAACCGGGGGGAAACCCCATTAGCCTCTCCCACTCTGTCCAAGTCAAGTTTCTCGCCACAGAGTATTGGTCGGTCTGAATGACCTCCTTGATGTCCTCCAGTTTGGGCACGTAGCGTGGGGCAGATGCTTTTTGCCATTGTGTACCCGAAGCCACCGCGACGTTGTACCACAAGCGGATTGTCTCTGAAATTGCTTTGACAAATGTTAGATCCAGCTTTCGCTTTGCTCGGTTTTCTCGACGAATTATCCCCAAACAATTCGCGGCTGTCAGTAAAGAAGTGATAGGCACGGTCTGATCTAAAACTTGCGATAAAGAACACTCGATCTCTGTTGTGGGGTAAGCCCGCATGGAGAGCGTTACACGATACCCATCCCCCCAAATACCCATTCTCTTCGAGCGTGTCGATAACTGTCTCAAGAGCGGTTCCTTGCTCTGCCGAGAGAAGACCCGGCACGTTTTCCATGACCAGCCACGTTGGATGAACTTCTCTAACCAAATCCATAAATGCGAAGAATAGACCGCTTCTTGCTCCGGCCAACCCTCTTCGATCTGTGTTTGCGTGGCTAAGATCTTGGCAGGGCCATCCTGCACACCATAGGTCAGAGGCAGGGATAGTTGCTGGTTCAAGGGTCGTGATGTCGTCATGGAGAGGTACGTTAGGCCAGTGACGCTTAAGAACTTTTTGACAGAAGGGGTCAATCTCGCATTGAAACACGACACGCATATCAGCTCTTTCAAAGCCGAGGTCGAAACCACCGATACCCGCAAAGAAGGATGAAACGCGCATAGTGCCATCTAACTTTAGTGCAACCCATCATAAGTGATTTACCCCCTAAAAGCTACCGTAGACGATAATCGTCTACGCAAAATTTGGCAACTAGCTAGCATCTCGCTATGAGTTCAAAACGTCGTAGTGGATAAGCAGCAGAACATTAGCGGTTTGAGGATCCGGCAAATAAGACTACAGCATGGCTTAGATCAAGTTGAACTAGCCGCAGCACTCAACGTTGATTACGGGGTCAAGCTTGAACAATCTGATATTTCAGAAATTGAGCGTCAAGTCCGCTGTGTCAAAGACTTTGAACTTGATGCCATCTCAAAAGTTTTAGATATCGATCCCGTCTGGTTGTTGCGGGGTAATGGCTAATGCCTTTAGATCGAAAAAGTCGAGGCAGACAGAAATTCTTACCTCTTGCCCCAGTCAATCTAACTAGTGTGCCTGAGCATATCAA
>JANRIN010000083.1:0-5656 GCA_033764965.1 Leptolyngbyaceae cyanobacterium bins.302 | reverse complement strand
CCAGAACGATTTGATCCAACCCAATGCCCCCGCCACTGGGACAGAGTTTGAAATCTTGTTGCCGTTGACGTGAATTGTCACTCATCGACCCACATCACCTCCCCCTTTCCCCATTCCCCCCACCCCCAGTACCCCATCCCGATTTAGAATACCAGGGTTATGTATGCGGGGTTATTGAGTTATGGCAGGTCCCATCCCAGTATTAGTCAACGGTGCAGCGGGAAAGATGGGTCGCGAGGTGGTGAAGGCGATCGCTGGGGCACAGGATATGGTGCTGATGGGAGCCGTCGATCGCAGTCCAGAACACCAGGGCAAGGATGCTGGGGAATTGGCAGGCTGCGGCACGTTAGAAGTACCCATTACCAACGATTTTCAGCCGATGCTGGCGTTTGTCTCCCAGGAAAAAGAACTCAGCGTAATGGTGGATTTCACTCATCCCGATTCGGTGTATGACAATATTCGATCGGCGGTGGCTTACGGCGTGCGTCCGGTCGTCGGTACGACGGGTTTGAGTCCCAAGCAGATTCAGGAATTAGCAGAGTTTTGCGACAAAGCCAGTACGGGCTGTCTTTTGGTGCCCAACTTTTCGATCGGGATGGTGTTGCTGCAACAAGCGGCAATCCAGGCTTCGCAGTATTTTGACTATGTAGAAATCATTGAGCTACACCACAACCAGAAGGCAGATGCCCCCAGTGGTACAGCACTGCAAACGGCGCAAATGTTAGCGGAAATGGGCAAAACCTTTAATCCACCAACAGTGGAAGAAACAGAAAAGCTAGCCGGAGCGCGGGGTAGCACCGCCGAGGCAGACATCCGCATTCACAGTGTCCGCCTACCGGGATTAATTGCCCATCAGGAAGTGATTTTTGGGGCAGCAGGACAGATTTACACCCTGCGGCATGACACCAGCGATCGGGCTTGTTATATGCCCGGTGTGCTCCTCGCCATTCGCAAAGTGCTGCAACTCAAAAGCCTGGTTTATGGGCTAGAGAAGATTCTGTAACCTGCTGTGGTTTGGGTAAAGGAGACACCCCCAAGATTGGTACTTGATTAGCCAAACAGGAATTACAGCATAAAATCAAGGCATGGTCTTATACAACAGATATGCTAAAAACGCTTTGGGCTACGGTTCGGCAAGGAAAAATTGAGCTGTTGGAGTTAGCAGAACTACCAGAAGGGGTAAGGGTGCTGGTAACAGTTTTACCTGACGATGAAGCTGAATTTTGGCTGAAAGCAAGCCAAACCTCACTCGATGCAGTTTGGGACAATGCTGAGGATGATGTGTATGTCCAGCTACTCCAAACATGACGTTATTCTGGTGCGGTATCCCTTCTCAGATTTGTCGAGTTCAAAGGTAAGACCCGCTGTTGTTGTGAGTACATCACACCCATCTCAAGACCTTCTCATCACTCCTTTGACAAGCAGAACAAGTTCTCTATTGCCAGGGGAGTTTGTGTTATCTGAGTGGGCAGCAGCAGGATTGAATGTAGAAACCGCAGTCAAAAGAGGTGTGTACACAGTGCATGAAAGTTTGGTAATCAAAGTGATCAATCAGTTGGCTAAGGTTGATGCTGACCAAATTGAGCAGTCCTTGCGAGACTGGTTAGGTTTGTAGTCTGAATTACATTGCAATCATGGACCGCAAAAGCATTCCAACCAATATTGTTCGTAGACTATGGGTGCAGCATTCGCAAAGTTCTGAACTCAAAAGCCTGGTTTATGGGCTAGAGAAAATTTTGTAACCTGCTGTGGTTTGGGTAAAGGAGACACTCCCAAGATTGTTACTTGATCAGCTTCCGCAGATAGTTAGGCAAGGCAAACTTCCTCCTATCTCCCCTCTACAGGGTTTTATTTCGACTCAGATCCGCTTAGTCATCTCAAATGGGCTAGTTATCCAGATTAGAGAGGCTAGGATCTGTCTAAAAAAGAGTTAGGTGACCACCAATTCCTATGACCAATGAACAGAGCCGACAGCCGAAGAAGCCGAATCGCCCGCTCGATACGGTCGCGTTTAGCGATACCGGGAAGGTAAGGCTCGTACATGAGGATCTACCACGCACACAGAAGGAGCTAGAGGCAGCTATTGGAGCAAAGTTCTTCGGCTCTCTGACCCACTTCAAACAGTGGACAGTCACCGACTTCTCCGTCGGCGACGGGCGAGGTGATGTTATCGTTCAGGCGCCCACGAAGGAAACGATCAAGGTTCAGATCGTCGAGGCGATTGATCATACCTCGCGGCAACTAGGCGAAGTTCGAGAAGACTATTCGGCAGCGCTGACCGACTTTCTTCAGGAGCATCCGGAGCTATTCCAAGGCTGCCGCTTGTCATTCGTCCCACAAGGAACTACCCCGTTCTTGCCTCGCCTCCGTACCAAGAACGGGAAGATGGTTCTGGCGGAATTAATCGCTAAACTGTCACAGCTCGGGTCAGACATCCTCTCGCTTGAACCCGGGTGGCAACGCTGTGTGGAATGGCAAGTAGGACTGGATAGTGTAATTGTCTCAGTGCTTGTCGAGCGGTTCATCGCGAGTGACTCTGGAGTTCCACCCGTGTTGCACTGGGGAGGCGGGCGGGCGTTCGAGATTGGTGAGCAGCCCGGTGAACACGTGCTGGACGCAATCCTCGCCAAGATCGCGAAGAACTACTCGAAGCCTCGGGAGGAATTTTGGCTTCTTGTCTATTCCACCGAGTCTGTGCCCGATAGCGATGGTTATGTCGCTAAGGCGGCCAAGGTACTGCTCAACACCACCGCGCATCCATTCGATGCGGTGTGGCTATTCTGCCCATATCCCAATCGAGAACTAGGACACGTGGTGCTCCTCTGGGGCGAACTGCCCTGGTTCTCTGCACCGATCACCTAATGAGTTGTTGGCGCTGACAGTACCCTTCCGCGATTGGTCGTGGTGCTTGCGGAGATCGCGACCAACTTGTCAGGTCTCTAGCCTAAGCTAGCCCTGCTACTTAACTCCGGCATTATGCAGACAAATGCAGCGGTTTTCTCAAATCAGCCGTTTGTATCCAGGATGAAAGGTCAGCGATCGCACGATCGCGGTACTGTCCATAGCGTTCTTGCTTGTTGCGAATGCGCTGCGGCAATTCGGGCAAAATGCCAAAATTCGGCGGCATGGGTTGGAAGTGTTTGGGCGAGGCAGAACTGATGAAGTCAAATAACGCTCCCATCATCGTCGTGGTGGGCAATTGCAGGGGAGCTTGTCCCAGAGCAATCCGTGCCGCATTGGTTCCCGCTAACCAGCCCCCCGCTGCTGCGGCAGTATAGCCTTCCGTCCCAACGAGCTGTCCTGCTGCTAACAGTTGCGCGTTTTGTTTGAATTGCAAGGTTGCCGCGAGTAATTCTGGCGCGTTAATAAACGTGTTGCGGTGCATCACCCCCATGCGGACAAACTCGGCTTCCTCCAAACCGGGAATCAGGCGAAACACCCGCTTCTGCTCGCCCCAACGCAGATTAGTTTGAAATCCAACCATATTCCACAATTGTCCGGCTTTGTCTTCCTGCCGCAACTGCACCACCGCATAGGGACGCTTGGACTTGTTCTCTGGATCACGAAAATCGCCCAGGCGAGCGTCAAAAATACCCACAGGTTTCAGTGGTCCGTAGCGCATCGTCTCCTCGCCGCGACGTGCCATTTCCTCGATCGGTAAGCAGGCTTCAAAAAACTTTGCCGTTTCCCGCTCAAAGTCTTTTAGTTCTGCCTGTTCCGCCTGACAAAGTGCCTGCCAAAAGTGGAGGTATTGCTCCTGGTTCATGGGGCAGTTGAGGTATGCCGCTTCTCCTTTGTCGTAGCGAGAAGCACGAAAAGCAAGGTCGTAGTTAATCGACTCACCCACGACGATCGGGCTGGCAGCATCAAAAAAGCTCATGTACTCCATGCCCGTAAACTGGCGTAAATCGTCCGCCAGATCGGGACTGGTTAAGGGTCCCGTGGTCAATACGGTAATGCCCTCCGTTGGGATGGCGCGAATTTCTGCCCGCCGTAGTTCGATTAAGGGATGATTCGCCAGGGTTTCCGTGAGGTGCTGACTGAAAACCGCACGATCGACCGCCAACGCGCCGCCTGCTGGAACGGAATGTCGATCGGCGGTGCTAATAATGATGGAGCCGAGCCGCCGCAGTTCCTCATGCAGCAAGCCAGACGCGCGATCGCTGGACTGTGCTCCAAAGGAGTTGCTGCACACCAATTCCGCCAACTGTTCGCTATGGTGGGCTGGACTCTGGCGCAACGGGCGCATTTCATCCAAAACCACACGCACCCCCGCCTGAGCAATTTGCCATGCCGCCTCTGTTCCTGCCAGCCCTCCCCCAATCACCCGAATCGGTTCTGCGATCGTCATGTCGTTTTCATCTCACCTACACTGCTGAATCCGCTATGCTGATAGTACTTTTGTACGGTAAACTTAATCTAAAAGTTACTGTCTGTGCCCAAACACCCTACTCCAGTGGATTTCCTGCTTCTAGTTTCTGCCTTATCAATTCTGCATTTTCATACCGACTTTAAACAGTGATAATGGCACATTTCTTACACCGATCCCCCTCAATCCCCCTTGATAAAGGGGAAGCCGTAGGCAGGGGGATCTCAACCCCTAACGTATCAAAATCAAATTGGTATCAGTTAACCTTCTGGCAACTCGCTTTCTGGCAGCAGCGCAAGAATTTGATCGACAAAGGCTTGATGATCCACCACGGGTTTGGAGATGTAGCCATCGGCTCCGCTTTGGCGCAGAAAATTCTCGCGATCGCCCTCCATCGCGTGAGCAGTCACCAGGATGATCGGCAGTTTGGCAGTGTTAGGGTCACTTTTCAAGATCTGGGTGATCTTAATCCCATCCACCGACTTACCCTGGTACATACTGCGCGACAGGGACACATCCATCAAAATAATGTCGGCTGCGCCTGCCTGGGCAATCTGCATCACCTCGTCCACATTCTCGGTATGCTTCACATCCAGCCCGCCGCGTTTCGTCAAGATTTTGGTGAACACCCGCGCATTGATCAGATCATCTTCCACAATCAAAACCGTCTTCATAGCGCTTTCCTTGGTTTCCAACCCAACATGAACTTTAGCCGAAGTGAGAGATTTTGTGTGACCAGCAAATTAGTTAAGGGATTACTAAATGCGAATTGATGCATCACCCGTGCTACTTTTTTAGCTTCCGTTGGTTGCGAATCTGCCAAAATTCAGCGTGACAACCAACAGACTGACATTATGCTAAATGGTGTCAGTTCTAGATTACCCAATCCGCGAGAGAAGTCAGAAATTAGGAAACAAGACTCATGGCAAGACAGCTCAATGTTTTTTCTGGTGGACAGGTAATTGCCACGGCGCTGCATACGGAAATGCAGCAGTCTTACCTGGAATATGCCATGAGTGTGATTGTGGGGCGGGCGTTGCCGGATGTACGAGATGGCTTGAAGCCCGTGCACCGCCGCATTCTCTACGCCATGCACGAACTGGGCTTGACTCCCGATCGCCCCTTTCGTAAATGCGCCCGTGTGGTGGGGGATGTGCTGGGTAAATACCATCCCCACGGCGATCAGGCAGTTTACGATGCCCTGGTTCGCATGGTGCAGGACTTTTCCAGTCGTTACCCGCTGCTGGCAGGACACGGCAACTTTGGCTCCGTGGATGACGACCCTCC
>JANRIN010000074.1:0-71979 GCA_033764965.1 Leptolyngbyaceae cyanobacterium bins.302 | reverse complement strand
ATTGGGTGATCAAAACGCTGGAAATGCAGGCAGCGAAAGCGTTACGGCTATTCAACAGCAATTCAACAGCAATTCAACTGTTGAATTGGGCATCGGTGACAAAGTTGAAATCCTGGTGGGGCAATTTCGCGGAAAGCCTTGCTTCATCGAGGGTTTAGGCGACGAAGGCAAAGTGAAGGTGAAAGCAAAGGGCTGGGCAATTCAACGCCAGTATCTCCCTGTTGAATTGCGGTTGTTGAAAAGGAGGGGTGAGTAGATGAAGTGCCTGAATTGCTGCTCGAGACTTACTCGGCGCCAGAATACTGCAAAATTCTGCTCTACTCGTTGCAGAGTGGCTTACAACAGGGCTAAGAACCGTAACAGCATTGTTACGCCATTTGATGAGCGGGTCATCCTCTCCTTATGCGATTACAGCGGTGTTTGGAGTCGTCCCTACCAGGATGCTGGTTATAAAGTGGCGCAGGTGGATATCAAGCTGGGTCAGGATTTGCGACTGCTGCGACATCCAGGGAGAGTCTGGGGGATTTTGGCAGCGCCTCCATGCACTGTCTTTTCCCTTGCCGGCAATCGTACCAAACGCACTGATCAGGAGTGGTTAGAAGCCCTTTCGGTTGTGGATGCTTGCCTCCGTCTTGTTTGGGTTGCTTCGCCTCGATGGTGGGTGCTGGAGAATCCTAGAGGTAAGCTAGTCCATTATTTGGGTTCGCCTCGCTTTGAGTTTGAACCCTTCCTTTACGGCGATCCGTGGACAAAGCGTACTTGTTTGTGGGGCAATTTTGTTATTCCAGAATTTAAGCCTGTTGAGCCTGAGTTTTCATTGCATCAATCGGTCCGTGATCCACAACTAAGGGCGCAGACTCCATCAGGCTTTGCTACTGCTTTTTTCAAAGCGAATCCTTAGGAGGTCTGAGTAATGCCGATGGATAAAAGTCTCTACCCTCCCAACTGGAATGACATCGCCTTTCGTGTCAAACGGGATGCGGGGTGGAAATGTGAGCAGTGCGGGAAACCTTGCCGCATGACGGATGAGGGATTGATCGCCTTCATCGATCGCCTCAAGACGGGCAAGATGAGCGAATGTCCCCTAGCGTTGGAAGTTTTGGAGCATCCCACGCGCTATGTGCTGACAGTAGCTCACTTGGACCATCGTCCTGAAAACTGCGATCGCTCCAATTTGAAAGCGCTTTGTGCTCCCTGCCATTGCCGCTATGACCTGGCAGCAATGCCACTGAAGAAACGACTGAAAGCTGAACGACTTGGACAATTGAGAATTGATGGAGTGTGAGAAATGGCAAAGGCTGATTGGATGAGCAGTGGTGTTATCTGTCAAAAATTGGGCATCAGTACCAAACACCTAACCCGATTGAGAGAGGAAGGGTTGTTGAAAGAAGGGAAGCACTGGCGGAATATTGGTAGACCCCAGGCGGCAAGACCAACCTACCGTTACCATCTGAAGCTAGTTGAGAAGGCTTTAGAAATCCCTGCTGAGTTGAGAGGTTGAGATGGAACCATACGAAGTGTGTCCCAATTGTGGTGATGATGGGTGCTTCATTACTAGGTTTGAGTGTGGTTTGCTGTATGCGTGCCCTGGTTGCTCACGGCGTTGGGTTGTTGAGTGGGAAGACCTTGAGTGGGAGCAGCCGGGCGATCGCTCCGAAGTAACAACGCATCCCAGCAACGACGATGCTCATTAGCGGATAACCAGGCGTGATATAGCTCCGTGTGGACTTGCACCGAATGACCCATCTGTTTAGCGGCTAACGTGTCAGGAAGTCCAAAATGAATCGTGCGGACTGCCCAAGCGTGCCGCAAATCATAGGGGCAGAAGGGCATTTCGTAGCGAGTGAAGGCATGAGTCACCCGATTGCCCAAGTCAGTGTTGTTTCTGCCTGTGCATTGGGGTAGCTCACCCTCTGCTAGTTTCCACCGCTCCAACCACTCAGGATAAAAGGGATAAACCGGACGATAGCCCGTTTTCGTCTCGTCCAGCACTCGCAATTCTGGCATTGCCTCAAAGCTGCATTTAAACACTTCATGGGGACGTAACCCGTAGGCAGCAATCAGCCCGTATGCCCGTTGCCAAGCTGGATTAGGGATCTTCTCCCACCATTGGGCAATCACTTCATCCGTTGGTAAATCTCGCGGCTGCACTTTCTTGGGTGAATAATTGCCCCTCAAGTTGGAAAAATCAACTTGTAAACCGGCAAACTCAGCAAATCGGGAAAGTACGTCTACATACCGTTTGCGGGTTCTCGTGTCTGGTTCCGTGTTGGCGATCGCCTCTTTGAGTAGAGTCGTGGTCAGTGCCTCGTTCTCTGGCAACCGTCGAAATACTTTCAAGTAATCATCCTTCCAGGTGGTGAGTGATTGCGGATTGCGTTCTCTACGGGTGAAGTAATCAGCCTCAAATTGCTCTACCCATTCCGCCACTGTTGAAGAGGCAGCCTTTTCCTTGATGTAGGGTTTCCAGTCAAATTTCCCAGCATCCAGCAAAGATCCAACTTCCCGTGCTTTTTGCTCTGCCAGTTTCAACCCTGCTGGATTGGCATGATACCCCAAAGAAATTCGCTGTTGATAGCTGGAAGTCCGGTCAATTCCTGGTTTGGGTGGAAGTGTCCCACGCAGATACAATCGATCTCCCTTAATTTCGATTGACACTCCAATTCTTGAATCCTTTAGCCGTCCATTAGCTTGGGCTAAACGCCCTTCGATTGTGACCATTTGCCTAAAATTTGCCTAAAAGAGATGGGGTGATTAGGGAGTATTAGTATCGATTGGGGATGGTTGACAAAATGTAACAACTCCCTAAATTCCCGTTAACCCTGGTTTTCAGGCTTGATTTAAGCATAAAAAAAATGGCTCAGGCGGGATTTGAACCTGCGACCTTGGGCTTATGAGTCCCCTGCTCTAACCACTGAGCTACTGAGCCTTGCCTTTGTATATTTTCAGCTTTTCTATAGTATCACTGTCAAAGCTGAAATGGTCTTGACTGATCAAAAAAATCGCGCAAGTTTACCGATCGACTCGTTTCAGCCCTTACCGATTGAGCAGAGCTTGGCGATGAGCGAGAACTTGCTTCGGCTCAATCCGGGCTAAGACTTCATCGAGTTGTAGTGTGCGAGTGACTTCGGTGAACACGTTCACCTGATGCACCAGTCGGCTTGAAATATCCAACCCCGTCAGCCAACCGCTCTTGGGATGGTAGGCACCAGTGTCGATATCTAACCAACCGCAACCTTGGGCAATTTCTCCAGGGGCAACTTTGGGCAGGGTGAAGGTGATGGTGTGTCCAGTGATGATGAGCTTATCGGCGAAGTAGGGTTTTGTTGCACTGTGAAACTCGTCTCGAATCCAGCAGAATTCTTGAGTTGACTGAGCTTCGACTGGAAGTAAGGGGTGAAGACCTGCGTGAACCAACCACAGATCTCCCAAGTCTAAATAGGCAGGTAGGGTTTTCATCCAGTCGAGGTGATCTAGCAAGATGCCAGACTCGCCATAGCTTGCGACCGTTGCCCGCCCACCGCTGTAGAGCCAAGCTTGCAGTGCTGGAGTAAAGGGCTTGCCGTTTGGAAAGGAGTCGATCATGAGTTGTTCATGGTTACCTAACAAGCAGGTGTAACCGCTTTGTTGCACAAAATCCACGACTTGAACGCTATCGGGACCCCGATCGATTAAATCACCTAGAAAATAAACTTTGTCCTGCCTACCAGGTGCGATCGTGTCCAACAATGTCATTAATCCCTGATAATGACCATGAACATCTCCGATGATGATCCGACGATGACCCATTCCGCTCATGCGATCGCCTTTCTGTAGACAGCACTAAGAATCCTGCTAGCGTTGAGAACCACTCTTCAGTACTACTGGATACAGTACTACTGAATGCAGTGATCCATGACACTACGCTTATTATGCCCCCTTTCTGACGGCGACTCCCACAGAATCCCCTAAACATTACACAGGAAGCTGTCAACTTCATTAGGACTTTATCGGTTACAGAGTTTAGTGATTAACGACCAATTGCCCGAAGAATTCGCTGTAGTCCGGCAAACATTCCCTGAGCCGGAGTTTGCTGAACTCCCATGACCTGGGTCAAAATTTCGTCAAGGCGTTCTAAGGTTGGTTTTTGAGGTTCTTCGGCAATTAGGGTGTAACCTTCAGCAGCTTCAGCCCACACCTGCCACAAAGACGGGTAGAGTCGTAGAATCGCGAGTCCCTCTAATGGTTTCAGGTAGTAGCAAGGCTCGATCGTGTTGAGAAAACGTTCGCGCAACTGGCGGGCAGCAAAGCCAATGCCCACAATGCTGACATCTTCTAAGCGAGGATTGAAGAGAATGACAGGACGATCACCCGCAGCATTTGCCATTTGCTCAACCAGTCCCACCTCCACCGCCGAGGGCGAGACAAACACAAACGCTTGATCTTTGGGTTCAACCAATTGGTCAACTGGAGTTGTTTGGCGCGTCCCTTGAATATCAATGCTCTGAATGTTGTAAGGGGTTCCTGCCCACTCTCGCCGTGCTAAAGCCGCCGCCCCCGCATCTGTAAAAAATACCTTGAGGTGGGAACTGTATTGTTCCAACACAGGCAAGTACTGATAGGCAGGTTCCATCGGTTTCAGTTCCGGGATGGCAATTTCTACCTGTAAACGAGTGTACCCAGCCGCCAGAGCTGCTTGAGTTGCCGTTTGAGCTTGGGCGATCGCGTCTTCGAGTGAGCCAGGAAAGTCAACCATCACAGTCACAGAGTTTTGTTTATAACGTTAAAGACTGGGCATTAGACTCAATCAGGCTTGCCAAATCTTTGAGGAATGCAGCGGCATGGGCACCATAAATCACCCGATGGTCACAGGTGATGTTAACTTGCATTTGCCGTTTCACCCCCAGCATTCCGTCATCCGTGGCAACGACTGTGGGACGAGAAGCCCCAATCGCCAAGATCGAGCCTGTTCCCGGAGGTAGGATGGCATCAAAGCGATCAACTCCAAACATCCCCAGGTTAGAGATGGTAAAGGTGCCTGTACTGTACTCATCAGGTTGCAGTTGCTTGGCTCTGGCGCGATCAACCAGGTCTTTCCAGGTACGAGACAGGCTGTAGATGTCCATCTGGTCAGCTTTTTGCAACACGGGAGTAATCAAGCCTCCATCATCCATGGCGACCGCAACAGCCACATTAATCGCAGTAGGGTAATGAGTACTTTGATTGGCAAAACTAGCGTTGACCAAGGGATGTTTTTGCAAAGTCATTGCTACTGCTTTTGCCAGGAGTGCGGTCATGGTCACACCTTTGGACTTGATCTGCTTATAGAGTTTGTCCAGGTTGTCCGTCGTAATGGTGTAGCCCACGTGGAAGGTGGGAACTTCCAGGCTCACCATCATGTTACGCACAACCGCGTTTTGCAAGGTGGTGAGCGGTACTTGCTGACCAGGAGCAGCGGGTGCAGCAGCCGGAACTGACGGGGTAGAGCGGGGAGGTGCAACGGCTGTGGCGGGTGCAACAGGGGCGATCGCCGGGGCAGCAGGGGCTTTACCAGCCGCCGCTTCCACGTCTTCTGCCACGATGCGCCCATGCGGTCCGCTACCTTTCAATGCATTCAGGTCAATCTTGAGGTCTTTTGCGAGTTTGCGGGCGCGAGGAGAGGCAACCAGGCGACCACTGCCACTGCTTGCCCCATTAGAGGCTGCGGCAACGGGAGCGGCGGCAACAGGTTGGGGTTGAGAGGCAGGAGCACTCGTTGGGGCGGAAGCTGGGACAGTTGACGCTGAAGCTTTTTGTTGAGCACTCTCAATTTCGGCTTCGGTTTCAGCAATAAGGGCGATCGCCGCTCCCACGGGTGCCATCTCTCCAGCCGGAACCGTAATCACTGCCAGGTATCCTTCATAGAAGGACTCCACATCCATATCTGCTTTATCAGACTCAACCACCACGACGGTTTCGCCCTTTTCCACCTTATCGCCAGGAGACTTAACCCAGGACACAATCTTGCCCTCGGTCATGGTGGAACTCAAAGCAGGCATGAATACTTCGTTAATCATGAGGCAAATTCCAGATTAAACAATGACAGCTAAATGGTGTCTGCAAACGAACGATCGCGTAAGCAGCAACCCTAAAGTTTACCAGGTTACGAGATGAAGATCGGAGCGAGGACTACAAACTTGCTTAAACGTCACCCCGAATTTCTTCAATCACTCCGTCTCTGAGAAGAATTTCGACCTGCATTTTGTCGATTAAGTTGTCACCCGTTTCAACTCGAAATACACTTTCAATTTGTCCCTGGTTGACTTCTTGCTCCAATTCCAGCATTTGCACTTGTTGAAGTTGTTGGAGCACCTGGTTTTTTTGCTCTAAAAGTTCGCTCTTTTTTTGATTGACTTGCAGTTGAATGTTTTCGATCTGTTGTACGGTTTCGGGACCAGGTGGTTTGAGGGATTGTTTTTGAATCTCAGCAATCATGCGTTGAGCTTGCATCTCAAGCTGTTGCAACTGATTGTCAACCTGGTTGATTTGAGCCTGGAGTTGTTGCTGTGCCTCTTCTTTCCAGCGAGGAGTGACGATCGCTTTGACATTGACAGTACGTTTTAGGAGCAGTTGGGAGGAAGGGACATCCATAAATGCTTTCTCAATCAGGGTCATACAGATGCGCCCGTCAAAGTAGCTTTAACGGGGCGGCAAAACTACACCAAATAACAGAGGAAGTTTGTCTAGCCAGAGTAACGGTAAACGAACGTTACACGCTCAAACAAACATCTCGTTAATCATACCCTGGTAGCGATCCATCACGACGTTTCGCCGAATTTTTAGCGTTTGGGTCAACAACCCATTTTCGATCGCGAACGGTTCCAGTAACAAGCGGAAGGGACCAATGCGATCGTCAGCTCGATAGCCGGGACGATTTTGCACTTCCCGATTCAGTTCCTTGCGGATGAGATCCTGGATGGGTTTGCTGTCGAGGGGGAGGGGTTGGAGGTTGGGGGTTGGGGATTGGGCTTCGACGTGAGCGCTCAGCCGAACGGGGCTAGGGTTGGGGGGTTGAGGCAAGTCGAGGGTGTAGCCTTGGGCGATCGCCCATTTGTCCAGTGCATCCAGGTTGGGAACGATCAGGGCACCGAGGGATTTTTGATCTTGTCCAACCAGCATGATCTGGTCAACGTAGGGGCTTCGCAGGCAAGCATCTTCAATCGGTTGGGGTTCGATGTTTTCGCCGTTAGAGAGGACGATCGTATCTTTGGCGCGTCCGGTTAGCACCAGATCATTTTCGGGTGTCACCCAACCCAAATCGCCACTATCAAACCAGCCTTCCGGGTCGATCGCCTTTTGGGTAGCTTGGGGGTTGTTGTAATATCCCTGCATGATTTGCGGTCCACGGATCAGCACCAAGCCCCGACCGCCTACAGGTAAGGGTTTGCGAGTTTCTTGATCCACAATTTTAATTTCGGTGCCGGGGATGGGTTGCCCTGAAGAGCCGCGCAAGTTACGCCAGGGACGACGCGCATTGGTGACGGGAGACGTTTCAGTTAAGCCATAGCCCACCAGGACTTCAATGCCCATAATTTCAAAGAAGTCATCAATGTGGCGAGCCAGGGCACCCCCACCACTAATGGCTTGGCGAAACTCTCCGCCGGTTGCCGCTTGCCGAACTTTGTTGTAGACGATTTTCTCGCCCAGGGCATGAAGTGGGGCAAGGACAATCATCTGCACCCCTGCAAGCAGGCGCTCAGGCAGAGAGGGATCGAGATGCAGCAGTTCCAGGTTGTTCCAGATGCGGCGGGCATGAATGTAGCGATCGCTCACCTTCAGGAAAAAGTTAATCAGCTTTTGCTTCTTCTCCGGTTGTTCCCGAAATTGCTTCTGAACACCTTCGTAAACTGATTCCCAGATGCGCGGCACACTCACCATGTATTGGGGTTTGTATTCAGCCAGGTCTTTTTTAACGGTGCGAAGGCTGGTGTAAATCTGAGCGCAACCTTGAGCCAGCAGAAAATATTCGGCGCTGCGTTCGTAGGCGTGCCAGGTGGGCAGAATGCTGAGGATGCGATCGCCCGGTATGGGTTGTACCACTGCACCCAAAGTATGGATCTGGTGCATCAAGTTGCCATGACTCAACATCGCCCCTTTGGGTTTGCCGGTTGTGCCGGAGGTATAGATTAACGTTGCCAGGTCTTCACGAGTGCGGCTGACAGGTTGAAATCCATGAGAGGCACCAAGTTCCATCAACTGCGGAAAGTTCAATACCTTAATGCTGCTTTCAGTGGGAGGAGTCTCGTCACTGAGCAAAACAATGAACTTGAGCGGCAGTTGAGGATAGCTATGCTGCAATTTATGGAACGTGACCAGATCTTCGACAAATAGGGCGATCGAGCCGCTGTCAACCAGGAGAAAATGTAATTCGTCTTTATCTGCCTGGGAACTGCGAACCGCATTCACCGCTCCAGCCATCATCATGCCCTGATCTGCCACCAACCAGCGGGGGCTGTTGTCTGCAAACAAACAAATCCGATCGCCCGGTTGTACCCCTAAAGCTTGTAAGCCAGACGCGCATTGCCGAATTTGCTCATAAAGCTGCACGAAGGTCAGCTTAACCACCGGTTTGAGGTGAGGGGCGTGGAGTGCGGTGGCCTGTCCGAATCGTTGAGCCGCGATCGCCCAAATCTCAGGAACGGTTTCGATGGTGTAATCAACTGCCTGACTCAACTTCTGGCGATCAATTTCAGACATGGTGTAGGTACTGGCGCGGCTCATGGGGGTAGCTCCTGCGATAGTTCAACAATCAATAGCTTTCAAGATCAATAATTATAGAGATAGACCTCATTCAAGCCTATTCTGATCAATTCGCGATCGAGATTTTGCCTGGACAGAATCGAATTTGTCTATCCAAACCTGCTATTCTGCATGGGCGATGGGATCATCTTGACACAAACCCTGAATGAACAAGCTGCTAAAACACTGGACTCAATATCGTCACAGGCTCACCCCTTACCTATTTTTATTTCCGGCACTGTTGGTGCTAGGACTGACGGTATTTTATCCAGCCCTGCAAGCGTTTTATTTGAGCTTCACCCAGTACGAATATGACCTGACTCAACCTCCTGTCTGGATTGGGCTAAAAAACTTTCAGCGGCTACTCGCAGACCCGATCTTCTGGCAAACCTTTCGCAATACATTACTGTACTTGTTTTGTGTTGTGCCTGTGCTGGTATCGTTGCCGCTGGCGTTGGCAATTTTGGTGAACCAAAAATTACGCGGAATTCATTGGTTTCGCGTGGCGTATTATGTGCCCGTTGTGATTTCGATGGTGGTGGCGGGCATCGCCTGGAAGTGGCTCTATGCGGACAATGGATTGTTGAATCAGTTGTTAAGACTGGTGAATTTGCCGTCAATTCCCTGGTTAACCAGTCCCGTGCTGGCGATTTTTAGTGTGATGGTAGTGACGGTGTGGAAAGGGTTGGGCTACTACATGGTGATTTACCTGGCAGGGCTACAGGCAATTCCTCAGGAACTTTATGAAGCAGCGGCGATCGACGGCTCTGATGGGATCAAAAAACATTGGGACATTACGATTCCCCTGATGCGTCCCTACCTATTTTTGGTCGCTGTGATCTCGGCGATATCAGCCACAAAAGTGTTTGAGGAAGTGTACGTGATGACGCGGGGCGGTCCCAACCATGCTTCAGAAACGATCGTGTATTACCTCTACAACAAAGCGTTTTATGAACTCGAAATTAGCTACGCCTGCCCGATCGGTCTGGTGATGTTTTTGCTGATTTTGCTGCTATCCATTGTGCGATTGGGGGTTGAACGAGTCACCGCATCGCGCGAACTGGCGCAGGCACAAGGAGTGATTACGGCTTCTGAAACGAGTGGGACCAATTTTTAGCCAATAGGTCGGTTTCCATAATTAGACTGAACACGCTGGTAGTGTCATTTGTCATCGGTCATTGGTCATTTGCAAAGGACAAGTGACCAATGACCAGTGACGAACCGCTTTAACGTTTATTTTTGTGCATCGAATTAGCAATCCTTCAGTGACTTAATCAGGTCTTTATCACGGGTTCAGCGTGTTGTTGCTAGAGTTTGGGGAGCGATCGCATTCAGATTCCATTTATGTTTCTCTTCCTCTCCAAGCTGATTCCCCTATTCTTTTACCCGTTGGGCTTGATTAGCATTCTATTGCTGGTGGCAGTGGGTTTGCTTTGGCGGAAACCAAGGTTAGCGGCACTACCCATTCTTTTATCTCTGGTCATCCTGTTGGTGAGTAGCAATGCCTGGGTTAGCGATTGGTTGGTGCGATCGCTAGAGTTCCAGAATCTTCCTCCTGCCGAATTGCCCAAAGCAGACGCGATCGTGGTGCTGGGCGGTTGCACAAAGCCTGCATTTCCGCCCCGTCCCTGGGTGGATGTGAGCGAGGAGGGCGATCGAGTGTTGCACGCTGCCAAACTGTATCGGGAAGGCAAAGCGCCGAAAGTCATTTTTAGCGGGGGGCGGATTGATTGGTACGGGAGTGGACCGTCCGAGTCGCAAGATATGGCAGAACTGGCAAAAACGATGGGTGTGCCGGATGCTGCCATTTTGCAAGACCCAACCTCACTCAACACCCGCGAGAATGCAGTGAATGTGAAGCAAATTCTGGAGCAGAATAATATCCGCCAAATTTTGCTGGTAACTTCAGCCATGCATATGCCGCGATCGCTGCGGATCTTTCAAAAGTTGGGCATGAACGCGATTCCTGCGCCCACGGATTTTTTGGTAAGTGAGCGTAATGCCGAAGAGTATCGGACTAGCGCTCAAGCCGTCACCCTGAGTCTGATGCCTGAAGTGGAGCGGCTCCGCAACTTCACTCGCGCTTTGAAGGAATACGTTGGGATTGGGGTTTATTGGTTGCGGGGTTGGGTCTGAGTTGGCTTGGAGATCTCAAAGTGATACCAATCTGCCTTCGACACGCTACAGATTAAGATCCCCCTTGCGGCTCGACGACTCGACGGAGCGATCGTCGAAGTTTGAGCATCGCCGAACGTCCTGCGGCTTCCTCCTTAATCAAGGGCGATCAAGGGGGGTCGGTGCAAGGAATGTGCTTTATCACTGTTTGAATTGGCATGAATATTAAGTTTTAAAAATAAGATCAGATTCCGTGCTCATTAAATCACGAAGAAAGGTAAACAAAAATGTCTGTTTTTTTATCAAATTGTGTCAGTTAGAAGCCCAAACGCTTATGTGGTAACGGTTTTCTGGTACAAAGAATTGTGTGCAACATTCGCTGTCGGTCATTCAACGAGCAGCCTCAGTTTTTAGTGTGAAGCAATAATTCTGTACTTGAAAACTGCTGGTTCACGCCTAACCCGATAGCGCCAAATCCCGATTATAAGGAGCCTAACTGCATGTTCACTCACGTCAAGCCCACTATCCGGCACATCGCCCCAACTGATTTGCGGGGTCGTCGGCTGGTGAAGGTGGTCTATGTCGTGCTAGAGCCTCAATATCAAAGCTCTCTCTCCGCTGCTGTGCGTGCCATTAATGAAAACCATCCCTCCGTTGCGATCGAAATCAGCGGCTACCTGATCGAAGAACTGCGGAGTCCCGAAAACTACGCAGACTTTCAGCGGGATATGGCAGCGGCAAATATCTTCATTGCTTCGCTGATTTTCTTAGAAGACCTGGCAGATAAGCTGGTAGCGGCAGTCGAACCGCACCGCGATCGCCTGGATGTGGCGGTAGTTTTCCCTTCCATGCCTCAAGTAATGCGCCTCAACAAGATGGGGAGTTTCTCGTTATCGCAAATTGGGCAGTCCAAGAGCGTGATTGCCAATTTCATGAAGAAGCGCAAGGAGAAGTCTGGAGCAGGCTTCCAGGATGCCATGCTCAAGCTACTTCGCACGTTACCGACCGTGTTGAAGTACCTGCCCGTGGAAAAGGCGCAGGATGCCCGGAACTTTATGCTCAGTTTTCAGTATTGGCTGGGGGGCAATGCGGAAAACCTGGAAAACTTTTTGTTGATGCTTGCCGATCGCTATGTGTTCAAAGATGCGAATGGGGAGAGGGCACAGGGCGCTGTGCCCCTACAGTATGCTGACCCGCAAACCTTCCCCGATTTGGGCATCTGGCATCCGATGGCAACCCAAATGTTTGAGGATGTGAAGGAATACCTCAACTGGTTCAACTCCCGCCAAGATATTTCCGACGATCTGAAAGATCCGCTGGTGCCCACGGTTGGGTTAGTGCTGCAACGCACCCACCTGGTAACTGGCGACGATGCTCACTATGTGGCAATGGTGTCTGAGTTGGAAGCAATGGGCGCACGGGTGATTCCTGTGTTTGCTGGTGGCTTGGACTTTTCCAAACCCGTGGATGCCTTTTTCTATGCTTCGCCGGGAGTCGGGAATGGGGAATGGGGAATCGGAAAATCAACCCCTAACCCCCAATCCCCAACCCCCCTCGTGGATGTGGTGGTTTCTTTAACTGGATTCGCTTTGGTGGGTGGTCCAGCTCGGCAAGATCATCCCAAGGCGATCGAGTCTCTCAAACGACTCAACCGTCCCTACATGGTGGCGTTGCCCCTCGTGTTCCAAACCACAGAAGAGTGGCAGGAAAGTGAGTTGGGTCTGCACCCCATTCAGGTGGCGCTGCAAATTGCGCTGCCCGAACTGGATGGCGGTATCGAACCCATTATTCTTTCAGGACGGGATGGGGCAACCGGCAAAGCGATCGCGTTACAGGATCGAGTCGAAGCGATCGCTCAACGCGCGATGAAATGGGCAAATCTCCGGCGTAAGCCCAAGCTGCACAAGCGCATTGCCATCACCGTGTTTAGCTTCCCACCCGACAAAGGCAACGTTGGCACAGCGGCATATCTGGATGTGTTTGGCTCCATTCATAAAGTGATGGCAGCCCTGCACGACAATGGCTACGATGTGCAGGGTTTGCCCGAAAATGGCGAAAAATTGATGCTGGAAGTGTTGCACAACGCTCAAGCGCAATACAACAGCCCTGAACTCAACGTCGCTTACAAGATGTCTGTTGAGGAATACGAGCGGCTCACCCCCTACTACGAGCGCCTCATTCCCTCCTGGGGGGCGGCACCGGGACACCTCAACACCGATGGACAAAATCTGTTGGTGTACGGCAAATCCTTTGGCAATGTCTTCATTGGTGTGCAACCCACCTTTGGGTATGAGGGCGACCCCATGCGCCTACTCTTCTCCCGCTCCGCCAGTCCCCATCATGGGTTTGCAGCCTACTACACGTATCTGGAGCGGATCTGGCAGGCAGATGCAGTGTTGCACTTCGGTACTCATGGCTCCCTGGAATTCATGCCGGGTAAACAAATTGGGATGTCGGATGAATGCTTCCCCGATAGCTTGATTGGCACCATCCCCAACCTTTATTACTACGCGGCAAATAATCCCTCAGAAGCGACGATCGCCAAACGCCGCAGCTATGCCGAAACCATCAGCTACCTCACCCCTCCGGCTGAAAATGCTGGACTGTATAAGGGCTTGAAAGAACTGAGCGAACTGATCGGCTCCTACCAAACCCTGAAGGATTCCGGTCGCGGCGCACAGATTGTGGACACCATCATGGATAAGGCGCGGATTTGCAATCTCGACAAGGATGTGAATTTACCGGACACCAACGCTACCGAGATGAGTTCGGAGGAGCGGGACAACATTGTGGGGAAGGTTTACATCAAGCTGATGGAGATTGAATCGCGCTTGTTGCCCTGTGGCTTGCATGTGATCGGTAAGCCTCCCAGTGCGGAAGAAGCGATCGCTACATTGGTGAACATTGCCGGACTGGATCGGGAGGAAGAGGGCATCCTCAGCCTGCAACGGATCATCGCCAACAGTATCCGCCGCGATATTGATGAGATTTATGCAAACAGCGATCGAGGTGTGTTGGGTGACGTTAGCTTGTTGAACACCATCAATCAAGCCGTTCGAGCCGCTGTGACAGCAATGGTTCATGCCCAAATTGATGAGGAAGGGCGCGTCTCCCGGACTTCCATGCTGGGCAACCTGTTCAGCTTTGGCGGCAACAAGAAAGAACCCTGGATAGAAGCTCTGCATAACCTTGGTTTCAATCAAGTGGATCCGGAAGCACTCAAGCCGTTGTTCGAGTATCTCCAGTTCTGCCTGAAACAAGTCGTTGCTGATAACGAATTGGGGGCGCTGATTCTCGGCTTAGATGGGCAATACATTCCCCCCGGTCCCGGCGGCGATCCGATTCGTAATCCAGATGTGTTGCCCACCGGGAAAAACATTCACGCCCTCGACCCACAATCCATTCCCACTGCCGCCGCCGTGAAATCGGCAAAAGTGGTGGTCGATCGCTTGCTGGCACGCCAAGCCGCAGATAACGGTGGGAATTACCCAGAAACGATCGCCTGCGTCCTTTGGGGCACCGATAACATCAAAACCTACGGCGAATCCCTGGCACAAATTCTCTGGATGGTCGGTGTGAAGCCTGTTCCCGATTCTCTGGGACGGGTGAACAAGCTAGAACTGATTGGATTGGAAGAACTGGGTCGTCCCCGTGTGGATGTGGTGATTAACTGCTCTGGCGTATTTCGAGATCTATTCATTAACCAGATGGCGCTGTTGGATAAAGCCGTGAAAATGGCAGCGGAAGCCGATGAACCCCTGGAAATGAACTTTGTCCGCAAACACGCTCTGCAACAAGCAGCAGAAATGGGCTTGTCCCTGCGTCAAGCAGCCACCCGCGTCTTCTCCAATGCCTCCGGTTCCTACTCGTCCAACATCAACCTGGCAGTGGAGAACGGCACCTGGGAAAATGAAGAAGAGTTGCAAAATATGTACCTCTCCCGCAAGGGGTTTGCCTTCTCTTCAGACAATCCCGGCATGATGGAGCAGAGCGAGGATCTGTTTAAGGCATCCCTGAAAACCGCCGATGTCACGTTCCAGAATCTTGACTCCTCGGAAATCTCGCTGACGGACGTTTCCCACTACTACGACTCCGACCCCACGAAGATCGTGGCGCGTTTGCGGAATGATGGTAAAAAGCCTGCCGCTTATATGGCAGACACCACGACTGCCAATGCCCAAATCCGGACTCTCTCGGAAACGGTGCGCCTCGATACTCGCACGAAGCTGCTCAATCCCAAGTGGTACGAAGGAATGCTGTCCCACGGCTACGAAGGCGTGCGGGAACTGTCGAAGCGGTTGGTCAACACAATGGGCTGGTCAGCGACGGCGGACGCGGTGGATAACTGGGTGTATGAGGACACCAACACGACATTTTTCAAGGATGACGAAATGTGCAAACGGCTGATGAACCTCAACCCCAACTCCTTCCGCAAAATGGTGACAACGTTGCTGGAAGCCAATGGTCGCGGTTACTGGGAAACCAGCGAAGAAAACCTCGATCGCCTGCGTGAACTCTACCAGGAAGTGGAAGATCGCATTGAAGGGATAGAATAGCTCGCACGACTTGCCGATTCAATTACAGCATTGGTCAGAATGCTGAGAGATATTCCTCTTGTTCTGTGAGAACAAGAGGAATTTTTGCTTGCTTATATGGGATGAAAATAGAAGGCGGCACCCAGGATAGCGTAGGTGGCTAAGAGCAGCATCCCTTCCAACCAGTTCGATCGTCCATCCAGGCTAATTAAATTTGCCGTTACCACTGCCACTGCCACTGCCACCACTTCAAACAAGTTGAAATTCAAGTCCATTGGCTGACCAATGAATAAACCAATCAACACCAGGATCGGAGCCACCAACAAGGCGACCAGCAAACTTGAACCCATTGCCACTGAAACCGACAAGTCCATGTTGTTTTTCAACGCCACCCGCACAGCCGTCACATATTCCGCAGCTCCACCCACTAATGGCAATAAAATTACCCCCGTAAACAGAGGAGTCAGTCCTAAGCCAGCGGTTGCTTCTTCCACCGCGCCCACGAAAATCTCAGAGACCACAGCAACCCCAAGCGTCGCTGCCACAAGAATTCCAACCCAGAACCAGAGTTTTGGCTTGTGAGGTTCGCCTTGGGATTCCCCAGTCTCAGGGCTTTCTTCGCCTTCCAATTCTGCAACGCCAACATCGTATAGATAGCTATGAGTTTTAAGAGAAAACAATAGGGTGAAAGCGTAAACGGCAATCAGCACGCCCGCCACAAACACAGAAAGATTTTCGATCGTGCTCGGTTCAATAACGTTCGAGGTCGTGATGACGGTTGCCGGAAGGATAATAGCAATCACAGCGAGCGTCATGGTTGAGCCGTTCACCCGCGCTACAACGGGTTTAAACTCCTGCTCTTTGTAGCGTAATCCCCCCAATAACATCGACAACCCCATCACCAGCAACAGGTTACTGATAATCGTGCCCGTGATGCTGGCTTTCACAATATCGACTAACCCTTCTTTGAGGGCAACGATCGCAATGATGAGTTCAGTGGCATTCCCAAAAATTGCATTCAGCAAGCCACCGATCGAAGGACCCAAAGTGACAGCAATTTCTTCCGTTGCTGTGCTGAGCCAGATTGCTAAGGGTACGATCGCCAGTGCCGACAAACCAAAGACCGTTAACGCGCTCCACTCCAACTTTTCAGCCGCGATCGCAATCGGCACAAAAATCAGCAGTCCAATGGAAATCAGGTTTTTTGTTGGCATAAAGTCTCTCAAATTCCCCAGTCAATCATAGGCGGTTTTTCTCTAGCTGTCCTGCCTTCGTTATGTTCTAAGTTTTATGCCAAAAATTCTAACCCAACTGGGTGAATGGGTTGGAGGAATTGAAGATACTCAAGCAGGAGGATGGGGTAAGTACATTACTCTTCTAAATTAGAGATATAGACAGTTGCTCAAGTGCAACCTGAATACCTGGCGGGGGGCTGCCAGGTATTTTCTTTATTCATTTTGTTGTAGTAATTGTTGAACCTGAGTAGCTTGTTTTGGTGCTTGAATCGCATTAAACAGTTGCAGAGCTTGTCGTAAATTTGCCATGCTTTTTTCGCGATCGCCCATTGCTTGATGCGTTAAGCCAAGTTGAAAATAAGCTTCTGCCAGATCACATTTAGCACCAATTTTATCAAGCAAATAAATCGCTTCTAAATGATATTGGAGTGCCATTTCAAAGTTTTGTTCCTCCCGATAAAGTTGAGCCGTGCCATGCAATGCTTTAGCACGAATTTGGGTAAAGTGATTTTCTTCAGAAAGCTGAATTGTCTCCTGATAAAACTGAAATGCCTCGTTCGGACAACTCAAGTTGCGATAGGTGGAGCCAATAAATAGGAGACTATAACCTTTACCCCAATAGGTAAGGCTTGCAGTTCTTAAACGCGCGATCGCCTGTCCCAGAAATGCCGTTGCTTCTGCTGTCTGGTCTAATCGTGAACTTAAGTATGCTAAACAACATAAAGAGTAAGTTTTGTATTCTTGATACTCATCATTGGACTCAGCCAAAGTAATAACCGCATGAAATAATGAAATCGCTTCCTCAATTTCAGCTAAATCTCTGAGGCAAAGTCCACGGTTAAATAAAGAAGAAATTTTGAGTTTATCCAGATCAAACCGCTCTCCTATTTGGCTGGCTTGTTGATGGCAAAATAGGGCTTGATGGATATTACCTGCCAGTCGATAAATGTAGCCCAGTAAGATGTAAAGTGACCCTGCACGATAATCTGGAACGACGTTGTGAATCACCCCCGTAATGGCAGTAATCATTTGTTGCAAAAGACCTAACCGATAAAATAGCCAACCTAACGGTAACCCTTCACCCCAACGGCTATTTTTGACATCAGTTAACACATCGCAAGCCCGTTCGTAATCCTGGATTTCCAGATAGTGATAATAGGCTTCCAGAGTTCGTAAAGCATCGTCTACCGTTTCAACAATCTGCACACTTCCCATCCAATAATCTGCTGCAGTAAGGTTGGTGAGTTCCCAACAATGACTCTGTCGTAAACGGGCGATCGCTTCGGCTCGGATGACAGGATGCAGCCAATATTTTCCTTTTCTTACCTCAATGAGCGATCGATCTTGCAAGCTACGAATAACCGCGCGGCGCTGGTCTTTGGGCGTATCCCACAACAAACAATCCACTCCCTCAATGGGCACATAGTGGACATCCTGGTAGCGGTAGCACCCCAGACGGCAAAGCAACTGATACACATTTGGATCAGAGTTTTGTAGGCGATCGAACTGGCTGGCAACGAGATCTTTCAGTTCCGGTTCAAGTAACAAATCCTGACTGTTTTCTCGCCAGAACGCTTCCACATCTCCTTCAAAATCTTGCAAGACTACGCCGCTCAAAAGCTTCATGGCTTTGGCATTGCCACCATAGGCATTACACATCTGGGCGATCGCGGGAGACTCAAAGCTTAAACCGCGATTTTTGAAAAACTGTCGCCATGCCTGTTCACTCAACCCTTCCAACAAATAGCGATCGGGTGAAACGCTGGATTCGCTTAACCGTTGGCGGCTTGTAATTAAGGTGACGGCTCGAACGCTGGAATCGGACAACACCTTGAGCAAATCAATGTAGGGACGATGCTCGTCAATGAATTTGCCGTTTTTGTCTAGTGCCGATTCAAGATTGTCGATCAAAATACCGATGCGTTGGTTCTCGTCCCGGAGTTTACGCTTCAAGCGATCGAGATTAATGCCAAAGTCACGTCCTGGTTCTTCATTAAAATCTCGCCGCAGCCATTCTTCCACAATGCTTTCTACGAGAGTAACGTTGCGGCGCTCAGTTGCCATCCACAGTTCCAGGTAGCGATCGAATCCTTGGGTTTTAAAGAATTTTCGCGCCAGGGTGGTTTTCCCGCGTCCCCCTTCCCCCTGAATCAAAATCAGTTTGCTGCCTTGATTGATCAGATGGTTGAGGTGAGCGATCGCGGCTTCCCGCCCAATAAAGTTTGGATCGACATCCTCAACAGTTGCAGAAGTAGAATTTTCTGAAACAGAAGTTCGTATGGAAATTGCCAGATTGCCATTGTCAGAGTTATGGTAGCGTTCCAGCGCTGCCCGGAAATTAGTTTTTGTGAGCCGTTCGCCGATCGCATCACTCAGCAAGCGAAACAACGTAGCTCCTTCTTCTCGGATATAGGCTTCGCCATAGCCTAACGCTTGAGCAATCTCGTCATAGGTTTGCCCCTTCCACGCGCCCAAAAAAACATCCCGCCTTAAGTCACTTAAATGCTCACTCCTTGCAGAAAAAACCAATTGATCAACCAGGTTTAAAACTTCTTCGGCACCCATTGAAGCGTTACTGATTGTTTTTTCTCAATCTAACCTACTCTTTCCAACATTTTTCAACACCTTAGTACCAGTCTTTTTATGAGTACCAGTCATATTACCGACCTTACCCTACCGACAACTCCTCACGCTTGCTCCATAATTTGGGAGAGAAGCATCATCATTATTTTGGGAAAAGGTCATCACTCGTTTGTATTACTTACCAGGAGGAATCCAGCAACAATGCATAACATTCCTCAAAACAACTGATGAATCAGTCAAGCGATACCCCCGCAATTTAGTCCATGTCAAAATCTCGCCCGACCAACTCAATTCAATCCATTGATCTGAGTTCTCCTACTGAATAGTGTTGATGCGACGGATCAAAATTGGTTGAGGAGATGATTGATATCCTTTTCTCCCACTCGTCAGGAGGTTCAATTATGCCGTCGTTAAGCCCCCAGAGATCCCACAACTCACACAACACCAATTCTTCTATGGCTGACCATGACGCAGAAACGATCGCTCGCTTAACTGAGCAACTCCATGCCATGCAGTTCAGTAACCAGCAAATGCAGGCGCAACTGCAACGAATGCAGCAGCAATTGGAGGAGCACGATCGCGTCAAACCCCCAACTCGTCCCATGCCGATCACTCCAGAAACTGCAAACGACTACAGTACCGTGATCCGGTTAGGGTTCAAAGCTCTAAAGTGGTTGTTTCTGTTCTTGATTGGCTTTTCGATCGCCTGTGTGGTGTCTGCCAGTTTGCAAGCTGAACCCGTTCTCGCCGCTTTGATCAGTCTGATGTCAATGATTCTAGCTCCCCTGATTGTCTTGACCCTCTGTGTGTTGATCGGTGCGGCAGTTCTGGAATCCTTGAAGTAACCTGGCTTGTAGGAACGCCATTATTGGCAGGCTCAATCTTAAAACCTCCACAGTGGCGTTCCTATAGAATCAAAGCCAGAAGCGCGATCGCAGGATGGTGACTCGCGCATTAGCGGGTTCCATCGGCACTCTACCCCGTCGGATGCACTCCCACATATGGTCAAACAAAAGACCAGGATTGCCCTGAGGGTCTGTCGTGAAATAGCTGTGCCCCACTGGATTTTCATAGATATTGTTGAAATCTCCACAGTCTAGGGCAAACACGTTGCGGGGCACCTGGGCGATTTGTTCCGGTCCGGTGTGCCCCATGCGACGAGCCGTGATGCTGGAGTTGGCAACTTTGCTGGCTCTCATCGCCAAGTCATCTCCAGCAAAGTAGATAATCGCGTTGCGAGCAGAATGGGCAATGTACTCCCCCTTTTGCCCAAAATCGAGCGTGTTATTTGAAACATCTGCCGCTGACATGAACACATTGCGGAAAATTAATGGAAACCCTTGAGGCTGAAAATATTCGATCGATCGAGCGATCGCTCCCCGTAGAACTCGGTTCCCCATCGAATGAGCCAGCACATTGATTGGCTTGGCACAAGGATTTTCTAGCGTGCTGTTCACTTCGCGCCACTTTAAAAACTTCTCAAACATTCGGGCAAAGGCAACATCACTGGCATCCGCAGCAATCTGATCATCAAAATAATCTTTCACTGCCCCCCTATCATCATCACAGGGCCAAATAATCGGAACCACAACCACCTGCCCATTGGCTTTTTGGTTGAATAATGCCTGAAGTCGTTCAGCCGTTGGGAAAATCGCTGGTTCCGGCAAATTGGAATAGCCATGCAGATACAGCAAGATTTGTTGCGCTTTGGAGTCTTTGAGTGCACTAAAGAACGATCGATTGCCAACCTCAACGTAGTCATTCGCGCCATTCCGCCGACAAAAATAGACAGACTGCTCTGCCTGATTATTTTTAAGGGCAAAATTCACCTGACGGGGTAAAGCAAAGGATCCATCTGGGTTGGAAGGGGTCGGACCCTCCCGTAAAACTCGATTGGTCACAAACAGCATATCAAGAACAGATATAAGTCAACTCTGGTATACCTCATAAATTAATGTCTATAGAGTAAATTTAGGTTTCTTAATCGCTCCTGACCCAAGATCTTTATCCCGGAAAAAAAGAGTGCTCTCAAATACGTCGGACGGTAACCAAGATCTACATCGTTTGGATTATTTCCAACCCATAGGGAACTGATAGATTAATTTAAGTGATGCGATTTTACTTTCATGTTTAAAAATCTTGTGTTTACTCAAAAAACTTTTAAGTAAGTGTGCAAAAAATAAACATTAAACCTGATTGCTATTGGTTGCCAACTCTTCATTTCCTGGCAATGATCCGCGACCAATGACTTTCCTATCTTGTTCAAATTAATCACGTTTTAATAAAAAGATTGAATATGCCTACAGTCACTTGCCCGTGCTGTTCCCAAAGAGTTTTACGCCATGTGCAGAACTCAGGAATATATTGGTTCTGTCGCTCCTGCTGGCAGAAAGTGCCTCCTGTTTATCATCAGCCCGAATCAACATTGTCACGATCGCGACTATCATCATTTAGGGATACATCAGGTTTAAGCTTGACCGTTACTTCTCACAAATACGACTCTGTAGTGAGACCCTAGCTGCTTTGCTTTTCTATGATGAGCTAGTAGAAACTTAGGAGATTTTGGTCATGACCTTAACAAACCAGTCGAAAGCAATCAGCGATCTAGAATACGACCTGTTAACAGTGCTGAAAAACAAAGCTGAAGCAGTTCAAATGTATGAAACTTACATTCAAGATGCACAGCAAGTGAACTCTCAACCCTGTGTGCAGTTGTTACAAAAGCTGAAGCAAGCTGATGCAGAGCAAGTTGAGGAAATTCGGCATCATCTGCAAGAAGTCATGCAAAACGGCAAGATGTAGGCGGTCAGCACTAAAAGAGAGTAAGCTACTTCGATCGCTTGCTCTCTTTTAGACCATTTTTCTTCAGCTTAAAGACTATCTTAAGGAAGAGGTGAGAGAAGAACTGACTAGATATGATGCGAAGATATAACAAAGCTGGGCGATGAAGTGATTTAGACCCTTTACGGTGGCGCAGGGGTAAAATACCAATCGCTCGTGCGATCTTTTAGATAACTAATTTTCTACGAAAAACTTTTTTCGGTGCTGATGGTATTTCCTTGAATTCTTCCAATGATGGATATGTTAAAAATCCTGATTGTTGACGACGATGTTGTAGATCGTTTGTCTATTTGTCGTGCCTTAACCAAAGCTGGCATTCAATCCGATTTATCTGAGGTAGAAACTTGCTCTGAGGCGATCGCCCTGACAACCGCCACTGCTTTTGATTGTGTTTTTTTGGATTACTGCCTACCTGATGGAGATGGCTTAACGCTAGTGCAAAACCTGCGGCGGATGGGAGTGAACGCTCCCCTCATTGTGTTGACGGGACAGGGAGACGAGCAAATTGCCGTTGACTTGATGAAGGCAGGCGCAACAGATTACTTGACGAAAGCTCGCATCTCCCCAGAACGTTTGCTGCAAATTGTTCAAAGTGCGGTGCGGGTGTATCAGGCGGAACGCGAGGCAGAGCGGGCAAATCAACGCTTACGCGAAACTAACGAGCTACTGATGCGCCAAAACCAGGAACTGGAGATCCAACGACAGCAAATCCATTTACAAAATCTCAAGTTGCTAGAAACATCCCGGTTAAAGTCTCAATTTCTGGCAACCATGTCCCACGAGTTGCGAACACCGCTCAATGCCATCATTGGGTTTTCCCAATTATTACTACGTCCGAATAAAAGTTCTCTCGATCCGCATCACAAGGATATCGTTGAGCGGATTTTGAATAATGGCAAACATTTGTTGATGTTGCTCAACGAAATTCTAGACTTTTCCAGGCTTGAGGCAGGTCGATTGGAAATAAGACCTAGAGCTTTTAACCTGGAAGAGTTAGTTAATCTCACTGTTCTGGAACTGCAATCCTTAGCGCATGAAAAACAGCTTGAAGTAGAAGTTGATGTTCGCTTAACAAATCCTGAAATGATGAATGATCCAGACCGATTACGCCAGATACTGATTAATTTGCTTTCTAATGCCATTAAATTCACAGCCTCTGGAAAGGTCTGGATCGAAGTGACCGAGCCATCGTCTGATGTCGTTGAGATTGCGGTTTGTGATACAGGAATCGGCATTCGTTCTGAAGATATCAATTACATCTTTGAACCCTTTCGTCAGGTGGATCAAACGATCGCGCGTAAGCACATGGGCACTGGCTTGGGTTTAGCGGTAACAAAATCTCTGGTTCAAATGATGAACGGCAAGATTATGGTAGAAAGTCGCGTTGGTGAAGGCTCGACTTTTCGAGTCCAGATTCCGCGTCATACGATCGCCAAAAACTCGTCCAAAAGAACCACCCTATGTTCGCTTTAATCCCTAACCACTGGTCACTCGCCATCAGGTGAAACAACGACGAATGACCAGTGACAAATGACCAAAATCAAGCCGGAGTTAAGAGCTTATCGGCTGAAACATCCGGATTGACTTCCGGCGAATCCTTCTCGGAAGGCGGCACCACTTGCCAAAACTGTGGCAAAAAATCTGCCCAGTTGTTGAGGATGTGAAGCGCTTTTTGGCTACCAGTACGATCGGCATGAGCCTGAATCAATTCCTTCAACTGTTGTTCCCCGACTGGAGAATTGATTCGTTGAGGCTTGGCATTTTCCGGGTTGACCTTTTCTAAGAAACTGCCATCCTCATCTAAGAAGTAGGCGAGTCCGCCAGTCATTCCGGCTCCTACATTGCGTCCCGTGCGCCCCAGCACCACAATCACCCCACCGGTCATGTATTCGCAGCAGTGGTCTCCGGCTCCTTCAATCACCGCTTTGGCGTAGGAGTTGCGGACTCCAAATCGCTCTCCTGCCTGCCCCAGCGCATACAAGGTTCCACCCGTTGCCCCATAGAGGCAGGTGTTGCCGAGGATGACATTATCCGATGGGTGATAAGCCGCTTCAGCCGGAGGTGCAATGATAATTTCGCCGCCGTGCATCCCTTTGCCCACGTAGTCGTTTGCTTCTCCCCGCAGATTGAGGATCATGCCAGGTAGGTTAAAGGCTCCAAAGCTTTGACCCACTGCACCCTGAAGATTAAGGGTGATTTGTCCGCTGAAGCCGTTGTTGCCATGCTGAAGCGCGATCGCTCCTGCTAACCGTGCCCCAACAGTCCGATCGGTGTTGACGACCGTGACGGTTTTGCTAACCGTGCCCTGGTTTGCGATCGCTGCCTGGAGGTCTGGATCTGCCAGCAGGTCATCATCCAGAACGGGTCCGTTACTGTGAACAATTTCATGGGTGAGCCAGGAACGATCCTCACGGGTATCGGGAAGCTTGGTTAAACAATCCAAATTCAAGCTTTGAGTTTTAGTCAATTTGGCACCGTCCCGCATTTTCAGCAGGTCAGCCCGTCCAACTACTTCTCTCAAGGATTTGTAACCCAGCCTTGCCAATAGCGATCGCACCTCTTCTGCCGTAAATAGGAAGAAGTTGACGACGTGTTCGGGTATTCCAGTAAACCGCTTCCGCAGTTCTTCTTTCTGGCTGGCAACCCCAACCGGACAGTTATTGGTGTGGCAAATTCGCGCCATAATGCAGCCTTCTGCAATCATCGCGATCGAACCAAACCCGTACTCTTCTCCGCCCATCAGAGCCGCCATCAGTACATCCCAGCCGCTCCGCAAGCCGCCATCCACCCGCAGAATTACCCGATCGCGCAATTGATTTTGCATCAATACTCGATGGACTTCTGTCAAACCGAGTTCCCACGGGCTACCGGCGTGTTTGATCGAACTGAGGGGAGAGGCTCCCGTACCGCCTTCGTGTCCTGAGATTTGAATAATATCGGCATTGGCTTTGGCAACTCCAGCGGCGATCGTTCCAATTCCCACTTCTGCCACCAACTTGACGGATACCTGGGCTTTGGGATTGATCTGGTGCAGGTCAAAAATGAGTTGAGCCAGATCCTCGATCGAGTAAATGTCGTGGTGGGGTGGGGGCGAAATCAGGGTGACACCGGGTTTAGAGCGGCGCAGCATGGCAATATAAGGACTCACCTTGTTGCCAGGGAGCTGTCCCCCTTCGCCTGGTTTTGCGCCTTGAGCCAGCTTAATTTCCAGTTGTTTGGCGCTCATTAGATACTCAGGTGTGACCCCAAATCGTCCTGAGGCAATTTGTTTAATGGCAGAACTGACAGAATCGCCATTCTTCAACCCTTTTAAGTGAGGGAAGGTAGCAGATTGTCCGGTTTCGTTCACATCGTCTAGAACCTTGAAACGAATCGGATCTTCCCCACCCTCGCCAGAGTTAGACTTGCCGCCAATCCGGTTCATGGCGATCGCCAGAGTTTCGTGCGCCTCACGAGACAAAGCTCCTAGAGACATTCCCCCGGTACAGAACCGTTTCACGATTTCGGTTGCAGGTTCGACTTCATCGAGTGGAATTGAGGGGCGATCGCTCTTGAAATCCAGCAGGTCGCGCAAAGCGGTTAACGGACGATTGTCCAGGTACTTTTTATACAATTCGTAGTGGTCGTAAGACTTTGCCTCGACGGCTTTGTGCAAGTGCTTCGCCATCTCTGGGCTATTGATGTGGTACTCTCCACCCGGACGATAGTTGACGAAGCCAAAGTTCTCCAGTTTCTTCAGAGTCAATTCAGGGAAGGCGCGTCGATGGATGGACAGCACTTCGTTTGCCAGGTCAGCCACACTCAATCCACCCAAACGGGATGCAGTTCCGGCAAAACCAAGATGGAGCAAGTCGCCCCCAATGCCGATCGCTTCAAAAATTTGGGCACCGTGATAGCTGGACAGCAAGGAAATGCCCATTTTGGAGAGGATTTTGAGCAAGCCATCCTCGATCGACTTGCGGAAATTAGCTTCGGCAGTTGCCAGGGTGATGGCTTTGAGCTTGCCCCGCTCCATAAAGCTCTGAGTTTTGGGATCCAGCCACCACTGCCGCACCGTTTCCAATGCCAGATAGGGACACACCGCACTGGCTCCATACCCAATCAGGCAAGCAAAATGATGGGTACTCCAGCACTGGGCGGTGTCTACCACCAGGGATGCTTTCATCCGTAAGCCCTGACGAATCAGGTGATGATGCACGGCTCCCACTGCCAGCATGGGAGGAATGTAGGTGAAGTCTGGGCTGAGTGTGGTTGTGCTGCCATCCTTCGCAATGCGATCGCTCAGAATCAAAATGGCTTTACCAGCTCGAACGGCTTCTGCTGCTTTTTGGCAGAGTTCATTCACCGCTTTTTGTAGCCCGTCAGGACCAAGGGCAATCTTAAACAGAGTCGAGAGATCAGCCGTCTCAAATTCAGAATTGCGGATGTGGTCAAGCTCTCCATCGTTTAGCACTGGAGAGTTGAGCTTGACGAGATGAGCAGATTCCGGCTGATCTTCCAACAAGTTGCCCCGTCTCCCTAGTTGCATCGACAGAGACATAACCAGGCGTTCCCGATAGGGGTCGATCGCGGGATTCGTCACCTGGGCAAACCGCTGCTTAAAGTAGTCGTACAGCAAGTGAGGCTTTTCAGACAGCACCGCCAGAGGAATATCGTCACCCATACAGAACGTCGGCTCTTTTCCTTGAGCTGCCATCTCCTGGATGATTAATTCCAAATCCTCTGCGGTGTAACCAAACGCGGTTTGATGACGCAGTAAATCGGTTGGCGAAAGATAGGGGGTTTCGCCAGTGGGTTGAGTCGGCAACTCATGTCGATACTGCTTCAACCAGGTGCCAAACGGTTTAGCGCTGGCAACCTGCTGCTTAATCTCCCAGTTTTTCAGCAATTCATGGGTCTGCAAATTGACGGCAACCATCTGCCCCGGACCCAAGCGTCCTTTTTCCACAATGTCCGCTTCGGGAATATCAACCACACCCGCTTCCGACGCGACGACAACGTAGCCATCACGAGTGACAACAAATCGGGCTGGACGCAATCCATTGCGATCGAGGGTAGCCCCCACCACCTTGCCATCACTGAATACCAGCAATGCCGGACCATCCCAGGGTTCTTGAATGCCGCTGTAGTACTCGTAAAAATCGATAATTTCAGGATAATCTGCGAGGTCGGGCTGGTTCTGGTATGCCTCTGGCACCATGATCATCAGTGCTTCCTGGGGAGTCCGACCAGAACGCACCAGCAGTTCAAATACGTTGTCCAGGTTAGCGGAGTCACTGTTTTCCATGCGAACCGTGGGCATTAAATCAGGCAAGCGATCGCCCCAGCAATCGTGTGCCAAATCTGCCTGCTTTGCCATCATCCAGTTGATGTTACCCAGCAACGTATTGATCTCGCCATTGTGCCCTAACAAACGCATGGGTTGGGCAAGGGGCCACTTTGGCATGGTGTTGGTGCTGAAGCGACGGTGATAGACGGCAAAGGGACTTTTGTATTGCGGTTGCTGCAAGTCCTGGTAGAAGATCCCTAACACTTCCGATCGCACCATGCCCTTATAAACAATCGTGCGGTTGGAGAAAGAGCACAGATAGAAATCATCAAATGCAGCCGTATCTCCAAGTTGCTGGGCCTTCTCTGCCGCAACTCGAAACACTCGCTTCCGCATGAGATAAAGCTGACGCTCTAAAGCCTCTCCACTCAACTTAGATTGGACAAAAATCTGCTCAATCTGAGGCTGGTTTTCCCGCGCCTGCACGCCCAAACACTCTGGCTGCACTGGCACAATTCGCCAACCCAAAACCTTAAGGTCTTCTGCTGCCGCAACTTGTTCTAAAATGCGACGGGCGATCGCTGCCCTTTCTTCATGCTGCGGTAAAAACACCATGCCAACTGCCAAACCATCCGTCGCTGGCATCTCTATTCCCTGCTCGACAAACCACTTGCCGAACAATTCCCAGGGAATCGCCGTCATCAAACCAGCCCCATCCCCGGAATCATAGTCAGCGCTACAACCACCGCGATGCTCCAGACAGGTTGCAGCCCCCAAAGATTTTTGAATTAAGTCGTGGCTGGCTCGACCCTGGCGATCGGCAATGAATCCGACCCCGCACGCATCACGTTCTTCTACCAGCCACCGCTGCCCCGCATACCCGTCTGTTGCGACGATCAATTGATTGCTATCCTGATTCCGAGTAGTTTTATCCATTGTGATGATGTGCTTAACTTGCTAGTGCGGTCGAGATATAAAGACAATATAAAGTAACGAACCTTAAAAATTAAGGCAACTTTATCTACCATATCGGCAAGCGTGATTTGAAAGAGTACAGCAGTAACCTGAGCCAGAAACTTCAGAACTTTGAGGGTCGTCATTCTGTCAGAGGTTCTCATCCACGCCTCAGGCTCTTTGCAACCTTGAATTAGAGATCGTAGTAGAAAGTGATGAATCTTGACAATGCTTGATTTTACTTATCTAGTATCGCTCATTTTTGTGGGTGGAGTGGTCAGTGGGGCGATCGCGTCTTTCCCTCCCCCCGCTGCTGCGTCCTCTGCTGATACTCTCCTTGCCCAGCAAGCTGTCTTCCCTCAAGGCAATCAAATTGTGCTGAACGGTCGCTCAGTTCCGGCTTCCTGGCAACAGTGGCAAGGAGCCAATGGGATTCAAACTGGCATCAGTGACACCACTCTGCTGGGGGTTTTTGGGCTGCAACTGCTCAATACCCAGACTCCAACACTTCAGCCTGTGCAATGGTTCACCCCTGCCAACCAAAGCTTCAACCTACCGACTCGCATCACTCCAACCCAGCGCTATCTCGACATTAGCTCACTGACGAATCAGTTTGGCTGGCAAACCACGATCGCAGGTTCAACCCTGCAAATCTCCACTCCTGCCAGTCGCGTTGTGGGAATTCGCCAAAGCCAGCAACCCTGGGGCGATCGCCTGGTGATTGAATTAGACAGACCTGCTCCCTGGCAAACGAGCCAGGGTCAGGAATTCCAACTGAATTTAGAGGCTCAAATTGATCCAGCGTTGATCCAGCAATTCAAACCGAAAGCTGGACGGTTTCTGTCTTCGATCGCCATAACTCCATCGGGCAATCAAACACGATTCCGCCTGAGTCTATCTTCCACCGTTGCCAACCGAGTCTGGAGCCTGTCTGCTCCCGATCGCATTGTGGTGGATCTTCGCCCCGACGCATTGATTGACCAGAATATTGTGTGGGCACCTGGATTACGCTGGCGACAGCAAATTTTGAATCTAGGCAATTCTCCTATTCCAACCGTCTGGTTAGAAGTGAACCCAAAGCAGTCAGGAGTCAGCCTCCAACCGATCTTGCCTAACCCTGGCACCATGACGGGAATTGCACCCCTGGCTCAAACCGCAAGACAAGCGCAAGTCGCCGGAGCCATCAATGGAGGTTTTTTCAATCGCAACCGTCAGTTACCGTTGGGTGCAATTCGGTTGAATGGAGAGTGGCTATCCGGCCCGATCCTAAACCGGGGAGCGATCGCCTGGGACAGTACCGGAAACCTGACCTTTGGACGGCTCTCCCTGCAAGAAACAGTAACGACTCAAACTGGACAGCGCTTACCGCTCACTCATCTCAATAGTGGCTACATTCAAGCTGGAATTGCCCGCTACACAAGCGCCTGGGGACAAACCTATACCTCTTTATCGGATGGCGAGATTATCGTTTTCGTGCAAAACAATCAGGTTACGGGGCAACAAGCCATCGAAAAGGCAGGAGCAGTTCCTGTGCAAATTCCCGGCAATGGCTACATTTTGGTTTTACGCTCCCATCGATCGGCAGCAGGAGCCTTTTCTCCAGGGACAACCCTGCAACTTGAAAGCGTGACAAATCCGCCTGAGTTTCTCCGTTATCCCCAAATCCTGGCAGCCGGTCCGCTACTTCTGCAAAACCAGCAGATTGTGCTTGATGCCAAAGCTGAATCATTTAGCAACGCCTTCGCGATCGAAGCTGCTCCCCGCAGCGCGATCGCTCAACGGGCTGACGGCACCCTGTTGCTTGTCACGGCTCACACTCGCCTGGATGGCACCAGCCTCAAGCTGCTAGATATGGCACAGCTACTTCAACAATTGGGGGCAGTCCACGCTCTCAACCTGGATGGCGGCAGTTCAACGACTTTATACCTGGGTGGAAGGATTCTGGATCGATCCCCAAACACAGCGGCTCGTGTTCATAGCGGTCTTGGCATCTTTCTCTTGGGAAATCCATAAAACCAGTTTTTCTCGTATTGTAGAGTAGTCACATATGTGGGTTTGTAAAAGCAATTGGTTAAACCTACCTTGCATGAGTTTTGTGTTAAGAGAGCGATTTCTAATATCGGCGATCGAGGGAAGTTTGTTATGGTTGCATCGGGTTGTTGCTACCGCTCAAGCGTCTGACGGCATTTTTTGAGATTCAAGACTTGGTTTCCGCAGTTTGGTCATAGATCTGAATGTAGATGAAAACTGAATTAGGTGAAAACCGTCGTGCAACTAATTCTGCTTGGAATCATCTGCTTGAGATTGATTGATGTTTAGCTAGTTCTGATTTGAGTAAGGAGAAAAAACGTGGCTTCATCGCAAGAAGTTCAACCAGTTTCCACCATCACTCTGGCGAACCCAGCCTCACAAAAAACGGTTGCTTCAACGGAGTTACGCCCCTGGGGATCGTTCACCATCCTTGAGGAAGGGCGTGGCTACAAAATCAAGAGAATCGAGGTAAAACCAGGACACCGTCTGAGTTTGCAAATGCATCACCATCGAAGTGAGCACTGGATAGTTGTATCTGGCACTGCGATGGTGGTGTGCGGTGATGACGAAAAAACGCTCCATGCTAATCAATCGACTTACGTGCCCCAATGCACTCGCCATCGCCTGGAGAATCCTGGAGTAATTCCTCTCGTGCTAATTGAAGTGCAGAACGGCGAGTACTTAGGGGAAGACGATATCATCCGCTTCCAGGATGATTACGCTCGAAATACCTGAACTGAAAGCATTGTGCTTCTGCCGTAAAAACGATTTATCAGCATCAAAACCCTTTCAGCCACCGGACATGGAGATAAATCTTCTGCTCGGTGGCTAAATTGTGTAAAACTCGGTATGTCCTGTAAGCGAATAAATCGGTCTCCGCGATCGCCAACAATGTTCATCATTCAGCTTAGTCAAGCAGCCATTCAAGAAATTCAGCGCCTCGGAACGAAGCAATCTCGATCAGAAGCATCCCAATCGTTTCGCCTATCGACAGCGGCTAAGGGATGTTCCTCGCGCTCCTACGTCATGGAGTTTGATAATTCTACGCAAACGGGAGATCAGGTCGTACCGCTCTCAGAAAAACTTCAGTTAGTAGTCAACGCTAGAGAGCTTTCCTATTTAGCTGAATTGACGATCGACTACTCTGAAGACATGATGGGGGGTGGCTTCAGGTTTCATAATCCCAACGCAACTCAGGTATGTAGCTGTGGTAATTCTTTTATGATTGGCAAATAAAAACCTCAAGCCTCAAAAAAAGATTTGACATCATGCAGGTACAGTTGGTACTGTGGTAATTTGGAAAATGTTGAATTGTAAGACCGTCGCACACACCCAAAATGCCAACTATCCAGCAATTAATTCGTAGTGAACGCCAGAATCTAACCAAGAAGACCAAATCCCCGGCACTGAAGAGTTGCCCCCAGCGTCGTGGTGTTTGCACAAGGGTTTACACAACAACCCCCAAGAAACCTAACTCTGCTCTGCGTAAAGTTGCCAGGGTTCGCCTAACTTCTGGCTTTGAAGTGACGGCTTACATTCCCGGTATCGGTCATAACTTGCAAGAACACTCAGTTGTCATGATTCGGGGTGGTCGTGTCAAGGACTTACCAGGAGTTCGTTATCACATCATTCGTGGCACCTTAGATACTGCTGGTGTGAAGGATCGTAAGCAGGGTCGCTCCAAGTACGGTGCAAAGCGTCCGAAAGGATAGCCTGATTGTTGGAGTTGTTTTTCTGCCAACCCTATCTAATTTTCTCAAGCCTGAGTGAGCTTAATTTCTAGACGCTTCTCCTGAAGCTGCGCGGTGATTAGGGCGTGGCTATGCTTGTCTGAGTCAGATTGATTTCCAATGCTTATCTTTCTTGTCGAAGGTTAATTATGTCTCGTCGTACTGTTATTCAAAAACGCCCGGTTCCACCCGACTCAGTTTACAACTCCCGTCTAGTCACGATGATGGCTCGACGGATTATGAGAAGCGGTAAGAAGTCTCTGGCATCTCACATTATTTATGATGCTTTCAAGACGATCGAGCAGCGCACTGGTTCCGATCCGATCGGAGTATTTGAGCAAGCTGTCAAGAATGCGACTCCCCTGGTTGAAGTTAAGGCTCGTCGAGTTGGCGGTGCTACATACCAGGTTCCAGTTGAGGTTCGCTCTGATCGTGGAACCGCTTTAGCACTGCGCTGGTTGATTCAGTTCGCACGGCAGCGTTCTGGCAAGACAATGGCAAGTAAGCTTGCCAATGAATTGATGGATGCAGCCAATCAAACCGGTAGCGCCATTCGTAAGCGGGAAGAAACTCATCGGATGGCTGAAGCAAATAAGGCATTTGCTCACTACCGCTACTAAGCACCTACCTTTACACGACAAGAGACAAAAAGTATAGAATCTTAACAGGCGACTGCGGCATCTTCGCAGTATAGGCTAAGGAGGTAGTTGTGCCACGTACCATCCCACTTGAAAGAGTACGTAACATTGGGATCGCTGCACATATTGATGCAGGTAAAACTACGACAACTGAACGCATTCTGTTCTACTCTGGTGTGGTTCACAAGATGGGCGAGGTCCACGAAGGAACCGCCGTCACAGACTGGATGGAGCAGGAGCGTGAGCGTGGTATTACAATTACAGCTGCTGCCATCAGTACATCCTGGACACGGCGGGATCCTGAAAATCCTACCCAACCATTGTCAGGAGAACTGGAGCACAAGATCAACATCATTGATACTCCAGGACACGTTGACTTCACGATCGAGGTTGAGCGCTCCATGCGAGTTTTGGATGGAGTGATCACCGTACTGTGTTCTGTGGGTGGTGTTCAACCCCAAACAGAAACGGTATGGCGGCAAGCTGATCGCTACAAGGTGCCCCGGATTGTCTTTGTGAACAAAATGGATCGGACAGGCGCTGATTTCTTTAAGGTGTATCATCAAGTACGCGATCGCCTACGCACGAATGCTGTCCCGGTCCAACTGCCGATCGGCAGCGAGGACAACCTTAAAGGCATTGTCGATCTAGTGCGAATGCGGGCTTACATCTACGCCAATGACTTGGGAACTGATATTCAGGAAAGTGAGATTCCTGAAAGTGTTGCTGATTTGGCGGCAGAATATCGCCTCAAGCTATTGGAATCTGTGGCTGAAACCGATGATGATCTGACTGAGAAATACCTTGAGGGAGAAGAACTCACCGAAGCTGAAGTTAAGTTGGCGCTTCGGAAAGGCACGATCGCAGGCACAATCATCCCTGTACTGTGCGGGTCTGCCTTCAAAAACAAAGGGGTTCAACTGCTGCTGGATGCGGTGATTGATTACCTTCCCGCACCCACCGAAGTTCCTGCCATTCAAGGAACAAATTTGAAAGGCGAGACAATAGAGCGCCATGCAGATGACAATGAGCCTCTGGCAGCCCTGGCATTTAAGATCATGGCAGATCCCTACGGTCGCCTGACGTTTGTGCGAGTGTACTCAGGCGTTCTCCAAAAAGGTAGCTACATCTTAAATTCAGCTAAGAGCAAGAAAGAGCGAATCTCTCGTCTAATTGTCCTGAAGGCGGACGATCGCATTGAGGTTGATGAGCTGCGGGCAGGTGACTTGGGAGCAGCGCTAGGTCTGAAGGACACATTTACAGGAGATACCCTCTGTGACGATAGTGCTCCCGTGATTCTCGAATCTTTATTTATTCCAGAGCCTGTGATTTCGGTGGCGGTTGAGCCAAAAACGAAACAGGACATGGAAAAACTTTCCAAAGCGCTGCAATCTTTGGCTGAAGAAGATCCAACCTTCCGCGTCAGTGTGGACCAGGAAACTAATCAGACGGTAATCTCTGGAATGGGTGAACTGCATCTTGATATCCTGGTCGATCGCATGAAGCGGGAGTTTAAGGTTGAGGCAAACGTCGGTGCTCCTCAGGTCGCTTATCGTGAGACGATTCGTAAGTCCACTCGCGCTGAGGGTAAGTTTGTCCGTCAAAGTGGTGGTAAAGGTCAGTACGGTCACGTTGTGATTGAACTGGAACCAGGACAACCTGGTAGTGGGTTTGAATTTGTTTCTAAAATTGTGGGTGGAGCAATTCCGAAGGAATATATCTCCCCCGCAGAGCAGGGAATGAAAGAAGCCTGCGAATCTGGTATCGTGGCTGGTTATCCAGTGATTGACCTTAAGGCGACTCTGGTTGATGGGTCTTACCACGATGTTGACTCTTCGGAAATGGCTTTCAAGATTGCTGGTTCAATGGCGATTAAGGAAGCTGTGATGAAGGCAGCTCCGGTTTTATTGGAGCCGATGATGAAGGTGGAAGTTGAGGTTCCTGACGATTTTATTGGTAACGTGATTGGAGATTTGAACTCTCGCAGAGGGCAAATCGAAGGTCAAGATAATACCAACGGGATCGCAAAAGTGACCGCAAAGGTTCCATTGGCAAATATGTTTGGATATGCTACAGATATCCGAACAAAGACTCAGGGACGGGGAGTGTTCTCGATGGAGTTTAGCAACTACGACGAAGTTCCCCGTAACGAGGCTGAGGCAATCATCGCAAAGAGTAAAGGGAACGCATAATCAGGAAAAGGAACGCATAGAGCAATGGCACGCGCAAAGTTTGAACGGACTAAACCCCACGTTAATATCGGAACGATCGGTCACGTTGACCACGGCAAGACGACCCTGACTGCTGCAATCACCATGACGCTGGCAGCCAATGGTCAAGCTCAGGCTAAAAAGTACGATGAAATCGATGCTGCCCCTGAGGAAAAAGCTCGTGGTATTACGATCAACACGGCTCACGTAGAGTATGAGACTGAGAACCGTCACTATGCTCACGTAGACTGTCCAGGTCACGCTGACTATGTGAAGAACATGATCACGGGTGCCGCTCAAATGGATGGTGCCATCCTGGTTGTGTCGGCTGCGGATGGACCTATGCCGCAAACTCGTGAGCATATTTTGTTAGCTCGTCAGGTGGGTGTACCTCGTCTCGTGGTTTTTCTGAACAAGAAAGACATGGTGGATGATGATGAATTGCTGGAGTTGGTAGAACTGGAAGTTCGTGAATTATTAGATTCTTACGAGTTTCCCGGTGATGAGATCCCTATCACTGCAGGTTCTGCTCTGCAAGCCTTGGAAGCCATGACCGCAAACCCCAAAACTAAGCGGGGGGATAACGAGTGGGTGGATAAGATCTACGATTTGATGGATTCGGTTGATGACTACATCCCCACTCCTGAGCGAGAAGTGGACAAACCATTCTTGATGGCAGTTGAGGACGTATTCTCCATTACTGGTCGGGGTACGGTGGCAACAGGCAGAATTGAACGCGGAAAAGTGAAGGTCACTGACGAAGTTGAACTGGTTGGCATTAAAGATAGCCGAAAACTGGTTGTGACTGGGATTGAGATGTTCAAGAAGAGTCTGGAAGAAGGTCTGGCGGGTGATAACGCTGGAATTCTACTCCGGGGGATTCAAAAGAACGAAATCGAGCGTGGCATGGTGTTAGCTAAACCTGGTTCGATTAAACCTCACACTACGTTTGAGTCTGAAGTTTACATCTTGAAGAAAGAGGAAGGGGGGCGACACACGCCATTCTTCCCTGGCTACAAGCCTCAGTTTTACGTGCGGACAACCGACGTAACTGGCACTATCAGCAACTTCACCAGCGATGAAGGGACTGAAGCTGAGATGGTGATGCCTGGAGACCGGATCAAGATGACGGTTGACCTGATTTATCCCGTTGCGATCGAGCAAGGAATGCGCTTCGCAATCCGTGAAGGGGGTCGTACCGTTGGTGCGGGTGTTGTTTCCAAGATTCTGAAGTAGTTTCTACTCCAAAATCTAAAGCTATCAGCGATCATTTCAAGGATTGCTGATAGCTTTAAAGCCGGATTAGGTGTAAGGATTACTTTTGGAACCTCTCTGGGTTGTGGCAGGTTTCCACAACAATGATCTGAACCTTGACAATTAATTGGGTAACTTAAATGGCAACTATTCAGCAGCAAAAGATTCGGATTCGCCTCAAAGCGTTTGACCGTCGCTTATTGGATACCTCCTGCGAAAAGATTGTAGATACAGCAAACCGGACGAATGCTACTGCGATCGGTCCCATCCCCCTTCCTACCCGTCGCCGCATTTATTGTGTTTTGCGATCGCCCCACGTTGACAAAGACTCTCGCGAACACTTCGAAACTCGCACCCACCATCGCATCATCGACATTTATCAACCCTCTTCAAAGACGATCGATGCTTTGATGAAGCTTGACTTGCCCGCTGGCGTGGATATTGAAGTTAAGCTCTAAATTTGCTCAAATTTTTGTTTTGTCTTTAGCCCCTGAGATCTTTGCGATTTCGGGGGTTTCTCAAATTTTCTCTAATTTCAAATTCATTTTATTTTAGAGGTTCAATAATCGCTTGGATCCCCTGAGTGCTGAGAGAGGCAACCAGTTGGTCAGCTTTAGATCGATCGCCAAATGCCCCTGCTTGTAAGACTCGTTGACCTCGATACACCACCGGAAAAGCGTCGGGAATCATCGATCGCACGTGCTCTTGTTGGGTATCATCAACCGCTACGACTACCACCCGATATTTCACCACAACCGAACCCGCATTTGCCGGAGTAATCGGCACTCCTGGAATGGGTCGATTTCCGCGTGCGGAGTAGACGCTTGGCATATCTCCAACATTACCGACTGGAATGTTTGGACCGGGGACGGGTAGCAAATTCCCTGATTTTACCGATCCAGGATTAGTGGCTAGGGGTGGGAGGGTAAGAGGAGAACCAGCAGGTTTTGGCGTTCTCACCGGAATAGGTTGAGGGCGATCGCTCTCCGGAGGGGGGACAGGAATCACAATTGAACGAGGAGTTGCAACTGGAGCCAATAATGGTTGGGAGATCGGCGCTTGAATCGGTGCGATCGGCACAGGACGTGGCGCTGGCATCACTGGACGGATGGGCGATGGCTGAATTGCCGCAGGGATGGGAAAGCCATTGGTTGACGTTTGTGGCAGTTTTCTTGGGGTGGCAACCGGCAGCGTTGGCTGACTAACTGCTGGTGGTCGAGGTGCAAAGGTGGGAGGTGCAGGAATTTCATCCGCAGGTGGGATGAACGGACGAGGAGATTTAGCTCTGGGTTCGGCAGAAATTTGAACCGTTGCCAGGGATGCTTCCGCCATTGGTGCTGCGACATCTGGAGATGGAATATCGCGCCTGGGAGATTCTAGCTGCATCACCTGGATTGGACGAGAAGCCTCGCGTGGGGGTGAAGAGTGAGACAGGGCTGAAGGTTTGGGAAAAGCCTGAGCCGTTGTCTCTGGAGACGCACTGTCTGCCTGTGGAACAGGTTTGGAGGTTGGTTGAGGGCTTGGTAGAGTGGATTTTGGTTCTTTTTTTCCTGGGGAAAAGACTGGAATGGGGGCACTGGGAGACTCTGAAGTCTGAGTTGGCGCGGGAGATGGGGCACGATCGCCCGAAGTTGGAACAGGAATCTGGATTGGTGTGGTAATCGTGGGGACGACGATCGCCCCTGGTTTTCTGCTGGCAGACGGAGCGACTTCTGGCTTCTGGGTAGGTGTAGAGCTTGGATTCTTTAGTGCTGGAGGTTGCCTGATTTCCTGACTTGACTTACTTTCAGGCTTGGCAGGTTCGCTGCTGGTTTGGGCTTGCAGAGCAATATCTTGCTTGCCATTATTGCGGAAGAAATTCGCATCGCTGTCCGAGGGTGAACCCAGATCATGGCGGGATTGGGCGATCGCGGATAGTCCGAATTGTTCGTTGCCCTCAACCGAATTGCCGCGTAGTTTGGGTTGAGCTTGCCCTTGAACCGCAATTCCTGTTTTGTTTTGAGTCACTCGGTTGCCCACAATCAAGGGCGAGGCTGTCCCGCCGACCATAATTCCGACATCACTTTGCTCAATAATGTTCTCCTGAATCTGAGGTTGCGCGTTGCCCAGAATCCGAATACTACTGGTGCCATTTTGATAGAAGAAGTTACTGCGAATGACGGAAGCACTACTACCTGTCAGAACAATGCCGCCACGGCTGTTATTGATCAGGGTGTTGTGGGCGATCGTTGGATTGCTGGACTCGATTTGAATGGCGTACCCATCCGGGTTTGTGACCGTTACACCCAGCAAACTGGATTGATTCGCTCCCCCCAAAATCGCCACATTTTGCTGAGGCAAGTTGGGACTGGAAAATGCCCCACCCCCTCGAATAATCACTTCCTGCCCACGAGTCTCTGGGTTGCCTTGTAGGATCACTCGTGGCTTGAGGGCGATCGGAAAGGACTCCCCCGTGTTCGTGCTATAAGTGCCGGGAGCCAGTTGAATGGTGGTGTTGGGAACAGCCGCATCCAGGGCACGAGTAATTGTTTTAAACGGAGCACGATCGCTGCCATCGGCTGTGGTATCGTTACCGCTGACGGGGTTAACGTGGATGACTGTCGTGGTGATGGTGTCGCTTGTTTGAGGCGATGGAATTGCAGGCAGCTGGGCGATCGCGATCGGTTGCGACCAGATTGCCAGACATGCAACAGAAACCGGGATAAACCATCTCATCCCAACAGGTAGGCAACCGTGAGTAGATCGAATCATGGGCTGAAAGATTGATATATCGTGCGGTGCAAGGTAGTGGCGAAGCATTTGAGTTGGGATGACGATCTCACTCCCAAATGGATTTCCCCAAATGCCCGCCTCTCATGATGGAAATAAACAAAACCGTTGTACTCCATTTGCCAACAAATGAAGCATTAATTTGATTGTGGCGGTGAATCGGTATGCTGAAATAAGACCCTTGTGTGAATCATGGGAATGACAGGATGCAAAGTCAAAGCCGATTTGTTCAACCCTCGCTCTACCGAATTCTGGATGCCAACCTGGATCGATCGCGGGAAGGGTTACGCATTGTCGAGGAATGGTGCCGCTTTGGGTTAGATAACGCTGAACTGACGCAAGAATGCAAAGCCCTGCGCCAAGAACTGGCTCGCTGGCACACTTCTGACCTGCGGGCGGAACGAGATACGCCAGGAGATGCCGGAACAGACCTGACTCATCCTGGAGAGGAGCGGCGATCGAGCATTCAGCAAGTGCTTCAGGCGAATTTGTGCCGCGTCCAAGAAGCGTTGCGAGTGCTGGAGGAGTACGGCAAAGTGTATCGCGCGGACATGGCGACGGCGTGCAAACAAATGCGCTATCGAGTGTATACCCTGGAAAGTCGGTTAATGCGCTACGAGCAACAGCAAAAACTGAAAGATGCACGGCTGTATCTGGTGACATCCCCAACGGAAAACATCGTCGCCATTGTGGAAGCGGCATTACAGGGCGGACTCACTCTCGTGCAGCATCGAGACAAGAGCGCAGACGATGAGGTGAGATTGGCGATCGCGCGGCAACTCTGCGAGTTATGTCATCGTTACGGGGCGCTGTTTATTGTCAACGATCGGGTTGATATCGCGCTTGCCGTGGGTGCGGATGGTGTTCACCTGGGACAGCAAGATTTACCCTTACCTCTGGCTCGTCAACTGCTGGGCGCTCAACGCATCATCGGACGTTCCACCAAAAATCCCGATGAATTGCACCAAGCGATCGAAGAAGGAGCAGATTATATTGGCGTGGGTCCCGTTTACGAAACGCCAACAAAGGCAGGACGTGCCGCCGCTGGATTAGAGTACGTGCGCTATGCCGCCAACCACGCCACAATTCCCTGGTTCGCGATCGGTGGCATTGACCCAACCAATGTGCCAGACGTGCTAGCTGTTGGAGCCGATCGCGTTGCCGTCGTGCGGGCAATCATGCAAGCAGAACAGCCCACTGCCACAACTCAAAATCTTTTGAGCCAGCTAGCGGCTTTGTAAGAGGTTGTGAAAAGATGTGTGACGACGATGTTTAGATTTACCACTCTCGCCACTCACTAGCAGGACCCTCACCGTCCCCATACTTTGATGGATCAATTCTTGCTGCCCTACAAATGGCATTGCATAATTCACAAAGATCTTCACGTTCGCCCGTTTCAATAAAGCAATCATCCAACTCCTCATTGAGGTTATTCAGAGCCAGTACAGCAACCTCAAATTTCTGAATTTTCTGAGATTCATCTGCCTCTATTCCAAGCGCAATCAGCTCGGCAATCAGGGTGTCAAAAATCGTTTGAGCTTTATTACAATTCTCTTGGGTATATTGCTCTAAACCATACTCAAGATTTTCGTGCCATTCGTTAAATGGGTAGGTCTGTTTTGTTGCTTCCAAGTCATTAGCATACGTCATACTTAGCCTCATGAATTCCTTAGTTGGCTTTCATGCTTCAACCCAACCTACCAAATCTTCAACTTGACTTTGAAATCAAGCCTACAGGAGGGTACGAACCATGACGTTAATGAACTATGAGGCAATGAACCTTGACGAATTACGTCAATATGTCTTGAATCATCGAGAAGACCTAAATGCTTTTCATATGTATGTCGATCGCTCAAAAGCTGTAGGGCAATGATTACGATCGACCCGGAAGATCCGAATTGGGAGGAAACGTTAGAGCAGAAGATTCAGCAAGCAACGTCTGGTGAAGCAGAGCCAAATTAGATGAAACAAACAGCACAGCGGCTTATTAAGCTACTGCTGTTTACTCTCAATAAGCCAGTTCCGCCGCCCAGGAGATGGCGACACCGAGGAGAGATCCGGCAATGACTTGAAAAGGGGTGTGTCCTAGAAGTTCTTTGAGGCGTTCTTCGTTGAAATGGTGTTCGCCCTGAAAAAATTCGTCAATGATCTGGTTCAGCACGCGGGCTTGTTTTCCAGCAGCTTGGCGGACTCCAGCCGCATCATACATGACAATCACCGCAAACACCGCTGCCAAGGCAAAATCTGGGCTTGCCCAACCGATCGCCTGTCCCACCCCCATTGCCAACGCCGTCACAAAGGCAGAGTGGGCACTGGGCATTCCGCCTGTTTCGACTAGCGATCGCAGGTTGAGCTTGCCATGCCTTGCCAGTTCCACAAACACTTTGAGTACTTGAGCAATGAGACACGCGGCAATAGCAATCAGTAGCACCTGATTGTGGATAATGTCGCCAAAGTCCTGCATGGTGTTTGTGTGGGTGAGGGTGTGTTTGACAGGGAGGAGAGCGAGATAGAAATGAGCCAACCGAAATGAAAGTTAGTGGGTTCGAGCGGTAATAAAATCAGCGATCGCGATCAGGGCATTGGCTGATTCACCAAAGGGTGCCAGTTCAGCTTTGGCTTCATTGACTAACCGCTCGGCTTGATGACGAGATTCTTCTAAGCCCCAAATGCTGGGGTAAGTGGCTTTTTGAGCCGTGAGGTCTTTGCCTGCGGTCTTGCCTAGCTCCTCTTGAGTGGAGGTAATATCCAAAATATCATCCACAATTTGGAAGGCGAGTCCAATATTTTGAGCATAGCGCAACAACCGCTGTAAATCGTCTTCAGATGCGCCTGCCAGCACAGCCCCAGAGGTGACGGAAGCTTCTAGTAACGCCGCTGTTTTATGGTTGTGGATGAAGTTGAGGGTTTCCAGCGAAACATCGGTTTTCCCTTCACACTCTAGATCAACCACCTGTCCACCCACCAAGCCAGCAGCACCAACTGCCCGACCCAGCATGGCGACAACCTTGAGCAAGCGATCGGCGGGAACATTCTTCGTCTCGATCGCCACGTGCTCAAAGGCATACGCCAACAAGCCATCTCCTGCCAAAATTGCCACATCTTCGCCGAAGACTTTGTGATTCGTCAGCTTGCCGCGACGGTAGTCGTCGTTATCCATTGCTGGCAGATCATCATGAATCAACGACATGGTGTGAATCATTTCCAGGGCACAGGCGGTGGGCATTGCCATCTCAAGGGTGCCGCCTGTTAACTCGCAGGTTGCCAGACACAAAATTGGACGGAGACGCTTTCCCCCGGCTAGCAGGGAATAGCGCATGGCATCGTAAATTTTTTCAGGATAGATCACTGGCAGGGAGCGATCGAGGGCGGCTTCCACTTTGGTTTGTCGATCGGCTAAATAGCTTGCCAAATCAAACTGAAGTTCCCGCTGGGACGTTCTTAAATCGTCCGTCATGACCATGCCGATAGCCCTCCCAATACTTTCATTTAGATGCGTTTTCGACCATGTTAAATGGGTTTGTATTCCTAATTATTCTAAGGGGTCGGGTGCCCGGTATTAGGAATTCGATAAATAACTCTGAACAGTATTGTGCAGCAACATCGCCACAGTGAGCGGACCCACACCACCTGGAACCGGAGTCAGGTAGCCCGCCACCGCCTGGACTTGCTCAAAATCCACATCTCCTACCAGGCGAGATTTGCCATCGGGCGTGCCAACTCGATTGATGCCAACATCAATCACCGTTGCTCCTGGTTTCACCATTTCGGCGGTAATCATGCCGGGACGACCGACTGCTGCCACCACAATATCTGCGCTGCGAACGATCGCCCCCAGATCCGACGTTTTGGAATGGGCGATGGTCACAGTGGCATCTTTTTCTAACAGCATCAAAGCTTGGGGTTTGCCGACTAAAATACTGCGCCCCATCACAACGGCGTGCTTCCCTTTAGGTTCAATTTGGTAGGCTTGCAACAATCGCATGACACCCGCCGGAGTACAACTGCGTAAGCCTGCTTCCCCCCGCACTAACCGTCCCAGGTTGACCGGATGTAACCCGTCGGCATCTTTATCTGGGTGAATTTTGTTGAGCAGGGTGATCGAGTCCAGATGAGTCGGCAGCGGCAATTGCACCAAAATGCCATCCACGCGATCGTCCTGGTTGAGTTGCTCAATCACCTGCTCTAGCTCTGCCTGCTCTGTCTCAGCAGGAAAGTGTTTGCCAAACGACGCAATGCCAACCGTGGTACAGGCACGTTCCTTGTTGCGAACGTAGGCAGCGCTGGCAGGATTGTCTCCCACCATCAACACAGCTAACCCCGGAGGACGACCTTTTTGGGCTTGAACGGTCTGAATTTGCTCGATTAATTCAGCTTGGATTTGTTGAGCCAGAGTTTTTCCATCCAGAAGTTTGGCAGAGTGAATAGACATGGGGCATAAAAGGCGTTTGAGCAATTTATGCTAACACTGCGCTAGGGTATCTATGCAATTCATTAGGGATTTCTGTGATGAGTTGGAGAGTTTTAACCAGGCTGCGATCGCCCCATTCATTTTGGGCATTGACTCTCTTGATGGGTTGGCTGTGGGTGGCGGGCTGTAACGGTCAGGCAACGTCTGAACCCAAGCAGTCCCTAACTCCGGTGCAAACAAGTCCGGTACAACCCACTGCGATCGCCAATCTCCAAGATTCAGCGGCTAAGAACTCCAGCTTTCATGTGAAGGGAACGGTTGGAGCGATCGTGCCTCTGCTGGAGGGCACGGTTTACGAACTGCAAGATGCCAGTGGCAAGATCTGGATTCTAACTCAGCAACCCGCCCCCAAAACGGGAGAAGACGTGGTGGTGAAAGGCACGGTACGCTACAAACCTATTTCGATCAACGGCAAAGAGCAGGGATCGATTTATTTGGAGCAGGAATAGATGAACGGCATCAATCTTATTTCAAGATGTAAATTTTATTCAAAATTTCAAAATTAGAACAAATGCATTAAACTAGCTCAGGACTATACCTCGAAAGCGCCCTATGCGTCTGCCTCTTCCCCAATTTGCAACGAGCGATCGCCATCCGAATCACATTGCAGAAGTGGTTGAAACTTCGACCACAGAGTTTTTGGCGCAATGCTTGGATTCTGGGGAATTGAGCTTTTCGACGATGCCGCCTTTTGGCAGTTGGGTGAAGTCAATGGAAGAGGAGGGAGGCAATTTGGTTTATGCCGTTGTGTACTTTGCCTCGACTACGCCGATCGACTCTGTCCACCGAGCACGCGCATTGGGATTATCGCTACAGGAATTACGGGAACAGCAACCCCAAATTTTTGCCATGCTTAAAACAGAGTTTCGGGCGGCGATCGCGGGGTTTCGCCCGTATCAAAGTTCTGGGAGCGAGCTTGAAACCGGAGTAATTTATCAGCACTTGCCCCCCCGTCCGCCTCAACTGCATCAAGCCGTATTGATCTGTAACCCTGAAGAGGTGATTGAGTTTACGGAGAAGCTCGACTTTTTGCGATCGCTGTTGCAAATGAGCGCGGTTCCAGTGGATGCCCTGATTGCTGCCACATTGCGAGAAATCTATCAACTTCGCAAAGCGGATCAAGCTTGGCTAGTGCAAGCAGGGCGCAACCTGGGAATTTTGTTGAAGGATGATTACGATCGCCTACGTGCCATCTTGAACCAGATCCATTTCTAGAGACAGATTCTCTTGCAAAAGTTTTTGCGGTTCCCTAAGGAAGAGGATCCAATAGCAACTATTGAACCCTTAATGTTCTATTTTTCTGCTGCCTAATACCGGTTTAAATTCATAAACCTACACATCAAATCTCTGTAAGGGCGAATTGCTGTTCGCCCTTACCTGCTCTATCGCGATTGCAATTTAATTGGGTACGACTATGGAACCCGTCCTGCATTTCTTTAAAGAGGAACCCATTGTTTCCTTTGCGGTGTTGCTTGCCGTCATTTTGTTGGTGCCGCCCTTGTTTGAACGGTTGAAGCTACCAGGCTTAGTGGGGCTGTTAGCAGCCGGAGTGGTGCTCGGTCCCAATGGGTTCAGGCTGTTCCAAAACGATTCCGCCACCATGCGTCTGTTATCGGACATTGGTTTGGTCTACCTGATGTTTGTTGCCGGATTGGAAATTGAGTTGGAGCAGTTTAATCAAACCAAGCATCGCTCCATTGGCTTTGGCAACTTCACCTTTTGGGTGCCGCTGATTGTGGGAACGGCGATCGGACGCTGGTTCAACTTTGATTGGAACGCCTCTTTTCTAATTGGGTCGTTGTTGGCATCGCACACCCTACTCGCATACCCGATCGTGAGTCGGTTGGGAGTTGTGACCAATGAAGCCGTCACTGTGACCATTGGGGCAACCATTTTTACGGACATTGGAGCCTTACTGGTTTTGGCAATTTGCGTTGGGGTTAAAGCCGGAGATTTCACCCCCTTGAAATTTGGGATTTTGATTGGCTCCCTCGCTATCTACACAGCAGTCGTTTTGTTTGGCATCAATCGGTTGGGTAAATCCTTTTTTGAGCGATCGGACGAGGAAGGCAAACAGTTCCTATTCGTTCTGTTGGCGCTATTTCTTGCCTCTGTGGGTGCCCAACTCATCGGGGTCGAGAAAATTGTCGGCGCATTTCTGGCAGGGCTGGCAGTCAACGGAGTGGTTGGGAACGGCTCAATTAAAGAACGCATCATTTTCGTGGGCAGCGTGCTCTTTATTCCCATCTTTTTTGTGGATATGGGACTGCTGATCAACGTGCCAGTCTTTATCAAAAACCTGACTACACTCCAAACCTTAGGACTGACCACCGCGATCGTGCTGGGCTTAATTGGCAGCAAGTTTGTCGCCGCGTTATTGGCAAAACTCGTGTACCGTTACACCTGGCGCGAACAAATTGTGATGTGGTCTCTGTCCTTGCCGCAAGTGGCGGCAACATTGGCGGCAACCCTGGTTGGGTTTCGGGCAGGGATTCTCACCGAAGATGTGCTGAATAGCGTGATTGTGTTGATGCTGGTGACTTCAACTCTCGGTCCAGTGCTCACTGCTCAGTTTGCCCCCGATCTAACAACCTCCAGCAAGATTCAGGATCCAGATGTTGGAGAATTCGACCACTTAGTGCCTGTGTTCGCGGAAGTATTTTCGGTGGTTGTGCCAATCTATAACCCCACTACAGAGAAATACTTGCTGGAACTGGCAGGGATGCTGGCACGACCATTTGGCGGGTTGCTGATTCCCCTGTCTATTGCCACTGCCCGCTCCCACATGGATGATCGCCAGCTTGAAATTGGACTGAATCGGAGCCAAACGCTGTTAGCCAACGCCACGGAATTTAGTCAAGAACTGGCTGTGCGGACGGAACCCATGTTCCGGATTGATGACAGCATTGCCCAAGGCATTAGTCGTGCCAGCCGGGAGAAGCAGGCTAGCTTGATTGTGATGGGTTGGGGGCGACGCACTGGGTTTCAAGCTCGACTGTTTGGCAATGTGATTGATAACGTGTTGTGGGCTGCTCATTGTCCTGTCGCGATCGCTCGGTTGTTGCAATCCCCCAGCCAATTTCGCCGCATTCTGGTGCCGATTGAAAATATTCATCAATCCACCAAGCAAGTACTCCGGTTTGCTCAAGTGTTCGCTGCCAACAATCAAGCTGAAGTGACCTTACTGCACGTTGCGAATCCAGCTTTAGGCGATCGTCGCGCTCAAGCTGCCGTCCATCCGCGCATCTCAACCATCCGTGCTCAGTTGGAGAAGTTAGCCGAGAGTTTTGAGTTCCAAACGCCTGTAACGGTCGAAGTGAAGCCCAATGATAACGTTGCCCGTACGATCGCAACCACGGCTCAGTCCTATGATCTGGTGATTTTGCAGATTTCTCCGCGCCATCTGAGCGCAGTGGGCTTACCATTGACGGACTTAACCACTCAAACCGTGGAGCAACTCACCTGTTCAATCATTCTGCTGGGTTCCCGATCGCAACATTTTATTCTGCCCAGATCGGCAAATCACGAACAAACAGATCTGCTCCCGCCCCCTACGGTCATTGAACCCCTATCTTAATTCTCCGGCTTGTTGAAGTTCGCGGTAGGCAGCATAAACCCCTTGCACGTTGTACCAATTCAGAAAGATTCGGGCAATTTCCAGGGCGAGTTGAGGCTTGCCGCGATCGATCAGCCATTGCAGCAAGGGAGCCATCGTACGCTCGTTCAGCAAACCACCCAAAGACAGCACTCCCCATAAAAGCTGGTGCAGCCAGGTCATCTGGATCATCAGGCGCACATCGAAAGTGGGGTGCTTTTGATAGAACAAAACCCCCATTCTGCCTCGCTGAATTTCGCGATCGATGAGTTTAGGAATTTGCTCCAGCGCAAAGGGCGGATGCCAGTGATACCCTACGGCTTCGGGACACTTAATCAGCTTCAAGTCGAGTTGTTTCAGGCGTACCCCCAGTTCCAGGTCTTCCCAACCGTAGAGGTGGAAGCGAGTGTCGAATAAACCAGCCTGATCCAGCCAATGCCGCGCGATCGCCACATTGCCAGTCGCAAAATAGGCACGGGAATAATCCGTGATTTTGAATGGTTCGGAAGTGGGATCATCAAAATTAGCCGTGTTAATCACCCAGCCGTAGGTGAAGAGGCGATCGTGCCCCAGCGATCGTGCTCCTGCCTGGAGCGCATCGGCATGAGCCTGAAGGAAGCGATCTGTAACCACTAAATCGCTGTCAATAAAAATAATCGTGTCACCGCTCGCTTTCTCGACTCCCAAATTGCGGGCAGCGGCGGGTCCTTTGTGGTCTTGTTGGAACAGCCGCACATGGGAATATTGGTTGGTAGCCGCTTCCAGCCATTCAACGGTTTTATCCGTTGAACCATCGTCTACCACCACCACTTCATAGCCTGCAATCTGGTTTGGAGCAAAGACCTGATGCTCCAACGCTTTCAGACATTTCTCCAAAATTGGCTTGCGATTGTAGGTCGGAATCACCACACTAAAAAACACAGTTTCTCCCCACTGAATCCGTAGATTGTTTTTGCATCGAATTTTGCATCGAACCTTCCTACCATAGCTTTCTCAAACCGCAGTGGATCCAGCTAAAAATTCGCGAATGTATGGATTGACGAGTTCTGGGCGCTCTTGTTGCACCCAATGGCTGCAAGCGGTGATGTATCTAATTTGAAAATTGCGGACGTACTGCTCTGTCCCATAGGTCAGCTCTTTGCCCAGGGGAATGTCGTCCTCGCCCCAAATCATCAGAGTTGGAACCTCTAACACGCCCCAGGTTCGTTGCCCAAAGCCGTTTTGAAACACGTTGCGATAGTAGTTTAATGCCGCTGTGATCGTGCCCCGTTTAGCAAAGGCGTTTTTGTAAGCCTCCAGGTCTGCTTCTGAAAAAGCACTTTTATTGCTGGCAAGACCCAAAAATGCGTGCTCCAGGAATTGGAAGTCGTTGAGCTGAATCAGCAGTTCCGGTAAAAATGGCAATTGAAAGAAGAAAATGTAGCTGCTCCGCAGGAGTTGTTGGGGCGTGAACAAGCCTTGAGCAAATTTCGCAGGATGGGGAATGTTGAGAATAATCAACCGCTCTACCATTTCGGGATGGGTGTAGGCAAAGGACCAGGCGATCGCTCCCCCCCAGTCATGCCCTACTAGCATGCAGCGATCGTACCCTAAGCCTGTGATCACGCCTTTCACATCGTTGATGAACTCCCGCATGACGTAGGCAGATTGATCGGCAGGTTTGTCGCTGTCGTTGTAACCCCGCAAATCTAAAGCAACCACTTTGCGATCGCTGGCAAACTCTGGGATCTGCTTGCGCCAGGAATACCAAAACTCAGGAAAACCATGCAAAAACAGCATCAGTGGTCCTTCACCTTGAGTCACGTAGTGAAGCTGAATGCCATTGGTAGAAATGAATTGGTGCGTCCAGGTTTCGGGCATGGGATGGGGGGCTACTTATACACGGCGGTTGGAATGCGTTGAGTGACCCAGGTTATTTCTCCGTCCTCAGTGGTTTTGGGAAAGGCAACTCGCCAGGTTTTACCTTCTTGCTGCCGTTGCAAATACACCTCAAAGGGAATATTTTGCTGGGAAACAGAATGGTTTGGCAGTTTAACGGTGTAATCGCAAGCACCAAGGATGTGGAAGGCGGAAAGCTCTTTGATTTTGAGGGGAATTTGCTTGGCGATCGCAATGCGATTGATTTTCACCTCTGGAGTGGGAGTATCCAGGCGTAATTGCTGGCTCAGTTCTTGCTGCACCTGATTCAGTTGCAGCGCGATTGCTTGCTCCACTAAGTCCTTTCCCGGAGTTTGTCCGATTGCGCCACAAGCCGTCAATAGAATCACCAGGACGATCGCCCAGATCCCTCGCAACATTCACTGCATCCTTTCGAATTCCCCAATTATTCTAGTTCCTATCTCCTACCAGCAAGGATTTTTTCTGAGCAAATCCTCAGCGACTTCGCTGGGAACGGGTCTTGAGAAGTAATACCCCTGAGCACATTCACACTTTAGAGCACGCAACCGACTCAATTGTTCAGCGGTTTCAACGCCCTCGGCAACGATCATCATGCCCAGATTGTGCCCCAGCATGATGATGGTTTGAACAATATGAGCATCTTCTGCTTCGTCTCCCATGCGGCTAACAAAGGAGCGATCGACTTTGATGGTGTCGGTTGGGAAGCGGTGCAGATAGCTGAGAGACGAATATCCAGTGCCAAAGTCGTCGATGCTGAGTTGCAGATTGAGAGCTTTGAGTCGTAGCAGCAAGGCGATCGTCGATTCCACATCGTTCATCGCAATGCTTTCAGTAATTTCCAACTTCAAACTGCGTCCATCCAGTTGGGAATCTTTCAGGGTTTGTTCAATTTGTTCCACCAGGTCGGTTTGTAGGAACTGTCGTCCGGAGAGGTTGACACTCACGACAAGGGATTTTTCTGGAAATTGAGTTTGCCAGATTTTGAGTTGATGACAGGCTTCCTCAATCACCCATTGCCCAATGGGAAGAATCAGATCAGTTTCTTCTGCGACAGGAATAAATTCAACTGGGTGGACGAACCCCCGCTGCGGATGCTGCCATCGCAACAAAGCTTCAAACCCAGCGATCGCACCCGTGTCTAGCGAAATAAACGGTTGGTAGTGAAGCTGAAACTCCTGCCGCTCGATCGCCCGTCGCAGGTCGGTTTCCAGTTGCATTCGGGTCATGATCTGAACTCGCATTCCCGCCCGAAATACTTGATACCGGGCTTTACCCGAAGCCTTAGCCTGGTGCATCGCCGTATGAGCATCCCGCAGAATGTCTTCCGGCTCGTAGGTCTTATCCGGTTGATCCAGCACAATGCCCACGCTGGCGGTAGTCACAATTTCTTGCCCTCGCAGGTGAAATGGAATTTTGACCTGCTTTTGGAGTCGATCTGCTAGATGAGCCACTTCATCCGGATCACGCACATTTCTTAGCAAAATGGCAAATTCATCCCCACCCACTCGTGCCAATTCGTCCTGGGGGCGAAGGCAGAGCTTCAAGCGTTTGGCAGTGGATACTAACAATTCGTCGGCAAGACGGTGCCCAAAACTATCATTAATGGCTTTGAAGCTGTCTAGCCCCAGGAATAGCACTGCCACGGACTGATTGTCATTAAACTTACTAAATGCGGAGCGGTTGCGTTGATTCAAGATCCACTGGAGTTGGTTAACGAAAAATGTTCGATTGGGCAAGCCAGTGAGTTCGTCATGGAGCGCATCATGCAGGAGGCGATAGGCAACCATGGCGATGCCAGTTCCCACGAATGCGATCGCCCCCGGGACAAACGGAATCCAGCCAGCCTGCAAAAACAGGAGATAACACACTCCAAAGATGCCACCAACCCCCAAGAAACCAGCCAGCCCAAGGTACAAAGGATGCCGTAACCGCCAGCCTAAAACGCCGCCAATTCCAGCCCAAACCAGAAACCACAATGCTTCAACCCCATCAGCCCAGAACCAGATGAGGGGGCGATCGTCCAGGATAGTGCTGAGAATTTGACTCGTTTTTTGAGCATGGACGACCACTCCAGGCGTATCAGGGCTTTTATTGCTGGAGAGGTTAAAGGGGGTTAAGAAAAAATCTCTGACACTCGGTGCAGTCGTCCCAATCAGCACCAACTTATCTTTAATCCAGGCGGGGTTAACCCGACCATCTAATACTTGAGTGAGAGAAACCTGACGCGCGACATTTTTGGCTGAACGATAATTCAGCATAATTTGATAGCCCCGATCGTCGAGGTTTTCGTACCCGCCCGATGTGGCATTGAGAGACGGGAAAAATGTATTGCGAATCTTCAACCCCGTGAGCGACTGAGCCTGAAATTCAGCAGGCTGAACGTTGAGATAATGCAAGCCTAAGCGCAGAGCAAAACTATACAACTCGGTGTCGGAAGTTCTGGCGTACAGCAAACTTCTGCGAACAATAGCATCCGGATCAATCACAATATCGCTCAACCCCACCCGCTCTGGTGGAACCCCAATGGGCGGAGGCACTGCCTGCTTATCCTCATCTCCTAACAGCCGAATTGCAATGACATTCGATGCTTGCAGTTGCTTGAGTAAATCCGCTTGTCCTGGTTGATAGGGCACATCCCGGTACATATCCAAGCCGATCGTGCGAGGCTGAGATTGCTGCAACCGCTGTAACAATCGAGCAATAACCTCGTCAGACATGGGCCAACGTTTTTGTAACCGAATATCTTCTTCTGTAATGGTGACTAACAACAAGCGAGGATCCGGCGCTTCATCTGTTCGCAACCGCACCATTTGATCGTAAGTCAACAACTCCCAGGATTGCAGCCCGCCAACTTGCCGTACACCCACAACAATGCCCGTAACAAGCAAGCTTGTTAGGAGAATGGGATGCTTGAAAAGGTTGCCTGTAGTCCGGCAACTTTTTTTCAAGAGTTTAGTAAAGCTTTCTAAAATTTGGGTCATGCAAACGAAATAACCTGAATTGAGCGATCGTTGCACAAAACACTGTTAACAGCAGTTAAGCGCTTAAACCTGAGCCATTGCCATAAACCTGATTGATTCTGCTTTGAACACTTCAGCGTTTTTAGACGCACGCCTGAGAAGTTTGAGTTGGTAGATGCTTACACTGTAAGACACACTCAACTGAATCGGTAAAGAATGGAAGAGTTCGTCTTTTCACAATTTAAGTAAGAGAAAATGGTTTGTACCATACAAAGCCAGCCTGTGCCAGTGATCTAAATCAAGAACAAGACGAGTTGCAATTGCAGCAAACCAGATAAACACTTATACGCCGACGCATCAGCAGGATCAGGGGATATCAATTAAGTTTTATCGGAAAGGTCGTGACTCTTTATAACTCAACAATCGGCGATCCTAACCTTTCAAGAAAGTAATTTATCCAGTAAAGAATTATAGAGAATTGCCCTCTTGCATCACTGATTTTGATGACCGAGTGAGAACGATGAGTCGCTCACCCATTCAAGTCATGCACCCTTAGCGCAGAGTTGCGTTGATTTGAGGATTCCCACTTCAACAGCGTTATTTACTAATCACCTGCTGGCAAATTAGTAAATTCATACAAGCGATTTCTACAGAAGACAATACCCGTATTCTTGCTGCAAGTTTCTCTGCAAGTGAACTGTGGGCTAATCAACAAAGTCCATTCAAATCTCCTAAAACCCTTTTCCAGTCTGCTTAAGTAGACTTTCACTCTCAGCCTACATTTCAATCACGGGAAGCAATGGGAATAATCTTTCTCGGAAATTTCTCAATCTGATTGATCGCAAAGTCCTATGTCATTTCAGCCTGTTTGGTCTCCCAGCAAGCCGGCAGTCGTCGTGTGAAAAAACCTTGGGCTGTTGTAGTAGACTGAGTTCGCTCAAGAGCATACACAGAACTATTCACCCGTTAGAACCATTCACCAGTCAGTTTTGGAAACAGCACACGACCTATGACTCTCGACTCCACCTTTGTTACTCAGCTAGTTGCCTCAGCAGATCGTTTATCTCACTTAATTGACCAGTTTCACCAACCTCGTGTGATGGTGATTGGAGATTTGTGCCTGGACGAGTTTTTAACTGGACAAGTAGAGCGGTTGTCGCGGGAGGCTCCAGTTTTGATTATTCGCCATGAGCACACGCGCCAGGTTGCCGGAGGTGGAGCCAATGCGGTGTATAACCTGGCAAAACTGGGTGCCCAGGTCAAAGGGGTTGGACTGGTGGGCAAAGACGAGCAAGGAGCTGCCCTGCGAACCATCTTTGAAAAAGCGGGAATTAATACAGACGGTATTTTGCTGGATGGAAATCGTCCCACTGTAACTAAAACCCGTATTTCTGGTCATGCTCGACAATCGGTGACGCAACAAATTGTGCGGGTCGATCGCAAATCTGATGAACCTGCGCCGCCAGAACTCCAGGAACAGTTAGCAACCTACATTCAAGATCATCTAAGGCAGGTAGATGCGGTGGTCTGTTCTGACTATGGGGATGGAACTTTGTCGGCACCCGTGATCGCTGCTGCCTTAGGGCATCCCTTCAGCGTGGTGGACGCTCAAAAGAATTTAGTGCGTTACCAGGGAGCCACGATTTTTACGCCTAATCTTCCTGAAGCAGAACAGGCGATCGGCTATCCATTGGTCAAACTTTCTGGGGACAAATCCGATCTTTCCCTGTTGCGGCAGGGAGGGCGAGATCTCATCAGCCTGACGAATGCCCAGCAAGTCCTAATTACTCGTGGTGAAGATGGCATGAGCCTGTTTCACAAAGATGGAACGGAATACCATGTGCCTGCTTTTAATCGTACCGATGTTTTTGATGTCACGGGGGCAGGTGATACAGTCGTTGCCGCCTTGACGCTAGGACTCATCCTGGGAGCGACTCCCTGGGAAGCCGCAGTGTTAGGCAATTTGGCAGCAAGCATCGTAGTACGTCAATTTGGTACGGCAACTACCAACCCCTCTGAAATGAAAGCCGCTCTTCACTTATTGGTAGAAGAATTATCAGCTTAGGAAGGAGAATTAATTAACATCAAGAAGTTGTCATTCTGAGCGGTTAGCGAAGAATCGCAGAGATGCTTCACTTCGCTCTGCTTGTTCAGCACGACAAACTCCGGATGTTATTGACTTCACGATTCTCAAGGGGGGGTGCGGACATAGAAGCTTAATTCGGGCAAACTAACAACATCATGGCGAACCTGGAGGATTCTATGGTCAGACGATCGCTGCTCGTAATACTCATGATGCTTGGAAGCATTAGCTTTGCTTTGAACGCCTGTGGACAACCAAACGCCGCCCAACAGAGGGAGCAGAAAGCGGTTGAACAAGCGAATCCCATAGAACAGAAGACCGATCAAGTGCAGCAAAGTGTGCAGCAGTCCGAACAGCGCATCAACCAGGCTGAACAGCAAGCGGAACCAAAACAATAAGCGCTTCTTTACAGAAACTTCACTGGGGCTGTCCTGAGTTTCCAGGGACGGACTGGAATAACGGAGTGGTAGATGCACCCTGATTCAATCCCTGGCTTCGGCTGGGGATTTTTTTTGTCAAGGGCATTCAGGTAGAAGGTAAAAGGGCGTATTAACGAGAAGGGAAAGAGGCATGACATAAAAAAAGAGCCTGACCGAAGCCAGACTCATCGCTACTCTCTCATACTCTTTAACTTTCGTTGTAAATCTATAAATCTCCGCCGCGTGCCGCCAGCAAGAAGATTACGATCGGACCGGAAATCATAATTGCCGCTACCATAGTTAGCTGGACAATTGCTTCCCAATTAATGCCACCAAAAATATCTGTAATGAAACCCATCTTTCCTCCCAACAGAAGTCTCCGGGGTGACTCCTTAATCTCTTGTAATCAAGCCGTGACAGTTAAACATATTAAGCTGACGGGGATACCTCCCCTCAGAAAGTTAACAAAAGTATAAAAAGGTTTTTATGGCTACCTGGCAGTGCGTGAAATATTGTGGTGCTTGCTGTCATCTTGACCCCAGCGATCGCCCGGAATTGGAAGATTACCTGACTCCTGAAGAACTTTCCCAGTATCTCAGTTTGGTGGGGGAGGGAGGTTGGTGCATTCACTTTGACCACGAAACGCGAGAATGCCGCATTTATGCTGATCGTCCCCGCTTTTGCCGAGTCGAGACAGAAGTGTTTCAGGATTTGTATGGGATTGAGGCAGCAGAGGTAAATGATTTTGCGATCGATTGTTGTCGGCAGCAAATTGAAGCGGTGTACGGCGATCGCAGTCTGGAAATGCTGAAGTTCGATCGCGAAGTTGGGATTTAAACCCGGATGATCCGCTTGCCCTTTCGAGTGCTATTGCAGATAATGAAAAGAAAATGAAAGCATAAATGAAACCTGCTGTGGAACCTTTGTTACAATCTTCAACTGCTTCAACGTTCGAAACCTTATCCCAGGAACCGCATCCAAGCCCAGAGTCTTTACGGGAGGCGCGATCGACGCTGGTGATTGAGGAAAGCCAGATCCAGCCAGATCAGCCAGTGAGTTCGGCTTGCGTAACTGGACAGGAAGAAAGTTGTCCGTTCTGGCGGGTGTTTTCGTCTACCTTCTTCACAATTTTCCTGGCGGAAATTGGCGATAAAACCCAGGTTTCCACCTTATTGATGAGTGCAGAATTTCATAAGCCCTGGGTGGTTTTTCTGGGGGCTGGAACTGCCCTGGTTGCCACGACTTTGATTGGGGTTGGAGTGGGGCAATGGCTCTCGTCACGCTTGTCTCCTCGCACGTTGGATATTGCTGCCGGAATTATGCTGGCATTGATTTCCGCATCCCTGCTGTGGGATGTGGTTCAACTATAGAAAGAGTCGGGAGGCGCAAGGTATGGATTGGCAACTGCTTGGATTGGCATTTGTTACGGTTTTTCTCTCGGAGTTGGGCGACAAAAGTCAACTCGCGGCGATCGCCATCAGCGGTGGGTCTAAGTCTCCCAGAGCGGTTTTCCTGGGTGCTTCTGCCGCCTTGCTATTAGCCAGCTTTTTGGGGGTGATTGTGGGAGAGGGCACTGCTCAGATTTTGCCAGCCCGTGTGGTGAAAATTGTTGCCGCGATCGGGTTTGCAGGGATGGCGGTGCGACTGCTACTGCCTCCCACTGAAGAAGCCCCAGAAGATTAGGGGAATTCAATATTTGCCCTCACGCCCGTTTTTACCCCTGCTTCAACCATTCCTGCAAGATGGGATTAACCAGTTCTGGAGCCTCATCTTGGGGACAATGCCCCACCCCTTCCAACGGAACGAAGCGTTTCACACAGGGGAACCTGGCTAATTCTTGTCCCAAATGAAACGGTTCCCAAGGATCGCGAGTGCCCCACAGCAGCCAAGCGGGACAGGGCAACTGCTCCAACAAATCGTCTGGCAGGGGTCCTTGAGAGTAGCCCGTGAAGGCAATGAAGACATCGGGTGCGCCAGGATCGCGGGCAGGCTCCATCAATAAATCAATCAATTCATCATCAACAGCTTCCGATCGGATGTAAGCTTGTTGCAAAATTTTTCGCACTGTACTGGGACGGGCAATTTGTTTGAAAAAGGTGCGACCTACCCATTCCACCTTGAGGATGCGTTGAAGCAAGGGTGCGCCAACCTGCTTGATCCAGGGTTGGGTGTTGCGGCGGCGATCGTGGAGCAAGCGTAGAGAGCAATTGAGCAAAGCCACACCCGGACTAATCTCCGGATGATCAACAACAGCTTGCATAGCAGCGATGCAGCCGATCGAGTTGCCAACTAAAAAAGCTGAACCGCCAACCACTTCACGGCAAAAATCCGCAATTTGCTCACCCCAAGTCTCAAAGGTGTAGCTAACTTCAGCGCTAGGAGCAGGCTTTGACGAGGCTCCAAATCCCAAAAGGTCGATCGCGTAGACCCGGCAAAATTTCGCTAAAACGGGCACATTCTTGCGCCAATGTCCCGATGATGCGCCGAAGCCGTGAATCAAAACAACGGCTACCCCCTGATCCCCGCAGCGTTTGTAAGCAATCTCAAACCCTTTCCAATGCCAGGTTTGAGTTGGAATCTCTGCCCAAGTTGGAGATGGGATCATTTCTGTCATGTCATTTTTGTCATGAAATTATGTTACAAACCTGCTGTGACTGATGATAACTGGCTCTGGTTCAGCCTTTCCCTATCCAGGGTGTGGATGACCGTACCCAAAAAGGTAGAAGTCTCCAACTTGTCAAAAATAATTTTATCTTCTTAAACTCTGACTAAACTTCAGCTTTGGTTATGGATTTGGAGGAGAAGAAAGTTTTCAAGATAGAAAATAGGTGTGTTCCTGTTGCCCATTACTGCATCACTTTTTTATTTCCCAGCTATTTAATCTTTATATAAGCCTTTGGGATGTTGGGAGTGGAAAGTTGAGGTAGTAACTTATCAGTAGTTTAAGTGTGATGAAGCGAATGCTTTCCCCGTGACCAGATACGCAAGTTTCTAGCTGTGTATTTCCAGGGTTCTAAATTATCAATTTGACGAGGTAAAGGCATGGTAAGTCTGAATTCAAAGCCCCAATCAGCGAGTTCAACTCCGAAAACCACAAAAGCCTCTTTTGTGTCTTCGCGGTCAACATCTCCTGCGAGACAGGCGATCGCGTTGATTTCGGATCACGGAGATCCCGCCGCAGAAATCGGCAAAGAAGAAGCAGGCGGGCAAAATGTCTATGTTCGTCAGGTTGGAGAATGTTTAGCCAAGCTCGGCTGGCAAGTAGATATGTTTACCCGCAAGGTGAAGCCCGAAGATCAAACAATCGTGCAGCATTCGCCCCACTGTCGCACGATTCGCCTGGTTGCGGGTCCTCAAGCGTTTATCCCACGGGATCAGTTGTTCCAATATATGCCTGATTTTGTGGCAGCGTTCCAGCAATTTCAGTCTAAGGAAGGAACGAATTACCCTCTGGTTCACACGAACTATTGGATGTCTGCCTGGGTTGGTTTGCAGTTGAAGCAACATAGCAACATCCAGCTAGTCCACACTTATCACTCGCTGGGAGCAGTCAAATATCAAGCTGTTCCGACCTTACCTGCGATCGCGGACACTCGGTTGGCAGTTGAAAAAGACATTTTGGAGCAAGCAAGCTGTATCGTGGCAACCAGCCCTCAAGAGGAGGAGGCATTGCGATCGCTGGTTTCGACCAATGGTTGCATCGAAGTGATTCCCTGCGGTACGGACATTGACAATTTCCATGCCATTCCTAAAGCCGAAGCCAGAGCAACCCTGGGATTTGCGCCGGATGAAGCGATCGTGCTGTACGTGGGACGGTTTGATCCCCGCAAAGGAATTGAAACGCTGGTGAAAGCCTGTGCCCAGTTGAAAGCTGGCATTGAGCGGCAGGTGATTAACCTGGATGGCACCCCCACGGCTTACAGCTTGAATCCTGAAAAGTTGCGGTTAGTAATTGTGGGGGGCAGCGATCCTGATAACTCAGACGGCTTGGAGCGGGAGCGAATCGAGAACATGGTTGCCGACCTGGGCATTGCTCAGAATACTCAGTTCGTGGGACGAATTGGACATGATTTACTGCCGCTCTACTACACCGCCGCCGATGTTTGTGCCATCCCCAGCCACTACGAACCCTTTGGGTTGGTGGCGATCGAGGCAATGGCGTGTGGAACTCCGGTTGTGGCTTCGGATGTGGGCGGTCTCAAATTTACCGTGCTCCCAGAAGAAACCGGTTTGCTAGTCCCAGCCAAGGATGTGGATGGGTTTGCCAAAGCGATCGATCGCATTTTGAGTGATGAACTGTGGGCACGCAAACTGAGACGGCAAGCCCCCATTCGTGTGCAACAAAACTTTAGCTGGTCAAGCGTTGCGGCTCAACTCAGCAATTTGTATCGTCGTTTGTTGGCTCAATCCATTTCCCACGAAATGCTGGTTAGCCCGAACGAGCCTGCGATCGCAACCTTGTCTACCAACACCATGACAAAAGCCTCGTAGGGCGAGCATGAGGAATGAAGCAAGTCAGGCCGCATTCCTCAAACGTCTTTCCACAAAGCAATTCCGCCTAACAAACCGGAGATGTTGGGCACGGTTTTGACTTTGGCTGGAAGTTCAAAGCTGATGTGTTTAGTATTGCCACCACCCAGGTAAAGCACATCAAAGTTAAATAGGTGTTGTAAAGTGGCGATCGCGATTTCCAGGCGATTGTTCCACTTTTTTTTGCCTGCCAAATCCATTGCGGCTCGTCCAAGTTGTTCTTCGTAGGTTTCCCCTTTGCGGAATGGATGATGTCCCATTTCCAGGTTGGGAACCAGTCGTCCGTTCACAAACAAGGCTGAACCAAAGCCTGTGCCCAGAGTGACAACCAATTCAACGCCCTGCCCTGCGATCGCTCCTAAGCCTTGCATATCTGCGTCGTTGATTACCCGCACTGGCTTACCCAGGCGCTCGTTCAGGGCAGATCCCAGATCAAATAAAATCCAGTCGGTTGTGAGGTTGGCAGCCGTTTCCGTAATGCCTGCCCGAACAACGCCTGGAAAGCCAACAGAAACGCGATCGAAGGTTTTGTCTTTTGCCAGGGTGGTCACAATCTCCAACACTGCTTCGGGTGTGGGATTCTCCGGAGTTTCCAGGCGATCGCGCTCTGTGATTGCTTCACCTTCCTCGTTTAACACCAGCACCTTGATGCCACTTCCGCCAATATCTACCGCCAGCGTATGTATTCCCATCGATTTGCAACTTGAAAAATACTTTTCTATTGTGCTGAGGATTTGGCAAATTGAGCGTGGCTTACACAACTTCCTAAGGTTCTGGGGCGGAGAGGTTATTTACAGCGATTTTCGAATGACTAGATGGGTAAATGGGTGGGAGAAGAGGAATTAGAAGTTAGAGATTGGGAATTAGGGGTGGATGGGCGAATTGGCGAAAACTTAGCCGCAGATGGCGTAACGTATGAAATGATCTGCTATGTCTTTGCCATCAGTTTCTTTGCTATCTATGACTCTTCGCTTACCACTCACCTCGCTGTTGAATCCTGCCCATCGTCCCACCCTGTCTTGGCGGTTAACTCAGATTGGGCTGGTGATCACCCTCTTTTTTCTGGCGATCGCGATTTTAGCTCCGGTGATGCAAGCGATCGGCTGGTTGCAAAGCCCCACGGAATTTCTGGACAATCCGCCCCAGCAACCGCCCTCTCTGCAACATTGGTTTGGCACCACTCGGTTGGGATACGATGTCTTTTCTCGCACTGTGTTTGGCAGTCAGGCGGCGTGGCAGGTGGTTGTGCTGGCGACGATCGTCAGCTTGAGTGTGGGTGTGCCCCTGGGGATGGTGAGCGGCTATCTGGGTGGACGGCTGGATCGGGTGCTGGTGTTTGTAATGGATGCGGTGTTTACCCTGCCCACGTTGCTGATTGCTGTGACCCTGGCGTTTGTGTTGGGACGGGGGGTGTTGAATGCGGCGATCGCCCTGAGCATTGCCTACATTCCCCAATATTTTCGACTGGTGCGGAATCAAACCGTCAGCGTTAAAAATGAGTTATTTGTAGAAGCAGCACAAGCAATGGGAGCATCTACCTGGCGAGTCATGACCCGATATTTGTTTTTGAATGTGGTGCAAAGTGTCCCAGTCTTGCTAACGCTCAATATTGCCGACGCAATTTTGATTTTGGGGGGATTGGGTTTTTTGGGGTTGGGCTTGCCAGAAGAAACGCCGGAATGGGGACATGATCTCAAGCAGGCGCTAGACGGTCTCTCCACAGGGGATGTGTGGTGGACGACGCTTTTTCCAGGGTTGGCGATGACTTTGATGGTGACGGGGTTATCCCTTTTTGGAGAAGGACTGAGCGATTTGCTCAATCCGCTGGCGCAGAAGCGCGATCGTGTTTGAGATCAACAACTCAATGGCATTCAGTTCTCTGGTTAGTTCTCTGGGGAGACTCCTATGGCTTCTGGGCAAGAGAGTGGTTTGAAGCAGCTTTGGCTCAAATCCATTCAGGGGCGAGTTGGTTTGGTGATTGGTGCGCCCATTTTGGCTCAGTTGTTGGGGAGCCTGTTCAATATTTGGTACAACTTCACCTACGTTCAACCGCTGTTAAGTGCGGCGCAACTGGCAGTGTTTTGGAAAACGGTGGCGATTTATAACCCGATCGCTTATCTGGCAGGGTTTACTCTCTGGCTATGGGTGACGCTCTCGTTAATCAACCCCTGTCAGCGAGTGATGGCGCAACAAGCGATCGCGCCGCAGACGCTACTGAAAGCGCAACAACGGGTGATTAACTTGCCCTGGTGGGGAATGGCGATCGCGGGCGGATTGTGGCTGTTTTGCATTCCGGTCTTTCTGGTGGCGCTGATGCTGGCACCTGGAACCCTGCACTCCTCCTTGTATTGGGATTTGCCGATTTCCTTTATCATCGCTGCCCTGATTGCCCTCACCCACAGCTTTTTCACGATCGAGTTACTGACTCAACGCCTGCTATACCCCATTCTGTTTCAGAATGTTCGTCCCTTTCGCACACCTGGAGCGTTTCCGTTGTCTTTGCGGTTGCGGGGATTGTTCCATGCTTTTTCCGGCAGCATTTGCCCGATCGTGTCTTTGCTGGTGCTGACGATCGCGCCTCATACCTGTGAGATGAAGGATGTGGGCTTTGCAACTGCAGTAGGGGCGATCGGCATTGCGTTTAGTTTAACGAGTGCCTGGATGGTGGGTCAGCTTGTTATTGAGCCGATCAAAGAGCTAAAGCACGTCGCCACTGCGGTTGCAGAAGGCAATCTCAAAGTTCGGATTGCCACCTTACGAGCGGATGAATTTGGACCATTAATCGACGAAATCAACCACATGATTGGCGAGTTAAAGGAAAAGCAGATCTTGCAAGAAACCTTTGGTCGCCATGTGGGAGAACAAGCAGCAATTCAAATTCTGCAACGAGATCCGCGATTGGGGGGAATTGAGCAAGAATTAACCGTGATGTTTGCCGATCTGAGGAACTTTACGCGGCGCTGCTCTGAAGAACCTCCTGAACGGATTGTAATGCTGCTGAATCTGTTTCTCACGGAAATGGTGGACATTGTGGAACAACAGCACGGCGGCATGGTCAACAAGTTTTTGGGCGATGGGTTTATGGCGTTGTTTGGGGTGGGGGAAGCCGTCGGCAACCATGCTGGGCAGGCAGTGGCAGCAGCACGATCGATGCTGGACAGCTTGCAAAAAATTAACCATCAGTTAGAACTTGAGGGGTTAGCGCCTTTAAGTATGGGGATTGGCATTCACACGGGAAATGCCGTGGTGGGTAGTATTGGGTCAAGTCGGCGGTTAGAGTACACCGCGATCGGGCACACGGTGAACATTGCATCACGAGTCGAATCATTGACCAAAGAAGTGGGCGAAAGGCTGTTAATTACCGCTGCAACCCAACAAAAAATCGCTGCTACGATCGCCACAGAAGCCCTACCGCCTCGATATGTTAAAGGACAAGATCAACCCCTTAACATCTTTCGTCTAGCATCATCATGATTGACCAATGACTGATGACCAATGACTAATGATCAGTCAGGTCTTCAAGCTCTCTGAATCTGAGTCTTCAATGTATCCAAATCCGTATATCGATCGACTACATTAATCAGACTGTCACTGGTCATTGATCGTAAACTCACCAACTCAATTTGGACTCCTCGGTAAGCGATCGCATTGGCAGCATATGCCAGGGTTCCATCTCCACTCAGCAAAACCATTGTGTCGCAGTAATCCGCTAGCGTCATCATGTCTACCGCGATTTCAACTTGCACATTGGCTTTTTTGGAACCATCGGGAAATTGAATCAAGTCTTTAGCAACGACTCGATAACCATTTCGCCGCATCCAGTGTAAAAAACCTTGCTGTTTCTCGTTGGCGCGATCGACTCCGGTATAAAAATAAGCCCGTACTAAACGACGGTTATTGACTAAGCAGCGGAGCAACTTCACGTAGTCAATTTCTAAGTTTAAATAAGAAGCGGCATAGAATAAATTGGAGCCATCAATTAAAACCACAACTCGTTGAGAGGATAGATCACTTTCTGTGGGTTGCGGTAACGACTCAAACGCGGGATTCACATCAAACGCATCCGGTTGACTCGCAGAAATAGGAGGAGCTAACTCTGACAATGCCGCAGCAGTTTGCGAACATTCAGGAGTCGCTTCGGGCGATCGACCTAAATGAATTGTTTGATAAGCAGCATTTTTCTTGGGCTTAGGGAGTAACTGCATAATGTGTCCCTCACGAACACTACAGATTTAAGTCACTTAAACAGTTAGAGAAAGGACGATCAGGAGGTCAACTCATTTTTGCGAAAAACTTTAATAATTCTTTCAATTTCTATGTATCGCAACATGATAGTACCTGAGTTTGAGCTTGTAAACAAAGTGTCTTAATAACTCGGTCTACTGCACGCCATTTCGTCAACTATTCTATTCGTCAAACCTGAAAACGAGGGGGAGATTGAGTAAATCTCAACTTCAAAGCATTTAACTGAGAACTTCTATTAAGAAATATGTATGGATCTCGGTTGATTCTAAGGAAAAGTTAAACTGACTGAAGCTTTTAGATTCTTTTAATATTTGCCCGTCAGCCTTTAAAGGTTTCTTCATGCTGCCCTGGCATTGCTTTGGAACTCTAAATTGGCTCAGGTCATTTCTTGCGATCGTTGTTCTTGCGAGGTTTTGATGTCACTTCTTCCCGGTACTCCTGTTACACTCCCCAATGGTCGTGATGGAATTGTCATTCCTTCACCACAATTTACTCGCGAGCGAGTTTTGGTGAAAGTCAAAACAGGAAGAAAACGCTGGTTCAAAGTTGAAGAGTGTATCGTAACACTGCCTGAATTTCTTCAAGCTCAAAATGAGCTAAACAACCTGCCCCAATCGAAGTAATAACGCTAAAGCTAGATGTCATTGGTCACTGGTCATTGATTCTTCGCAAACGACGAATAACACGACACCTCTAATTCTTTGCAAACGACGAATGACGAATAACAGATGACCAACTAACTTACGGTTTTGTTGGGATTTGGGGGACGCGATAGTCGGTTTCCTGGAACTGATTCGTTGGCAGGGGAGAGTTTTGCTGGGAATACTGCTGGTCGTGCAGTTGGCGCACCCGACTGGTCCATTGGTCAATTCTGCTCTGGGCTTCTTGATAAAGGGCACGCCCGAAGTAAATATTGTTAGCTTCGCTGATGGCGGCTTGTAGGGATGTAATATCCCCTTTGCTGGCCAGACTGGCGGCACGATCGAGGAGGGGCTGATCTTCGATGGTTTCAATGCGACGAGTCCAATCGTCAATCAGCCTTTGAGCTTGCGCGTATTGAGCTGTTCCGGCAAAAACCAGTTCTGCACTGGAAATAGCTTCACGCAAGTTTTTAATAGTGCCACTGGCTGCAAGTTGTTTGGCTTTTGCCAGGTGGGCTGCGGCTTCAACTTCCTGCTCTTTTTGCCAACTGCTGAGTAGCTCATCTGTGGTTGTGGCAGTGAGCAAGGACTCCTTCTCTTTTTTCTGGTTTTGAGCGGTTGCTTTTTTCCGATCTTCCCGTGTTGCTTGAATTTGAATGGCTAACTCCTGGAAGCGAGTATTGCTCCAGTACTCATTTTTGAGCCGTAGTAGTTTTCGGGCTTCTGCCAGAGCAACTGTGGGTTTATCGTCTGAGAGGGCAGATTGAGCGCTTGCATAAATGGCTTCGGCTTCTGTCCAGGTGGCTTGCCAGTCTTGCGCCTTGGGCTGGGCGGCGGCGTAAACTTCAGTGCCCACAGGAATTTTTTCTACCAGATCGATCGCCTCGTTCAATTTGCCCTCCTGAAAGGTGGTTTCGGCGATTTCAAGGAGTCGGCTAGACCAGCGCTCAATTAAGCGATCGCCATCGCTGCGGAGGGGATGATCGTAGGAGATCGCGTTTGCCAATTGAATAGCCTCGATCAGATCATCAGCACTGCGCCGATCGGCGATCGTTTGAGCGCAGTACAACCGGGTGGAATCGGAAACCGTGGGGGAGGTTTTTGCCGCTTCGCACTCGCTCACCTCCCACTGGCTCAAAAGCCACATCCCCAAACCTCCAACGCCCAGAGGCAAAGCAATCAGCAGCACTAACCAGAACGCCAGGGGGATCTTCTGGGCAGTTTCAAATGTCCGCCTAACAAACAGGTAGGGTTTCATCATGGCAAAATGTCTACTATTCCGAAAATACCCGCAATTAATATTCTTTTAATAAAGGTGAACATCATTCTGTATGATAAGGGAGTTATTGAGTCCCCTCAATCGATAAACTTATTTTTGATACCTCTGGAGAACTGGATATGGAAACCCTCAAGGTTGTTGTTTACATCGTAGTTGCTTTTTTTGTACTCCTCTTTGTGTTTGGCTTCCTGTCAAATGACCCCTCCAGAAACCCTGGTCGTCGGGATTTGGACTAATGGAAACAATTTTTGTGATGTAGAGGTCATAGGGGCAGTATCCGCTGCCCCTATTTCTTAAAGACCTTTTTCCCCTGAACCAATTTGATCGTCGGCATTTCCTCCCCGCCTTGATTCATTTTTTGAGAGAGGTCGCCTAGAATAATGGCTGCCTGCGGGCACCTGTCCTTATCGCATTGCTGAATGTATGCCCTATCCGGCGTTGCCACCTGAGTTACCGCCTATTGTTTCAGTTGCTGCTGAAGCGGTTCATTGCTCAAGATTGACTGACTCTGCCTCTTCAGGTTTGCCCGCGAAGCCTGAGTCCCTAAAGTCTGAGTCTTCCAAAGCTGAATCCTTAAAGTTTGAATCCTCGACTGCCCGATCGGGAGGGCAGAGTCGTGTTGCAGCTCCAGAAAAGTTGGCAGTTCAACTTTCTAATGCCCAAGCGAGTACGGACGGAAAAGAGCAAAAGGAAAGTAAACAGCGCAAGGCAGAAGAGTTATTTCCCTGTGCATCCCTTCTGGGTAGCTCAACGGCAACCGGATATTTGCCAACCCAGAGCACCGCAAATCTGTCTCAACCTTCAGTTTCTAGCTCGCCTCTCCCCACTGCGGCGTTACCAACGACGATCGCCTCTCGTCGCCCGTTTCCTGCCAGAATTCAGGCAATCTCAGCACCAGAGCAGGTGGATGTCCCGCGATCGCCTCAAACTCCAGCGCCGACAAAGCCTGCAAACTCTGCCAATCTGACGAATTCTGCTTCCCCTGCTTACGAAATTTCTGGCGTTTCAGGGCGACTCTCCAACCTGCCCGAAAAAACAGTGATGCAGCAGTTAAACCAGGCATTGGTGTTTGAGGCGTTGGCTGAGAGTTACCAGGCATTAAGTACCCTTGCTGCCGATGATTTAAGGCGGTTTGCCCAGCGCTCGAATCGAGTGGCTCAGGCTTCGGGCAACCCAGCAGAAACGATTCCATCCCCCTCGGAAACTCTCTTCCCAGAAGGACGGTTTCCAGTTGCGCCAATCCCGACACCGCCAGCCCCCAATCCACCTACAGATCCAGCGGGTACGACCGCTCCAGACAATGCGGCTCCTCCCACGCCTGACAGCGTGATTGAGGTGACTGCCGATCGCCAGGAATATGACGAGCGGCGGCAGATTTTCACGGCGGAGGGCAAGGTGATGATGCGCTTTCGCAATGCCTTGCTGGAGGGCGATCGCGTCCAGGTAAACCTGACCAATCGTTTAACCGTGGCAGAAGGCAATGTCGCCTTGACCCGTGGTAGACAGGTGCTGCGGGGGCAGCGATTTGAGTACAACTTTGTGCAAGGAGTGGGCACGGTTGAGAAAGCCAGGGGAGACATTTATCTGCCCAGCATCGGCACGGATACTGCCCTGAACCCAACGGTTCCCGGAGAGCAACCAACTCTCTCGCCACCCATTAGCGATCGTATTACGTCTCAGCAACCGATTGAAAATGTCACTTCTCCAGGGGGAGTCAACTTTTCTGTGGGAGCGGGACGAGATGTTAACCGCTTGCCCGGTGCCCTGCCCAGAGGAGGACGGTTGAACCGACTGCGGTTTGAAGCGGAACGAGTTGACTTTACGCCTGAAGGTTGGGTCGCAGCAAACATCGATATCACGAACGATCCATTTTCGCCCCCCGAATTTGTGCTGCGAGCCGATAAAGCCGTACTCACAAGGCTTTCACCTCTGGAAGATGAGGTCGTTGCTACTCGCCCACGCTTAGTATTTGATCAAAAGGTGTCGGTGCCGATTTTGCGCCGCCGCTTTCTTCTGAGTCGTGCCGAGCAAGAACCAGCCTTCTTCCGCTTTGGATTTGATAACCAGGATCGGGGCGGCTTGTTTTTGGAGGGCATTCTCAATGTCATCAGCACGAGCAAGGTAAACTTCTCGATTTATCCTCAAATCTTTCTGCAACGGATGTTTTTCCCGGCGGAGGGACAGGACAGTGATGGGGTTGGAGATTTGAGCAATTATGGAGTGAGAACCGCGCTAGATGTGTTTCTCACAGATCGCACCACTCTGAGAGCCAGAGCCGCTTTAACGTCGCTGGATTTTGATGAGTTTGAAGAACGGTTTCGCGCCAGTGTTCGGTTAGAACAACTTCTCCTCCCAACTCGGTATGGCTATCACGGGCTGGGGTTGGAGTATAGTTACCGCGATCGCCTGTTTAATGGGTCGCTTGGTTTCCAGACGGTGCAAACCAGTTTGGGGGCAGTATTCCAGTCTCCTAACTACATTCTGGGCAATTCAGGATTTGTGGCGAACTATCAGGCTGGGTATCAGTTAGTGTCTGCGGATACCGATCGCCTGGATTTATTAGATCCAGTTCGTGAAAACAATCGAGTGCAACTTGGACGATTCCAGGCAACAGCCTCTATTGGGCGCAACTTTGTGCTGTGGACGGGTAAGCCGTTGCCTGCCACACGCAACGAGGGCTTAAACTACACTGCCAACCCAGTCGTGCCGCAGATTACTCTTGCCACATCCCTGCGGGGAGTGTTTAGCCAATATAGCAGCGGCGATAGCCAGCAGGATTTAATTGGGACAGTGGGTCTTTCGGCTCAGTTTGGGCATTTCTCTAGAAAATTCTTTGACTACACCTCCTTCAGCGTGTTCTATACCCAGGTGATCGGTAGCGGTCAATCGCCATTCCTGTTCGATCGCACGGTGGATAACCGCGTACTGTCTCTCTCCTTCTTCCAGCAACTCTATGGTCCTGTGCGGGCTGGCGTGCAAACAGCCATCAACCTGGATACCCGCGAAGCCTTCAGCACAGACATCTTCCTTGAATATAGTCGTCGGACACACGGAATCATTCTGCGCTACAATCCAGTCCTGGAGATTGGCTCAATTAGTTTTCGAGTCAGCGATTTCAATTGGGGTGGCACCGCAGAACCTTTTCAGGGGTCAGGAGTTGTGCCAGTTGATGCCGGGGTAGAACGTCGCTATTAAGATTAAGGTGAACCATTGGTGGCTGCTGTTGAACGAATTGAACAGGACATTGCCGCACTGCATAAAGCAGCCAAAAAGCTCGCTGAAGAATTTCAACAGGCATATTCCGAGTATTTGCAAGCTTTAGGGCAGGTGCTTCGCCAACAACTGATTCTGTCGAGTTACCACGTTTGCACTCAAGGTTATCCAACTCAATTCCTAGCCCTGTCCTTGAGCCAGCGGCAAGCATTACAACAAGCCTTGCAAGATCTGGCAAAACACGCTCAGGCGAGGCTGGTAGCGCTATTGCAAAAAACCAGCGTTCAACAATTGTCCGCAGCAGAGTCGGAGCCTGGTATATCTGAAGCTGAACTAGAACAACTCGCAGAGCCGCAGAAGCTAGAGGACGTTGAAACAACGGCGGAGGATGCGACTTCTCCATTGCCTACGGTTTTAGAACTAACCGAATGGCAAGAGGCTCTGGAGGCAGCGATCGCCCACGAAATTCGCTCAGTGTCATCCAAGGCAAATCGGTTGCTGCAACAAGCAGGAATTTTGCCCAACAAATTGCCAGAGTTCTTGAAAGCAACCAGTAACATCAGTTCGGAACAGATGGAGGCAATTTCCCAGAACATGATGGAGTTGCTGATGGAAGCCCAGAGTCGCGACGGTTCAGAAGACAACGACGAAGAGAACTCCTCTCCTCCCATCGCAATGGTCGTGCAACTGGTTACAGTTCACTTGAAACTATCAGAGATAGAGTTTGCAGATGGCACCACAACCATTTTGCGGAATCGACTTCGCAGCCTTGCCGCTCGCCTAAAAACCCTGAAGCAAGCGTTTCGCAAAAAAGAACGCGAGTTAGCGATCGCTCAGGCAGAAGCCGCATGGCGATCGGCATGGTACGAGGGGTGATGCCATGTCTCAGCCACCTGAATCTACTCCTGACTGGGTTCGCCTCCAAAGTGCCTTATCGATCGAGGCACAGAAGGGGTTTAATGACCTTCAAGGCAAGCAATACCGCTTTAGCGAATTTCTCAATCTCACCCTGAGCGAACCGCCTCAAGCTTTTTCCAATGAGCAGCAACACCGCTGGAAAACCCTCAGCGACCAATACACTCGTTACTCCGAAATGTCCTTTGCCCAGCGTCAACACCTGGTCGCAGAAACCCGACGTTATCTGTATCAGGCACGGCAGGAATGGGAGCAAGGGAGTCGGGAAGCAGGGGAGCAAGGGAGCAAGGGAGCAAGGGAGCAACCCCAACCCCTAACCCCCAATTCCCAACCCCTAACCCCTAATTCCTCCATCCCCAATTCCCCTTCCGGCTCCAAATCACCCAAAACCGCTCCTTTAACCGACACCAAACGTCCAGTTGCGCTCGATCAGGCATTGACCTATTTAGCGGGAGTAGGTCCCAAAAATGCCGAAAAGCTGGCAAAGTTAGGACTGTATACGGTGCGGGATTTGCTCTACTACTATCCCCGCGATCACATTGACTATGCGCGGCAGGTCAACATTCGGGAGATGCAGGAAGGCGAAACCGTAACGTTAGTAGCATTTGTGAAGCGGTGCAATTGTTTTACCAGCCCGAAAAACAGTAAATTGACGATTCTGGAATTGGTGGTGCGGGATGCCACGGGACAAATGCGCCTGAGCCGATTCTATGCCGGAAGTCGGTTTAATAATCGTGGCTGGCAGGAGCAGCAAAAACGCTTGTATGTACCGGGAGCCGCGATCGCTGCTTCAGGATTAGTCAAACGCAGCAAGTATGGTGTCACGTTGGAAGATCCCGAAATTGAAGTCCTGGATCATTCTGGGGATGAAATCGATTCGCTGAAGGTGGGGCGATTAGTGCCCATTTATCCCCTCACTGAAGGAGTTGGAGCAGATCTGGTGCGGCGGGTGATTGTCACTGCGTTGCCTGCTGTCTCTCAAATTCAGGAAGCGTTACCAGAAGGATTACGCCAGTCTTACAACTTAACCGGAATTCAGGACGCGATCGCCCACATCCACTTTCCCCCCGATACCGCATCCCTGGAAGCTGCCCGCCATCGTCTGGTGTTTGATGAATTCTTTTACTTGCAACTGGGCTTACTCAAACGTCGCAAAGCACTACAACAAACTCAAGCCAGTGCCGTTCTCGCACCTACTGGAAAACTGATTGATGACTTTTATCAAATTCTCCCCTTTCAATTCACAGGAGCGCAACAACGAGTTGTTAACGACATTCTTAATGACTTACAAAAGTCTACACCCATGAATCGATTGGTACAAGGAGATGTGGGTTCAGGAAAAACAGTGGTTGCCGTCGTTGCCATGTTAGCAGCGATTCAATCTGGGTATCAAACTGCACTCATGGCACCCACCGAAGTGTTAGCAGAACAGCACTATCGCAAACTCGTCAGTTGGTTGAATTTATTACACATTCCAGTCGAACTGCTCACCGGTTCCACCAAAACAGCAAAACGCCGGGAAATTCATGCCCAACTAGAAACAGGCGCATTACCAGTTCTGGTTGGAACTCATGCCCTGATTCAAAATCCCGTTAACTTTCACCGCCTGGGCTTGGTCGTAATCGACGAGCAGCATCGGTTTGGCGTGGAGCAGCGGGCAAAACTTCAGCAAAAAGGAGAACATCCCCATGTGTTAACCATGACTGCAACCCCGATTCCTCGAACCCTGGCGTTGACCCTCCACGGTGATTTAGATGTGAGCCAGATTGATGAGTTGCCACCGGGACGTAAGCCGATTCAGACGACTGTGTTAGCGGGAAAAGATCGGATGCAGGCTTATGACTTGATGCGGCGGGAAATTGCCCAGGGAAGACAAGTATACGTCGTGTTGCCGCTGGTGGATGAGTCGGAAAAACTGGATCTGAAATCGGCGATCGAGGAGCATCAGGAACTTCAGGAGAACGTGTTTCCCGACTTCAAAATTGGCTTGTTGCACGGACGCATGACTTCCGCTGAAAAAGACGAAGCTATCAGCCAATTTCGTGACAATCAGACGCAAATTCTGGTTTCTACAACTGTGGTGGAAGTCGGGGTCGATGTTCCCAATGCCTCTGTCATGCTGATTGAGCACGCCGAACGGTTTGGATTGTCTCAACTGCACCAACTTCGAGGACGAGTCGGACGGGGATCCGCTCAATCCTTTTGTCTCCTGATGAGCAGTTCTCGCAGCGAAACCGCCCGCCAACGTTTAAAGGTGCTGGAACAATCCCAGGATGGCTTCTTCATTTCCGAAATGGATATGCGATTTCGCGGTCCTGGTGAGGTGCTGGGCACGCGCCAGTCTGGATTGCCTGACTTTGCGTTGGCGAGTCTGGTGGAGGATCAGGATGTACTGGAACAGGCGCGGGAAGCAGCAGAAAAAGCGATCGCCAAAGATGAAACCTTGAGCCGCTGGACCTTGATGCAAAAAGAACTCGACTATCGCTATCAACGGCTCATGGGGGGGGCAATTTTAACTTGATGGATGGGGCGAATGGATCTTCGGATTTACCAAAAATCGGTGATTTCATAGCCCAAATCGGTGAGCATTTGGCGTAATAAAGGCAAACTCAAGCCGATCACGTTGGTATGGCATCCTTCCAGACGATCGACAAAAGCGCCACCCTTGCCTTCTAAGGCAAAACATCCAGCACAATTCAACGGTTCTCCTGTGGCGACGTAGGCGGCAATTTGACGATCGCTGACGTTGGCGAAATAAACCTGGGTGATTTGGCAGCGCAGGAGGGAGCGGGGAGTGGGAGAGTGGGC
>JANRIN010000073.1:0-4404 GCA_033764965.1 Leptolyngbyaceae cyanobacterium bins.302 | reverse complement strand
AATCGGGTGACTGATTTCGATGATCGACTGATGTTGATTGCTGCAGGACTGTGGAACTTCTATCTGGATGCTGGCTAAATCAATAGGTCGGAGGAGCAAGGCGATTCTTGTTCAACCTGCTTCTTATTTCCCAACAACTCTAATAGGTCGGAGGAGCAAGGCGATTCTTGTTCAACCTGCTTCTTATTTCCCAACAACTCTAATCTCAAAGGGCAACCAATGACTGCGACGATCTTCACACTTGAGTACAAACTGCAAGGCATTGATGAGAGACTGATCTTGAGAAGTTGATTGAATTTCTAAGGATCTAATCAACTCAAATAACCGTTTGCGGTAACGAGTGAAAAAACGACGCACCAACGGCAGATGATTGTCGCTGTTATAGGCGATGATTTCCTGGCATTGCTCCAGTAATAGAGCCGCTCCACCTTGTTGAACTAGCAGAGACTGCACCTGAGTTCCCAGCGTTGTCTCATCTACATTTTCCGCAGAAACCTCAAGAATCTGGGTCAATACCGCCAGCATTGCTTCTGTTTGTTTGAGATGCTTTTCCCGCAGTTCAACCAACCGTTGTCGGGCACGGTTATGTAGCGTTTGCATCCGCTTGAGGAACAACTCCACTAAATGGTCTCGGGTTTTGACCTGAGCTTGATAGAGCAGACTCACCAGAAGTGCATATCGCTTTTTGGATCGAATATCTCGTAAATCTGAGATATCTAACGCTTTAGCTTGAGCCGCAAAGGAGTGAATCTTACCAGGAGCAATACCAGTCAGTAATCGCTTTGCATTACCAAAGGACATTAATTGGTCAAATTTAGCTTGCAACTGAGCAATATGGGAAAGCCTGGCACTTTTAGGGGGTGACTTGAGGAGGTTGAGTGTGGCTTGAGTATCCGTCGATGGAGGAACCAACAGTCCGTCTAGAAACGTTTGCTCCGTTGTCGTTAACTGAGATGCGATCTGGTGAAATAAGCGTGTGTTGGTAATGGAACGAACATTCCTGGCTAAGCGATCTAATGTGCTAAAAGCAGGTAGCTCATACCGTTCTTTGACCAGTTCTTCAATTGCAACATTAATCAAGTCAGCAGGACGATCCATCGTTTTTGCGGCTTGAGCGATAGCAGTCGCTGCAATTTGACGGGCGGTTGCATCAAAAGACTTGACCTTCAAGTAGACTCGAATCGCTTGCTGATAGCGACGTTGAGAACGCATTGGGGCAATGGCATCAACTGAAGCAGGGACATTCAGAGCCTTGCGTAGATGAGCCAGCACGACTACTGGAATCAATTCAGGATAAGGAAAGTATCCCAATCGTTGAAACGTTTTTAGGAGAACCAGAATACGAAACACCCCAGCCTTACTGGCAGTTTGAGCACGGGCAAAGGTGATCTCAGCAGTTGTTGGGGTGTACAAATCTGCCAACTCTTTGGGGCTCGGTTGTGATTTGAAGCGAGGGTAGGCAGTCCGTTCAATCGCAGTCATGCAATCCCATTGGGGACAAAATTCCGGCAATGAACCTTGCTGTGTCTGCAAGTCTCATTTTGCCAGTTGAGAGTATGACCTATACTCTATAGCAAAAGAGTAACGAACTTAAGAAGTTGTTTAAGCAGCCTTCAAGCGTCAAAAGAATCTAGCCTTTCAATTAAGGATTGAAAAGCTTTCTGTGCAGCAAGTTCTGCTTGCCCAGAAGTCACCTTCTGATAGCGCAATGTGGTCTGAATATTTTCATGTCCCATCAGTGCCCGCAGTTCCTCAATACCCATCAGTCCGACCCGCTCTGTCGCAAAGGTGTGGCGCAAATCGTGAAGGCGAATTCCTTGAAGCAGCGGTTCGGCATCCACTAGTCCTCGCCAGTGCTTCTGAACCGAGGCATAGCTGAGTCGAACAACCTTGTCGGTGAGCCGATGTTGCGCGGTGAACAGGGCAGCATGGTCAGCGTGGCGATAGTACCGTAAATAACAGGCTAGAACCGAGGCGACATCTGGGCTATAGAAACACCAACGTCTTTTATTCCCTTTACCAACTACCTGGAATTTGCACCCGTCTAGATCAACCTCCTCCAGATTTAACGCTAAAACCTCAGCAATTCTGGCTCCACTGCGATGGAGTAGCCGAACCAGCGCATGCAGACGGCAATCCACCTCAACCACTTTGTATAGCTGGGTCAGTTGCTCCAGGCTCAGATAACGAATGATTTGGTCAGATGAGTGTTCTCCCTTGGTTGCGTCGGGTTTGCGTCGCCGCAGGTGAGCGATGGGGTTGACTTTGAGATACCCCTGTTCTACGGCAAAGTTCATTAAGGCTTGAATGACTGCTTGATGGCGATGATGGGTCGTATAAGCCAGATGCTCCAGGCGATTGAGATATTCCTCTAACAAGGAACGACTGACGATTTCAATCGGATAACGTCCATGATCCTGCAACAACGGCATCAGAGTCAGTTCATAGGAGCGTTGAGTACTTTTAGCAAGACCAGGGCGATCTAAAAACTGAGTGGCAACGGTGGCAAGAGAAATCGACAAAATAGAAACCGAGTAGATTCGCAGTAGAATTAATTGCTGCTAAAAGCATAGTCTTTGAACCATACTTTTATTCACCTTTTTATGCCGTCTTTACAGTCTGACCTCGCTCCCAATCCTGATGAATCACTGGCACAGTACCTCCGCAGGCTCCGACAAGTCTGTGGGCTGAGTCAGAAGGAGGTGGTTGCCAAAGCGGGAATTCACTTGCAAAGTTTGGGCAAGATTGAACGGGGTAAAACGGTTAAGCTCAATCAAAAAACTCGCAGTGGTTTGGCTTACGCCTTGAATATTCCAGTTGAATACTTGGAGACAGTTGGTCGAGGGGGTTCTGTTGAAACTGCCAGTGCCTTAAAGTTCTGTCCCCATTGCTGGGTACCTGGAACATCCCCTGAGCCAATGTGGCTTGATCTTCGCTCCAAACATTGTTTCCTCTGTGGAATGGTGCTCCGCAATCGCTGCATCAGTTGCAACGAGCCGATTACTTCGTTGCAACATCGCTTTTGCCCTTACTGTGGGACAACTTACAAAACAGGAAAGAGCTAACGTCTATAAGCTATAGCCTGAAAGCTTTTCAGCGTTTCGTGGCACTAAATTACACGTATCCTGATTACACCCCTAGATGGGGCTTGAGTTCTTGGTCTGGGTATTCTAATTGACATCAAGGGATCGCCATCCGGCATTCCGCATTAGCTCTCAACCAACGGATGCACTGGATGGTAAGAACGACACGTGCTGCTGGAGACTCTGATATGCAAGGTGCTGCTGGGCTAGTTCAGCCTGTTCTCATGGGTTGGCTGCGTCGTTCTCGCTACGGGGTCATCTCGGTGGCGACGGTCATGGTTCTGCTGCTTCCCAGTGCGGCAGGAGCACAGGCACGGACAGGGTATCCACCCTTTCTAGATCCGCAGTTAAACATATGAATATTTCCACGGCGAGGACGGAGTAGGCATTCGAGCCAGTGACCAAACCAGTAGACAGGGTTGATAGACTGGTCAATGCAGTAGAAATGAACTTAGCTTTTGCTAGTGGTTTATCTGAAATTTCTGGAAGGCCTGAACGATGAATGTATTGGCGATTGATATTGGTGGAACTAATATCAAATTTCTGGCCACTGGGCAAGACGAGCCTCGCCGGTTTCCCTCAGGGAAGACGGTCACGGCAGAAAGGATGGTGTCTGGGGTGAAGGAGATGACCCGTGACTGGCAATACGATGTGGTGGCGATCGGCTATCCCGGTTTGGTGCTTAAAGGTCACATTGCTAGAGAACCCAATAACCTCGCTCATGGATGGATCGGGTTTGACTTTGAAGCCGCCTTTGGTTGCCCCGTCAAAGTGATTAATGATGCCGCGATGCAGGCCTTGGGTAGCTATCAGGGCGGCACCATGCTCTTTTTAGGGCTGGGAACGGGTTTAGGTGCTGCCATGGTCGTTCAAGGGGTGGTCGTGCCTATGGAATTGGGTCATCTTTCCTATAAAAAAGGGAACTTTGAAACCTACCTGGGCAAAGGCGGCTTAGCACGACTGGGCAAAAAAAAGTGGCGGCGGCATGTCGAGGAGGCGGTAGCTCGCTTCATCTCTGTCCTGGAATTGGATGATGTGGTAATCGGCGGTGGAAACGCTAAACTGCTTCAGTTGTTCCCCCCCAATTGTCGGCAAGGCAGTAATGCTAATGCTTTTACAGGTGGGTTTCGGCTGTGGGAGAAGACGCAACAGTGGAGCTAAAACGGCTTCCGGTGGCAGTGGTTTTGGCGAGTTAGGACAGTTGAGCAGGATGCCACCCTGACTGTCGCTGAATACTTGATAGGGGCCACGGGCGATTGCGTCTGCAACATCAGCGTATCTACGTCCCAGAAACTGGGTAACAGAGTGAAAAACGTTTGCC
>JANRIN010000072.1:0-5343 GCA_033764965.1 Leptolyngbyaceae cyanobacterium bins.302 | reverse complement strand
ATTGGGTGATCAAAACGCTGGAAATGCAGGCAGCGAAAGCGTTACGGCTATTCAACAGCAATTCAACAGCAATTCAACTGTTGAATTGGGCATCGGTGACAAAGTTGAAATCCTGGTGGGGCAATTTCGCGGAAAGCCTTGTTTCATCGAAGGTTTAGGCGATGAAGGCAAAGTGAAGGTGAAAGCAAAGGGCTGGGCAATTCAACGCCAGTATCTCCCTGTTGAATTGCGGTTGTTGAAAAGGAGGGGTGAGTGATGGATGAGTTAGAAGCTCGTAGAGTCCCCCGATCTGTAGCGGTTTGCCCTATTTGCGATTCTGACCTGTGGATTGAAGAGATTTCCTCTGCAACTGAAGATGACGAGGGGAACTGGTTTGCTGAAGACGTTCATTTAACGTGTGTTGATGAACCTGACATGGATCACAACATCCAGGAATGGCATGAGTGGAATAACTGGCATTTTTCAACGCCATACATCGACTGGTTGCCAGTTCGTGAAACCGTTGAGGAGTGGATGAGAAAACCTGCTCAAAAAGAACGATTTGAGGTCATTTGGAACGACAGTGCGAGGTTGCCAGATGCCGATGGATAAAAGTCTCTACCCTCCCAACTGGAATGACATCGCCTTTCGAGTCAAACGGGATGCCGGGTGGAAATGTGAGCAGTGCGGGAAACCTTGCCGCATGACGGATGAGGGATTGATCGCCTTCATCGATCGCCTCAAGACGGGCAAGATGAGCGAATGTCCCCTAGCGTTGGAAGTTTTGGAGCATCCCACGCGCTACGTGTTGACAGTAGCTCACCTGGATCATCGTCCTGAAAACTGCGATCGCTCCAATTTGAAAGCGCTTTGTGCTCCCTGCCATTGCCGCTATGACCTGGCAGCAATGCCACTCAAGAAAAGACTCAAAGCTGAACGACTTGGACAATTGAGAATTGATGGAGTGTGAGAAATGGCAAAGGCTGATTGGATGAGCAGTGGTGTTGTCTGTCAAAAATTGGGCATCAGCACCAAACACCTAGCCCGATTGAGAGAGGAAGGGTTGTTGAAAGAAGGGAAGCACTGGCGGAATATTGGTAGACCCCAGGCAGCAAGACCCACTTATCGTTACCATCTCAAGCTAGTTGAGAAGGCTTTAGAAATCCCTGCTGAGTTGAGAGGGTGAGATGGGTAGACGTTCTAAATATGGAGAACCTACAGAACTACTTCGCGTGCCTCTGTCAAAGCTTGAGGCTGTTCGACAGGTTATTAACGGGGATTTTGTACAAAATGATGGGGAATCAGCAGAGGAAAATAATGAGTCCAGCTTTTTTGTACAGAACCAGGAGGGACGGACTATTGAGATTCCTGCTTACGCCATTGAACCTGTGCTACAACTCGCTGACGCTTTGAAATTTCTGCATGAGCATGAGAACCAAAAGTGCTGTTGGTCAATTCGTTATGACATTGAGCATTTGTGGAATCTCTTACCGATTTATCATGCTGAGTCAGCAAAGCTCAAATTGATGGGGGAAATCCTTCCAACTGGCGAAATTTGCCAAGTTGTAGGATACCGCGTGGCTCTTTCTAAGTTTGGCGATCTAAGCACTGGCGTTGACTTGAAGTTTCAGAATGGTGCCACCTATCACTATGGATCGCATCGAGTAAGGCTTTTTATTGAAGGAGAGGGGCAACTGGGCGATCGCTCCGAAGTAACAACGCATCCCAGCAACGACGATGCTCATTAGCGGATAACCAGGCGTGATATAGCTCCGTGTGGACTTGCACCGAATGACCCATCTGTTTAGCGGCTAATGTGTCAGGCAATCCATAATGAATCGTCCTCACTGCCCAGGCATGGCGCATATCGTAGGGGCAGAAGGGGATCCCATACCGAGTGAAGGCATGGCTCACCCTTCTGCCTAAATCGGTGTTATTTCTGCCCGTGCATTGGGGTAGCTCACCCTCTGTCAGTTTCCACCGCTCCAACCACTCAGGATAGAAGGGGTAAACCGGACGATAGCCCGTTTTCGTCTCGTCCAACACTCGCAATTCTGGCATTGCCTCAAAGCTGCATTTAAACACTTCATGGGGACGGAGACCGTATGCAGCGATTAGCCCGTATGCCCGTTGCCAAGCTGGATTAGGGATCTTCTCCCACCATTGGGATATTACTTCATCCGTTGGCAAGTCGCGCGGCTGCACTTTTTTGGGTGAATAATTGCCCCTCAAGTTGGAGAAATCAACTTGCAACCCTGCAAATTCAGCAAGCCGAGAAAGTATGTCTACATACCGTTTTCGGGTTCTCGTGTCTGGTTCCGTGTTGGCGATCGCCTCTTTGAGTAGAGAAGTGGTCAGTGCCTTGTTCTCTGGCAACCGTCGAAACACTTTCAAGTAGTCATCCTTCCATGTGGTGAGTGATTGCGGATTGCGTTCTCTGCGGGTGAAGTAATCTGCCTCAAATTGCTCTACCCATTCCGCCACTGTTGAAGATGCTGCCTTTTCCTTAATGTAGGGTTTCCAGTCGAATTCCTCAGATTGCAGTAATCCCCCTATCTTTCGAGCTTCTTTCTCAGCTAGTTTCAAACCTGCGGGATTGAAACTGTAGCCAATGAATAGCCTTTGTTGAAAGCTGGAATCCCTCTCACTACCTGGTTTAGGTGGAAACGTCGCTCTTAAAACTAACTTGTTGCCCTTCGTTTCAATTGCCACTCCAACATGATCACTTTTCAGTCTTCCATTTGCTTGAGCCAACCGACCTTCTAAATTAGTCATAGCCTAAAATTGAGCCTAAAAAAGATGGGGTGATTAGGGTGTATTAGTACCGATTGGGGATGGTTGGCAAAATGTAACAATCCCTAGAATCCCGTCAAACAGTGCTTTTTGACTTAATTAAAGCATGAAAAATAAGGCGGCACCCAGATTCGAACTGGGGGATGAGGGTTTTGCAGACCCTTGCCTTACCACTTGGCTATGCCGCCGTGCCGACACATATTATATCAAAATTTTGCTGGACTAAGAGCTAGTTCATAAAGAGAATCTATCGATTTGAGTTGGATGGTAGCTACTCAGATTAACCCAGATCTTGCACCATTGCTGATAATCCTGCTGGTCAGGCAATGGGTTGAGAACAATTTCAAATCCATACTGTGCGGCAATATCTGCATTGCTTCGGATTCGGTTAAGTAACTTGAACCAGACAACTGGGGGAAATAAAACTTTCAAGCTCAGGTGGATGGCTGCTTTCCAGTGGAGGAGTAGCGGGTTGATCATTGATCAATCCAATGGGCGAATAGGTAGGCAATCAATGAAAGGATCAGCCAGCGATACGCCCCTAGCTTGGTGGATTGACCGAAGCAGTGCAGTCCAAACTGGTGCTTGGCGGTTTTGGAATTTGCAAAAAGCCCTCAATCGCCCACCACTTACACCACAAGGGCACCAAATAAACTCCAGAATAAGGATGAGAGTAAACGACAAACCGCAACTTTCCCTTGCCTTGAGAGGGTTTGAACCAAAACCAGGATACCATCAGGGGATAGTCGATGCCTTCGAGGTAGACTTGCAGACCACGCTGGGCATGGCGATACAAATCTTTGAGCCTGCGAACATCTTGAAGCTTACGGTTGCCACGCATCCCCACAATCGATCGCCAAGCTCGTTGAAGCACCGCCTTGAGAAACTTGATGGTGCTAAATTCGATGAATTGGTTTAGTATGCCATCCTGAGCAGTCATTTTTTCTTGATCCACCATGTCAACCATCAACAACAACTATTTGAAGCTGAAAGCGGGCTACCTGTTTCCGGAGATTGGGCGGCGAGTGAATGCGTTTGCGGCTGAAAATCCCGATGCAAAGATCATTCGCTTGGGAATTGGTGATGTGACGGAGCCGCTGCCAGAAGCCTGCCGGACTGCCATGATCAAAGCGGTGGAAGAGATGGGCGATCGTGGTTCCTTCCGGGGCTACGGACCAGAGCAGGGCTATGAATGGTTGCGGGACGCGATCGCGAAGCATGATTTTCAAGCACGCAGTTGTGACATTGATGCCTCGGAAATCTTCGTCTCTGACGGCTCCAAATGTGACTGTGGTAACATTCTGGATATCTTTGGGGATGACAACACGATCGCCGTCACCGATCCAGTTTATCCCGTGTATGTGGATACCAACGTCATGGCAGGGCACACGGGCGAAGCGAATGACAAAGGCGAATACGGTGGTTTAATCTACCTGCCCATCTCCGCAGACAACCATTTCACGGCTGAGATTCCTGCTCAAAAAGTCGATCTCATCTACCTATGTTTTCCTAACAATCCCACGGGGGCAACCGCATCGAAAGAACATTTGCAAGCCTGGGTAAATTACGCCCGTAGCCACGGTTCTATCATCTTTTTTGATGCAGCATACGAAGCTTTCATTACCGATCCTGCCATTCCCCACTCCATCTACGAAATTGAGGGTGCGAGAGAGTGCGCGATCGAATTTCGTTCCTTCTCCAAAAACGCGGGTTTTACAGGCACTCGTTGCGCTCTGACTGTCGTTCCCAAATCTCTCAAGGGCAAAGCCGCTGATGGCTCTGATGTCGAACTATGGCAGCTCTGGAATCGCCGCCAATCGACCAAGTTCAATGGTGTGTCCTACATTGTGCAACGCGGGGCAGAAGCGGTTTACTCAAACGCAGGACAAACCCAGATCAAAGAATTGGTCGCCTTCTACATGGAAAATGCCCGCATCATCCGCGAACAACTCACCGCTGCTGGCATCCAGGTTTATGGCGGTGTAAATGCACCCTACGTTTGGGTCAAAACACCCAATAACCTTTCCAGTTGGGACTTCTTTGACAAATTGCTGCACACCTGTAATGTCGTGGGTACCCCTGGTTCTGGCTTTGGTGCTGCTGGAGAGGGTTACTTCCGCATTTCTGCGTTCAATAGCCGCGAGAATGTCAACGAAGCGATGCAGCGGATTACAGAGAAGTTTAGGGCGTAAATGAGTCGATGGGTAGATGGGTAGGTGGTTTAGATTAGGAATGAGCGATCGCCTACTCATCCACCCATCTACTTGTTGTGTCGCTAGATTAATGATGGGGTAAATCCGTCCGATTTATCTATCTGAGTTGCACGTCCCGAAACGTGGTTAGTGAGGCTGTGGATTTTGATTGCATTTCAACACGAGCTTCTTCAACACCAGAGAACCTTCGGGCTAGGTGAATCTCCTGCGTCACAGGTTCTTAGAGCCTATCCGAAAACTCGAATAGCCCGTATAGCAATGCAAGCACAAGCTAGGTGAATGAGTGCTAAGTAGTTTTCTGGTTTCTTCTCCCATCGAATCAATAAGCGACGAAATCGGTTCATCCAGGAATGAGTTC
>JANRIN010000065.1:0-24582 GCA_033764965.1 Leptolyngbyaceae cyanobacterium bins.302 | reverse complement strand
ACCTTACGAGAGGCAACGGCCGCTTGGTCAACTGATGTTAACAACACTCAACGGGGTGTTGATTGGCAGATGAAGATCGATGATGCTCGATGTAAACTCACTTCTGTCTACCCTAAAATTAAGCTGTGACACAGCACTAGGTAGTCCTCAACAAGTAAGGATGTCTCCCACGCTGCGAGGGACATCCTTACCCCAAAATCATTCCTTTTAGAGCACCACCAAAGTCTAATAATCAATTCTTAACCTGGATATGCCAACCTAGCGATCGAAATAGTAAAACATATGTTTCGGAAATTAGATTTAGAGCTAAGGCAAGTCATCCTGCCTCAGGCATTTTGGATGGCTGTTTAAGGGTGCTTCAAATACTCAGCGAGTTCGGATTAGTAATTTTTGCTACGCCTTTTACTGGTTTAAATTCACACAGATTACTGCTACGCAAAAACTACGCAACCATCAATGTTACTAAGACATGGTTAGTATTTCTGAAGCTCAATCCAGATTGATCCGTTCCAGTATTGACTATATTAGTAACGAGTATCAGCTTATTTATAAGCAGCAGCAGGAATATCTTGACCTCTTTATTCAAATTGCCCCACAAATTTTAGAGTTAATTGCTGGTTGTGATGCCCCTTACCATAACCTGGAACATACCATTAATGTCGTCTTGGTTGGACAGGAAATCCTGACGGGTAGGCACTTTTCTGGAGAAATATTTCCTCCAGAGGAATGGCTCAACTATATGATTTCCCTGCTCTGCCACGATATTGGCTATGTGAAAGGAATTTGCCGATCAGATCGCATCACCAGTCATCAGTTTGCAACGGGCATTAATCAGGAGTGCATTACACTCAATCCCTTAGCAACGGGAGCCAGCTTGACACCTCATCATGTCGATCGCGGCAAGTTATTTGTTTTAGAGAAGTTCAGTGATTACACCCTGATCGATCTGGAGAAGATTCAGAAGAATATAGAAATGACCCGATTTCCAGTTCCTAAAGATAATCTGTACAAAGACACCATTGATTTTCCAGGCTTAGCTCGTGGAGCAGATTTAATCGGTCAATTATCAGATCCAGGGTATCTTGGGAAACTTCCTGCATTGTTCTCTGAATTTCAGGAACTCGGTAGCAACAAGGTGTTAGGGTATTCAACGTCTCAGGATTTGCGAACAGGGTATCCCAAATTCTATTGGAATATTGTGTCTTTATACATTCAGCACAGTATTCGCTATTTAGAAATAACCCAATCAGGTAGGGCTATTCTGGAGAATTTGTACGGCAATCGGGCTCGTGTTGAAAAAGAGCTAGATCGGTTTTACCGCAAACAAAACATTTGGAATGGAATGTTTGATTGGCTAAAGGATTTGAATATCACAATTATTAAGCAGTTATAAGGAGCAAATTGCTCTGTGGTTGCCAGATAATGTGGGATTTGAACTGCGATCGCTTAAGGGTACTCCTCAACAAGTAAGGATGTCTCCCACGCTGCGAGGGACATCCTTACCCCAAAATCATTCCTTTTAGAGCACTACCTGCTTAAGTATGAGTCAAAGACTTATCATCAAGTCGCATCGGCAAATACGTTTAGTGTTAGATCAGAGTAGCAGCCTTAAGCCTGAGCGATCCTCATTTCTCAGAGGACTTGGAGTATGCTTAAGCCTTTGTAACTTGAGCATCGTGATACAAATCGTCAGCCACAAAAACCCAATGCTAATGCCAGCAATTACATCGGTCAACCAATGCACTCCTAAATACAACCGACTGAGTGAAATAGCCCCAGTCAACATGCCTGCTAACGCATAAATTGCTTTAGACCATTGAGGATAGGTCTGAGATAAAAGATAGGCGATCGCCCCATACAGCACGACTGACCCTAACGCATGACCACTGGGAAAGCTAAACGAAGTTTCGACAATTAAATGCTGCCAGAGGTCAGGACGAATTCTGTTAAAAACAAGCTTCAACCCTGTATTTAAGATCGTGGCACCCAAACAGGCGATCGCAAAAAACGTTGCCTCCTGCCAATGCCGCTGCCACACCAACAGCCCCAAAATAATACAGGCAAGGGGAGTCACCACAGCAGGATTGCCCAACTGAGTTAACGCCAACATCACGGAGTCAAGAGCAGGACTAGCAAATTGATGCAGCCACAACAGAAAAGACTCATCAAACCCAAACGCTTCCCGCTCCCAAACCTCTCGACAAAGTTTTGCGGCAACCCACAGTGCAATCAAACAACTGGCTAATCCGGCAACTCCAACAGTGGCAGTCAATGTCTCCATGCGAGCAGAAACATAGCGAAACCAAAAGCGTTGAATTTTCTTTAGCATGAATCGCCGTGTATAGCTGGCACCAGATCGTCAAAATATAGCCGTAGCCACATTCAATGAGGCGGAGGCGAGTCAGAAAGCCTTCCCAGCATCAGGATTTGAGCCATTGCCTTTGCCTTAAGCTTTTTGACCAAAGCTATATTACAACGATGGGTTGATTAGCATGACTTGAACGGGTTCTCCTGGAGAAATCAACGTTTGCCCCACCGGAATAACCGCAAGGGCATTCGTTTGAGCCAGATTAATTAAATTACCCGACAAATGAGAGCCACTCGCTAAGTGAAACTCAAATTCACCATCCACAGCACGGAGCTGCCCCCACAGATACGTTTCTCGTTTGCCATCTGACTTGAGGGTGTGGTGCGATTGCCCTTTAATCCAAATGGATCCCCATCCACTTGCCAGACCTGCTTGCTTTCGCAGCGCAGGCAAAACAAACCGCCATACACTGACCAGCGCAGAAACAGGATTACCCGGCAAACCAAAATAAAGCGGTGGAGGAGAGACGCGATTCACCATGTCTGCACTCGCAAAAAAGGGATTAAAAGTTGCCACCGTCAACGGCTTCCCAGGTTTGACCGCCACCGAACGAATGTGAATCTCGGCACCCAGAGTCTCTAAAATGCGCTCCACATAGTCGTAATCCCCCACGGAGACGCCTCCTGACGAGAGAATGACATCTGCTTGCTGAATCGCCTGGGCGATCGCCTCTTTTAACCGTTCAGGATCATCTGGCACGACCCCCAACAACAGCGGTTCAGCTCCAGCCTGAGCGATCAAACTTGCCAATGCATACTGATTAGAGTCCACAATTTGCCCCGGTTGAAGCGGTTGGTCAGGAGAGACTAGCTCATCGCCTGTAGATAAAATTGCCACTCGCAGTCGTCGATAAACTGTAACTTGAGTGCACTGAGCGGCGGCTAAAACGGCAATCTCAGGGGCATTGAGGGAAATGCCTGCGGGCAACAGAGGACTCCCTGCCTGGTAATACACCCCACGATGACGCACAAATTCCTGCGGTTTAGGGGGGGTTGAAATCAAGAGGCGATCGCCCTCTCGTGTCACCACCTCCTGCATCATGACCGTATCTGCTCCTGTAGGCATCATTGATCCCGTGAGAATGCGTGCCGCCTGTCCAGTGTGAATCGGTTTCTGAGGAATCGACCCCGCTGCAATTTCGTCAACGACTTCTAAAACAACTGGATTGTCAGCACGACTCGCTTGCACATCAGCAAATCGCACCGCATACCCATCCATTGCAGAATTATCCCAATGAGGAAAATCGAGTTGGCTGGTGACAGGGGTTGCCAGAATGCGCCCCACGGCTGAGAGCAACCCCACCTGTTCGACATCATATTGCGGGTCGAGGGGTTGAGCTAGATTTAAGATCAGGGCTTCTGCTTGTTGGGCTGATAACATCGCTATTTCTTAACAATCGGGAATGGGGTTATTAGTCACTGGTCATTCGTCATTGGGGCAATCTGCGACTGGTATGCCATTCAGGGTTTAGATCCCCAGTTTTTCGGTAAAGCTGACCCCAAAGTGTCTGATCACCGCACTAGAAACCGGAGATCTGGAATAGTCGATGGGGTCAATGACCCTATCTAACGTGAATTCGGGATAAGGATTTTGGCGGTTGAAACCGCAACTACAGGAGCAAAACCGACCTGCGTCGGTTCACTCAACCCTTGATTTTCTGTAGTTCGCGAAAGCGAACTTCGCTCTGATAGCCGCGAATTTATTCGCCAGGCTCTTAAACCGAACTGACCCTATCTCTTCTCACCGACCTCCTGAGAACGCTTACTATTAAAATAGCTGCTCCTGACCTTATTACCCCCTATGCCGTCTGAACTGGTTTCTCGTCGTTACCCTAGAGTGCCGCTATGGCGGCGGGGAGCAGCCCTAGCCGTTGATTTTGTCGCGGTGGCGTTGGTCAGTTCTTTATTTAGCATGAATGCGATCGCCCAAATGTTTCTGTTTGTGGTTGCCTGGTTGGGCATGAGAGTAGCGTTAGTGGCTCGCAATCAAGGCCAAAGTTTGGGTCGGTGGGCATTTGACATGAAAGTTGTCGATCTGCGTTGGGGTGGCACTCCTGGGTTGCAAGAGTTAGCCCAACGAGAAGGGTTAATGGCAGTGGGTGCCGGTTTGATGCTCTTTGGGCTGCTAAATCTCAGTCCTGCTTCTCCCTGGTCGCTGTTGTTGTTCATTCCTCTGGGCATTGACTGCGCCCTGGCAGGCATCGATGAAGAAAAACGACAGGCGTTTCACGATCAACTGGGGCGCACGTTAGTGGTGCCAACTCGTCGGGGATATTCCCTCGATCTCAAACTGAAATGGCTCTGGGCACTGGCTGAGCGACGCTTGAAACAGAGACAGTAGACGTTTAAAAAATTTAGGTTGCCGATAGTCGTCCTTTTGTGAAACAATAGACGTTTGTGTTTAATTGTTACTCGTTGAGCTGCTCAGAATTATGGCTAAGGGCGTTCGGATCATCATTACGCTAGAGTGTACTGAGTGTCGCACCAATCCTGATAAGCGATCGCCAGGAGTTTCGCGTTACACCACCACTAAAAATCGCCGTAATACAACGGCACGGTTAGAGTTAAACAAATTCTGCCCTCATTGCAACAAACATACTGCCCACAAGGAAATTAAATAGTTTAAGTTATGACCTACTATCGTCGTCGCGTTTCTCCTATTAAGCCTGATGATCCTATCGACTACAAGGATGTCGATCTGTTGCGGAAGTTTATCACTGAGCGCGGCAAAATTTTGCCTCGGCGGATTACGGGCTTGACCGCTAAGCAACAGCGAGATCTAACTAAGGCGATTAAGCAGGCGCGAGTCCTGGCACTGCTGCCATTCATCAATCAGGAAGGCTAGAGTGGGATGTCAGGGGGACAGATGAAATAAAACTTTTGAGATTTCTCTCCCCTCTCATCCCCTCCCATCTTAGATTTGTAATGCTTAACGGTTTTAACGCTTAACTTTATCCCCTACTCCCACTCCCTCTCTATGGAAAAGGGAACACTGGTTGAATTCCGGTTGCATGGCGATCGCCGTTTGGCTGTTGCTGACCGTCCAGAAGGTAAAAAGCACTGGGTTGTAATTGATGAGCGCGGGCAGGCTCACACCCTACATCCTCGCCAAATTACCTACGAAGTGACGGGTCAAACCTATAAGCCTGCCGACATTTCCCATTTCTTAAAAGAACTTCAACCTTATTTAGACCCCTCAGGGTTAGAGGTTGCCTGGGAGTTGCTGGTTGAAGACGGTGAGAGCACCAATCCCGCAGGCATGGCAATGCTGCTGTTTTCTGACCAGAGCGCACCTTTGTGCTACGCGGCCTATTGCCTCTTGTCAGAAGATAAGCTTTACTTCAAACAAAAGAGCGACGGATATGAGCCACGCTCAGCCTCTCAAGTCTCTGAATTAAAACACCAGTTTGCGATCGCAGCACAACGGCAACACGAGTGGCAGAATTTTTTAGAACGAGCACAACAGGCGTTAGCAGGAATCACAGTCGAATGGCAAAGTGCCGATTATGCTCGCTTAGAAGTGTTAGAGAAGTTTGCGGTTTTGGGCGAAGAAGCCACTCATCGTTCTCCTGCTTTAGAAATCCTGACGGCTTTGGGTCGTCCAGAAACGGTTCAGGCTGCTTTTCAGCTATTAGTCGATTTGCAAATCTGGAGTCCCCACGAAAACCTATTTCTGCGGCGCAGCCAGATCCCAACCAACTTTTCTACAAAGGTGCTGGATATGGCTCACCGTTGGCTGACTGACCCACCCGTCGATCCCGATCCCAATCGTCTTGATCTAACTCATCTCAAGGTTTATACGATCGACGATGAGAGCACCTGTGAGATTGATGATGGGCTAAGTGTTGAGTTTCTAGAGGATGGACAACAACGACTCTGGATTCACATTGCAGACCCGACTCGATGGGTGTTTCCGGGCGACGACCTAGAGTTAGAAGCGCGGCGTCGGTGCACCACTCTCTATTTACCTACGGGCATGGTGCCCATGTTTCCGACAGAGTTGGCAACAGGACCCATGAGCTTAATTCAAGGGCGCATTTGCACGGCCTTGAGTTTTGGTGTGGTGTTGAATGAATTGGGTGGTGTGCAGGACTATACCATTCACGCCAGTGTGGTGAAGCCGACCTACCGCCTGACCTATGAAGATGTCGATGAGATGTTGCAATTGGGCTTGCGCTCTGAGGCAGAGATCGAGGCGATCGCTAACTGGGCAAAACGGCGTCAGACCTGGCGGCAATCTCAAGGAGCCATCAGCATTCACATGCCAGAGTCGTCTATTAAAGTGCAAGACGACGAAATCACGATTCAAGTCTTAGAAGACTCTCCTTCGCGTCATCTGGTGGCTGAGATGATGATTCTGGCAGGAGAGGTGGCTGGACGCTACGGACAGTCACAGCAAATTCCGTTACCTTTTCGGGGGCAGTCACAACCCGAATTGCCCTCTGATGAAGAGTTGATGCAACTCCCACCGGGTCCTGTTCGCTATTGCGCGATTCGTCGGTGTATGCCGCGCAGTGAAATGAACATTACCCCCACTCGTCATTCGAGTTTGGGACTCGATTTTTACACCCAAGTCACGTCGCCTATTCGTCGCTATACGGATTTGCTGGCTCATTTTCAAATCAAAGCCCATCTACGGGGTGCCCCCTTACCGTTTACGGCAGAAACCCTTAAAGAGTTGCTGCAAGCGGTGAGCACAACGGCTTATGAAGCCACCCTGGTTGAACGGCAAACCAACCGTTATTGGGGACTAGAATTTTTGCGTCGCAACTCGGAAGAGGTGTGGCAGGCATTGATGTTGCGCTGGTTGCGCGAACATGAAAATCTGGGTTTGGTTTTACTCGAAGACTTGGGGTTAGAGTTAGCCATGCGCTTTAGTCGTCCTGTGGCGGTGGGCGATCGCTTAGACATCAAGGTGGCATATGCTGATCCCCGACAAGACATTATCCAGTTTACTGAGATGGTTGAGCCTGCCATTCAACCTGCTTGATGGTGGGTTAATGGGCGAGTGGATTGATGAGGTTGAGTTGTGGGCAAGGCGGGGAAAACCAAAATCCTCATCATTAGAATTGCCGACTCACATCGATTAATCTGCAGCTGATACCACACATTTTGGTAAGATCAAGGACTTGCAGAAATTTCTACGCTTGCTGGATGGAGAGACAATATGGCTCGCATGTATTATGATGCCGACGCGAATTTGGATTTATTAAACGGAAAAACGATCGCCATTATTGGGTATGGGTCTCAAGGTCACGCTCACGCTCTGAACCTCAAAGATAGTGGTGTCAATGTCATTGTCGGACTCTATCCAGGCAGCAAATCAGTCGCTAAAGCCGAAGCGGCAGGCTTAACAGTTAAATCTGTAGCCGATGCAGCGGCAGCAGCCGATTTCATCATGATTTTGCTTCCTGATGAAACGCAAAAAACGGTTTATCGCGATGAAATTGAGCCAAATTTGAAACCCGGCAAAGTGTTGGCGTTTGCCCACGGGTTCAATATTCACTTTGCTCAGGTTGTGCCTCCTGCGGATGTCGATGTGGTGATGATTGCCCCCAAAGGTCCCGGTCATCTTGTGCGCCGCACCTATGAGCAAGGCGAAGGAGTTCCCTGTTTGTTTGCAGTCTATCAAAACGCTTCTGGGCAAGCCCGCGATCGCGCAATGGCGTATGCAAAAGGCATCGGCGGCACCCGTGCAGGCATTCTAGAAACCACCTTTCGTGAAGAAACCGAAACTGATTTGTTTGGTGAACAGGTTGTGCTCTGTGGTGGCTTGAGTGCTTTGATCAAAGCCGGATTTGAAACCCTCGTAGACGCAGGCTATCAACCCGAACTGGCCTATTTTGAGTGCCTCCATGAAGTGAAGTTAATTGTAGACCTGGTGGTTGAAGGTGGCTTAGCCAAGATGCGTGACAGCATCTCGAATACAGCAGAATATGGCGACTACACCCGTGGTTCTCGCATCGTCACCGACTCCACAAAAGTTGAGATGAAGAAGATTCTCAGCGAAATCCAAACAGGGCAATTTGCGCGGGAATTTGTCTTAGAAAACATGTCGGGCAAGGCAGGCTTCACCGCAATGCGTCGGCGTGAGGCAGAGCACCCTATCGAAGAAGTGGGCAAAGATCTACGAGCCATGTTTAGCTGGCTCAAAAAGGTCTAGATCATCTAATCTGAGCGATCGCCCTTTCTCTCGTTAAAACCGTCTAAAGATAGAGCTAGATTTCTGTCTTTAGACGGTTTTACAGCAACTTGACCATCTGTGGCTTATGACATCTGATAGAGTGACATGAACTTTATGGCGTGATCTACCGTCAGACTCATCAGATTTAAATCAGGATGCAGTTATGCAAACTCGTCTCTCAAAAGCCTTGAATGGTTTACGGTCGAGCCTGCCTACCCGTCGTCAAAGTGCATTGTTAATTGCGATTTCAACCGTGTGTGTGGTGACACCCCTCATTACTTTGATGGGGTTGCAGCAAACAGCAAACAAGTTGGTTGCCAGTCGCCCCCCCGCTCCAGAGCAAGAGTTGTTAAATGGACGATATCGCGCTTTAGAGCAACAGTACAACGCCGCGATCGCGATCGTTTGGATGACCACTAGCCTTGGGGTACTCAGTGCTTTAGCCACGTTTTACGTGCTTCGTCGCTTATATCACGCCCTGCTCAACCGAGAAACCCAATTACGCGACAGCAACGCACTGATTAAAGCGATCGAGGGCAGTGTTACCGATGGTTTGTTTACCCTCAACCCGCAGGGGCAGATTGAGAGCTTTAACCCCTCTGCCATTCGCATGTTTGGCTATGACTCCTCTGAGATGGTTGGCAAAAACCTGAACCTGCTGTTAGACCAAACGGCTACCGATGAGCACACAGACGGTGACACCCAGGATGAAGCCATTCAGCGATCGCAAAAAGGAGTGGCACGCCGCAAGTTGGGGGCCTCATTTCCCATTGAACTATCGGTTGGCCAGGTCGCCTCTTATCATCGACGCATTGTTATCGTTCGAGATATCACCCGACAAGACCAACTAGAGACAGAATTGCGATCGCGCTTGCAAGAATTGGCAAAAACCACAGCCGATCTCACTCAAGCACGCGTCGATTTGCAGCAAATGTACATGGCTTGTCATGATTTGAAATCCCCGTTGCAAGCGATCGTGCATTTGTCGAAATGGATCGAAGCAGATCTCAGTGAACGAGTCAAAGCTGAAACGCAGAACCAACTCAACTTAATGCAAGAGCGAGTCCGACGCATGGAGGGACTTGTTGACAGCATCCTTGAAACCGATCTCCCGCAGGAACAGGTGCAAGTAAAAGGGTGACAAACCTCGCCATCAAGCGATCTGAAATAGGGTACCTATGCTGTCGATCGCTCTCAGGTTGCATTGGGCTAAGACAACCTGAGTTCGGGGTAAGGATTTGGCGGTTGAAACCGCTGCTATACGAGCAAAACCGACCTACGTCGGTTCAGTAAACCTTTGATTTTGCCAGTCCGCGACGGCGGACTTCGCTCTGGTAGCCGCGAATTTATTCGCTGGGCTGCTTAAACCGAACTACTCCAAATGCAGTCTGCTATAAAACAATTTTTTCGCCTCGTTCTGTAAATTGAACTGATTTGATCTGCCATTGTGGATTCTGCATCAGCGTTTCCTCTAAGCTGCCAAACAGGGACAACTGCTCACAGGCCGAGAGTGAAACAAATTGGCGAGGAGAGTCAGGTGAGAGGCGAAAATCGACGGTGGCAACGCCCTTATTGTCTACACTGACACGATAGCCTGTGAGTTTAAAGTCAGCATTGCCCTGTCCATCTAAAACTTTGCCAATGGCGGATTCTATTGGGCGATCGCCCGCAACTTCGACTGTTTCAGAAACCAGATCTTCACATTGGTCATCAACGTGATAAATCTTTACGGAGACCGTATTGGCAGCACTAGGGCTAAGAGCGGGTGTGGCTGAAGTCCCGATCGTCGATTGAGGGGATGGTTCTGGGGTCTCAGTGGCACTGGGAGAGGCTTGAGCAGCAACCGAAGCAGGAGTAGAGCGATCGCCTGTTTGCTCACGAGACACCCCATTACAGCCATTCAGCAGCAACAGCACACCCAGCATGACTCCAAAAGTAATCAGATTGCAGGAATGCTTTTTAGCACTACCAATTCCAGTTAAGGTAAGTTTAGTTTGATTCATAGATTTGCGGTTTAGTCGTTTATGACCTGGATTCGTCGCCACATTCTGTCTCTGGCAGACTTTACACCAGATGAGTATGATACGGTGTTGCAAACGGCTGCTAGTTTTCGGGAGGTGTTGTCTCGTCGAACTAAACGGGTGCCAACGCTGCAAGGACAAGTCGTTGCTAATTTGTTTTTTGAGTCATCGACCCGTACTCGTAGCAGCTTTGAGTTAGCCGCCAAGCGATTATCTGCCGATACCTTAAATTTTGCCCCCGGAACTTCCTCTTTGACAAAGGGAGAAACGATTTTAGATACGGCAAAAACCTATCTAGCGATGGGAACAGACATGATGGTGATTCGCCATCGGGAGGCAGGGGTGCCTGCTGCGATCGCCGCTGAGATGGATCGGTTAAAATCCAACGTCGGCATTTTGAACGCAGGAGATGGGTTACACGAACATCCCTCACAGGCATTACTTGACCTGTTTACGATATGTACATTGCTCGACTCAGAGCACCCTCGATTGTCATTACTATCAGGCAAAAAGATTGCGATCGTAGGTGACATTTTGCATTCTCGGGTTGCCCGCTCTAATATTTGGAGCCTCACGGCCAGTGGAGCAGAAGTCCACTTAGCTGGCCCTCCGACCCTGTTACCCAAATTGTTTGCCGACTACGTAAAACCTCCAGAAAACTCATTCACCCCAGCCACGGGTTCCTCTATTGTGCCGTCACCTGATGTGCCACCATCTTATGTGCCGTCACCTGTTGTGTTGCCACGCCAATTATTTCTGCATTGGCATCTGGAACCTGCTCTGCAAGACGCCGATTTTGTCATGACCCTGCGCCTGCAACGCGAACGCATGACTCAACATTTACTGCCCAGCCTGCGGGAATATCATCAACAGTTTGGTATCACGAGCGATCGCCTCAAATGGTGCAAACCCGATGTCAAAGTGCTGCATCCAGGCCCTGTCAACCGTGGGGTTGAAATTAGCTCTGACGTTATGGACTCTCCCACTATCAGCTTGATTGCTCAACAGGTCACAAGTGGTGTTGCAGTGCGAATGGCGTTGTTGTATCTCATGGGAAGTGGTAAGGGGTAGAGGGGAGGAGGGAGGAGTAACTTCATCACCCTTCTATCGAGTTGGTCAGCAAAGCCGAACTCCTGCCTCCATCGTTTATCCTGATCAATAGTCATACTCAAGGATCTTTGCTGTGACTCTATCCACTATTCCTATCTCCACGCCAACTCACGATCATTTTGTGATTACCTTTGCGCCGCTGTCTTTAGATGAGATTTATCAAGTAGTTGATGACTCTGCTAATGGGGCGATCGTTGTCATGAGTGGCATGGTGCGAGACAACACAGATGGCAAGGCTGTCGTAGCGTTGGAGTATCAGGCATACGAACCAATGGCACTGGAGGTGTTTCGGCAAATCGCAACTCAAATTCGCCAGACATGGACGGATGTGACGCGAGTGGCAATCCACCACCGCACAGGAAAGTTGCGGATTGGAGAAATCAGCGTGCTCGTGGCGGTGGGGTGTCCCCACCGATCAGAGGCGTTTGCGGCGTGTCAGTATGCGATCGACACGTTGAAACACAATGCCCCCATCTGGAAAAAAGAACACTGGGAAGACGGCTCAACCAGTTGGGTGAGTATTGGAGCCTGTGAGCAACCGGGAGACAATTGCTAATGCAAATCAAAGTCGGCTAACGTAGCAGGTCTTGAGCAATAAGCTTTTTTTGGAGGGCAATCACTGCCGCCTGAGTGCGATCGCGCACGTCTAGTTTCTGTAAAATGGCATGAACATGAACTCGTACCGTTCCTGGTGCGATATACAGCATTTCAGCAATCTCTTGGTTCGTTTTGCCATCGGCAATTAGAGCCAGGATTTCCTGTTCTCGTCGAGTTAGAACAGGTGGGTCTGCTTCTAAGTTTTTGCTTACTGTTATAGCGGAATTATGTTCAAAGGCAGCCCGAATCTCAGTTGTCGCAGCAGAATCCCACCAGGATGCTCCGGCTGCAACCGATTGAATGGCAAGAATGAGCGTCTGGGATGGCGCACCTTTGATGCAATAACCCTGTGCCCCGACTTCGATAATCCGGTTAATCAAAGCTTTCTGTGTGTGAGAGGTGAGTACCAGGACTGGTAGATTCGGCACTAACTGCCTGATCTGCCGACACGCTTCAACTCCACCCAGACCGGGGAGTCCAATATCCAAAACGACGATATTGAGCGAGTGAGATTTGACCATTTCAATCGCGGTTTCTCCATCTTCTGCTTCTGCCACAATTTCTAGCCCTGACTCTCGCTCTAGTCGCACCCGTAAACCAAGACGAAAAAGTTCGTCGTCTTCAACCAAAAGGATTTTGAGGGGTGGAGATGCCATCTTAAGCAGAATGGGAAGGACTGTACGGAAACGTGGGGAGCCGAAAAGCAAAGATTGCTCCGGTGGGTAGCCGATTCTCTGCCCAAATTGTACCGCTGTGCGCTTCTATAATCTGGCGGGATAGGTAAAGCCCCAAGCCTGAGCCTTTTGCCTGGCGATCGCTCTGTCCCTGATAAAACCGTTCAAACAAATGGGGAAGCTCATCGGGTTTAATCCCTGCTCCACTATCTTTTACCTTCACTGTCTGGTGCGAGTGCCCTGTTTCAAGAACAACCTCAACTCTTTTACCTCGAGGAGAATGGTTAATCGCATTTGTGAGTAGATTTGCGATGACTCGCTCCAGTTGTAGAGCATCTCCCTTGACCCAAAGAAATTGGCGAAAGTCAGATGCGCCGTAATGGAGAGAAATGTGAACTCGGCGGCTCGCGGCTAAATCGGTCATTGTTGCTTTAACCGCTTCGGCAATCTCAACGAGATCCACTGGGGCAAGATTCAACTGCAACCCCTCGTTATCATTTCGGTAAACATCCAACAGGGTTTCAACCATTTTTAGCGTTGTTTTATGGCTCCGCATCATGGTTGCCAAAACTCGCTGCTGAGCGAGTTCAACCAAGCCAAAACTGCCACCTTGAAAGGCTTTTAGCGTTTCAATGGCTCCCAGTAAAGGAGTTTTTAGATCGTGGGTTAGGGCTGAAGCAAAGTCTTCGCGGGTGCTGGCTAACTTTTCCTGGGCTTCCAGTTTGGCTTGTTGTTGGAGCACCGTCTGTTGGTAGAACCGATTGCGATCGCTCAACACTCCTGTCACAACTAATGCCAGGGTTGCAATAACTCGACTGGCGATCGTAGAAACTTCTACGGTTGCAATTCCGGGAAGCCAGACATTGGCGAGGGTGAGGACACAGGCGATCAGGGTTGCCTGAAACGTGACTCTGCGGCTTAAATGGGCACTCGCCAGCAGAATTGGACCAATGTAGAGATAGCCAAATACATACTCTGGTGGAGTTGCTAACTCCAGGGAAAAAACCACGACAAAAAGTCCCACCACTAACCAAAATGTTTTTAAATGCCAGTCTTTTGAATGAAAAACATGTTGGAATTGCAACATTTGGCTCCTCTGAAACAGAAAAGATGGTCGTTGAGCCAGTCCTACTCTTCAAAAGTCTAACGATTTTCAAGCGGAATTATCTGAAAACGAGGCGTGGTCTGCGTTTAGATGCAAGTTTATATTTGCAGGTATAGAACCTGCCTAAACGCTCTCTAAACAGTTTCTAAACGTTATGTCTTTTGGACTATATCAATGATCTAAAAATCTATCTAGGTCTTGCTCTATACCTTGTTTTTTTTAAAGTTAAGCTTCACTATCAGTGGAGTAGCCATTCTTCCAGTGCTAGTAATTGATGAATGGATGAATAACGATTAACTCATTTCAGAGTTCAACAGAATTATGTTGCAAGGATGGATTCAGATTGCGCTGACACTGCTGATTGTTGTGGCGATCACGCCCTTTTTTGGGCGGTATTTGGCAAAGGTTTTTAAGGAAGAGAGAACCCTGCTTGATCCGGTTCTCAATCCAGTCGAGCAAGTACTTTACTCCCTGATTGGAGTGCAATCAAAAGAGAACATGACGGGTTGGCAATATGCCCGTGCGATTCTTTATAGCAATGTGGTGATGGGCTTGCTGATCTTCGCCATCATTATATTTCAGCAAGTTTTGCCATTTAACCCAGCGGGGATTCCGGCTCCTACCTGGGATACGTCATTACACACTACTATTTCGTTTATTACCAATACCAATCAACAACACTATTCTGGTGAAACCTATCTCAGTTATGCCAGTCAGATGTGGGGGTTGGGCTACCATATGTTCACCTCTGCCGCGACAGGTTTAGCAGTGGGCATTGCCTTTATTCGAGGGTTGACAGGTAGACCGCTAGGTAATTTTTATGTGGATCTGGTGCGAGGCATCACTCGTGTATTGTTGCCTATCAGTATTGTGGGGGCGATCGCCCTCATGATTGCCGGTGTACCAGAAACACTGGCAGGTTCAGTTGTTGTGCCCACGCTGGAAGATCCAGCCATTAGTCAGGCGATCGCGCGGGGTCCAGTGGCACACTTTGAAATCATCAAAGAACTGGGGGAAAACGGGGGTGGTTTCTTTGCGATTAATTCCGCCCATCCCTTTGAAAATCCAAATGGGTTCACCAATTTGCTGCAATTAGTGGCGATTTTGTCGATTCCCAGTTCGTTAATTTACGCCTACGGAGTATTCGCCAACAACATCAAGCAAGCCTGGTTAATTTATCTGATTCCACTGAGCATCTTGATTGGCTTTATCATCATTACAGCGATTGGTGAGTACAACGGCAATCCTGCGGTGAATGCCCTATTAGGAGTGGATCAGGCTCCTAACCTGGAAGGCAAAGAAGTGCGATTTGGTTGGGCGCAATCTGCTCTATATGCGGTGATTACCACCGCCAGCATGACGGGAGCCGTCAATAGTTTGCATGATTCCTTTATGCCCGATGGTGGTTTTACAACCCTGTCAGATATGCTGCTGCAAATCGTCTTTGGTGGACAGGGAACGGGAACCGCTTACCTGTTTGCCTACCTGATTCTGGCCGTGTTTGTCACAGGATTGATGGTCGGACGCACCCCCGAATTTTTGGGACGCAAGATCGAGAAACGGGAAGTGGTGCTGGCAAGTTTCTTAATTTTGCTGGTTCACCCGATCGCCATCCTGATTCCTGGTGCGATCGCCCTGGCATTCCCAGACCTCCAGGGGATCAGCAACCCCGGTTTTCATGGACTCACCCAGGTTATTTATGAATACGCTTCCGCTGCCGCCAACAACGGCTCTGGGTTTGAAGGGTTGGCAGATTCGCAACCTTCACCGATTGCGATCGCGGCAGGGGCAACCACCAGTGCAACCGCTCTCTGGTGGAACCTGAGTACCTGTTTTAGCCTTCTCGCAGGGCGTTACATCCCGATCGTGGCGTTGCTGCTGCTGGCAGATAGCATGAGCCGCAAGCAAACCGTTCCCATGACGGCTGGCACCTTGCGAACTGATACTGGATTGTTTACAGGTGTCACCGCAGGAGTCATCCTCATCCTTGGTGCCCTCACCTTTTTCCCTGTACTAGCACTAGGACCGATCGCCGAAGCCTTCCAGATTATTGGAGCAGGGTAAAAAATTTAACCTCAACCTCGATGAGGACTACCGCCCCAGTGCTCTACACCGCAACCGACCTCATTCATTTGACAAAATCTGCCTTCTCTTCAAGATTGAAACCCTATGAAAGAAAGTTCTCCATCTAAACGTTCAGTCAGGTTGCCTCAAGGAACACGTGATAGCCGTAGACACACGCCTAAGGTCAATCTCAGTGGACTTTATCAACGAGCCGTTAAAGAAGCGTTTATCAAGCTCGATCCACGTATTGCAGTCCGGAATCCGGTGATGTTTGTGGTGTGGTTGGGAACAATCGTCACTCTACTTGTCACCATTAATCCCAACTTATTTGGAACAGTTCAGGCTGATATTAATCAACAACGAGTTCTGAATGGCATCATTACCTTCATCCTGTTTTTCACCGTTGTCTTTGCCAACTTTGCGGAGGCGGTTGCTGAAGGACGCGGTAAAGCTCAGGCAGACTCCCTGAGAGCAACACGATCAGACACCACTGCCCGTAGACTTCTGACAAACGGCACTATTGAGGAAGTCAGTTCAACGCAACTGCGACGCGGGGATCAGGTCAAGGTGGTTGCAGGAGACATGATTCCAGCGGATGGAGAAGTCATTCAGGGCATCGCGTCTGTAGATGAGTCAGCCATTACTGGCGAGTCAGCTCCCGTTTTGAAACAGCCCGGAACAGACATCATGAGTTCGGTGACGGGGGGTACTCGTATCATCTCCGATGAATTGCTCTTGCGAATTACCCAAGATCCGGGACAGGGCTTTATTGATCGTATGATCTCGCTTGTAGAAGGTGCATCCCGCACTAAAACACCCAATGAAATTGCGTTAACAGTTCTGCTGGCAGTACTAACCCAGGTGTTTTTGATTGTGATTGCCACCTTACCTCCAATCGCCAACTACATAGCAAGTTTCCTCGAAAGCACGTTGGGTGCCACTGTTGCCAATGGCTTCCGTGCTGGAGCCAGTATTGCCATCTTGATCTCGTTGCTGGTTGCTCTGATTCCCACGACGATCGGGGGGTTGTTAAGTGCGATCGGCATTGCAGGCATGGATCGCGTCGCTCAATTTAACGTCATTGCCACCTCTGGTCGAGCTGTAGAAGCCTGTGGTGACGTCAATACACTGGTTCTGGATAAAACTGGAACCATTACGCTAGGAAACCGTTTGGCGGATGAATTTATCCCCGTCAATGGTCATGCTGTTGAGGAAGTCGCCGATGTTTGTTTAGCGGCGAGTGTGTTTGATGAAACCCCAGAAGGGCGATCGATTGTCCAACTTGCCCAAAAGCTAGGGGCAAAATTCGACCTGGATGGCCAACCCGCAGAAGGGATCGAGTTTTCGGCGCGAACTCGCATGAGCGGCACTGACTTCAACGGCAAGGAGTACCGCAAGGGGGCGGTGGATGCGATTAAGGGATTTGTGCGATCGCGCGGAGGGCAAGTTCCAACAACCCTGGATGAAGCCTATGAACGAGTGTCTCGCTTAGGTGGAACTCCTCTCGCTGTTTGTCAGGACAATGATATCTATGGCGTAATTTACCTCAAGGACATCGTGAAACCGGGACTGCGAGAACGGTTTGACCAACTGCGGCGCATGGGAGTCAAAACCATTATGCTAACCGGGGATAACCGTATTACCGCCTCTGTGATTGCTCAAGAAGCGGGAGTCGATGATTTCATTGCCGAAGCCACCCCAGAAGACAAGATCGATGTGATTCGTCGTGAACAGGCTCAGGGCAAACTAGTCGCCATGACCGGAGATGGCACGAATGACGCACCCGCTCTCGCTCAAGCCAATGTGGGATTGGCGATGAATTCTGGGACACAAGCTGCTAAAGAAGCCGCCAACATGGTGGATCTAGACTCTGACCCCACCAAGTTGATCGACTTGGTGACAATTGGTAAACAACTCCTGATCACCCGTGGTGCATTGACCACTTTCTCCGTTGCCAATGACATCGCCAAATATTTTGCGATTATTCCCACTATCTTTGCCGCTGCCGGAATTGGCGCGCTGAACATCATGGGTCTCAAGAGTGCCCAATCCGCGATCGTCTCTGCCCTGATTTACAACGCTTTGATTATCCCTATCTTGATCCCGTTGGCCTTAAAGGGTGTACAATTTCGCCCCCTCACCGCTGATCAACTGCTGCAACGCAATATTTTGATTTACGGGTTGGGCGGCATTATTGCACCGTTTATTGCAATCAAGGCGATCGACCTAATTTTGCCGTTGTCTTAACCCTTCAAAAACTTTTCTACTGATGAAACTTAATTCTCTGAAAGCATTTCTTCCACCGTCTCAAACAGCGACTCAAGCTCTTGAGGAAATTTCGGAAATCTGGTCACAATGGCGCAGGCAAAAGCTCCCTCTGTACCTGTTTTTGGCATTGTGCTTCAACCTGGTTGTGGCTCCTGTTGTTTATGCTGCCAGTGGCAATGAATTTTCTCGTTCTCAAGCCTGGTCATTGGGGCTATTGGGTTTGGGAACCGTTGCCCTTTCCGTTTATTTGTTCTTTGTCATGTTTGTACCGGAGAAGTTCTAATGAGTTTTACACGCGAGGCAGGTCGAGCGATTCGATCCACACTGGTTCTCTGGGTACTGACGGCAATCATTTATCCATTTGTCATGATTGCCATTGGACAGATCGCTTTTCCCTTTCAGGCAAACGGTAGTATTTTGACCAATGCTCAAGGTCAAGCTGTCGGATCAGCTTTGATTGGGCAGCCCTTTACGAGCGATCGCTATTTCAACAGTCGTCCCAGCACCACCCGCTACAGTACTGCTGATCCGAATGACGATGCAGCAGAGATTCTCCGAACAGGGGTTTCTGGGGCAAGCAACCTGGCTCCCAGCAATCCGGCATTGATTGATCGCATCAAGGGAAAACCCGATCCTGACCCGAAACAGGCGATCGAGGGCGAAATTCCCAGACTGCAAGCCGCAGGAGTCACCCCAACTGCCGACCTGGTTTACACCTCTGGTTCCAGCATTGATCCTCACATCACACTCGAAGCTGCCAGAGCGCAAATTACACGAGTGGCAACGGCACGGGGCATGCAATCCAATCAACTTGAAGATCTGATCAATCAAAACACGGATGGTCGCTTCTTAGGCATCTTTGGTGAACCAGGCGTGAATGTGCTGAAGCTCAATTTGGCTCTTGATGTGGTGGGAAGCTAAACCATGTATCATCCGTCCAATCCTTCCCCTGACAACACCTACATTCGTCCTGCCTACCGGGGTAAGCACAAAATCTTCATCGGCATGGCTCCCGGTGTCGGCAAAACGTACCGAATGCTGGAGGAGGGGCATCGGCTCCGGCAGGAAGGAATTGACGTGGTGATTGGACTACTGGAGACTCACAATCGCCAGGAGACTGCAAAACGAGCGGAAGGGCTAGAAATCGTTCCCCGGCAGCAAGTTAACTGCTCTGGCGTTATCTTGTCTGAAATGGACACAGATGCAATTCTGGCTCGTCAACCGCAACTGGTTCTGATTGATGAACTTGCCCATACTAATGTCCCTGGTTCTCAGCGAGAAAAACGGTATCAGGATGTAGAAATCGTTTTGGCAGCGGGAATTGATGTTTTTTCAACCGTCAATATTCAGCATCTAGAGAGCCTAAACGATCTCGTTGCCCGAATTACAGGAGTTGTTGTGCGTGAACGGGTTCCCGATCGCCTCTTAGAAGAAGCCGATCAGGTCGTGGTGATTGATGTCACGCCAGAAACGCTAGAAGATCGCTTAAAAGATGGCAAAATCTATGCCCCTGAAAAGATTGATCAATCCCTGCAAAATTTTTTCCAGCGACGTAACCTGATTGCTTTAAGGGAACTGGCATTACGAGAAGTCGCTGACAACATTGAAGAGGATGCGCTTGAGCAAGCATCGAGTGGAACAAAAGCAGATGCTCCGTTTTGCAGCATCCATGAACGGGTGTTAGTCTGTGTTTCAACCTATCCCAATGCAATTCAGTTAATTCGACGGGGTGCCCGGATTGCTGGTTATATGCACGCTCCTTTCTACTGTCTGTTTGTCGATGATCCCGATCGCTTCTTGACCAAAGTAGAAAGTCTTCACATTGAAACTTGTGAAAGACTCTGTAAAGAGTTTGGTGGACAGTTTATTCGAATGAGCAATCAGGATAAAGCGAAAGCGATCGCAGAAGTCGCCAAAAACTATTACATCACTCAAATTGTGATTGGTGAAAGCCAACGTTCTCGATGGAAACTAATGTTGCGTGGGTCACTGACACATCAATTACTAAGATCACTTAAAAATATTGATGTTCATATTATTTCAACTGACAAAATGAAATAAATTTCATTAGTCTTAATAGGAATTGACTAGATCAATAATGACTTAGGGACATGCAGCAAAATAACAGACCTGTAGGTTGGGTTTCGACTTTGCTCAACCTGCGAAAGATCGAGGGCTGAGCGAAGCCGAAGCCCGGTGACTGGTACTTTATCAATTAGGCTTCTAGCAGCGGCTGTTTGTAAATTAGCGTCGTGACTCTGAACAACAGAAGAAAGCCGAGGGAAACGGAACCTACTCCTTCGTTACCAAAGTTTCCAGAACCGACAGCAATTCGGCGGGGGTGATGGGTTTGCCCAGGTAAGCGCTGGCTCCCAGGCTCATCGCTTTCTGGCGGTGTCGATCGCCCGTGCGAGAGGTCAACATTACGACGGGCAACCCATACCAGAAAGAATGGCAGCGAACTTTTTGCAACAGTTCAAATCCATTCAAGCGTGGCATTTCCACATCGGAAATAATCAAATCAATTCCCTCCCGCCGTTGGGTGATTTCATCCAGCGCTTCCTGTCCATCCCGGCAGGCAATGACCGTAAACCCGGCCTGAAGCAGAATTTGTTCTAGTGATCGGCGGGCGGCGGTGGAGTCTTCAGCCACCAGGGCCGTGCGGACTGAGCGCACGATCGCAGGCGTGGGGGGAACAGCCTGAGCCTTTTGCAGGAGGGGTTTGAAGTATCGGGGCAGCAATACAGGCACCGCTTCCCCCGTTCCTAAAAGGGTACATCCAGCGATGTAAGGTGGCGTAGGGAGGGTATCGTCAAAGGAGTGTAGAATAAACTGGCGTTCATCCAGAATGCTATCCAGGGTGACGGCGATCGGTGTGTCGGGACCGCTCAGCACCAGGGCAACCCGTGGGGGCAGGGGCGGGGCGTTCAGGTTGGCATAGGGCAGCAGGGACATGAGGGGCAACAGGGGAATCGTTTCTCCCCGCCATTCAATCCACTGCCAGGTTGCCCCCTCTTTGGACAAGGGGTGCAGATCTCCATAGGGAATCATATCCAGCACATTATCAGTAGGCAGGGCTAGCATCTGCTGGTGGGCCTGACAAAGAACCAGGGGCAGCAAACTCAAACTGAGGGGAAGGCGAATGGTGAAGGTTGTTCCCTGACCGGGAAGCGTATCAACTTCCAGGTTCCCCCGCAGTTGTTGCACCTGGGTTCGCACAATATCCAATCCCACTCCACGACCGGAAATATCACTGACCTTTTGAGAGGTGGAAAACCCGGATTGGAAAATAAAGCCGAGAATGTCTTCCCGTTTTAGCTGATGCATGGGAATGGAGGCTGGGCAAAGGCCCCGATCGATCGCTTTTCGGTAAATCTTCTTCAGGTCCAGCCCCCGACCATCATCCCAGAAAGTGATGACCACTTCACTTCCTTCCACCCTGGCTTCCAGGCCGATCGCTGCCGTGGGTGGCTTTTCCAGGGCGATGCGGTCTTCCCAGGATTCGATGCCATGATCCACTGCGTTATTGAGCAGGTGGGTCAGGGGGGTTTGCAGTTGTTCGAGCAGGACGCGATCGATCAAAACCTGTTCGCCCTGGATGTGCAACTCAGAGGTTTTGCGACACCGCTGGTTCAGGCGGTTTAATTGGGGGATGAAACGCTGGGCAAAGGTGCCAAAAGGAACCAGACGCGATCGGGTGATGTGCTGATACAATTGATCCAGGTCCGATCGCGTCTGGGTCAGTTCTTGCGTCAATTCCCTGCCTACGAGATCAATGTCTACACGGGTTTCTTGAATCTGGGTAATCAATTCTTCAAAGGTCTGCAAGCTAGTATGAAGCGCGGTGTAGCGATCCATTTCCAGGGTGTCGAATTCCGCTGCGAGGTCGCCCGTTCCCTGTTCCCGGTGTTGCGGCGCGTTTGACATCTGATCATAAATTGCCTGTACCTGATCGCGAATGGGTTTTACTTGTTCCACTAACCGCCGCAGATTTTGTCCTGCCTGTTTTAGCTGTTGTTGTTGCAGGGAAAGCCGCTCATGGCCTGTGATGAGTTCTCCAACCACATTGCCCATCTCATCCAGGAAGGCAAGGGAGACGCGCAGATGGGTGGGAATGCTGGGGTTGGTATCGGAAACCACTGCCTTCTGAGGTGCAGCCAGGGCTGCTTCATCGGGGGGAAGTTGGCGAAGGGTTCGGGGGCGCTCCGCTGCTTTGCGGGGGGGGGAAGGGGAGGAAGGGGCAGGAGGCGGAGCGGCAGGGGAAGTGAGAACCGCAGAGCGATGCTGGCGAATTTGGGCGATCGTGGCGATCGCCAGGTTCTTTAACGCTTCGTCGGATTGAGCAGGGGTCGTTTGGGTGGTCAGGGTGGTGGCGGTTTCCAGCAACCAGGGAAGATCAAACATTTCCCCCAACAGGTTGCAACTTTCTGCGAGGGTTTCCAGTTCTCTGGCCAGTTGTCCCGGTTTCAGTTTTTTTTTCAGATAATCTTCAACATGGGTGAGGCAGTTCTCCAGATCTTGCTCCAGGGTTTTGTGCATCAGGTGGGTGCGAGCCGGAAGCGTGGCTTCTGGAGAAGCTTCTGCTGGAGGAGTCAAGTGATGCAGAAATTGGTCAAGGGCCACTAACAGATCAGGATCGGCCTGTCCGTCTCCTTCAGAAGCCTGACTTAGGAGGAACGCGAGTTCTTCAATTCCCCTTTTGAGGATAATCTGACCCAGTTCCAGATCCGTCACCTTTTGCTGGTTGAACCCTTCCAGTAAATCCTCCAGGTGGTGAGCCAACTGACTCAGACCGGGCATCTGGGCAATTCCGGCTCCCCCTTTAATGGAGTGGGCGGCTCGCATGAGGGCCTGATAATCCGGCTCCTGGGTGGCTGCAAGGTGCCTCAATCCTTCCTCTAAGGTTTGTAGATATCCCGGAGCATCTTCCTCCAAAAAGCAACGGCGGGCATCCTGGGTGATGGATTCGAGGACAGTAGGGTCGATGGTAAAACTCATTGTTCTAGCCGGAATTGGGAAACGGAGTTTTGGAGGGATTGGGCCACCTGGATCAGTTCCTGGAGGGAAGTCGCAACTTCCTGGGCCTCATGGGAGGTGGTTTGGGTGATCGTCGCGACCTGTTTCATCGTGAGGTTAACCCGCTGGGAAACGTTCGCTTGAAGGGTTGTCGTCTGGGAAATGGATTGCAGGTATTGGTCAATCTGTTCGGCAATGTCTGCCAGTTCTTGTAACGTCTGGCGGGTTTTATCCACCAATTCCGTTCCTGCATGAACTTCGGAAGTCCCCAGATCCATCGCCTGCCGCACTTCTACCACATCCCGCTGAATGGTTTCGACGATCGTTTCAATGTTTTTGGTCGCATCCGTTGCCCGTTGCGCCAACCGTCGCACCTCTTCCGCCACCACCCGGAACCCCTGACCGCTCTCCCCCGCACGGGAGGCTTCGATCGAGGCATTGTAAGCCAGCAGGTTCGTTCGCTCGGCAATCCCGGAAATGACGGTCAGAATTTGGGAAATTTGGGCAAAGGATTCCGTCAGGCGATCGACCCTTTGGGCCGTCTGGGCAACGGCGTTCTGGATATTTCCCATACTGTTAACCGTCAAATCCATCACCTCTTCCCCCGCGACAGCCGTTTGTGCGCCCTGTTGGGCAATCTTCGCGGCTTCCTGGGCAGATTGGGCAATTTGCTGAATCGCCTCATTAATTTGGGAAACGCTCATCAAGGACTGTTTGATTTCCTGAGCCTGGACTTTTGCGGCATCTGAAAGCTGTTGTACAGAAGGGGCACTCCCCAGGGCCAAGTCGTTCACCTGCCCTGATACCGATCGCATTTGGAACACCAACTGGCGCAAACTCCGAATCGTGGCGTTAAAGGCATCGGCGATCGACCCGATCGCCCCATCCGTCACAGGCGCTTTCACAGTCAAATCTCCCTGTTGGGCACCTTCAATTTCCAAAAGCAGGTTTACCACTCCCCGTTGCAGGTGTTCCTTTTCCTGCCGTTGTTGTTCGGCCTCCTGGCGGCGCAATTCCTCTTGTTTTTGGACTGCTTCCAGATTGGCGGCGATACTTGCTGCCATCTCATTCAGTTCCCGTGCCAGAATCCCAATTTCATCCCGGCGATCGGTTCTGGGCAAGCGAGCTTGAATCGTCCCGGTGCCCAAAGTTTGGGCAAACTGGGCAAGCTTCTGG
>JANRIN010000041.1:0-5202 GCA_033764965.1 Leptolyngbyaceae cyanobacterium bins.302 | reverse complement strand
ATTGGTCAGGAGATTCTGAAGCGGCAGAAGCAGGAGGGTTGGGGCGCTAAGGTGATTGAGCGGTTAGCCAAAGACCTGAAGCAGGAATTTCCTGATATGAAAGGCTTTTCCCGGACGAACCTGATGTACATGCGGGCATTTGCTGAAGCTTACCCAGAAGTCGAATTTATCCAGCGCATCGCTGGACAAATTCCCTGGCGACATAACCAGGTGTTGCTGGATAAGTTGAAGGCTAAGGAGCAACGGCTTTGGTATGCCCAGCAGTCGTTCCAAAATGGTTGGAGCCGGGACGTTTTGGTGATTCAGATTGAAACCGATCTGTATAAGCGTCATGGGGGAGCCATTACCAATTTTGAGCGCACGTTGCCAGAGCTGGATTCTGACCTGACTCAGCAGCTCGTGAAGGACCCGTACAACTTTGATTTTTTGAATATTAGCAAGAATGCGAAAGAGCGAGAGTTAGAGAAAGCCTTGGTGGAGCGCATTCGAGAATTTTTGTTGGAGATGGGCGTTGGGTTTGCATTTGTTGGCAGTCAATACCGTCTCGAAGTGGAGGGGGATGAATATTTTATTGATCTCTTGTTCTACCATTTGAAGCTGTATTGCTACGTGGCGATCGATTTGAAGGTAACGGAGTTGAAGCCTGAGTACACGGTCAAGATGGGTTATCTGCAGCAAGTTGCCTAGAAACCAGACACAGAAGGAGATTCACCATGTTAATGGCGTAAACATCGTTGCGCTAGAGAGGTCATGAGCATCAGCTTTGGAGACACAGAATCTTATTGCCTTTCTGATTTCAACTTCTCCAAGGGATATTGAGCTAACCAGGCTGAAAAGGATTGAGGGATACCCTCTTTGTCAAAGACCAAGATCTCATCCCCCTGCTTCATACTGCCAAGCACCAATCCTTGAGCTTGCGCCAACTTAAACCACTGCTGAAATTGTTCCAAAGAGGCTTCAGTTGACTCTGGTAGATCGATCAAGTTTGGAGTCCAGGCTTGGTCCAGGGCACTAATAAAATAGCGAGCAGGATTTCTGACATCGCCAGATGCCAATGCTTCCCGTACTACAGCAATCGCATTCAACGTTTGCTGTTCGGGCACCGCATTGATCTTACGGAGCATGGATGGGGTTGGGCGACGAATGCCAATGGCAGCTAACTCGGTTTGAATTGCCTCAGATATTGCAGATGCCGTTTGCCTTGTTTGCGACTGGCTAGAAGTGGGCGAAGCGGTGACTGGCACCGGTTGAGCTGAGCCTAGTGGTGCTAACTGAAGGTGCTGTTGCTGCTGACATTGAGATAGCAACGTCTGCAACCGTTGATTGTCCTCCTGAAGCTGGCTGAACAAAGCTAAACGCCCATAAACCAGTTCCACTTGGGTTTTGAGTTCTTGGTTTTCCTGTCGCAGACGGTGAATTTCTTGTCGTAATGTGGAGATGATGGCCCCTTGAGATTGTACGGACGCTGCTTGAGGTTGCGTTCGCTTCGGTTCCTGTTGCTGCTGAGCTTGAAGCGTTTGGATCTGTCGCCGTAAGTCTAGCTGTTGATAGAGATAGACCGTACTTACCCCCGCTTCACGAGCGACTGCAGCCATGCTAATGGGTTTACCTTGTTGAGTCAATTTAGCTAAAGCATCGACCGTTTTCTGACGGCACTGATGCTTTTTCTGTTCAGTTGCCGCTCGTAGGGCTTCGACTTGTTTGGTATTCCTCATAAATCTGTCTCCAAACTGGTGATAATCTGACGCAGGTTTGTGGCAACTTGTTGATTCGCTTCTACTTGTCGCTGCCATCCGTTATCCGTTGCCTTCTGCACGATTGCTTCAGTGCGCTCCAGTTCAGCACGATGCACATCAAGGAATTCTTGAGTGGTGCGGAAATCGCTACAGGTCAGACAAGCATTGGCATGTGGACAAGCCCCTTTCACTATCGGTCGAGCGCAGTAGCCGTTCGGCAAAGCTTGAGCATTCATATTCTTGCGGAGCCACCCTAGATGCTCGTCGGTATCCAGATGTGGATTGGTAGATTGCACCACTTCCCCTGCCACATTGACAATTTTCTCCAAGGCAAAATCAAACGATTTTCGCAGCGTGTCGTCGTGAATATGAGCATACACAGCCGTCATTTCGGGCGATTTGTGCCGTAATAGTCGCTGCACAATATGCTGCGGAATGCCCAAGTTGATCCACTGCGTTGCTACCGTGTGCCGAAACTGATGCGTTTGGAAGTTCCAAATTTCACCCGAAGAGTCCCGGATTTGATAGTCCTGTGCCAGAGTTTTAAGATAGTGCGTAAACGAGTTGATTAACATCACTTGGGGCGTAGGAATAAATTTAGTTCCACTGGTTCCTCTTGCCCTGGCACAGAATAAATACTCAAACTGCTGGTCAAAATGGCTCCGAATGTACTCCTGCTGCGCTTGGATGATTCCTACCACGGTCAGGTCTACCAGGGGCAGCAGATCTTCCTGTCGAGTCTTTTCGGTCATTAACCGCAAACTCCATTCTCCCTTGCTGTTTTGCTGCAAACAATCGAGCTTGAGGTTGAGCAACTCCCCAATTCGCAGTCCTAAACATTGCAGCACCACAATCCCTCGCATCACGGGTTCTGGCAACTTATCGAGGTGCTGATTCAACTGCACTAAAACTTCTTCAGGAATGTAACGTGGCAAGGGTCTATCTTTTCTCGGATAGTCTTCAGGACGAATGAGATAATCTGGCACGACAAACCAGCGATTAATCACTCCCGTTCTGAAAAAGCCCCCCAGCGTACACAACCTGTGGATTCTCGTTGATGAGGCGAATTGATGCTGTTGCAGATCAGCGATGTACGCCAGGATAATTTCTCGCTCTAGTTGCTCAAAGCCAGCAAGGTAGGGAAAGCGACGGCTCAGAAATCTAGCAAAGCCTGACAAGTCATACAGTGTACTCCGAAGGGTGCCCCAGGTGCGAGTGGTCGCTAAATATCGGATGTATTGCTTGAGGGCGGATTTAAACCAGGGCTGAGGAATTGACTCAAATGAAATCGTGACCACTCGCTCGTGCGGCAAGATTTTGATTCCCAATGCTTCAACTGCCCAAATGTCTTCAGATAGCTCTCGGGCTAAGTGAGCATATTCCTTACGAAACCAACGTCCACAGGCATCGTCTTTGCAGACGTATACCTGCTTACCTGCATCGTCTTTGCCTCCTTTGATGTAATGGCGACTGCCACAATGCGGGCAAGATAAATCAGGGTCTTCTGGCACATGGACTTTATACACCTGTTGAAAGTATCGCCCGCAAGCAGAATTGCAGCAAAGATATTGCTGTTGTCCGTTACGGTTCTTGCCTGCCTTCTTAAAGTGCTGACTTCCGCAGCGAGGACATGTTACTGGATTCTCCTGAAGGGCTGTTACTAATGCAGGTGCAGGATGGCTAGGACATGGGAGGGGGTGGGATATCATGAGGGTGAGCCGATTGGTGGAACTTTGTAAAGGCTGCTCTAAGATCTTCATCAAGCAAATGCACATAGGTATCGATGGTGGTCTGAATGCTGGCATGACCCAACCGTTTCTGCACATATGCCAGATTCCAGCCTGCTCGAATCAACTCAGTCGCGTGGGTATGACGCAGCAGGTGAGGATGAACTTTGAGAGCTGTTTTCTGAGACAGTCGCTGAAATAAACTATTGACCGTACTCATCGATAGTGGATAGCCAACTTTACCTTCCCAAATATTGACGAAGACATAGTCGCAATCCGTTTCAGGATATTCTTCAATCAAGTAGCAGGAATACAGCCGCAGCAAGTTTTGCGAAACGTGAATGATTCGTTCTTGCTTGCTTTTCCCTCTAGCGCCATTGCCATTGTCAGCTCTGGAAATGACATGAATCTCGTTTCTCCCTTCGCTAACTAAGTCTGAGTGCCGCAACCCTAATGCTTCGCCAATCCGCATTCCCGTTTCATAGAGCAGGCAAATTAAAAATTGATCTCGCAATCGCTGGCAAGCTTCTGTAAACTGACGCACTTGTTGAGCCGTGAGGCAGTTGGGCAAATGTCTTGGCTCCTTAAGCTTAATCAGTTTGGCTCGCATCCGTGGTTGTGCAGCAATGCCAAACAGGAATGGTTTATAGGCACCAGAGCCAATTGCTTTGCGATCTGTACCGAGTGCAACAGCGACTCCCAAGCGGCGATAAAACTCATAAAACTGATAGACCACACTTAAGGCTTGGTTGACAGTACTTTCAGTTCTAACAGCGGTTTGCGGCTGCAACGGCATGATTTTGGGCAGGGGATAACGCAGCCAGTGAATAAACTCTGCTAAGTCATCCAAATGAACAGATTGCCAATCTCGATGGCTGTCGCTCAGGAATTCCCAGTACAGTTTGAGATGTCCCAGGTAGCTACGAATGGTATTGGGTGAGCGTTGTAGATTTTCTAGATAGCGGATGTAACGGCTGACAGGCTCCACGGGCATCCAGTCGTCTCCACGCAACAGCCAACTCATTTGACCGCTATCAGGGAGTCGAATGCGCTGAACTTTCATAGCAACGATGATTATGCTGTTAATGAAGTTAATTCGCCGCAGTATAGTTGTTAACGTCGATGTTGAAACACAGTTGATACGTTTCGTTGTAAACGTTGTTGTTGTTGTTGTTTAAGCTAGATATTTGATGAATTTTTACATTGCAGCGATCAACAACACGGTGCGGACGGAGAGAGATAATCCTACGATCGGGATTATTTTGTGCAAATCCAAGAAAAAGACGGTGGTTGAATTTGCTTTAGAAACGGTGCATAACCCTATTGGAGTCTCTACCTACAATCTTCGGGATGACCTCCCACCTGATTTGCAGGACTGCTTACCCACAATTGAGCAATTAGAGATCGAGGTGGCAGCGGTTGTTTCTGAATTGGAAGAAGGGCAGGATTAAGAGGCGGTTTCATTTGGTTGAACTCGCTGTACACTAGCGCTGTATCTCATCATTTTTGCTCGTGGCTAACGTCATCTCGCTATTTAATCAGGCTGGGGGAACAGGCAAGACGACCCTGGCGATGAACCTGGGTTATGCCCTGACTCAGCAGGGGCATAAGGTCTTATTGCTGGATATGGACCCGCAATCCTCTCTCACGGTGTTTATGGGATTGCAACCTCATGAACTGGAGGAGACGATCGCCCAAAGTATTCTCGACCGGGCACCGTTACCTGTGTTGAGTGACAT
>JANRIN010000039.1:0-2448 GCA_033764965.1 Leptolyngbyaceae cyanobacterium bins.302 | reverse complement strand
TCCCCACGCTTACTTTGAATAATGTTAGGCTGCACACCAAAGTCGGACAGCATGTGCAAGCCAGTAATAAATGTAAAAACTAGCGCCATCAAGCCAAATGCTTCCGGAAAGAGCAGGCGACTCAGTAATAAATTGCTACCTAAGCGAATGACTTGGCTGGCAGCGTGTCCACCGATCGTCCAGGCTGAACCACGAATCACCCGTTGCATCAGTGATGGTTTTTGCTCGATCGTGGAATCGTTTGGATTATTGTCTAAAGGACTAGCAGACATTCGTAACTCCTGCGTGTAAAGAACCTATCCCAATGCAGCCTTGGAAAGAAATGACTCTCGCGCTTAGAGTGCCCCCTTAGACCCGCTTTCATCTTCAGTGGATGTACTCAAATCGTGCTGCTGCCCCTTGAAAAAATGCAATTTGAAATCATTGCCAGCCAACCGATGAGCCAGTAAAACTATGAGTATGACGAGTTACCAATTTCCGCCGAATTTTCTGTGGGGGTCTGCGACCTCTGCTTACCAGATTGAGGGAGCAGCGAAGGAGGGGGGACGCAAGCCCAGTGTGTGGGATGTGTTTAGTGAAAACCCATTACGGGTGCTGAACCGCGATACGGGAGCAGTTGCCAATGATCATTACCATCGCTATGAAAGTGATGTGGAGTGGATGGTCAAGTTGGGCATCAAACATTACCGCTTCAGCATTTCCTGGTCACGGGTCATTCCTGATGGACGGGGTGCAGTCAATCAAACGGGCATGGATTTTTACAGTCGCTTAGTGGACTGTTTACTGGCAAAAGGCATTACTCCTCACATCACTCTGTTTCATTGGGATACCCCGCAGGCATTGGAAACCCGCTATGGTTCTTGGCGCAGTCGCGAAATTGCCAACGATTTTGCTGATTACTGTACGGCGGTGGTGCAACGGTTGGGCGATCGCGTGTCCCATTGGATGACCCTCAACGAAATTGTTTGCTTTACCCACTTGAGTTACGACGTTTGCAAACCACCAGCCCACGCCCCCGGAATTCATGTTGCTCGCCGCAGAGATGTCTGGCAAACCTCCCACCATGCCTTATTAGCTCATGGGTTGGGCTGTCAGGCGATTCGGGCTGCTGCTCCCCGTCCTTGCTCGATCGCGCTGGTAGATAATCCTGGGGTCACTGTACCCTTGACCGAATCGGCAGCGGATATTGCAGCGGCTCAAGCTGCATTCCATACCAACTGGGTGAATGGAGGCGTGATCTTTCCAGCGTTGACAGGAGCCTACAGCGAGGTGATGCTCCGCCAGATGGGTAAGGATGCGCCGGATATCCAGCCTGGAGATTTGGAAACGATTCACCAACCGATCGACGGATTGGGACTCAACATCTACACCGGAACCTACGTGCGGGCGGCGGATAATGATCAGGGATACGAAACGCTGGAGTATGCCAAAGGACATCCACGCCTGCATATGCCCTGGTTATGGGTAGTGCCAGAATCGATTTATTGGGCAGTGCGCCATGTGGCAGAGGTGCTGCACCGTCCAGAGTTGCCCTTGCTGATTACGGAAAACGGTTGTGCAGCGCAGGATGAGAAAACTCGGCAGGGAGAGATTTTAGATACCGATCGTATTTCCTATTTGCGACAACATCTGCAATCGGTCCATCGGGCGGTAGCAGAAGGATATCCGCTTAAAGGTTATTTTCTCTGGAGTTTGATGGATAACTTTGAATGGGCGTGGGGGTACGATCGCCGCTTCGGAATTTTGTATAACGACTACCGGACACAAGAGCGCACTCCCAAAGCCAGCTTTCACTGGTACGCCGAGTGCATTCGGCAGAATCGCGTGGTGTAGAGTTGGGAGAGGTTAAATTATGCGATCGGCTGAATTCTACCCATTTGCATTGCTTCCAGCAACTGATCAACGCAACGCCGCTCCATCTCGCTGAAGTCTTGAGCAAAGCTCCTGGAATCCAATAATTGATACATTTTCCGCTCCACAGACATCGAGATCATACCCGTTTCCAAAACCTCTCGAATGATTTCAACCAACTGCATATCGAATTTCCCCTGATTTGTGTATACGTCATCCATAACCCGCGATCGCATCATTGTCGGCACTCCACTCATCTCGCGGTCTGCGTGAAAAGGTGGCATAAAAAGGTAGGTAGTTGTCTGATGGTTCTAATATCGCCCCTACCCCAGCGGATTCAAGTGACGCACTCCGGCTTGCGATCGTGACAATTTCCTCACTCCAAAGGTGATGAACTCAATGTGAAGTTGTGATGAAGATCACCCAATCAGCGGCGGCAACAACCCAATGACCATTGACGCGATGTGCGACTTTTTTTGACAAAAAAGGGGTTCACCGGTAGAAGCTAGAGATAACAACGTTCTAGCAGGTGAACCCCATGTTTGATATAGAAGAGTTTATCATTGCCACCTTTTGCTTGATTGATGACCAAATTAA
>JANRIN010000032.1:0-22561 GCA_033764965.1 Leptolyngbyaceae cyanobacterium bins.302 | reverse complement strand
TTTGGTCGCAGTTTGTTCAGGCGGCTGGAGAACTCCAAGCCTTGGGGGGCAATCCCCCCAAACCCCCCGAACTCAGGGGACGGCTGCGTCCCCCGAACCCCCTCCAGAAAGGGTTATCGGTAGGATGTAAGAGTCCTGGGTATAGCCGATTAGCTTGGTGGAATACAGCAGACGCTGCTTACCAGCAGGTTGTGTCCCCAATGTCAGCGCCGTGGGTGTCCTTGTTAGTATCAGTTTCCTTGCTGGGGATGACGAATGTTGGCTTGGCGAATGCCCAATCGATTACGCCTGCCAATGATGGGATGAATACGATCGTGACTCCCGCTGGAAACCGTTATGACATCACGGGGGGAACGCTTTCGGGCAATGGGGCAAACTTGTTTCACAGCTTTGGGCAATTTGGATTAACACCAGGACAAATTGCTAATTTCATTGCGAATCCCCAATTGCAGAATATTTTAGGTCGCGTTGTGGGCAATAATCCCTCGGTGATTGACGGGCTAATTCAAGTTACGGGCGGCTCTCCCAATCTCTATCTCATCAATCCCGCCGGAATTTTGTTTGGAGCCAATGCCAGCCTCAATGTTCCCGCTTCGTTTACAGCAACGACTGCTAACGCGATCGGCTTCGGATGTAGTACTAGCGGAGTGGGTTGTGAATGGTTTAGTGCTACCGGAAATAGTACCTTTGGGGGTTTGAATGGCGCACCCAATGGATTTGCGTTTTCCGGCAGTCAATTGGGGGCGATCGTCAATGCGGGCAATCTGGCAGTCAACTCTGGGCAAAGTCTCGCCTTGGTGGGAGGAACGATCGTCAATACCGGGCAACTCACGGCACCCGCTGGGCAACTTGTCCTGTCTGCGGTGCCGGGACAAACCTTTGTGCGGCTAAGTCAGGCTGGTAATCCGCTGAGTCTGGAATTTCAACCCCTGGCTGTCGCGCCTGCGAATGCACCCTCTTCAGTTCCTACCCTTGCCCAACTGTTGACAGGTGGGAATTTGGGCAATGCCACGGGGTTAACGGTGAATCCAGATGGCTCCGTGCGATTGGTTAGCTCTGGGGCGCAGGTTCCAACTCAACCAGGTACAGCGATCGCCAGCGGCAACCTGACCACCTCCGGGCAAACAGGCGGCACGATCGCGGTCTTGGGCGATCGGGTGGGCTTAGTCGGTGCCAATCTCAATGCTTCGGGCACCAATGGCGGGGGGAATGTCTTCATCGGGGGCGATTATCAAGGCGGCGGCACCTTACCCACTGCCAGCCAAACCTTCATCAGTTCCGACTCTGGGATCAATGCCAACGCTCTGCAAACGGGCAATGGTGGACGAGTGATTGTGTGGGCAAACGGCACCACCACATTTGGTGGCACGATCAACGCCCGTGGGGGAGCCGTTAGTGGAGATGGCGGCTTTGTGGAAGTATCAGGTAAGGACACCCTGGTATTTCGCGGCAATGTGGATACTACGGCTGCCAACGGTCAGACGGGAACTCTACTGCTCGATCCGGTTGATATCACGATCGTTAATGGCGGTCCCGGTGCCGATGATAACCAACTCAATGCGAATGTTCCCAATTTCGGCGACCCGCTTGGACAAATTAATGAGGCAGATGGTGGCGCTGCATCGTTCACAATCTCAGAAAACGCCTTACAAGCTCTAGCAGCCACCACCTCAGTTGTTCTGCAAGCCACGAATAACATCATCATTCAGGATCTTGCCGACAATGCCCTGACTTTTGCTGGGGCAACTGGCAGCGGTGGCAGCATTTCGTTTACCGCTGGTAACTCGATCGTCATGCAGGATACAACTGACACGATCGTTGCCGCCTCCCGTGACATTTTCATGACTGCCAGGAGCTTATCCTTAGGCAATATCAATACCTCGGCAAACTTGGGAACCCCCAGCAGAGGCGGCAATATTACCCTAACGGCGACAAACGGCACCTTGACTGCGGGGAATTTGACTGGTAACGGGTATGGCGCCCAAGCAGGCGCAATTACTGTCACCAGCAACACCAGCACAATTTCTGTGGGACAAATCCAATCCAGCGGCACCAACACGTTTGGGGGACCAATTTCCGGCAACACCGTCACCCTCCAAACTTTCACCAATGGGGGCGATATCACATTTAACACGATCGATACTCGTGGAGTTGCCGCTGGAATTGCAAACGCCAATGGGGGCAATGTCAACATTTTGGCGCGGGGGCGAGTGGTTGGGACGGGGTCAGCGCTGACGGGGGGAACTACGATCGCCACTCAGGGCACAAATGCCGGCACCAACGGCATTGTCACGATTCAACATGATGGCGGACCCACCAACCAAGCCTTTGTCATTGGGGCAGGGGCAGGAGCCACGAATGGCACGGCTGGAGGCATTGATGCGGGTGGTACAGAAGTCATCACCAGCCAGACCTTTGGCTTTCCCTCCAGTCCGTTTTCGTCCCCGGCGGGCAGGATTAACGTCACATTTTTGAACGACACCCCGACGATTAACACGGTCAGTTCCTTGCCCTCTACTGCTGTGAATCAGCCCGTCAACTTCACGGTGGCATCTTTAGGACTTTCAACCTTTGACTTGAACGCCGATAGTCCTTTATTTGTGCGCGTGGTTGCCATTGCCCCCGGAGCCATCTTGCGGATTAATGGGGTTGATGCCGTCGTGGGTAGCGTGATTCCGGCGGGTGCTGCCCTGGAGTTTGTGCCACCCCCCGGATTTGTAGGAAATTTAGCCAACGCCTTTTCCGTCACCGTGGATGATGTCATCTCAACCTCGGCTCCTCGCGCGATCGCCCTTACTGTCACGCAAACCACCTCCGACTCTGAAATTGATCTGGATGGCTCCTGTGTTCTCACCAGTTGCAACAGTCCACCCTCGTTCAACCCGCAACCAACCGCTACGAATGGGGTGTTGACCCCGACTCCACCAGAGGAGAAATTTACCAGGGATTTTGCAGCATATCTGGGAATTCCGGAACCAAGACCTGCTTCGATCGACGAGCAACGGGAAATTCTCAGCCGGATTGAGCGTGACACGGGGGTAAAACCCGCCTTTGTTTATGTCAGTTTTGTGCCAGCCTCGTTAAAGCCTAACCAGGTTGCCGGATTGGTGGCGGGTGCGGAAACCGTGGGGGTGATCCCAGAGCGATCGGACGATCAACTGGAGGTTTTAGTCGTCACGGCTCAAGGAAATGCGGTACGTCGGCGCATCCCCGCAGCAACGCGAGACGTGGTGATGCAACGGGCAAATGACTTTCGCCTGGAAGTGGCAGATCCCCGCAAAACCCGTGCGACTCGTTACCTGGCAATGGCGCAACAATTGCATCGTTGGTTGATTGCACCTGTGCAGCAGGAATTAAACCTGCGCCAAATTAACAATCTGGTGTTTTTGATGGACACCGGACTGCGATCGCTCCCCGTTGCCGCCTTGCATAATGGGCAACAGTTTTTAGTGGAGCAGTACAGTATCGGGTTAATGCCCAGCATCAGCCTCAGCGACACCCGATTTCAAGATATTCGAGATACACAACTGCTGACGCTGGGCATTTACGAAAGTACTCAGGGACAACCCCCGCTGCCTTCGGTGCAGGTGGAAGTGGCAACTTTGGTGAATGAGCTTTGGTCGGGACGGGCATTTCTGAACCAGGCGGCAACTCTATCTACGTTGAAAACGGCGCGGCAAGATCGTCCCTACGGCATCATTCATCTGGCGACTCACGCCGACTTTCTCCCCGGTAGCCTCGATCGATCCTTCATTCAACTCTGGGAAGAACGGTTGCAACTCAACCAGGTGCGCCAACTGGGTTGGAATAATCCCCAGGTGCAGTTGTTAGTTTTGAGTGCGTGTTCAACGGCATTGGGCGATCGCGAAGCCGAACTGGGATTTGGCGGGCTGGCAGTGCAATCGGGTGTGAAATCTGCTTTGGCAAGCCTGTGGGCAGTGAACGATGCAGCAACGGCGGCTCTAATCACCCGCTTTTACAAAGACTTGCAAACCGCACCGATTAAAGCCGAGGCGCTAAGAGCCGCTCAACAAGCCATGATTCGAGGCGAACTTTTTGTGAAAGATAACCAGATTCAAGGGGTGGAAAGCCAGGGAATACCCCTGCCAGAAGACATTTCTATTCGGGATGAAAAACTCTCCCATCCCTACTACTGGTCATCCTTCACGATGATTGGGAGTCCCTGGTAAGTCGCGATCGACCTGAATCACCACCTTCGCCGGACCGTACTGTTGGGCGATCAACCGTTCCAGCCGTTGCACGATCGCTGGGGCAACCGTGACGCATTCGGGATGCACAATCAGGCGCAATTCCACATACACCATGCGTCCCACCATGCCACGGGTGCGAATGTCGTAGCAATGCAAAATTCCTTCCACCCGCCGCGCCGTTTTAGCAATGGCTTCCGGCGCGATCGCCACCTGCCGCATCATCGAAGGCAATTGCCAATTCACAATCCGCCACACGTTGAACGATGCCGCCAAAAACACCAGCACTGCCAACACCGGATCCAACCAAACCACGCCCAACTTAATAGCAATCAACCCACCCAACACCAGCAACATCAACCCCGCATCCTGGAACGCCTGACTGAAGCTGAAGCGCAGCATGGCATTTTCCAAGAGTTGCGCCTGGAAGTGTCCCATCACACTGAATCCCAGGCTGATTACTGTGGCACCTGCTAACAGTTGCAGAACAGCCGCATTCAGGTAAACCTCAGCCGTGTTCGCCGTTGTTCCACCCAGAAAGCCGATCTGCTCCACTGCAATTCCCACCAGGAAACAGTAAGCGGCTCCCAAAAAACCAACCAGCAGCAAAGTCAGGCTAGATTCCAGCCGTGTGTGCCCCCAGGATTCTCGTTTGGCGGAGTAGGGCACCGATACTGCCAGGACACTCAGCAACAAACTAAAACTTGTCACCAGCGTATGTAAAGCTTCGGATGCCAAACTGAGCGATCGGGTTGCCCAACCTACCCACACCTTCATCGCCAACATCATTAATGTGAGCCATAGTCCCACCAGCAAAATTCGATGACTTGCCCATCGTCGCCCTTGTGCTTCCGTCGTTGCTTCTGACACCATCGCGCCACCCACCTCATCACCTGTCTTTCAGACTTGGCAAAATGCTCCTCACCATTATCAGTAGCAATTCTTAGTTTGAACAAAAAATTATTTAGATTGAACGTCCCCGTTCACTTGCCGCTATCAACTTTTCGGACTTCACAAAGAAACTTTGTACGGTCGGTGTGCAACGGGATTATTAGCCTGCATCTCACCCATTACCTCTAAAGTGAGATCATAAGGCTTCAATCTTAACGATACCGCCCTCAACGGTATCAACCTGCAATCGATAACTGTAAAGCATCGCCATTCCAAGCAATGGTTCTGTCTCCGATTCTGCAATATCGATTGTGCGGTATTTCCCATCCCAGATCGCTATTCCAGTGTAAAAATCAAACACGGTTTCACTTCCATCGCCCAGAGTTGCTGGGTTAGAAATCGTCCAAGGCAACTCAAGGCGCATGATAATTTCGGATGGCAATGACAAAAAGCCATCAAATCCAGTATCAATTACCGTATTGATGACTTCCTGCTGTCCAGATGAGTTTCCAACTACAAGGGGGAGCGTTGCTTCACAGCGCCAATTTACCACTCCGTAAATCATGGATGCTTTTTCAAACTCCGCGACCCAAAATGATAAACGGTGCGTTGACCAATCCGAACCCCCCAAGGTTGAGCATCAGGGTGGCGCTCAAACAGTCGATTAGTTGCAGCAATGACCGTTTCACCAACCTCAAAATCTCCGGTTTCAATGTCGATCGCCACAATCTTGCTCGCGTTTCCGACTTCAACTTGCTGTCGAATGCCAGCCTCATAGAGTTCTTGCCCACGCCGAGCCAACTCTTCCTTGCTGTAGCGACGTTGACGAACTGACATAAGATTCACCTATCCCTCAACGCCTTTATTTTAACTTAAAGAAGCTAAATTCTATCGAAGCAAGGCGGAGCTTGTGCTGCGTTTGACAATGATCTACCCACCGTCTATTTACTATGCAGGCTAACCACTTCTTCCATCGGTGAAGGGGTATCTTCTTCTAGCAAGGTGTTGATAAAGCTGGCGATCGGCACCGCCAGCAGCAAGCCCGGAAACCCAAACAACTTCGTGCCAATCAGCAATGCCAGAATCACCCAGATGGGTTTAAGTCCGGTGAATCCGCCCAAAATCCGAGGCGCGATCGCCTGATCCAAAATTTGATCCAGAACAATCACCACACCCAAAGCGGTTAGCGCTAACCCAGGCGACTGCGCCGCGATCAGCAAACACACCACGCCGTAACCCAGGACATCCCCAAACGGAATCAGCGTCATTACGCCAACGATCGCCCCCAGCAGCAAACTGTAGGGAACTCGCAACACCAGCAGCACGATCGACAGCATGACTGCCATGATTAAGCCCAGCGTGGCTTGCCCAATGAAGTAACTCTGGAAATCTTTTTGCAGCGATCGACGAATTTGCTCAGGATTTTTGAGGGGAAGCCGTTGAAAGATGGCATCCCAAACTCGCTTACCATCCAGCAACAAATAAAATGTCAGCACAAACGTTAGTAAGAGCGATGCCAGTCCACCCACGGCATTCAGGGTTAAAGAAACAGTTTGATCCCCCAATCCTTCTAGCTGATCCGGTAGGCGCTCTGTGAATTGCCGAATCACGCGGTTCAAATTAATCGGTAATCGATGAGCCGATGCCCAATTTTGTAAAGTTTGCAGTTTGGCGATCGCCGTATTTAACCATTCCGGTAATTGCTGCAAAATCGCGGTTAACTGCTCCAACAGTGCCGGGACAAGCGTAATTCCCAGAGTTGTTAAGCCAAGTAAAGTAAGCAGCAAGACGATCGCGATCGCGTAGGGACGGTTCAGCTTAGTCTGCAGAAACTCAACTGGATAATTCAACACAAATGCCAGCACCGCTGCCCCAATCAGAATGGTGAGCAATGGCTCGAAATACTGAAAAATTTGGATAACCAGCCAGATATTCAAAACAACCAGAGGCAGCAGCAGCGACCGTTTTAACCAGCGTGAGAAATCCCCAGAAAATTCACTCATTTCAATTCAACAAACAGGAAACACCCCTAATCTAGACAATTTTTTTCTCTTCTCTCTACTGTTAAAAGATAGATTTAGAAAGTATTTGTAAATCAATATTTCGATCCCCCTTAAATCCCCCTTGAAAAGGGGGGACTTTAGACTTAGGGCTTGGTTCCCTCCTTATGAAGGAGGGTTAGGGAGGATCTCTTCAGAACTTACTTTTTAGCCACATTTACACCTATTCACAAACAGCTTCTTATCGAGTGTTGAGTTTAGGAATTTAAACGATTACTAAGTTGAACCCATTGTTCTACGCTCAAATCTTCGGCTCGAACTTGGGGATTTGCCCCTAAGTTTTCGAGTAGTTCACCGAGTCGATCTCGATCGACAACACTCTGCAAATTATTTCTCAGCATTTTACGTTTGCTACTAAAGCCTAGCTTCAACAACATTTCTAGTTTTTGAGGATCATCGGCTGGGGTTGGAAGCGATCGTGGACGTAACCGAATCACTGCCGAATCGACTTTTGGTGGGGGGTAAAATGCCTTGGCGGGAACATCGCAAACAAACTCACAATCTGCCAGGTATTGCACCCGCACTGACAACGCCCCAAAGTGAGTTGAACCCGCATTGGCTCTGAGTCGCAGTCCCACCTCTCGCTGCACTAACAACACAACGGCATCAAAGGGCTTGGGATTGGGTTGAGCGATCGTGCCCAGAAGTTTTTCCAGAATTGGACCGGTGATGTTGTAAGGAATATTGGCAACAACTTTATTGGGATTTTGAAACGCTGGAAAAGGGGTTAATAATTGCTCTAAATCTAGAGCTAAAAAGTCACCTTGTAGCAGTAAAAAGTTCTCGATATTTCCTAACTTTTTAGCGAGTAATTCACACAAATCGCGATCGATTTCGACGGCAACGACTGCTTCGGCAGCCGTGAGCAATTGGCGAGTTAATACGCCTTTGCCGGGACCAATTTCTAACACGCGATCGCCTCGATCTCCTGGTTGCAAATTCGCCGCTGTCACAATTTGACTCAACGCTTTTTCGCTTTGCAGCCAATGCTGTCCAAATTGTTTGCGAGGTTGGGGCATGAACACTATCCTTCTGGCAAGCCCACCAGGTTACCGTCTCCCTCAATCACTTTGCCGATCGGGAAGGCTTCAATTTGTTGCGACTCAAACCAGGAAATGGTGGCATTGATGCGATCGGGCGGCACCAGGAGGACAAACCCAACCCCCATGTTGAAGGTGTTGAACATTCCAGTCAGGCTGACCTGTCCTGTTTCTGCCAACCATTGAAAAATTGGCGGGATTGTCCAAGTGGCGGGATCAATCTGAATTGCTTGTTCTTTTGCCAAGCAGCGAGGCAAGTTTTCCGGCAACCCGCCACCCGTAATGTGAGCCATGCCGCGAATCGCCAATCCTGCTCGTAGCGCTGCCAGTACAGGCTTGACATAAATTCGAGTTGGTGTGAGTAAAATCTCTCCCAGAGATTGCCCCCCCAACTCGGCTGGACGATCGCCCAAATCAAGCTGGCGATCGCTCAAAATTTTTCGCACCAAGCTGAACCCATTACTGTGAACTCCACTACTCGCCAGCGCGATCGCCACATCGCCAACTTGCACTTGGGAACCATCGATCAATCGGCTCTTTTCCACAATTCCCACACAAAATCCTGCCAGGTCATATTCTCCCACCTGATAAAATCCCGGCATCTCAGCCGTTTCTCCCCCCAGCAAGGCACATCCCGCCTGACGACATCCTGTGGCAATTCCAGACACTACATCTGCCAGTTGAGCTTCGTTCAGGTGCCCCGTTGCCAAATAATCCAGGAAAAATAGGGGTTCTGCTCCACAGGTCAGCACATCGTTAACACACATTGCCACGAGATCAATCCCGATGCTAGTGTGAAAATTCAGGCTGTGAGCCAATTTGAGCTTTGTGCCAACGCCATCTGTACCGGAAACCAGAATGGGTTCTTTGTAACCCGTCGGCAGTTGGAACAATCCGCTGAAGCCACCGAGTTTGCCTAAAACGCCCGATCGTGCTGTGCTATCGACCATTGAGCGAATTCGTTCCACAAAGGCACGTCCCGCTTCGACATCTACTCCTGCATCCCGATATTCCATGCTGTTGAGGCTTTTGCCTACATTAAGTTGCCGGATGTCATTGTACTCTTTTCGTCCCAAAACAATGGGATCCGAGCAATGCAAAGTTTTATGAAGATTACATGAAGTTTTCTCAAGCCATTTTGAGAGTCTTCCACCAGAGTTTTTTCTAGGATTCTATCTCTGCAGGTGTTTCAGATTTTGTATTTTTTGTAAAGTCCCCGCAAATGTTCTTCGTCTTTTAGTTTTTCCCTGATCCCCATTACAAAAACTTCGTGGTAGTCTGTTGCAGTTCGATAACGACAGGAGTAAACACGGAACGAGTACGGGTTACGCCATGAGAGACGTGCGAGTTTAGTTTCGAATCGCAGTCCTCAAACCCCAATTGGAGTGCTTTTTATCTATCGCTTATGAATCACAAACTTCTCAGCAGTCTGACTGCTTCTCTGTTGATTGCAACCTTAGGTCTTCCCACTGCAAGCAATGCCGGGGCATCTGACCAACCTGAACAGGATTCCGAACCTCCCAGTAGATCAACTCAATCTGCTGAACCTGGTTCAACCGCTCCAGCGGTATCATCCAACTCTGTTCAAGGGAACGTTGCAAAACTCGACAAACAGTCGAATGAGGTTGTGAAGGTCGGTGAACAAAAATCTCAAACCGCAACTCAAACTTCTTCCGAAGTGGTTGCAAAGGTTCAACCTCACACCGTTTCTGGACGGGAAGCTGCTACTCTCTACGTCAGAAACCTCCCGATTCTAACTTTCCTCGGTAGCAGGAAGGCTACACCCGATGGAGTGAAGTTGGGAACTCAAGCCAGTTCATCTTCCAGTGAAGAGTCTGTTAAAGCGAAGTCACTCAATCTAGCAAAATCGGCTCCATCCTTGACTTCTCTTTTCCGATCGTCTCAGCCTCTCTCGGAGCCAGCATCTGAGGATTTCAAACTAGAAGCTCTAAATGATGCTTCTGCCAAGTCAGATCCTGTATGGCGAGCTAGTGTGATTGCATCGCGCATTAACCAACTCAACCGCGATGGCATCAAAGCCAACAGTATTACCGTTAGCTGGGCTGACCAGCAAAAAGATTCTGCCCAAGGCGATCGCTTCGTGATCAAAGCTAACCAACTTGCGATCGCCACCATTGATAACAATACGATTCTGCCAAACACCACGCGCAATCCCGAACAGGATGTGCTTCAGGCAACCAACCGCCTGAGACGAGTGCTGGGGAATGCGGCACCCTTGCGCCAAGTGGGGGGACAACCGGGTTCTACCAATGGACAATCCGTTTCCTTTGGACCGATTCGGGTGCAGTTCACCGGTTTTGCCTCCTGGTATGGTCCTGGTTTTCATGGCAACCCCAGCGCCAGTGGGGAACGGTTCAATCAACACGCCTTGACCGCCGCCCATCGCACTTTGCCCTTTGGCACACGAGTCCTGGTGACAAATTTGGACAATGGGCAATCTGTTGTGGTGCGAATTAACGATCGTGGTCCCTTCCACGGCAATCGCGTTATTGATGTTTCGGCTGGCGCGGCTCGTGTTTTGGGATTGATCAGTTCTGGCGTTGCCCGTGTGCGCCTGGATGTGATTGATCCTCGTAGTGCCTCCGCTGGCAACTAGCTGCGTTTTTGTCTCCGCTAAATCTGTTCTCCGCGCAGTCCGTCGAGCGTCTCGTTCCGTTCTACTCCTTTGCTTTGAATCAAAACACCAAAATTTCCCAGTCCCACTGGGTTGATGAGTGTTTGTAACGCATCGCGACGGCGGAGAACTTCGTTCATGCTGGTTAAGTCCGTGACCTGGGATTGGGAGATTGCTGCCATGCGATCGCCCAGTCCCAAACTCATGAGAAATAGTCCCTGTTTTGTGAACCCGACTGTGTGCAATCCGCATTGTTCGCCGTGCTTTTGTAAGGCAGTGAAATCGACATGAGCCGTGATGTCTTGCTGTCCAATATAAATGTAGGGGTTGGAATGGTAGCGATGACGGTAATAACACTGTAAGGTTCCCGTCGATCGCATGGGATTGTAGTAGCGATCGCTGGAGTAGCCATAATCGATCGTCACGACATACCCCCGTTGCAATTTGCTGGCAACGTGACTGATCCAGTCCAGTGCTGCTAGATTCACTTCAGTCCGATAGCCATCGGGATAACGAGGTGAGGTGAGGTCAATGCCAACAATATTGAAATACTCAGCTAACCGAGGCGTTGAAAGATCGGCGGTGGTTTCAGTAAACAAAGACTCGGTACGATCGCCCTCTGGCATCGTGACATAGATCTCTTGTAACTGCCCCTCGCGAACAACCACCTGATGCACAGGTAGGGCATCAATCAGTTCGTTGGAAAAAATGCAACCTGTGATAGAGTCTGATGCTAATGCTTCCAGGGTGCGCCAGGAAATGCGAATTCCTTGATCCAGGAGCGGTTGCAAACATTGGCGCTGTTCTGCAATCAGCGCTGGCGATCGCTCAACAATGATGTAATCCAACTGGGTAACGAACTCAGGATGATGAGCTTGCAAATCAGTCAAAATATCTCTTGCCAGTAAGCCCTGCCCTGCGCCCATTTCAATCACGGTAAAGCGATCAATGGGCTGCAATAACTGCCCCATCTGCACAAATTGTTTTGCCAGTAGCTCTCCAAAGTCTGATCCCAAATGGGGAGAGGTAAAAAAATCTCCACTTGCCCCAATTTTGGTGGGGGCTGAGGCGTAGTAACCATACTGCGGATGGTACAGCGCCAAATCCATGTAGTCTGCGAACGTGATCCGAGCACAAAGGCTCTCAGTGATGTGACAGGTAATTAAGTCACCGAGAGCCTTGTGATTGCCGTTGTTGTCCAGTTCCACTGTTTCAATTCCTGGGTCGAGGTTGACCACCACCGATAGCGGTTTTTATTGTGACACAGCTTCGTTATCTGGTAGAACAAGCAGCAAGCTTTATGAAGATGGACTTGCGATTGGCGCATATTCCAGCGATCGCTATTCAATTGTTGCAACACCACACTCCGCACCTAACACACACTTAAACAAATTTTCCATTGACACTACTCGCCAACACTGGCATATTCTCCATTGCCCACATCAAACAACAGGGCAAAGTGAGATTGGGGTTGCATTTGTTTCAATGCCTTCAGGTAAGCCTCTGCTTCGTTGCGGCGACGAAAACGGCTCACGGTTAGTTGCTTCAGGTTTGGCAAAAGCTTGTTCACAACCCAAGGATTCAGTCTTTGCTGGTAGCTCATGTGATATCTCGCTTCTATTGACTAATGGTTTGAATGAACTGGAAGAACACTTGGCTTCACTGACGCAACACAGCTACGAACCCTGTAATCACTACATCTAGTGTTCTTTGAAAACTGACACTACTATAGATAGTGCTTTAAGCTTGAAACCGCAAGCGTTTTTACATAACTTTATATTCCTCAGGGGTTCGTTTCTAAAAACTTGTGCTAATTCCCTATCTGGGCACTCTTGGGGACAAAGGTGGCAACGGATAAGGACGGATGAAATGGATAAAAGATTTGTGGCTAAAGGTCAACTATAAGCGCGAAGGCTAGCTGAGCTAGGATTAGCAGAGTAATTTCAAGCTGCGGTGAGCAGGAGTGCAAAGCATGAGTTCAATGGCTGGTAAAGTTGCAATTGTGACGGGAGCAAGTTCTGGTATTGGTCGTGCAACTGCGATCGCATTTGGTAGGGCTGGGGCACGTGTTGTGGTTGTGGCTCGCCGTGCAGATAAGGGAGAAGAAAGCGTTCATCTTGTTAAAGAAGCAGGTGGCGAAGCGATATTTGTTCAAGCAGATGTGACAAAAGCATCTGATATGGAAGCAATGGTTCAAAAGACGATTGAAACTTATGGTCGCCTCGACTACGCCTTTAACAACGCAGGGTCTGGAACGTCTGGCAAAATTGCTGACTTATCAGAAGCAGATTGGGATTTTGAGATTAATGCGAATCTCAAGTCGGTTTGGCTGTCTATGAAATACGAAATTCCTGTGATGCAGCAAGCAGGAGGGGGCGCGATCGTGAATACGTCTTCTCAGGGCGCACTCCTTGGCGTTGCAAACTATGGGGCTTATGGAGCCGCAAAAGCCGGAGTCATTGCCCTTTCTCGTGCAGCAGCGGCTGAGTATTCGGCTGACCGAATTCGGATCAATACGATTAGCCCTGGCGCTGTAAAAACCGATTTATGGGCAGAAGCACCCCCCGAAATGCTTGATCAGGTTGCTGCTGGAATTCCATTACAACGTATTGGGGTGCCAGCAGATATTGCTGAGGCAGTCGTTTGGCTTTGTTCTGATGGGGCTGCGTTTATAACTGGTCATAACTTAGTCGTTGATGGTGGATTTACAGCAGTACAGAAGTAGACGACCCGATAACAAATCGGTTGGAGCAGACGATTGAGAGGGTTGACGCAAGACCAACCCTAGAATGAAACCCAACGCCTGCACAGGTTTACTTCGCTCTGCCCATCCTACAAACTGCTTACAAATTAGCGACCAGCGGCAGTAGGCATCCCTAAAATGTCCTCAATCCGGGGCATCTCCTCTAGGGGAATCACCCGACCTTCATCGGCAAATCCGGCAATTTGGTCGAAATTGAGATACTGATAGAGATCGGCAGCAAAGGGATCGATTTTCTTGGTGACGATCGCCATGTATTCATCCACTGTAGGAATGCGACCGAGTAAAGCGCAAACTGCCGCCAGTTCCGCCGAACCCAGATACACTCTGGCATCCTTGCCCATACGATTGTTGAAATTGCGGGTGGAAGTGGAGAACACCGTAACGCCATCGGCAACCCTTGCCTGATTCCCCATGCAAAGGGAACATCCTGGCATTTCAGTTCTGGCTCCAGAAGCGGCAAAGATGCCGTAGTAGCCTTCTTCCCGCAGTTGCTTTTCGTCCATCCGGGTGGGTGGGCAAATCCACAGGCGCACCTTCACTGGTCCCGCCCCTTCCAAGATTTTGGCAGCGGCGCGGTAATGTCCAATGTTAGTCATGCAAGAGCCAATGAAGACTTCGTGGATTGGATCTCCGGCGCACTCCGACATCAATTTAATATTGTCGGGATCGTTGGGAGCCGCGACGATCGGCTCTTTGATTTGATCCAAATCCACTTCAATCACATCGGCATACTCGGCATCTGGATCTGCCTGCATCAAGCTGGGATTGGCGAGCCATTGCTCCATCTTGGCAACCCGTCGCAGAATGGTCCGAGCATCGCCGTAGCCCCGCGCCACCATGTTCTTCAGCAACGCCACATTCGATCGCAGATACTCAGAAACCGTCTCCGGACTGAGGGCGATCGTGCTGCCAGCACAAGAGCGCTCTGCCGTCGCATCGGTCAATTCAAACGCCTGTTCCAGCTTCAGATTAGGCAATCCTTCCATTTCCATAATCCGACCAGAGAAGACATTCTGCTTATTCTGCTTCTCAACGGTCAGTTTGCCCTCTTGAATGGCGACATAGGGGATAGCGTTGACAATATCCCGCAGGGTAACTCCTGGCTGCAAGTTACCTTTAAACCGCACCAGGACGGATTCTGGCATATCCAACGGCATTACTCCCAAAGCTGCGGCAAATGCCACCAAGCCAGAACCTGCTGGAAAAGAAATACCCAGAGGGAAGCGGGTATGGGAATCGCCACCTGTGCCAACGGTATCGGGTAATAGCATTCGATTGAGCCAGGAGTGAATGATGCCATCCCCAGGACGGAGCGACACCCCACCACGGGAATTCATGAAATCAGGCAATTCGTGATGAGTTTTGATGTCTACGGGTTTGGGGTAGGCAGCGGTGTGGCAAAAACTCTGCATGACTAAATCCGCACCAAAACCGAGACAGGCTAATTCTTTCAACTCGTCGCGGGTCATGGGTCCGGTGGTATCCTGGGAACCCACCGTCGTCATCACCGGTTCGCAGTAGGTTCCAGGGCGAACGCCAGACAGACCGCAGGCATTACCAACCATTTTTTGTGCCAAAGTGAAGCCGATCCCCCCTTCGCCCCCATTATCAAGGGGGGTTGGGGGGATCGGACGGGTAAAGACCGGACTAGCTTCCAGTCCCAACACAGAGCGAGTTTTGTCAGTCAGGGTGCGCCCGATCAATAAGGGAATGCGTCCCCCTGCCCGGACTTCATCCAGGATGGTGTCGGGCTTGAGGCTGAAAGTGGAAATCACCGCACCGGCTTCATTCGTGATCTCGCCTTTGTAGGGATAGATGGTGATCACATCGCCCGTGTTGAGTTGAGTGACATCACACTCGATCGGGAGAGCACCTGAATCTTCCGCTGTATTAAAGAAAATGGGTGCAATCTTGCCGCCGAGAATATACCCCCCCGATCGCTTGTTAGGAACGAAAGGAATGTCATCGCCAATGTGCCACAGCACCGAGTTAATCGCCGATTTGCGCGAGGAACCCGTTCCCACCACATCCCCCACATAGGCGACGGGATGCCCTTTTTGCTTGAGTTGGGCGATCGTGGCTAAACTTCCGGGCATCCGAGTTTCCAGCATCACCGTAGCGTGTAGTGGAATGTCGGGGCGAGTGGTGGCGTGGGGTGCAGGGGAAAGGTCATCCGTATTCGTTTCCCCCGGCACTTTGAAAACCGTAACCGTAATCGACTCCGGCAGTTGGGGACGATTGGTGAACCACTCCGCATTTGCCCAGGATTGCATCACTTGTTTGGCGTAAGCATTGCCCTGAGCCAACTCCTCCACATCATGAAAGGCATCGTACACCAGCAATGTTTTGCTGAGGGCGGCGACGGCAGTTTCAGCCAATTCAGCATCGGGCGAGGAGAGCATCTCAATCAGAGCATGGACGTTGTACCCACCCATCATGGTGCCCAGCAATTCCACGGCTTCCTTAGGAGAGACGAGAGGACTGGTAATATCTCCCTTGGCGATCGCGGTGAGAAACCCTGCTTTCACGTAGGCAGCTTGATCCACACCGGGCGGAACGCGATCGCGCAGCAGTTCCAGCAAAAAGGCTGCTTCTTCGGGCGGCGGATTTTTCAACAACTCACCCAACTCAGACATTTGTTGAGCACTCAAGGGTAAAGGAGGAATACCTGAGGCAGCGCGTTCAGCAACGTGTTGACGGTAGGATTCAAGCATGGTTCAGGGATCTCTAGAACGTAATGAATAAAAGCGTTTACTGGCTTTTTGAGATATAGCTTTGGTCAGAACACTTAGGACACATCAAATTGCTGAGAAGCCGATTCTGGGTAGGTGTTCTGACTCGCCTTCGCCACGTTTCACATGGCTACGGCTATAACCTCGATCGCGTCAACCAGATAGCGTATCGTTTAACGAACTCCATTTTTAGTTGGAATTGTTACCTTCTCGCAAGGTGCTCATGCAGTCAGTTCAACTATCTCTAATCTACCGAAATGTGAAGCGATCTCGTGCAACAGGGAAGGGGTTGGGGGTTGAGGGGCAAGCAAATGCCAGCAGGTGTAAAGTAATTTTTTCCTAAAGTTGCATAACTCCTGAGTCAAGTCCGATAAGTTAGCAAACAGGAATAAGTAGGAAGGCACAATTAAATCTAAAACCTCGTAGGTTGGGTTGAAACACCAAACCCAACGCCCGCATGGGTTACGCTATCGCTAACCCATCCTACATTTAATCTAGCCCAGCTACTTACTCCTTTTGCAAGGCTCGGTTATTCAAGGATCAGAAACAATGAACAAAGTGCTGCTCGGATTTGGACTTGGTTTGGCAATTTTCAGCACCAGTACTGCGATCGCCTGGTCAAAACCCTCCAAAACTCCGGCAACTCCTCAAAAAATTGCTCAAAACGGTTCTCAAGCTGCCCAAACGCGCGTTCTCGATTTAGGAGTCAGCCAGGATCAACTTCTGCAAATGAAAAGTTTGGGAATGCGAATGGTGATGCCCAAAAATGTTCCTCCCGGCTTTCAGTTAAAAAATTTCATCGTGCGAAAAGATAGTCGCTTCCAGAGCTACTTGCTGGTGTATCGCAAAGGCTCTGCCTGCTTTGGGGTTGAAGGCACGACAGGCGGTATTGGTAGCATTCCGGCGGGCACGGCAAGTTACTCAGTGAAAAATGCGGTGTTAGGGCAGGGACAAATCGAACAGCGATCGGAGGCTCCTCAATTGGTGGGGCAATGGTTAGGTAGAGGTCCTTTTTACCGATTTGTTGGGGCTGGCTATGATCTCAACGGTAGCTCAGAATTAGCCGGATGCCAGAACGTCACGCCCAAGGAAGCCGTGTTTGTTTCCGAAGCACTGCGCTACATTGACCTGGAAGCAGGCATCCTAGAGCCTGTGCCTGTGGTTGATGCCAACTCTCCCACCTCAACCGTAGTCCGCTATCCCTCGCGGGAGGAGTTGAATCAATTTAACCGCAAGCTGAAATCCGGTGCTTTCGGGAATGGGGTGAAATTGTCGGCGGAACAGCGAAAACAGCGGCAGGCATACCAAGCAACCTGGGCACAGGTTAACCCAACAGCCGCAAAATTTGCCGGAGCCTGGATAGCAGGCGATCGTACCTACTACGTGTATCCTTCTAAGGTGAAGAGTCGCGTCTGTGTGGTGACGCTGACGGATGGCAAGTACGAGTTTGCTAACGGACAATCAATTAGTCGCGAAATGCGCTACCTTAACAATGGCTTTTTCTGGGTGGATCAATCCGAAGTCCTCGCCGCTCGCGACACTGGAACGGGGCAACTCTATCCGGTGTTTGCCTCCGCTGCCACACCTGATCCTGCTGAACTCACCAACTTTGACTTTGGGTTCCAGAATGCGACCTGCACAACGGTTTTGCCAGGGCAATAAATTCTCGTGATTCAGATCACATTTACTGCCGATTGAACTCACTCCAAAATTGGACACAGCGCACAGGATGAGAGCGATATCCGTCATCGCTCGATCGAAGCGTTTACAAGAGAATATCAGCAGTGGAAATGAACAGACTTCTGTCTGACTGCTCCTTAGCCATGCACTCCCTCCGTCCTCCTACGGGGGGATTTTTGTTTATGCGGAAATGGAGGATGCCGCTCCAAAGGCAACACGTTATGATGAGAAGCGATTGATAAACGTTTGTAAAAAATTATCAATGATTGTTTCATCTTCCGGTCTAACCCGAATTAAAGCAACGGTGACAGAAAAAGTGTTCTTTGGACACGAGCCAACTGCCGAACTGCTTGCTATTTTGTTGGTCTATCTGGTGCAGGGAGTTTTGGGACTGGCGCGACTCGCCATTAGCTTTTTCTTGAAAGACGAGTTGGGCTTAAGTCCGGCGGAAGTATCCGCGCTGGTTGGGGTCGCGGCGCTGCCCTGGATGGTGAAACCCCTATTTGGTTTTATTTCGGATGGATTACCGATTTTCGGCTATCGTCGTCGTCCTTACCTGATTCTGTCAGGTTTGTTGGGAGCCTTGTCGTGGATTGCCCTGGCGACGATCGTGCATTCTGCCTGGGGAGCCATGCTCGCGATCGCCCTTGGCTCCCTTTCCGTCGCCTTTAGTGACGTGATTGTGGATTCTCTGGTCGTTGAACGCGCCCGAGTTGAATCTGTGGGTGATGCCGGATCGCTGCAATCCCTTTGCTGGGGCACGTCAGCCCTGGGGGGATTGCTTACTGCCTACTTCAGCGGCTCTTTGTTGGAGCATTTCTCCACCCGCACTGTCTTTGCGATTACCGCCACCTTTCCGCTAATCATCGCCTTCATTCCGTGGCTGATTGCAGAATTGAAAGTGACGGAAAAAACGGAATGGGCGATCGTCAACACGCAACTCAAGCAACTCTGGAAAGCAGTCAGTCAAAAATCCATCTGGTTGCCCACCGCATTTTTATTTCTCTGGCAAGCAACCCCCACGGCAGAGTCCGCCTTCTTCTTTTTCACCACCAACGAATTGCATTTTGAACCGGAATTTTTGGGACGAGTGCGGCTGGTGACGAGTGTGGCAGCGTTGGTTGGGGTGTGGATGTTCCAGCGATTTCTGAAGAATGTACCGTTTCGCACAATTTTTGGCTGGTCTACGGTCATCTCTGCCGTTCTGGGATTATCTACCCTGTTGCTTGTCACCCACGCCAACCGTGCGCTGGGCATAAGCGATAAATGGTTCAGTCTGGGAGACAACCTGGTGCTGACCGTCATGGGACAAATTGCCTTTATGCCGGTGCTGGTGTTGGCAGCGCGACTGTGTCCTCCCGGTGTGGAAGCCACGCTGTTTGCCCTGCTCATGTCCGTGGTGAATCTGGCGGGGCTGGTGTCTTACGAAACGGGTGCCTTGCTGATGCACTGGTTTGGCATTACAGAAAACAATTTCACGAATCTAGCTCTTTTGGTCGTGCTCACCAACGTCTCGACCCTATTACCATTGCCGTTGCTGGGTTGGCTGCCGGGGGCGGATGCCATTCAATCGACTGACAAAGTTGAAGCCGCCCTGCATCCCTCCACTTCGATGGAATTAGATTCTTCGGCTGCTAAACATCTGGCACAACCCTTTTTGCCGGACTTAATGACGGAGTTTGTTTCTCAGGCTCGGAATCCTGAACCCAGTGAACAGTAAGGACATACAGTATGTGTCCAAGAATCAACAGTTTGAGGACGTGTAGCCCACGCCCAGCGTACCCTTTAGTCACTTAACCCGCTGATTGCAGACCTATGACCAGTGTTCAGATCAATCAATCAACCGCCCCTGGTAAATCCTACAACCGCGAAGATTGGCAGCGGGGCTACCGATCGCTGAAACAAGAATTTGACTATTGGATTGAGGACATTGAAGGCGAAATTCCGGTTGAGTTAACCGGAACGCTATTTCGCAATGGACCTGGAATGCTGGATATCAACGGTCAACCCATTCACCACCCGTTTGATGGCGATGGCATGGTGTGCGCGATCGCCTTTCAGAACGGACGTGCTCATTTCCGCAACCGCTACATTCAAACGGAAGGCTATCTAGCGGAACAAAAAGCGGGCAAGATCCTCTACCGGGGTGTGTTCGGCACTGATAAACCCGGTGGCTGGTTAGCGAACCTGTTTGATCTAAAGCTGAAAAATATTGCCAATACCAACATTATTTACTGGGGTGGAAAACTGCTGGCGCTCTGGGAAGCTGCCGAACCCCATCGCCTGGATCCTGCCACCCTGGACACGATCGGTCTAGATTATATAGATGGCTTGCTGCAACCAGGTGATGCGTTTGGTGCCCATCCCTGGGTTGATCCAGCCAGTCAGTACGACAATGGCGCATCCTGTTTGCTCAATTTCTCGATCAAGCCTGGACTTTCCTCCAAAATCACCGTGTTTGAGTTGGCTCCCAACGGCAAGCTCCTGCGCCAGAACAGCGCAACCGTTCCCGGTTTTTGCTTCATTCACGACTTTACCATCACCCCTTCCTACAGCATCTTTTTCCAAAATCCTGTTACCTTCAACCCCCTGCCCTTTTTGGCAGGATTGCGTTCTGCGGGTGAGTGCATTCAATTTCACCCCGAAAAATCAACCAAAATCGTAGTAATTCCTAGAGATCAAAACAAAGTCAATACTCATAGTGCTTCGCAACTTTCCTCAACACACTCATCCACCCACTCACTCACTCCTTCTATCTTCGAGACTCACTCTGGTTTTGTCTTCCACCATGCCAATGCGTTTGAAGATGGTAATGAACTGGTGATTGACTCGATTTGCTATGATTCCTTACCTGCTGTAGAACCTGATGCAGACTTTAGAGAAACCAACTTTGAAGCACTGGCACCAGGGCAATTATGGCGATTTCGAGTGCATCTGCGAACGGGTGAAATTCAACGCTGCAGAATTGATCAACGTTGTGTTGAGTTTCCCTCCCTGCATCCTGCCAAAGTCGGACGATCGCACCGCTACCTGTACCTGGCTGCTGCCCACGCGCCAATGGGGAATGCTCCTAATCAAGCCATCCTTAAAGTAGATCTGGAAACGAGCGATCGCCAACTCTGGAGCGCCGCACCCTGGGGATACGTGGGTGAACCAGTGTTTGTACCGCGCCATTCTGATCACACTCAACTCGTTGGGGCAGAAGATGACGGGTGGGTGCTGACCGTGGTGTTTGACTCCAGGAGCGATCGATCGGCATTGGTCATTCTCGATGCGCGGAACTTACGGCAAGTTGCCCGTCTCAACTTAAAGCATCATGTGCCCTACGGCTTACATGGCAACTTCACGCCAGAACTTTTCTGAAATTTAAAATATGCAACGACATTGCTCTCCTTGGACTCTGCCAAATTTGAAAATTTCCTGACAATTAATCTGATACTGACTGAGGTAGCAGTAGCGGCAAATTCTTTGCACGAATCCCCCTCAGTCCCCATTGATAAGGGGGATGCCGTAGGCAGGGGGATCTCAATCCGTTGGGTGTCGAACTTAAATTAATCTAGAGTTGCCAGCTTCGACGTTGTTGATTGCGGCGCTCTCTTTTACACTGCAAATGATCCGTACTCTTCAATTCAGACATGACCATTGCACCCAACGAATTCAACCCAGCAACTGACGCAACCAAGGTTCAGATTCTCAGCGAAGCCCTGCCCTATATCCAACAGTTTGCCGGTAAAACGATCGTGGTCAAGTACGGTGGCGCGGCAATGAAAGACAGCAGCCTCAAAGACCAGGTGATTCGGGATGTGGTGTTTATGGCGTGTGTGGGAATTCGTCCCGTGCTGGTGCATGGTGGCGGTCCTGAAATTAATACCTGGCTGGATAAATTGGGCATTGAACCCCAGTTCAAAAACGGCTTGCGGGTCACGGATGCACCCACGATGGATGTGGTGGAAATGGTGCTGGTGGGGCGTGTGAATAAAGAAATTGTCTCGTTGATCAACCAGGCTGGTGGCTCGGCGGTGGGGCTGTGCGGCAAGGATGGTAATTTGATTAAGGCACGTCCTTCCGATCAAGAAGGCATCGGATTTGTGGGAGAAGTCACCAGTGTAGACACCAGCTTGTTAGAACCTTTGATCAATTCGGGTTACATTCCCGTGGTATCTAGCGTGGCGGCGGATGAAACGGGACAGGCATACAACATCAATGCGGATACGGTGGCAGGGGAAATTGCTGCCGCATTAGGAGCAGAAAAATTGATTCTGTTGACCGACACGGCAGGCATTTTGCGAGATTACAAAGATCGTTCCACCCTGATTCCTCGGCTTGATATTTCAGAAGCCCGCAAGCTGATTGATGAAGGTGTTGTGTCGGGTGGGATGATTCCGAAAGTAAATTGCTGTGTGCGATCGCTGGCTCAGGGTGTTCATGCCGCGCACATTCTGGATGGCCGCATGCCCCACTCGCTATTGTTGGAGATCTTTACTGACTCTGGAATTGGCTCGATGATTGTGGCATCTGGGTTTGCCCAGTAGTCATCAAGACGCTTTGTCA
>JANRIN010000029.1:0-12401 GCA_033764965.1 Leptolyngbyaceae cyanobacterium bins.302 | reverse complement strand
CTCCCGCCGACTCGGTTCACTATCTGTCCGCCTTCCGGTGATGCCAAAGGAGGGGGCTTGCCATCTCGTAGTGGATTCGACGGGGGTGAAAGTTTACGGAGAAGGGGAATGGAAAACTCGCCAACATGGGGTTAGCAAGCGACGCACCTGGCGTAAGCTGCACTTGGGAGTCGATGAAGCAACGGGGGAAATCCTGGCAGCAGTGGTCACACCGAATGATGTCCATGATGGGGAAGTATTAGCCCCTGTGCTCGACGGCATCCCATTTCCAGTAGAACAAGTTTCGACCGATGGGGCTTATGACCATCGTCATTGCTATGACGAGATTGAAGCCAAAGGAGCCAAAGCGGTAATTCCACCCCGCAAGGATGCGGTGATTTGGCAGCATGGTAATCGCAAAGGCAAGCCCCATCAACGCGATGAGAACCTGCGGTCGATTCGCAAGCATGGACGCAAGCGTTGGAAACGGGATTCTGGCTATCATCGTCGCTCGATTGCTGAAACCACCATGTTTCGCTTCAAGACTATCTTTGGAGGCAATCTCAGTGCTCGTAACTTTGACAATCAAGCAGTGGAGTTATTTATCAAATGTGCTGCGCTTAATCGCATGATTCAGATCGCTAAACCCGATAGCCACAAGGTTGAAGCTTAATACCAAGACTAAATCAAGGCGGATCTGACTACCCTTCAAATCATGCAACAACGCCCAAACAAGGTATGGAGATTACAACTCTCGCCCCAGCCTTCGATAAATCTCCTAAGTTCTTTCACTCCACCAGGTCAAGATGAAAATAGGCTGAGAATTGAATAAAAAAAATCTCTTTAAAATATCAGCTTTTCAGCGAGAGGTGTTTAGAAATCCATCATCTTCTGATGACTCCTGCCAAGCATAATCAACGAGATAGGAATCAGCTTATGTAAGCGCCACCCTCGATTGTGACCTGAAACATGAAAGCAATCACCTCATGATAGAGAGAACATCCATGAAACTCAAAGGAAAAGTTGCGCTGGTAACGGGCAGCAGTCAGGGGATCGGGCAGGGAATTGTATTGCGCCTTGCGGAAGAAGGGGCCGATGTGGTCATCAATTACCGCTCCCATCCAGAGGGTGCCCAGGAAACGTTAGAAAAGGTGAAGGCGATCGGTGGTAGCTGCCATCTCGCAGAGTGCCCTCATTCCCAGGCTTATACCATTCAGGCTGACTTAGGGAGTGTGGCGATGGTGCGGGAATTGGTGGCAGAGAGTATTGGACATTTTGGCAAGCTGGATATTTTGGTCAATAATGCAGGAATTGAAAAACATGCCCCCTTCTGGGCTGTCACGGAAGCAGATTATGATTCAGTTTTGAATGTCAATTTGAAAGGGGTCTTTTTCGCAACCCAAGCCTTTGTGCAACATCTCATTGAAACGAAACGTCCCGGTAAGGTCATCAACATCAGTTCCGTGCATGAAGATCTGCCATTTCCCAATTTCACGGCCTACTGCGTCAGCAAAGGTGGATTAAAAATGTTGACCCGCAACTTAGCCATTGAGTTGGGACCGTTGGGGATCACGATAAATAATGTAGCTCCGGGAGCGATCGAAACACCCATTAATACTAAGCTTCTCAATGACCCAGATAAGTTGGGGGCATTGCTGAACAATATCCCGCTTGGTCGCCTGGGGCAACCCCAGGATGTTGCATCCCTGGTGGCGTTTCTTGCCTCTCCCGATGCCGATTACATCACGGGCAGCACCTTCTTTGTAGATGGAGGGTTGCTCTGGAATTATCAAGAACAGTAATCACAGGAGCTACCCATGTTGGAAAGTTTGGGCAACATTCAAAACCCCATTCTCAAAAGTTTGACCGCTGCCGCTACGATCGGTTCTGTAATGGTTCTGGCAACGTCGATTGCCCTTGGAGTGAAAAACCCAAAGGATGATTCAGCCTACCAAACAGCACTCTCCGCTTCTTTACTGGGGGCGGGCTGTGGAGCCGTCTTTGGGCTGGCGTACCGACCATCGAGAAAGACGACTGGGGCGATCGTAGAAGGAGAGTTTTTTCCCGCCTCTCAAGAGGGAACCTGGAAAGATTGGCGCAATTTTGTGGTGGTTCGGAAGGTCAAAGAAAGCGAAGAGATCACGTCCTTTTACCTGCAACCAAAAGATCAGGGAAGCATTCCAGGGTTTCTGCCAGGTCAATTTCTCACGATTAAGTTGGATGTTCCGGGGCAGACCAGACCTGTCATTCGCACCTATTCTCTGTCAGATTATTGTGAACCCTGCACGTATTACCGCTTATCCATCAAGCGGGAACCCACACCACAAGGGTTAGAGGTGCCTCCCGGCATCGCCTCTAACTTTATGCACGACAAGGTGCAGGAAGGTTCTATCCTCCAGGCCAAGCCCCCCAGTGGCAAATTTGTTTTAGAGGTGGCGGATTCTGTTCCAGCAGTTTTGGTGAGCAATGGGGTCGGAATTACCCCAATGATCAGCATGGCAAAGGCTTTGAATCGGCTCAATCCTCGTCGTACCGCTTGGTTTTTGCATGGAGCCAGGGATGGTCAGTTCCATGCCTTTCGAGAAGAAGTGCAGACGATCGCCGCTCAAAATTCCAATCTCCAGGTTCACATTGCCTACAGTCGCCCCAGGGAAGAAGACACAGGCCACTATCACAGTACGGGTTATGTGGATGCTCAACTGATTCACTCCCTGAAAATACAAAATGCTGACTATTTTCTGTGTGGATCTGCTCCATTCATCGAGTCCCTGCGGGAAGGATTGAAACAAGCGGAGGTGCCAGAGAATCGGGTGTTTTTTGAGATGTTTACGAAAGCGAAAACGAGCGATCGTCCCATGATTGAAAGTGGGCATGTTGATCCGGGGAAAGGGGAAGTTGTCTTTGCCCAATCAGGTCAAACGCTTTCCTGGCAATCTGATGCAGAGAATTTATTGGAATTTGCAGAAGCCCATGATTTGAATCCTCCCTACAGTTGCCGTCAAGGGATTTGTGGCACTTGTCAGTGTAGGTTGTTGGCAGGTGAGGTGGAGTATCTGGAATCTCCAACCGCTGAGGTTGATCCGGGTTCGGTTTTGATCTGTATTGCCAAACCCAAAACCCCCAGGGTTGTTCTCGACCTTTAGGGACGATCGTGAAAGAAGCGCAAGTCATATACAGCCCGGTAGTGACTCACCGTTGGTCTTGGGACGAGCTTGTTTCCTACCCCACACTTCTCTGAAGCACAACCTCCTGTGCTTGGAAAACACAGAGAAATCATCAGGAAATGGGCCAGGAGGTTGCCCTATTCCATGTCCCACAAACAAAACTTGCTTCAAAACTTGTTTCAAATCAAGTGATTTTGGTAGCCTCCTGAACTCCGCGTCTGATAAATCGTTCTTAAGATAACCAGTGTTATTCAAGCTCTATAAATTTCTGTCAGATAAAGTTATCCTTTAAAGAAACTTGCCCTGATCACTAAGAGACTGCATGACGAGCGAAAGTAACTCTTCCATTATCCCTGCATTCGTCGATCGTATGCATGACTGTTCCTACTGCCCACAACAGGAGCATTTAATTGTAGATTCTTTCACAACATTAAGTTACCGTTCAGATAATCTAGCGGCCTACTTGCATGAGATCGCCTGTAGCGTCAGTCAATTCATTCAATCTAATTGGACAATTGTGACCCTTGGTGATGGGGAGACTGGTAACGTTATTGCGAGTAGCCTTGATTTAGAGGATAAGAACTCTAGCTTTTCGGTTCATGGCACTCTGGCAGGAGAAGTCGCTCAAACAGGAAAACCAATTTGGGTCAAAGACATCCGACAAAGCCATCATCAATACAAGCTACCAGATCGTTATTTGGCTTATTTAGGGGTTCCGTTACAGTCACCCTTCGGTAACCAGATTGGGACTATCTGTTCATTTTTTGAGCAACCCCATTCCTTTTCAGAAGAGATGGTTCAACGGGTCAAAATCTTCGCAGAACGGGCTGCCATTGCCCTTGACAACTACCAACTCTACCAGCAGCAACAACAGCTTTTAAACGAGTTAAGACAGACCAATCAGCAGTTACAGAAAGAAATTCAGGAACGGCAACAGGTTGAACAGGAAGTGATGCGGTTAGCCGAAATCGGTGAATTGGCGGCGATGATTGTCCATGAGGTGCGAAATCCGCTCACAACCATTCTCCTGGGATTGATGGCTTTAAAGAAAAGCGATCTAACTGAGGCAGTCCAAATGCGGCTTGCCCTGGCACTGGAGGAGGCCGATCGATTACAACGCTTACTCAATGAAATTTTGCTTTATACGAAACGACCCTCTTTACAGTGCAGTGAGTTGGAAGTTAATCGATGGATGAGGGAGATGAGGGAGAGGGTTGCGAGCATCCCAGTAGCAGCAGGAAGGCACATTGAAATCACCTCATCCGTTCCGGAAGCCTGGATTTCAGGAGATCCGGATAAACTAAAGCAGGTATTTGTCAACCTCATGAAAAATGCTTGTGAGGCTGCGACTGAGGGATCGGTGATCACCTGGAGTGCGACACCCGGCAAAACCTCCAATCATGTTTGTATTTGCTGCCATAACGAAGGCGAACCGATTCCGCCAGAACTCCTGGAAAAGCTGGGTACACCTTTCTGTACAACCAAACCTGAAGGGAATGGATTAGGGCTAGCGATCGTGCAGCGTATTATAGAGGCCCATCAAGGTGAATTTACAATTCAGTCCGGGTCTAATACTGGCACAGAGGTTTGTATTCATCTGCCATTCATTCAGCCTCAAAAATCCTAATTGAGCCTCAAAAATTCGTCCGCAACTTTTAGTAGATTCACAAGGCAAGGAGGAAAAATCAAGGCTTCCTCAGCAAAAACTTATTTTTTCATTAGGGCATTATCATTCTAGGGTATGGGATTCAGTTACTATAGGAATCAGGTCATTTAGTAGTAACTGAATTCAGTCACAGAATGGAACGGTTTTCCAATGTACATAATCCCCTGGTTCTGGAGAACCTTCCGTCACATTCAGCACCAGCACTTTGATCCGGCTTCGCTTCAGTTTCGCCTTACTATTGAAATTGCTGTTCTCTCCACCTTAGGTTTGAGCAGTGTTGCTGTGTGGACAAGCTGGAAAATGCAACAGCTTTTAATTACAACCCATACTCAGAACGTTGAATATATTGCGACTCGGTTTCCTCGTGATGTGGAACTTTATAGTGAAATGCTTCCTTTGGAAACAGGGTTACAAAGGACGATTAATAACGTATCTGTACCGGGGTTAGTGATTTGGGTTAAAAGTGAAGATGGGAGGAAAGTCCTTGCTCAATCCAGTGCAACCAACTCATCTTTTACCGCCACGGACGAATTGATGTCCATTGCTGAAATGCCCCTGAAGCCCCAGGTTTATCAGGTAGGGGATCGGCATCTGATTTTGTACCAGGGATTGGTAGCTGTCAAGGGACGATTGCTCGGCAAAGTTTACATGGCGCAGGATATCACTGAGGATCAGCTTCATCTCATGGCTGCTGTTCGGGGATTAGCCGTTGTTTGTATTGTGGCAACTCTTTTGACGACAACGGCAATTGCAGTTAGAATTCGGCAATCGCTTCACCCCCTCAAAGAGATGAGTCGGATTGCAGGAGCAATTTCCGTAGATGATTTGAGTAAGGCCAAACTCCAACTGAGCCATGCTCCGAGCGAAGTTAAAGAACTGGCCCAAATGTTCAATATGATGCTCTCCCGCCTTTCAGATGCGTGGGAGCAACAACGCCAGTTCGTCAGTAATGTCTCCCATGAGTTACGAACTCCCCTAACCGTTGTTCTTGGCTACTTACAGAGTTTGTTACGTCGCAGTACAAACTTGAATGACTACCAAAAGGAGGCACTGGAAACGGCTGCTTCAGAAGCCGATCGCACTGTTCGACTCTTGCAAGATCTACTAGATTTAGCACGGGCCGATAGTGGCTACATGCATTACCATCTGGAATCAATTCTTCTCAAAGATGTGATGATCGAAGTCTCAGAAATGGCAAAGGAGTTTAGTAATCGAGTGATTCAGCTTGGGGCGATGGAAGATGTGACAGCATTGGTAGATCGCGATCGTCTCAAACAGGTGTTAATCAACTTGATTGATAACGCTGTGAAATACTCAAACCCAGATCAACCCATTGAATTGAGCCTGGAACGCATTGATCAGCAAGCCATTGTTCAGGTACGGGATTATGGAATTGGTATTCCTCTCCAGGTTCAAAGTCGGATCTTTGAACGCTTTTATCGCGTTGACGAAGCCCGTGTTCGATTCCCGAATCAGGAAACCTTACAGCCTACAGGAGGGTATGGCTTAGGGCTAGCGATTGTCAAAACCCTTGTGGAGGGGATGGGAGGCACGATTACGGTGCGATCAAGATTGGAAGAGGGAAGCGTTTTTGTGATTACTTTACCCGCATCATGATTCGATCTTTCGTCCAGGAGAAACGAGATGACAGCCCATATTCTTTTAGTTGAAGATGAGGTCAAGTTAGCCCGGTTTATTGAATTGGAACTGAGCAGTGAAGGATACCGGGTGAGCGTGGCCCATGATGGCATGTCAGGGCTTTCCCTGGTCCGCGAATCTGAGCCAGATCTGGCTATCCTGGATTGGATGCTACCGGGATTGACAGGGGTAGAATTGTGTCGCCGTTTGCGGGCAACGGGCAGCAAGGTTCCAGTGATTTTGTTGACGGCACGAGATGAGATCAGCGATCGGGTGACAGGTCTAGATGCAGGTGCAGATGATTACGTCGTCAAACCCTTTAGCATTGAAGAGCTACTGGCACGCATTCGGGCACACCTGCGCCGCACTCAGGAAGCGGATGAAGCAGTGCTGCAATTTGAAGGACTCAGCTTAAACCATCGGACACGGGAAGTCTATCGCGATCAGCGGGCGATTGAATTAACCGCCAAAGAGTTTGATTTGTTGGAATATTTATTGAGCCATCCTCGTCAGGTCTTTACAAGAGATCAAATTCTGGAGCATGTCTGGGGGTATGACTTCGTGGGAGACTCTAACATCATTGAAGTTTATATTCGTTATCTGCGGCTCAAACTCGAAGAGAAAGGGGAAAAACGGCTGATTCATACGGTGCGGGGAGTTGGCTACGCGCTCCGGGAATAGGGATAAGGGATGTAAAGGTCAGATCCCCTTAAAGCCCATTGTAGATTCGATCGCTTGCTCCGCCTGAACTGAGTTAGTCGGAGTGATAACCGTTTTGGGAGCTGCTTTCCGATAAATTCCCACCTGGCTCAGGATCAATCCTAATAGAATGACACTCCCCCCTAAATAATGGGCATGAGTAGGCACCTCATCTAAAATCAGATAGGCCGCTAAAATACCTGCGATCGGAGCGAAGGAACCAATCACCGAAGCGGTTGACACGGATGAGGCTCGCAAACCTGCAATCCAGAAAGATTGCCCCACGACCACAATGATGATGCCGTATAGCAACATCCATTGCCATAGAAATGGCGATAGAACCCCCATAAAGTGATCGCTTCCATACAAAATCAGTGCGGTCACAAAGAAAATTAAGGTTCCTAACCCGGTTCGAACCGTACTGTAAATTCCCAATGGCACTTTCGTCAGACCCTTTTTAGCAATAATGGTCGAAATAGAAAGAATCACTGCGCCTGCCGCAGCGAGTAGTTCGCCCAACCCAACTGAGATTCCTGCCATTGGCATCATCCCTTCTGGGGCTGGTTGGAGAAGGAGGATGAGAGCGACCCCAATAAAAGCCATCATCGCTCCCCCAATTTGCCACCCGGTCACTCGATCGCGCAAAAGCCAGAGCGATAACGCGAGGGTGAGGGGTGGTTCTAACCGCCCCAGTAGCACCACATTCGTCACTGAAGTTGAGGCCAGGGATTGAAAAATCAGCCCTGGAGCCAAAGCACCTGAGAGGATTGCTACAATTCCCAAGGTTAGCCACTCTCGCCTGGAAAACTGGCTGAGGGTTGGGCGGTTCCATTGCCGCCGATGAATAAAAGTCAGTAAAACCAGGGCACAGAGATTACCCACAAACAAAACATTACAAAGAGAAATTGGGTTTTCTCCACCCATGAAGTGATGGGCACCGAGTTCTGTAATTTTTCGAGTCACAGCACTGGATGATCCAAAAATGAGCACCGCCACCCACAGATAGGCTTGTCCAGGAATGCGATTGACGAGTGGGATCAATGAAGCAACTCCTAGTGAAAGGGAACTCATCGGACATCACACAGAATGATTCAGTCTATTTTAGAGAGTTAATCTGAATTTAAGCTGAGAAGAACGTATCAACGTCTCCATCGCTCAGGTATCCCCTCAGGCGATTTCTTCAAAAGAGTTTACCACTGAATTGCCCTTCGACTCCGCTCAGGGCGTGGGTGCTGGTTGAGCGAAGCCGAAACCAGCAGGGAAGTTTTTTTCTGGAAATCTCCCTTCATCTGAGAAAACTGTGAGTTTAGCCTAAACCATTTATCAGGATAAATTCAGGAAACTTCTATGTCTAGTTCAGAGGAACTTCAGAGCAAACTGAGATGGTATTGCCAGTGAACCTATTGCAGGAGACAGAAGGTAGAGAACACAGGGTAAAAGGGAAATGCTTACAAAACGATCGTTTCCACCTGGCAACCTGTCCTAACCTTCTCTTTGACTGCGATATCAGGGTTCGCCTTAAACAATGCTGTCATTTTAATAATTGTCAGGAGTCACAACATGAAACTCACTTCTCTAATGACGGGTGTCGCGATGGTTGGTTTAGTTACGGCTGGGAGTGGGGTGCTCAATGTCATCCCTTCTTCGGTTGATCAGGCTGTGGCTGCTCAAATCAAGCAGTCTAGATCCGCAACCCAAGACAAGATTGTTGCAATTGGTAAGATCAAGGGAAAACCAGGGAGTGCAGACTTGATGCGTAAAGGCTTCAAAGATCTTCAACCGATTGGCATCCAACCGGGTGGTGCTGGAATGGTTGTCAATCTCTACAGCAAAAACGAAGATACCACGCTGTCTCTCTGCACAATGTTCGATGTGGTCGTTGCCGTCAAAAAAGGACGAATTGAGAAATTCCCCCCAAATGAAGTAAAGTAAGGCCCGCAACGGAGAAGCCAGTATTTAGGAGCCAGGAGCCGATTTCTCACTTCTTACTCCTGAATACTGTCTTCTATTACTTCCCATGAGAGGTTCAATATGAATACCAGGGACTTTATTTTATTACTACATCCAACGATCGCCGTAACCCTTGTGTTTCCGTTGCTTGGGATTGTCTTGAATCGAGCACTGCAAACCCGACAGCGACGATTGCAAACAGCAACGGAGGGAAAAAGTAAAACTCCCGCCACTGTAGGTTCTGAGCATGTTCAATTGGGGCGATGGCTCACGGGTTCAGTGGTAGGAATTGTGTTGCTGGCATTGGCGAATGATATTTTTGGAAACATTGTAGACAAGCAAGTTTTTGCACAAACCCCCTCTAAAGTTCTGCTAATTGTGCTTCTGTTTGGAGTCGCAATTGCCTCTCTCGTTCTCCTGTATCGAGCTAAATCCAAACTGTGGAGAGGAGTTTACGCAACCCTTTCCGGAATGAGTTTGATTGTTTTAGGATGTCAAGACGGCATTTATCGTAAAACAAATCAGTGGTATCTCTCCCACTATTACTATGGAATTGCCGCTGCTCTGTTGATGATTATTTCCCTGGCGATCGTGCGAGAAATTTATCAGGACAAGGCGCAGCGTTGGCGAACTGCTCACATTGTTTTGAATGTAGTTGCCCTCCTGATCTTCATGATGCAAGGGTTTACAGGCAGTTTGTCTCTTTTGGAAGTCCCCTTACACTGGCAGGAATCCTACATCTATCAGCTTTACGGGCAAAAGTGTGATCAAAAGCCCTGCATGATTCAGTCTTCTACAACTGTTGAAAACTGAATGAAGGAATAGGAAGCGTGGGGTTAAGTGTGAATTCAAAGGGTCAATTCCTGGTAATGTGAAGTGAGTCCATCTCATTCATCAACACTTGAACATCGGTTTAGTAATATTTAAGCATTCTTACTTCCAGAAGCAGTTGCAAGCTAAAATCCCGTCACTTAAAATTTAAGCAACGGGATTTTTACGTTCAGAAACTAATGCAACTATCTTGAAGCACCAGGTTCAGCAACATAGCGGAAATCAGGTTCTGAGTTCCAGGGACCGCGCTGATCTTCTTTGCCGTTTGAAGACAGATTATAGTATATGTCTACTGTTTCATCAGGCTGAACATTACCAAAGAATGGATCGTCAAGTTTTCCTAGCGAATCCAAGGCTTTCATAAACATCTTCGTGTGAGAGATTTCACGAGTGAGAAGATGCACTAAGGTCTGCTTCGTGCCTTCGTCTGTAGCCAGTTTAATCAAAGATTCATAAGTCTGACGTGCGCCAGCCTCGGCTGCAATATTTGCTCTCAAGTCACGCACAACATCGCCACCTTCATTGATGTAGCTAGCTGTCCAGGCACTTCCCTGACTGTCGAGGAAGTGAGGTCCCATTCCGCGCACTGCAAATAAGCTGCTTTTGAAAGCTTCTGTTTGATCAACGTTTTTGGTATGGCCTTCGATCAATTTGCCCACCATTTCCAGGTGACCAAACTCTTCGATCGCAATATCTTGCAACATATCGCGAATGCCAGCGTTCTCAACATGGAATGACTGCACCCAATATTGAAGGGCCGCAGTAAGTTCACCCGTTGCACCACCAAATTGCTCTAAAAGTAGTTGAGCAAAACGTGGATTTGATTCTTGAATATTAACTGAATGAATCGTTTCTTTTTTATGAAAAAACACGTCATGCTCCTTATGTTCTGCACCGTTCGCCTTTATAGTGAATTAAGACTTCATCTATAAATTTAGGAAGTCTGAAAAAACAAACGATGTAATTGGTCTAATCGTAGACTGATCGGCTTAAGCATCTCATGCTCCTACCGAGGTAGTTACCCTCAAGATCATCCCATCAAAAGCATGACATTAAGAGAATGTTTGTAAACAGCTATTAAGTTGCGTCGGAGTTCCATCTTCTTCGATTACTTTCTAGTCTCCGTAGCATCAACCGAATCATTGCGATATACACCATTGCCTCATGGTTCTCTGGCAATCGTTCGTAGTCTCGAACTAACCCTCGACAATTTTCTAACCATATTCTCTGGATTTCAAGCGCCATTTGATGAAGCCTCGCTATTGGGTATAAGTAGATGGGTGCAATTAAACTCAATTTGATTTGGGGGGTGGTGGGGGTTAAACCCCCTGCCTGGGGGCAACGCCCCCACTCCCCTTCTTACAATTAATTACGCCTACCTACTTATCAGTACAATCAATGTCTGAAAAGCAAATTTCAGTCACCCCGAATGTGATGTCAAAGCCCGACAGCGTAAAGTGATGGTGACCGTTTACGGGGAGTAGTCCAGTCACCATCAGGTATTACAGCTTGAGAGATTGAATACTCAAATCTTTCAAGGTAATCGTGAAGTGCCGTTGTTCTCCTGTTGCAACAAAAGAAACGATCGCCTCACAAGCCACAGGCACCGTTAACATCACTAAATTACGTGTGAGTGGATAGTCACAGACATCATCATTGACATCAGATGGAACTCGATAAACATCATTCCAGATAACCTCTGCATAGTCGGCAGAGAGTCCAGCATGAAGGCAAGGAATCCCAGTATGATCGGCGTAATCCCTCACTGCTTGGCGAGAAGCACTGTTGTCAAATACATCAACAATCAATCTACTTCCTTTGAGTAGTTGGGCAGCATTTACCGCAGTCAGTTCTTTAGTTTCTGCTTCTACCTTGGTTCCGATCGCCCGATAGAGGTTATTCGCCACAATCTTGACTTTGAATGCACCGACATCGGAACGATAGTAGGGCTGCGTGGAAAGATTACGTTCTTCGATGCGATCGCGATCGATCACCTTGAGCTTACCAAAGCCAGCACGAGCTAAATTCTCAGCCAGGTTTGCGCCCAAAGCTCCTGCACCACAAATAGTGACAGGAAACTCTTTTAGCTTTGCCATGACAGTATCCGTCCGGTAAAGCTGCTCATGAAAAAAGATGCTCATTGTCTCACCACTCCCGGTGTTCCATCACACCCACTAACGATTGCAGGTCGAAATCACGATCGCGCCCACTCAAGCAAATGCCAGAACTAACAACTGTCAGGTTATCTTTGGCGATCGCACTGGTATGACGCACACCATCCGCTGTTGTCCAATCCACCGTCCAGTAGTCCCCTCGATCCTGGAACTGGTGCAGTTCACCGCCACCCAGTTTGAGAGCCTGCCGCAGTCGCTTTTCATCCCGTTGAGGTTGGGCAAACCCTTCAATCTGCTGAGCCGCTAATTCGTAGAGCGATCGCATTTCTGGGGTCATCCCCTTAAACTGCAATTCCTCAA
>JANRIN010000016.1:0-41258 GCA_033764965.1 Leptolyngbyaceae cyanobacterium bins.302 | reverse complement strand
GGCAAATTTGCCCTGGCTGGTGGATGAAATGGCGATCGCCCCAGAAGCGATCCATGCCCTGGTGATGCAGGTTCCAGGTGTGGTGAATTGCCACAGCATTGCCTCACGCGGCATGGTAGGGCGGCAAATTTTTATTGAAATGCACCTGATTGTGGATGCGGCAGATGTGGAAAACGCGCACCGTATTACTGAAGCGGTGGAATTAATTTTAGAAGAGCGGTATTGTCCAGCCCGAATTACGATTCATGTGGAACCGCCCAACTATAGTTCCAGCCACATCAGTTACGATGCTGACTCTCCAGGAACCTGATTATGCGCTTTGTTGTTGATCCCACGATCGCCACCAAAATCCAAAAGATGCAGCAACGAGTCCGCTGGGGCGATCGCGCAATGACGGAACGGGCGATCGACCAAACTCGCTTAGTCCTGGATGACGGCAAACCAGACGCAGCCGAGTTTTCCTTTATGGTGATTGGGGACAGTGGCTCTGGATACCATCGGGGACACAATCCGCAGCGCCAAGTGGCGGAGCAAATGCTGCCGCACCGCGAAGAGTGTCGCTTTGTGATGCACACCGGGGATGTGATTTACCTGGTGGGTTCGCGGGAGTACTATGCCAAAAACTTCATTGACCCCTACCGCGAATTTTTAGTCAGGGATGGCAAGCATTCTCCAGCCTACGATCGCCTCCTGTTCAATCAACCGTTTTTCCTGGTTCCGGGAAATCACGACTACTACGATTTGCCCTTGCCCTACGGCATCGCCCTGCAAGCCACTCTGCCGTTTCGGTATTTATTCCGCAATCAGCTTGATTTTGATGTGGGACTGTATGGCTCAGAGCAGGGAAATGCTTATGCGAAAGCCTTTTTGGATTATCTCGCCTGTCTGAAGCCGTCGGAACTAGAGCGGCATCTGGACACCCACTACACGGCGCAGCATGGGGGCGATCGCTGTTTGCGGTATCAACCCGGACACTTCACGCGCTTGCCCAACCGCTACTACACCTTTCGAGTTGGCGATATTGACTTTTTTGCACTTGATTCCAACACCTTCAACGCGCCCATTCCTCTCCCTGAAACGGCTGCGGGTCAAGATTTTCGGGCAGAGTTAAGACAGCAAAAAGCCAGAATTGAGCAAGAACGGCGCGAGATTTTTGTGCAAGCGGCTAAACTCAATGCCAACAAACCCCAGGAAGCCGAGCAACTGGATGACTTACACGCCAAAGAAGAACAGTTGGCAGAAGTGGTTCGAGATATTGATAAACAGTTGGCATCGGATGCCTCTACAGCAACCGACGATGACCAACTAGATTGGTTGCAACAGCGCTTGATTGCATCCTGGCAAACCGAATCAGTTCGAGGACGGGTCTTATTTTTTCACCATCCGCCCTACGTGACGGAAGCCACCAAATGGCAACAAGCACAAACAATGGCTGTACGTTGGCGACTCCGTCAAGTGCTGGATGCAGTCGCGGCTGAGGTGGGAGATTTACCTCAAGGTCGCCCGATCGTCGATTTGGTGCTGAATGGTCATGCTCATTGTCTGGAATACTTGCGAACGATGAATACGGGTCATGCGGATTCCTACACCAATTGGATTGTGTGTGGTGGCAGCGGTTTCAGCTTGCGACGGCAACGCCTGGAAGGGAATGATTTGACGGAACCCCACGCCGAGCAAGAACGCCTGGTTGCCCAATCTCAATTATTTGTGGGGCGATCGGGGCAGGGTTCGCAAAAACGTCGCCCTTACTCCTTCATTCGGATTGATGTCAAAGCCGGTCGTCCACCCAAGTTTGTTGTGCGTCCCTACGTTGCCGAATGGTTTCAACGAAGCTGGCAGGAATACGCGATCGACCCTTTCGTAATTTGAGGTGCTTCTAAATTTAATCCATATCCTATAAACAAACCCATCAGCTTCTACATGTTGGTGAAGCAACAATCCCTTTAAACAGCTTTAAGTCGAGCAATTAAGACGGGACGATTTTGGTCGTTTGACTTAAGCACTTCAACACCTAACCATTTTTATTTGACTCTAAACCTGTTTTGTTCAGCAATGAGTCATGATCAAGTTGCCAACTCCTCCCATCAAGATTGAACGTTGTGTTTGAATCCAATGCAGTTTGAGAAAACCAGAGATAGGTTCAGCGTTCATTAGCGACAGGGTAGCTTTAATACAACGTTTCAAAATGACAATTGCTGTAACCTTGCCAGCGGTTAGCCCAATCCTCCTTCCTGGCATTACAATAAAGGACTCGTAATGCCTCCCAGTAAATCTTTCTCCTATGCCTCAGCAGTGGTTTGAGCCTGAAAATAACGGTCATCGTGCCTTTGAGCTTCCCGGTGCGCGTCCTCACTACAACCCCGATCGCCCTGGTCAAGTGGAACACATCGCCCTGGATTTGGATCTAGACATTCCCAACCAGCGCTACAAAGGGACGTGTCGAATCCGGCTCAACCCCGTTCGCAGCGGCATCGATCGCCTCACTCTGGATGCCGTCAATCTTGATATTCACTCCGTTGCCATTGGCAACGAAACTCAGAGCTTTGATTACGATGGGGAGCAACTGCACATTCAACTTCAGCAGCCTACCCGCGCCGGAGAACCCCTGACCCTGACGATCGCCTACAGCGTAGACCAACCCCAGCGAGGACTTTACTTCATTGCGCCGGATGAGCATTGTCCCCATAAGCCGACCCAGGTTTGGACTCAAGGCGAAGATGAAGATTCTCGCTTCTGGTTTCCCTGTTTCGACTATCCGGGGCAACTGGCAACCTCAGAAATTCGGGTGCGGGTGCCCAAGCCCTTCATGGCAATTTCCAACGGGGAATTGATCAGCGCTGAAGAAGATGGGGACAGCAAGATTTACCATTGGTCGCAGCAAGAAATTCATCCCACTTACTTGATGACATTAGCAGTAGGAGATTTTGCCGAAATTCGAGATGAGTGGAACGGCAAGCCCGTGAACTACTACGTGGAAAAAGGGAAGGAGGCAGAAGCCCAACTCAGTATGGGCAAAACGCCGCGCATGATTGAGTTTTTTAGCAAGAAGTTTGGCTATCCCTATCCGTTTCCCAAATACGCCCAGGTGTGTGTGGATGATTTCATTTTTGGTGGCATGGAGAACACCTCCACAACCCTGCTCACCGATCGCTGCCTGATTGACCAACGCGCCGCGATCGACAACCGCAATACGGAAAGCCTGGTTGCACACGAACTGGCGCATCAGTGGTTTGGCGATCTGGTGGTGATCAAACATTGGTCCCACGCCTGGCTCAAAGAGGGCATGGCTTCTTACTCAGAAGTGATGTGGACAGAGCAGGAATACGGCACCGAAGCCGCCGCCTATTACCAACTGGGACAGGCTCGTAGCTATTTGGATGAAGATGCTTCACGGTATCGTCGCCCGATCGTCACCCATGTTTACCGGGAAGCGATCGAACTCTACGATCGTCACCTGTACGAAAAGGGAGCCTGCGTCTATCACATGATTCGGGCAGAGTTGGGCGAGGATCTGTTTTGGAAAGCGATCGCGACTTTTGTCAACGACAACGCCCACAAAACCGTGGAAACCGTGGATCTGCTACGGGCGATCGAAAAAGCCTCTGGACGCAATTTGCTGTTCCTGTTCGACCAATTTGTGTTTCGGGGTGGACATCCCGACTACACCGTTGCCTACTCCTGGGATGGCGACAGCAACCTGGCAAAGCTCACCGTGACTCAAACTCAGGGTGAGAAAGCGTTGTTTGATTTGAAAATCCCGATCGCGTTTGGTGGATCCACAAAAATCTTCACGATCCGCATCAAAGAGCAAGAACAATCTTTCTATTTCCCCCTGGAGCAAAAGCCTGATTTCGTCCGCTTCGATGTCGGCAATCGCACGCTCAAAACGGTCACTCTGGAGTATCCCCTTCCCGAACTGAAAGCACAGTTACAGCACGATCCCGACCCCATTGCCCGGATCTTTGCCGCCGAAGCGTTAGCCAAAAAAGGGGGCTTAGAAGCCGTCAAAGCACTCTCCACGGCTTTGCAGCAGGAAACGTTTTGGGGGGTGCGGGTCGAAATTGTTCGCAACCTGGCAAATGTCAAGTTGGGACAGGCATTTGAGGGACTGCTGCTGGGGCTTAAAGATACGGATGCGCGGGTGCGTCGAGCCACTGTAGAAGCTCTGGCTGGCATCCAAACGGTGGAGAGTTACAAAGCCATCAAAGCGATCGCTGAAAAGGGCGATGCCAGCTACTACACCGAAGCCGCAGCCATCCGAGCCTTAGGCACCTTAGCAGGTTCAAATCTGGTGCAGGACAAAACGGAGAAGGCATTGAAACTGTTGAAATCTGTGCTGAAAGAGCGCCAGGGCTGGAATGAAGTCGTGCGGGCGGGAGCGATCGCGGCTCTTAGCCAAATGAAAACCTCTGAAGATGCCCTGAACCTTATCCTCGACTACACCGAACCGGGCACACCTCAGTCCCTCCGACTCGCTGCCATTCGCGCCCTCGGTGCCATTTCATCGGGACAAACCAACGTCAACCTGGAACGCATTCTCAGCCGTTTGAAAGAACTCTCCCGCGAAAGCTTCTTTCTCATCCAAGTTTCAGTCGTAAATGCCCTGGGACAGATGGAAACCACAAAAGCGATCGCCATCCTGAATGGGTTAGCTACTCAAACGGCGGATGGTCGGGTGCGCCGCATTGCCGAAGAAGCGATTCAACGAGTCCAGAAAAATGCCGGAGCAGACAAAGCGGTGAAGCAACTACGGGAAGAACTTGATCAACTCAAACAAGAGAATCAAGATCTCAAGAGTCGTTTAGAGGCATTGGAAGCCAAAGCAAACTAGCTTTTCCTTAAAAAGATGTAACCTCATAGGTTACACTTGTCATTAAGGGAATGCTTTTTTTGGAAAAACTCAAATTAATTAAGGTAGGTTTGCAGATTGTTTCTCTTGCCAGTAGAACACTCTTCGATTTTCCTGACTTACTGTTTTTCCTGTAGAAGCGCCCAACCCTTTCTTTATAAAACTCTTGGAGAATTTCCTCATGCTGAGAATATATAAGCGGCAACTAGGAATTCAAAAGGCGAGGGATGTTATTACTGGCGCACATCGTTTGTCAACCATCCTGTATGATCCTCAACTTCAAGCACAAGGCGTTAGAAAAGTTTTTCAATGAAGGCAAAAATAAGGGCATCCCAAAGCAGTTTGAGAAGAAGATTAAAGCAAGGTTAGAAGTAATCGATGCAGCGGAAAAGGTTAGTGACATACATCTTCCTAGTTATCGGTTACATGAATTGGGAAGAGATAGAAAAGGAACTTGGTCAGTGACAGTTGCTAAGAACTGGTGTATTACTTTCAAGTTTCAAGATGGTAATGCTTATGATGTTGACTATGAAGACTATCACTAAGCAGCTTTGTTATTTGAAGCCTTAAACAGCAATATGAAGAATGAGAAACTAACTCAGATCCTGTCTGAGAGGAAAGTGAAACCCGCTCATCCTGGTGAAGTGCTTGATGATTTGCTTGAAGAGTTAAATCTCACACAAACCGAAATCGCCAAAATGCTTGGTGTGTCAAGGCGTACAGTCAGCCAAATTATTCATGGTCGTAGACCCATTACCGTAGATATGGCAATTCGATTGGGGATTACTTTTGGAAATGGTCCTAGACTTTGGTTAAACCTTCAGCAGAAGGTTGATGTTTGGGATGCTCTGGAACAACATCGCGATGAGTATGAGAACTTGACAGAGTTTGTTAGTTCTTAGTAGCGTTTACCATTTCCTCCCAGGTTACAGAAATCGGCAGCCTCCTCAGTGTCGCTACTAAGTTGAAGTTTGGTAGCCAGGAAATATCACCATTTTTCAGAGAAAATTGCTACCATCGTCTCAAATCTCAGTAGAGAGGAGATCTTGAGGGCGACATGGGCGATCGATCAGACTCCAAAAATGAGCTAACTGCCTTCCTGCCCTGATGCTGATCAGCAAGCAGAGTCATCGCCTTGAGAGCTATTCTTGCAGAGACTACCCCGTTTTACGCTAGCGTTGACCCCAGCGATCGCCTACGAGTCGCTTTAGCTCCCAAATTTCTGTGCTAAACATAGCGAACCTGGTTTTGCATCTCGCCTTGAGTACCAGAATCAGTTCCTAGTAGTGGGGATAGATTTCGCTGGCGGCGCGATGAACCAGGGAATGGCGATAAACCAGGGCGGTTAAATCATCGGCGTAACCCCCGCCAATCACACAGGCAACGGGATAGCCCTGGGCTAAACAGGTAGTAAGGACCTGCATATCTCGCCGAAATAGACCGGAATCAGTGAGAGCGAGTTTGCCCAGGCGATCGCCCCGGTGCGGATCGACTCCAGCATCGTAAAACACCAGGTCGGGTTGCACCTGAGTTAGCAAGTCGGGTAAGTAGTGGGCGAGGGTTTGCAAGTAGTCCTCATCCTCCATCCCTTCTGGCAATGGCACATCCAGATCACTCTGTTGTTTGGTGCCGGGAAAATTCACCTCGCAGTGCATGGAAAAGGTGAACACACCGGGATCGTTTTGAAAGATCAGAGCCGTGCCATCGCCCTGATGCACATCCAGATCGACGATGAGCACCTTGTGAATTAAGCCTTGTTGTTGCAAGACTCGAATTGCGATCGCCATGTCGTTGAAGATGCAAAATCCTGATCCGTAATCGGGAAAGGCGTGATGGGTGCCGCCTGCGGTATTACACGCCAATCCGCATTCTAGAGCCAAGCGTGCGGTGAGAATGGTTCCCCCTACGGCGATGCAGGTGCGGCTCACCAACTCCGGACTCCAGGGCAATCCAAGGCGGCGTTGTGCTCTGGCCTCCAGCGTGCCTTCACAATAATCACGAACATATTCGGGCGTGTGAACTAATTCAATCCAATCTTTGGCAGGACGATCGGGAGTATGAAATTGGGAGAGATGGGCAACTCCATCTGCCAGCAATTGTTCATACAACATCCGAAATTTGGGCATTGGGAAGCGATGCCCTGGGGGGAGGGGTGCCACGTAGTGGGGATGGTAAATCAGGGGTAAGTCCATGCGTTGACCTTACAACATTTCCCAACGATCGAAGGTTGCGGCTTGACCACAGCGATTTCCTGTCTCGTCCAACACATCCCATAACAGGACATTTTGAATGCGAAACCGCTTCCCCGTGCTAGAAATTCGCACGCCCTGGTAATTGCAGATTAGCCCCTGTTCTTTTGCCTGTTGTAATAGAACGTTGCGATCGGCTTGTTCGGTCGGTTCTGCCGTGCGACGGGAGGGCGTTTGGATAAATTGATGCCAGCCCAGTTCCCACAAGTCCAGTGCAACCTGGTTGCCATAGTTAAAAATGGGATCTGCCTCAATGCCATGCGACACCACCACAAAGGGGGCGGTAAATAGAGCTTGAGTCACAATTTCCGGTTGATTAGATGCTGGTTGATTGGATGAGTCCAGCAGGGAGTAGCCTGTCCAATGGCGAAAACTGTCGAGCAAGCGCTGCACATGGCGAATCACAGGTTCTGCTTGCCAGGGAAAGGGAGCATCGACGGTCATAGAGCGCGTTCCTACAGGATGATGAATAGTTGCCCAAATTCCTTCTATCATGGAAGGCGTTTAAGAAACTTCATAAAAAGACTGTGCTACTCGAATCTACTGCTCCCCTGGAAAAACTGACCTGGATCTGGAACGGTTACAAAATTCCCTACACCGTTACGGGAAGTGGTCGCCCTTTGCTGCTGGTACACGGTTTTGGCGCTTCTATTGGGCATTGGCGTAAAAATATCCCGGTGTTGGCAGGTGCGGGCTACAAAGTCTACGCGATCGATCTGTTGGGTTTTGGCAATGCGGAAAAACCAGCCCTCAACTACACAGTGGAACTCTGGCGCGACCAGTTGAAAGATTTTTGGGCAACTCACATTAACGAACCCACTGTGTTTGTTGGCAACTCCATTGGCGGCTTGCTTTGCCTCATGGTGCTGGCAGATTATCCTGAAACAGCCGCCGGTGGCATATTGCTCAACTGTGCCGGGGGCTTGAATCATCGCCCAGAAGAGTTACCACTGCCGCTGCGAGTTGTGATGGGAACCTTTACCCAAGTGGTTTCCTCCGATTGGGTCGGTCCGTTTCTGTTCAACTTGATTCGCCAAAAACCGCGATTGCGCCGCACTTTGCAGCAGGTGTATCGCGATCGCGAAGCCGTCACTGATGAGTTAATCGATTTGATTTACGCACCCTCTTGCGATCAAGGTGCCCAGAAGGTGTTTGCCTCTGTGCTCACTGCACCTCCAGGTCCGACTCCAGCCGAACTACTACCCAAAGTCAAAGCGCCGTTGCTGGTGTTGTGGGGAGAAGCCGATCCCTGGACACCGATCGCGGGTGCCAGCATCTACCAGCAAATGACAGCAACTCATCCCGTCACCTTCATTCCCATCCCCAACACAGGACACTGCCCCCACGACGAAAACCCAGCAGCCGTGAACCCTTTAATGCTGGATTGGTTAAAACAAATGACGAATAACGAATGACAGTCAGGTTCTTGAACGTGTCATTAGTGATTAATGATTTGAATTATTGATTCATTGTTTCTATGTTTCTCCGCTTAGATGGGTTTACCAGAGCAGAAAGAATTCAGATGACCGATCGTGTGAGTGAAGCGATCAACCAGGCAGGAGCTTGGATTACAGATTTCCATTTGTACTCAAACATCCTGATTTGCATTAACTTTCAAGTACCAAGCACCAATTTGGATCAACTCGCTGCAACGCTGCAAGAGACAGGTTTGCGTTTGAGCCAGGAAAGCCTGGAACAACTCACATCCGCTCATGACTCAGCTTTGCGAGAAGAAGAGTTAACAGGGACATTGCAAATTACATTTGTACATGACGAGCCTGACTTATTCCGAGAGATACCTGCTGTTCCAGGATAAGAGGCAAGTACATTCTTCACCTTCTACACTCGTTGGGTACGCCGACAAACAAGGGAAGGTCGCAGGTCGGAATCGCTGATCTCAATCATTAAACTCTTGACCATTCGCGGTTTTGATTGCCTCACCCATTACTAGCCCGTGCCCCCCAACCGATGTCCGCAATTAGTGCAAAAACGGTCTTCTGGCTTCACCGCAGTCCCGCATTGACTACAAAACCGTTGACTCGTGGTCGTTTTAGTTGAACCAGCTTTTCCCATTTGCAGTTCCATGTTTCCCATCTGCATCGTCATCGGGTTCATGCTCATGTGCATATCTCCCATTGTCATGGGTTGCATGGGTTGCATGGGCTGCATCGGCTGCATCGGTTCTACTCCTGCCGGGGAGGCGGCAAAACCAGAAACCTGCTGCATCTGCATTTGTTCTAAGGTTTCTAGCGAAAAAGCTTCGCTCACTCCAATGCTGGTGCCATGTACGCGGATGTAGTGCGATCCTTGTTCAGCCTGAAGCTTGATCACGGCTCCATCACGGGTCAGGTAAACTTCTGGTGTGGCAATCCAGGCTCCAGTTTGAAAGCGACTGGTGGCTTGTTGCTGCTGTCCAGGGGTGGTGCTGGCGATGCTAACAGTTGTTTGCCCGTTGGCATTGTCTAGATAAAGGCTGCGTCCTGCGCCCAGTTCACATACGTATGCCATCGCCGTTCTCCCGCAAAGTCTTCTACCACCAGTTTACTCAGACTGCTATTAATTTAGCTAAACGGCTACTGGCACCTGATTTTAGTTCAGATTGTCAACCTTCAGAAGAAGTAAACAGAATCATCGAAGTCATTCCTTTAAATCTAGCTGGATTTCTTTAAAGAATCTACATAAACCAGTGTTAAAAGCTCTACTATACTGTGCGTAGTTTGAGATCGAGCGAAAGGTAAGTTACGTTCACACGGCTTGAACATCTAGTCAGTGCTTTTTTATGAATACCTCAGCGACTAGAAATTGGCATCAAGAGCTTCGTCACAGAAATCGTGGACGTGCTTACATTTTCAATCATAAGTTTAACATCATGTCGGAATTTGGGGAAACTCCCCCCTAGAAGCTTCTAGCGCTAATTAACTAACTCAACGAAGTGCCTTAGATTTTACTGAAGCTCTGACATTATTGGCTTACGGTAGACGTTCGGGCAGGCGATCAATTTTTCTAGAACTTTATTGTTGCAAGAAATCTGATTCTGTGTGTGGGATCAGGCTGCACAGGGCTAAAGCTGTTTGTTGTTAGAAGGCTTTTATAGAAAGTTTTACTACGAACGCTTTGCAAGAAGCTGATATGGAATAACCTGGGTTTCTTCATCTTGCCGTGTCAGTTTTGATTTGCTTACGCTAAGTTGATTAGTTTGTAATTGCGCTGCTACCGCCTCTTATGAAGCAGCATTATTCATCTATTTGCTAGTAACACCTCTTCTTAAAGACATATCCATTTGTCTTTACTTATGTCTTTTGGTTCCTCAGCGCCCTTCACCAATTTAAACAAAGGCTATCCCGTCATGAATATTCAAGAAATTTCTGTTTTCTCAAAAGACCGAATTCTTCAATCACGAGTACTTGAGCGAATTGTGATTAGCTTATTGAGGGAGATACCGGCACCAATTGGAGTTTTAATACGGAGATATTGCTATCAAAAATTATTCTTTTATATGGGAAAATCTGTTTCTTTGCAAGAAGGGATTGATGTTTTAGGAGCTAATTCAATCACTCTCTATGACGAGGTAAAGATTCTACAAAATGTAGTGTTGGATATGCAAAGCCCTGATAGCTATTTGAGGTTGAATCGAGGAGTTGTTCTAGATCGAGGAGTAAATATTCGTGCGACGGGTGAGCATTGTCAAATTGACATTGGGGAAAGAACATATTTAGGACCTGATGTTTGTATCACAGGAACAGGACATATTCGGATTGGAGAAAATTGCTTGATCTCTGCTCATACAAGAATTTGTGCAGGCAACTATGGTGCGTTTGAACTAAGTCGAAAAGGAACTATAATTGAAGACGAATGTTGGCTAGGAGATGGGGTTAAAATATTAGATGGGGTAACGATTGGAAGGGGTAGTATTATCGGTACTGGATGTGTTGTTACTAAAGATATTCCACCTCAAACGATCGTGATAGCAGTACCAAAAACGATGATTAAGGAATCAAATTAGGGATTGAGTAAATTGAATGAATAGCTGAAAACTCTAACTTGTTAAGTCCGAATTTTGTTGTTCTTGCTCAAATCTTTGAAAGCTATGTTTATCAAGTTTTAGCTTTCTAGTATACAGAATTATTCGGGAAGTAATGCTTGCAATAGGGACAAACAATGTTTTTTCCGGCAGGACTACAGGACATTGTTAGCGAACAATTCGAATCCTAGATGCGAGATTATTTCAAGCTTCAGGAGTCAGACCGGCAATATTTCTGGCTCCTGTTTCCTCTTCAGTGGTTGCTAATACGACAGTTGTAGATTGCTAAAACAGATAGATGGGGGGAGTAGTACAGGCGTTTTCACATGACACCTCGATTCAATTCGATTGTAGAGACAGCAGCAACAACGGTTTCATTAGAGGATATGCCATAGCGGAGGCAATGGCAGCACAATGACACCTGCATTGACTATGGTGCAGTGGCTTCTTCCAGTGGCGTACTGGGTGGGTTAAGCCGTGATTTCTGGTACTGTAGCTGACAGCGATCGTCCCACTGACCTTTCTTGGGGTGAATGACTCAACCTTTTTGATCGAGCTTGTCTTCGATACAGGCATTGCCGATTACCTTTGCTTGCTCCCAGAAGCCATAAATCTGCTGAAGCTACCTTTTTTATACCGCCTGTCCGCAAACCTGGTGAGTAACAGTTTGGTCGTCTTGCCCATTCATTGAGCGACAATTTTGGGGATGGATCTGAACCAGATGTTCATGACACAGAATTATTCGTCTTCATCCTTGTCGAGTTGTGGGAACTGATCATAGAGTTGCGTAACCAGTAAGAAGAGTTCGTCTAAGATTTCCTCTGCCCCTGCTTCATCGACTTCTGTTAGCAGTTGTTCCAGTTCTTGGATGGATTGGTTGAGGCGATCGAATTGCTGAGGCGTTAGAGAAGACATCGTACTCATGCATTTTGCTTATGTGGGTTGAAACCAATTTACGAGAATATGTTGAAACCAAGATGTTGTTGAACTGAATTTAATCTCAAGAAATTGCTATCCAATTAGCAGTAAAGAATCTACTATCTTGTGCTAAAAGTATTAAATTTAGTGAATCATTGCAAGTTGTTTCCCAGTAAGCGTGATGTTCGCAGATGTTCAGGAGATCGAGAAGTTGAGATATTTTTTCTTATTATTCTTTTTAAGCTAAGGCTAGGATTGCAATAGGTTGACACCTTGATCGGGTGCATCGTCTACATCTTGTCGGAATTCCCTGCTAATGGCTCCATCCCCCCAACGCAAATCTACGCGAGAGCGGTTTAACGTCTCAAAGCTGGCAATTCAATATCCCTGGATCACCTTAGGATTTTGGATTGCGGTGATGGTCGCTGGATTCTTTGCCTTCAGTTCCTTGAAGTATGCCCTCTTCCCCGATGTAACGTTTCCGGTGGTGGTGGTGAATGCTCAAGCCCCTCTAACGTCGGCGGAAGCAACGGAGGCTCAAGTTACCATCCCGATCGAACAGGGAGTCAAGCCATTAGAGGGCAAGCAGGGTTTAACTAAAATTCGATCGTCTACCTATCCTGGACGCTCGGTGGTGAGTTTGTCCTTTGAGGTGGGCACAAAGCTAGAAAAAGCCACGGCAGACGTAGAAAATTCTCTTAAAGATGTGAAGTTGCCCAAGGATAGTGAGTTTGAGGTGACACCGGTGAATTTGAACGAGGCAGCAGTGGTCAGCTATGCCGTTTCCAGTTCCACCCAAACTCTGCCCGAACTCGCCCAAATCACGCAGGATAAAATCCTCCCCACGATCGCCAAAGTTCCCGGTGTGCTCAAGGTCAATCTGCTGGGCGTGCCTGCTGGAGTGACATTAGACACCCCTGCCCCAGTTACGGGTCAAGCGGAAGAAGTGGTGTTGGCACCTGGTAGTTCTGCGGTTCGGTTCGACAATCAAGCTGTGCTGGCATTTGAAGTGGTGAAAAAAAGTGATGCCAACACGCTAGAGGTTGTTCGAGAAGTTGAGCAGGTTGTTAGCAGGATTCAAACAGAAAATTCTGCGATTCAACTGACACTGGCATCGACTCAAGCCGAATACATTAACCAGGCAACTCATTCAACCATTGATGCCTTAATTGAGGCGATCGTTCTCTCCATCATCGTCATGTATCCCTTCCTCTGGAACTGGAAGGCAACCATCATTTCGGCACTGGCAATTCCGACTTCGCTGTTTGGCACCTTCATTGTGATGGCGTTCTTTGGCTTCAATCTGGAGACCATTACATTGTTGGCGCTGGCATTGGTCATTGGGATCATTGTGGATGATGCGATCGTGGATGTGGAAAACATCATCCGCCACATTGAGGACGGCAAACCTCCCCGGCAAGCGGTAATTGAGGCAACAAACGAAATTGGCTTAACAGTGACAGCCGCCACGTTTACTGTGGTCGCCGTATTTCTTCCGGTTGCCTTGATGGATGGGGTGATTGGGCAGTTCTTCCGTCCCTTTGGCATTACGGTTTCGGCGGCGGTGATTATCTCCTTGCTGGTTGCCCGCACGCTTTCGCCCATGCTGGCAGCATATTGGCTCCGGGCAAAGAAAAAGCCTGCATCCGAAACTTTTCCCACAGAAACACCAGAAGTCAGCCCAGCCGCCATTGACCCTACGGTCTTAGTGACCAATCCAGAGCAATATCAGCAAGGATTTGTGGGCTGGTATCGGAATGTGCTGGATTGGTCTTTGCGGCATCGGGCGTTAGTGATTGGCTTTGCGATCGTGAGTTTTCTGGCAGGCGTCGCTCTGATTCCGTTTATTCCCACAGGGTTTATTCCCAAGCTCGATCGGGGTGAGTTCAATCTGCGGTATACGGCTCCTTTGCCGACAATTCCTGATGCAGCAACCCTGGCAAGATTAGCACAAGCTAACCAGGCTGGGCGATCGACGGAGTTACCTCCCGATGTTGATCCCGCTGCCCTGGCAACACGAAATCCAGCAGCCCAGGTTCCGTCCCCCATTGACCCGCTCAAAGATTCTGTTGACGTGGCAAAACGGTTAGAAGCCTCAGTCCGCAAAAATCCAGCCGTGGAAAGTGTATTTACCACTGTTGGCACGCGGCAACGCCCCAACCAGGGGACACTCTACGTGAAATTGAAGGACGATCGTTCAGCCAAAACTGCCGAAGTGCAGGATCAGGTACGGCAAGAGTTGCCTGCAATTAAAGATGTATCCACCAGTGTCGAAGATATTCAATTTATTGATACAGGGGGAGAAAAACCGCTGCAATTGGTGTTAATCGGGAATGATCCGGTTGTGCTTAGCAAAATCGCCAATGCTATCCAGACCCGCATGGAAAAAATTCCGGGATTGATGGACATCACGATTACGGGGGGTGCCAATGAAAACGGTAAGATCAGCCAAATTGAACGGGCAGACGAACGGCGTATTGCTTACATTGGGGCGAATTTGGGCAAGGGCGTGGCGTTAGGGAAAGCGACCCGTCAGGTGGAGAAAATTGCCACGGAAGAAATTCGTAAGCAAGATGCTTCTAAGTCTGTAACCCGCGATCGGGGTAGCGATTCTGCCCGTGTGGACGAAATTTTTGATAGCTTCAAGAGCACGCTCGCACTCTCCGTCGTCTGCATCATGGTGGTGCTGGTGCTACTGTTCAAGAGCATTCTTGACCCACTGGTGGTGGCGATTTCCTTGCCACTCTCTCTGGTGGGGGCACTGATGCCGTCCATCATTTTCCGTACTGACTTTGGCATGATCTCCATTATTGGGATTATTTTATTGCTGGGATTAACGAACAAAAGCGCCATTCTGCTGGTGGACTACATTAACCAGCTTCGCAAAGCCGGGATGTCGCGCACGGAGGCGATTTTGCTGGCGGGTCCGGTGCGCTTGCGTCCCATCTTGATGACGACCGCAGCCACGCTTTTGGGCATGGTGCCGATCGCCCTGGGGTGGGGAGCGGGTGCCGAACTGCGGACTCCAATGGCAACCACCATCATGGGTGGACTCGTTACCTCCACCATCCTCAGCCTGATTGTGATCCCAGTCTTCTATGCCGTCTTCGATGACATCCGCCAGATTGCCAAAAAGCGATGGGGCTTAGGGATCAGGGATTGGGGATAGTTCCATGAGTACAACTGTCTTTGTCACAGGTGGGACGGGTTTCGTGGGAGCCAACCTCGTCCGATTGTTATTGCAGCAAGGCTGCCAGGTGCGGACATTGGTGCGTCCAACGAGTATATTGGACAATCTGCAAGGGTTGGACGTGGAACTGGTTCAGGGCGGGTTGACCGATCGCGATCTTGCCACAAAGATGCAGGGTTGCGAAGTGGTGTTTCATGTTGCTGCCCATTACTCGTTGCTTCAATCTGAAAAAGATAAACTCTATGCGTTCAATGTGTTAGGAACCCGCAATGTGCTGGCGGCGGCACGGCAGGCAGGAGTAAACCGCACTGTGTATACCAGTTCCGTCGCCGCGATCGGGGTGAAAGAAAACGGCATTGCCGACGAAACCTATCAAAGTCCAGTCGAGAAGTTGATTGGGCATTACAAACAATCTAAATACTGGGCAGAGCAAGAAGCAGTAAAAGCAGCTCAGGCAGGGCAAGATGTGGTGATTGTGAATCCCAGTACGCCGATCGGTGCCTGGGACATCAAACCCACGCCCACCGGAGACATTGTGTTGCGATTTTTGCGGCGACAAATGCCGTTTTACATGGACACTGGACTAAATCTCATCCATGTGCAGGATGTCGCCTGGGGGCATTGGTTGGCATACCAGAAGGGAAAGTCTGGCGATCGCTACATCCTGGGACACCAGAATATGACCCTTCAGGAACTGTTAAGTACTTTGAGCCAAATTACTGGTTTACCCGCCCCGCAGCGATCGATCCCCGCCTGGATTCCCCTTTCCGCGGCGTGGGTTGACGAAATTCTCCTTGCTCCCCTGGGGAAAAAAACATCTGTGCCCCTTGATGGAGTGCGGATGGCAGGGCAATTGATGTACTACAACCCAACCAAAGCCGTGCAAGAACTCCACCTTCCTCAAACTCCAATTGTTACTGCATTACAAGATGCCGTAGAGTGGTTTGTAAATAAACATTACGCATAAGTTCAACGCAATTAGGAGATGAATAATTGGGCACTAGCGGTTAACGTTCGTCGTCAATTAGTGTCTCCGCTTCCAACATCTGAGCCTTCCAAACATCGAGGAGTGACGTAGAATGGCAATTCATTTACAGCAAGCGCTTGAGATTGGTAAATATATTGTGACCCAACGCCTGAAGGGACGGAAATACTATCCGTTAACCCTCATGTTGGAGCCGTTATTTCGCTGCAATTTGGCGTGTTCTGGTTGTGGCAAAATCCAGCATCCAGTCGAAATTCTCAAGCAACATCTCACTCCTGAAGAATGTTTTACGGCGGTAGAAGAATGTGGTGCGCCCGTGGTAGCAATTCCTGGTGGCGAACCGTTGTTGCATCCCCAAATTGATGAGATTGTGCGGGGGTTAGTCGCCCGGAAAAAGTTTGTCTATCTCTGTACCAATGGCATTTTGTTAGAGAAAAGCCTGGACAAGTTTCAGCCCTCTCCTTACTTCAGCTTCAGCGTGCATTTAGATGGTTTGCGAGAACTGCACGACAAATGTGTCGATCGCAAAGGGGTGTTTGATACTGCGGTGAAAGCCATCAAAGCCGCCAAAGCACGGGGATTTCGCGTTACCACCAATACCACCATTTTTGAAGGGTCTGATCCAACAGAGATGCAGGAGTTTTTCGACTTTGTTGCCACTCTGGGTATCGATGGCATGATGGTGTCTCCCGGTTACAGCTACGAATGGGCACCAGATCAGGATCACTTCCTGAAGCGAGAACAAACCCGTGCCCTGTTCCGCGAAATTTTAGCTCCCTACAAAGCTGGAACCAAAAACTGGAATTTCAATCACAACCCGCTGTTCCTCGACTTTTTGACCGGGGAGAAAGATTACGAATGTACTCCCTGGGGAATGCCGAGCTACAGTGTCCTCGGTTGGCAAAAGCCCTGTTATCTATTGAACGAAGGACATTACACAACCTATCAAGAATTGCTGGACAATACCGACTGGAGCCACTACGGACGCAAGAGTGGAAATCCCAAATGTGCCGATTGTATGGTGCATTGTGGCTATGAACCCACTGCTGCAGTAGATGCCATGAATCCCCAAAACATTACGCGATCGCTGGGTGCTGTGTTTAGCTTCAGTCGATAGTCTTGATGTTCCTTTACCAATAGGGAATCACACAAAAAACTTGAAATCTCTCCTTTAGAAAGTGTTTGTAAATCGATGTTTCGATCCCCCTAAATCCCCCTTCAAAAGGGGGACTTTAGACTTAGGCTTGGTACCCTCCTTCATAAGGAGGGTTAGGGAGGATCTCTTCAGAGCTTGCTTTTGAGCCACATTTGCCTCTATTTACAAACAGCTTCTTAAAGGGGATTTGGGGGGATCAGAAGCTGTCCGTAAACGGGTGTAAACATGGCTAAAAAGTAATTCTTGAAACGATCCTCCCTAACCCTTCTTAAAAAAGAGGAAACCAAGCCCTAAATCTGAACTCCTCTTTTTGAAGGAGGATTTAGGGCGATCGTAAGATTGATCTACAACCCCTTTCTGAGAGCCGCAATTTACAACCCCTTTCTAACCACAATCATGATCGATCAATCCAGTATAAACCCATAGAATTCCGCTGTATGGATGTCGATCGCCGTAACATTTTAGGGCGTTAAAATACACCCTTTTGGTGATGTAATTCTTGTCTTTTCCGGTTAGAACAAAGTTATCTTCTGGCTTTTTAGCCATAGCCGAACCCGTTTTGTTTTAAGGACTGGAACTAAAAAAGTTGGTGCTTGTCTACACTGCTAATCCTACAGAGCTACAAGATATGTGTGGTCAGGATTGTTGAAATATGACTGATGGCTATTTGTAGCAACTGCGATCGAGGTAATTTCTGCCTAAATTACTAATGTTTATTCGGAATTTGAGTCACTATTTGTGAAGTTTAAAAAAAGCCCTTCAATCTAAAGCAATACTTTTTCATTGCAAACGAAACGGATTGCGGTATATTTAGTGCCAACCTGGTGTAATGACTTTAGAGGAGTGAATCAATGCAGTTATGCAAGAGTGCGTTAGAAGTGTTGGAGGAGACTAGCAGGACGTTTTTTATCCCTATCAGTCGCTTACCTTCAGGACTACAAGAGGCAGTTGCTTCTGCTTATCTTTGTATGCGAGCGATCGACGAAATTGAAGATCACCCCGATCTCGATAATGCGCTCAAAGCTAAGCTACTAAAAATTATTAGTCTTACCCTACAATCAGCCACTTCCAGCTTCACGCCAAGCGATCTTGCAGCTCCCCTAAATGACTATAAAGATGTGATCCCAGAAGTTTCTTACCGGGTGGGGGAATGGGCTTTGTTTGCTCCCAGCAATGTGGCTCCTCGAATCTGGGATGCTACGGCGGCAATGTCCGATCGCATGGCGCATTGGGCTGCTGTTAACTGGGATGTCCAAACCGAAGCAGATCTCGATCGCTATACCTTTAGCGTGGCTGGCTCGGTTGGCTTGTTGCTATCTGACTTGTGGGGCTGGTACGACGGGACGCAGACGAACCGAATGCACGCGATCGGGTTTGGACGCGGTTTACAGGCTGTGAACATTCTGCGAAACCAGGCAGAAGACCTGACACGCGGCGTTAACTTCTATCCCAATGGCTGGACGCATGAACAAATGCACGCCTATGCCCGCAACAATCTTGCTCTCGCAGATGCTTACACCGCTGCCCTGCCGATCGGTCCGGCTCTGGACTTTTGCCGAATTCCCCTAGCATTGGCTCATGCCACCCTGGATGCCCTGTCCCAAGGAGAGGCAAAACTCAGCCGCACCACGGTCATGAATCTGGTAATGCAGTTGACCAGCCCCGTCTAGCAACCACTCAGCCGCAGATGAATTGCGGCTAATCGCGATGCGCTACAGATTAAGATCCCCTCGATCCCCCTTGTCAATAGAGATCGAGGGGAGGCGGTGCAAGGAGGATGCCACTATCACTGTTTCAAGCCTTCACCGTTTAAATCGCTCTGAAAATGCAATTTCATTTCGATGCGTAATAAAACCTAGCATGGGCGATTGGTATAACTTATTCCCCTTCCACTTGTTCTCGATATTCATCCGCGGTAAGAGCATCATCTAGATCCGCCGCATCTTCAATGCGAACCTTGAGTAGCCAGCCCTCGCCGTAGGGATCATCTCCAATTTGTTCCGGGGCATCGGTCAAGGGAGAATTGACTTCAATCACAGTGCCCGTCACGGGAGAGTTGAGATCTTCAACCGCTTTCACTGACTCGATCGTGCCAAACTTTTCGCCTTTTTCTACCGCATCACCGATGTCAGGTAATTCTAGAAAAACAATGTCCCCCAATTGATCAACCGCGAACGCAGTGATCCCAAGCGTTGCAATTTCCCCATCAAGGCGGGCGTACTCATGAGAGTCAAGATATTTCAGATCGTCTGGATATTCCAAAGCCATGAGAAATCCTTCCAGGTTTAGAGCCAATGTGATATTTCGCAGGGAATTTGCTCCCTAATAACTCATACCTTAAAATTCTCTACTTCTGACGACGATAAAAGGGTTTTTTGACGATCTCTCCTGGATATTGCTTGCCGCGAATTTCAATGTCGAGGATTTGACCGGGTTTCGACAAATTGGCAGGAACATAGGCAAGGGCGATCGCGCTGCCCAACGTTGGGGATAAGGTGCCGCTGGTGACAACACCAATGGGTTGCCCCGCTGCCAAAATTGGGTAGCCATGTCGGGCAATGTTGCGTCCTTGCATCTGAAGCCCCACCAATCTCCGTGGCACCCCCGCCTGTTTTTGCTGCTCCAAGATCGAGCGTCCAATAAATTCTCCCTTGCTATCCAAATGCACCAGCCAGCTCAGCCCAGCTTCCAGGGGAGTGGTCGAATCGTCGATATCCTGTCCATAGAGTGCCATCGCCGCCTCCAGACGCAACGTATCCCTGGCACCCAATCCGCAAGGCACAACGCCAGCTTCCAGCAAAGCCTGCCACAACTCAACGCCCGTTTCAGGCTCAACCATGACTTCAAACCCGTCTTCTCCGGTGTAGCCTGTTCTCGCCAAGAATCCTGGCTGACCCAGCACGGTTGCTTGCAAGTGTCCAAAAGGTTTGATCGTAGATAAATCTGCTTCGACAATCTCCTGCAAGTTCTCTACCGCTTGCGGTCCCTGCACAGCGAGTAAAACATAATTAGGAGAGTCGTCTTGAAACTCTAGCTGTTTAGCATCCAGGTGATCCAGAATCCAGGTTTTGTCCTTGTGGGTAGTCGCCGCATTGACGATCGCCACCCACTGCTGATTACCCTGCTCATCTAGACCCTGGTAATAAAAAATCAAATCATCCACAATGCCCGCCCTATGGTTCAGCAACACGGTGTATTGCGCTTCCCCAGGATGCAAACGGCTTAGATCGGATGGGACAAGGGACTGAAGTTGCTCCAGAACATTCCGTCCTCGGAAGCGAAACTTTCCCATGTGAGAAATGTCAAACATTCCGGCTGTAGTGCGGACTGCATGATGCTCGTGGGAAATGCCACTGTACTGCACCGGCATCTCCCACCCCGAAAACTCGGTCATTCGGGCACCGAGATCTTTCGACAAACGGTAGAGGGGAGTACGAGCGAGAGATGCGCTAAATTCAGGCACGGAAGTTTGAGTTAAAAAGAACTTCCCCTATCTTAAGGCTGGCAGGCTCGATCGCTTTGAAGAAACCTGAACTTACGCCAGCAGCGCGATTAAAATCAAGAAACCAAAGAGAGACAGACCAGAACCAGCAAACACTCCAGCAATAGAGTTATCGACGGAGCCGACAGTGACATTATTAGTAGTTTGAAGTTTGGGTTGGGATTGCATCACTTTAACCTCGAAGAATCGGTTGATCAGTTGCGTCTTTCATACCTTTAGTTATCCCATGTCTTGACAAAAATTACATGACCCCCTTGGGTTAATCCACTCGATAGAGTTTTTTACCGGAAATCAACACCACACTCTGCCTTTAGTCTGGCTCAGAGGCTTTTAGACCTTGTTCTTTTAGACCTTGTTGCGTCACTCTAAATCGGATAGCTCCTTTGACGGTGTTCGGATTAACAACGTTCCCTTTTTGCATGATTTGGATCTTGCCCGCCTGCACCAATTCAACCCCCACCGATCGCACGGTCTCCATCAGCGATCGCCAATCTTCCCCGCCCAGCGCTCGCGCTACTTCGGAAGGGCAAATCGTTTTATCTAGTCCGCGCTGCCGCACCTTTGCCAGAATGGTTTGGCGAATTAGGTCTCGATCCATCTGAAGTTACAACAATTTCAATTGCGTCTCTTGAGTTTCTGGCTCCGACTCTGTAACGGGTTCAACCCCAGATAAAAACTCTACTGTTTCATGCACGAGTAGCCCCTGAGCCGCCTGCAAAATGTCTGCCGCAATCTCTTTCAGATCGTCCCGATTCGCGATGTAGGTTTGCAAGGCTTCTAACGGGTCAAGCTGATTGGCTACATCTAATTCTGGCAGACGAGCGCGAGAATGCTGACTCACCAATTCTGGCTGCATGGTGTAGGTGTGGGCAGGCGCGAGGGCTGCGTGCAGAGTCGCGACTGAAATGTGATCCAGTTGATCCGCCCGAAAATAGTAAATCAGGCGCACCACCGCATCCTGGAGCGTTTCGGGCTGAAGTGCTTTGAGTAATTTGGCTTCCGGATCTTTGGCAGCAGTCAAATCTAGCTCGATCGTGCGAAAGGGGCGAACAGGCAAGGGGCAAAATTCAAAGGTGGTTGCCTCGCGTTGCAAGTTCACCAGCACATAGCCTTTGTCCTCTTTTTCCTCGCTGAAATCGACTCGCTCAATGCTGCCGGGATACACCACGGGGGGTTGCTCACACAGCACTTGATGCCGGTGAACGTGCCCCAGCGCCACATAATCAAAGCAAGGACGCGCCAAAAGAGACAGGGGTAGGGTAAAGCCTTTGCCCACTGCCAAAAACCGTTCGGCTCCAAACAGGGCAGTATCCACCATTGCATGAGCCAGCAACACTGTCGGCAGGGTGGGATCGAGTTGGCGGATTTCACCCTCCAATGCCACTCGCAGTCGATCGCTCAACAGGTGATTCACTTCTCCCATCGACAGTCCTTCTGCATCGGGACGAGTCAGCAGGGTGGAGCGAGTCAACCAGGGTAGGGTAATAATCTGAACCGCACCCTTGCGAGTTTGAATGACATGGGTTTCCAGGCGATCGCCCACCACGAATCCCGGTACGCCCAGGGTGCGATAGATACACAGACTGGCACCTCCTTGCCCCTGGGAATGTTGGTCATGGTTGCCCACCAGCAACACGGTCGGAATTTCGGCATCGGCAAGGCGACGAAACTGGCTGGCAAAGGCTTGATGCACGTAGGGGGGCGGGGTGGCATCTGGGAACGCATCCCCGCCAAACAACACCAGATCAACAGGCTCTGCCAGGGCGCGATCAATACAATGTCCCAAGGTTTTCACAAAGTCTTCCAGTCGAGTGTTCAATCCTGTCTCTGGATTGATTCGTCCGTGGGAGAATCCGCTACCCATGTGGATATCAGAAAGGTGCAGCACTTTAATCATGGAGTTTTGAGGGGAAGAGACATAGCTTAGATCCGGCACCTCCTGCAACAGCCGCCCTGGAATAAATTCGGGGCTGATAACTAAAGTCCATTGAAATGGACTGAAATCTCCATTCAGTCTTCTTTAGAAGACTTTTGTGATGAGCCAGGAAATTCATTTCCTGGTGGGACGGAGCGGTCAATTGGGATTGTGCCTGGAAATGGTGCGAGATCTTGAAATCAACTTCCTTAATCCTACTCGCGCCAGCTAGTACTGTTGCACCTTTTATCAGGGGACTTATCCCCGTGCTTGCAGTCCGTTGGAGACGAGGGGATGTTCAGAATCACCGATCACCATCATTTTTTGCAGTTTCTTCAAGGCATTAATGGTTTGTTGGTAATTGGCGTTGTCTCCCTGGTCTGCAAATAGCTGGGCTGCCTGTCGTAAATCGCGCATAGCTTCCATCCGTTGACCAATTTTGGCGCTGGCTAACCCGCGATAAAAATGGGCACTGGCATCCTGCGGATTGAGCCGAATCACTTCCGTATAGTCCTGAATGGCTCCCAGTTTGTTTTGCATCCGGGTGCGGGCTAACCCTCGGTAGAAGTGAGCGATCGCGTAGTCAGGATTGAGCTGCAAAGCAAAGGTGTAATCTTCGATCGCGCCCAATTTATCCCCTTGCTCTGAGCGGATGTAGCCTCGGTTTGTGTAAGCCACAAAGTTGTGGGGGTTGTGATGAATGGCAGCATCCAAATCCACGATCGCGGATTCCTTCTGGTTCAGGTCATAGTAGACCAGCGCCCGGTTGTTCAACGCTACATCGTCTGCCGGATGAATAGTTAACACCGTTGTATAGTCTGCCACGGCTCCCTGACGGTTGCCCAGGTCATAACGAGCCGCTGCCCGATGGAAAAAGGCGATCGCATCGTGGTCACCCAAAACCGGATCGTCAAACCGTGCCATCAAGGTTTGGATCACTGCGCCATCGGTGGTGCGTAGTCCCATCGCCGCTGCGGGAAATAAAACACTGGTGGTGGTCAGAGCTTGAGTGCCCAAAATCGCATAGGCACGATCGCACACCAGAAAATATTCATCCGTTCCCAACACCTTGAACCGCAACTGGTCAGGATACTGCTTCTTCAACTCGGTTAACTGGTTTAGCCGATTGAACAAAAACTCGTTATCTGTGCGGTTGATGCTGCGCCTGCGATCGATCGATCGGGGTTGGCGATCGTCCGTCGATTTCAGATGCCCCCAGCCCAAATCCAAACAGCCTCGCCGTTCTAAAAATACCCGGAAGGACTGCATCATGGCATCATCCAACACATCTGGGCTGGGAAATGGATAAACCACCAGTACCCGTGCTTCTGCTTCCTGTAGGGCTTTTTCTAACATGGCGCGGCTACCAGAAGAGTGGGGGAGGGGAGAGGGGTCAGGGGGAGCGGCGGCGGCGGGGAGGCGGGGAACTGCCTGAGCTTTGGATTCTGATTCGTGATTTTTAACCTCCACATCAAATACCAAGCCGTAACTGGCGGGTTCTGCCACTTTAGATTGCAACTCGGTTAAGTGGTTTTCTGCCCATTCCACCCGATTCGCCAGGTATTTCACTTCGCTGTGCAAAGCCGAGGTATCTAATAACTGTGGCAGGCGATGCACCCAATCTCTCAGGGTGCGGTGCTGCTGATCCAGATCTTGCGTGTGTTGTTGGATGGTATTCAGTTGTTGCTGGATTTGCCCTAAATGATGGGTGACAACGTCCTGCAATTCAGTTTTTAAATGAGTCAGGTCGGAAGTGTGCGGTAATTGCTTAACTTGAAGCTCCAGGCTGTTAACCGTGGTTTGTAGCGAGTTGATCAGGCTGGGGTTAAAAGACAGCGCCACATCATTGGCAACTTCCACCATTTCTTCCAACCCTCTCATGCGGCTGGAAACTGTGTCTACTTGCTTCTTCAAAATGTTGGTGACGACTTTGAGCGGCAGAACTGCCCCTTCGACTTCTTCATTTTGCTGGGACAGTTTTTCGAGTTGCGCTTCCAGGCGGGATAGGTCGCGTCGAGATGCCATGTCACCCACCACTTTGACTAAACCAGCCATATCTTGGCGCAAGGTACTGGCATCAAATGGAGCGGGTAGTTTATTGAGCCGTCGGTTGATGTGAGTGATTTGATCTTGCAAAACCCGGTAGTTATTCAGCTTTTGATCGCTACCCACGGTTTGCAAGTTGGTTTGCAGGGTCGCCATCTCGTGCTTTAAGTGCTTCAACTCGGCTTCGATATTTTCTAACTTATTAAATGAGCTGAGTCGGCTCAAAGACTCTCGGATCCCAACGATCGAGTCAACCAGGGCACCATACTGTTCTTTCAGGTGAACCATGTCTTGCGACAGCGAACGCCACTCCGTCTGGCTAAAGTCTTGCTGCAATCGTTGAAGCTGTTGATATAGATCGTTGAAGGCATCCTGGTTTTTAGCTTGCAAATCCTTCCGTAGGGTGGCTAAGTGCAGAGGGCTGGGTAGGGCTTGAATTTGCTGTTGAAGCGTGGTGAGGGTGGTTGAGACTTTTTGATCCAGTTGAGAAACGGCTGCTTCCGTTGTTTCCTGGGCTGCTTGTTCCAGCCGACGGTGATTTAGGAGATTGAGCACAAATAATGCAGAGAGGGGAGCGACGGCATAGAGCGCTTGTTGAGAAGCTGCCGTGGCGACAGAACCCACTCCTGAGCTAACGAGCATCAAATATTCGGCAACACTCAACCAACGATGATTTTTCACAGTTCGCTTAACCTGGCAGATGAAGTTGGATCAAGATTGGGGGGCATCTTGAATCTTTATCCAGAGGTTTGGGGGTAGATCAGGAAACCCGTAATATGGATCCCCTATCGATCGCGCTTCCTTCCTGTGGCTTTGAAGAGAAAACTCTGTTGGTTCAACTTCAAAAAATTCTCCTAGAATCTATCCGAAGTTTGCTGCAACTAGATTGTATCCCTGGCTAATTTGGTTTTAAGACGGAGATAGCTTCTATCCACTTAGTGATGAGGACTTTTGTCACATCACGTTATAATCGCTGGAAGTTTACAGAATGCAAAGTTTGGTCGCCAGATGGCATACTGTTCGATTGAGTGTGGTTTGAACATCAGGAAAACTTGTTAGAGGACGAGGCGTGAACGTGAAACAGATTGATGCCGATACAAACGGGCAAATCGAGGGGAAGGTGGATGTACCGCAGCGACACGAGTCTGGCAATTCACACAGTTCTTTCTCTCAACGGGAATCTACCGCATTGAAGCATCAATCCTCTGGAAATTGGCTGAAGAAGCTACTCATCCTCACGATCGCTACCTCTGCCTCTGCGACATTGGGACTTGTTGCCGCCCTGCTTTTGCCGCTGCCACTGGGAATGGTTGCCAAAGATGGAGAGTCTCGCCCTCTGGATATGTGGCAGGTGGGTTTGGGGTATCGTGTGGGTCGCCCAGTCAACATTCTGGTTATGGGAATCGATCGGGTTCCGGGAGTTGAACCTGGGGATGCCAAGCTGTTTACCGGACGCAGTGACACAATGCTGCTAGTGCGAGTGGATCCAATTAACGATTCAGTCAGCTTGCTGTCTATTCCCAGAGACACCCAGGTTAATATTCCTGGCAGCGAGACCGACAAGATTAATGATGCCAACGTTCAGGGAGGGGCAACCCTGGCAGCCCAAACCGTTAGCTCGGTGCTGAATGGGGTCAAGGTCGATCGCTACGTTCGGGTTAGCACAGACGCTTTCAAGGAACTGGTGGATCTGCTGGGCGGGGTGCAGGTGAACGTCCCTAAACCAATGGTGTATGAGGACAAGACTCAGAAGCTCAAAATTAACCTGTCTCCTGGATTTCAAACCTTAAATGGGGATCAAGCTGAACAATTTGCCCGCTTCCGGGGGGATGACCTGGGGGATATTGGGCGGGTGCAGCGGCAACAGGCGCTATTGAAGGCGCTGCGACAAAAGTTGACCAGTCCCACGGTGTTACCCCGTCTTCCAGGGTTAGTGCAGGCGATGCAGAAGTATATCGACACTAACCTCAGCTTTGAGGAAATGATGGCGCTGGTGGGGGCGGGTCGCAAGTTGAGTGAAGGCAAATTTAAAATGGTGATGCTACCAGGGCGGTTTAGCACTCCTGATGAATTTGTTGCCAGTTACTGGATTATGGATCCAGCAGGGCGCGATCGCATCATGAAACAATACTTTGATGTCGAGCCGTTGGGGTACTCCGAGTCGCCAGCTACAGGTTCAATTCGGATTGCGATTCAAAATGCCTCCAGCGACCCTGCTGCTGCTTCCAAAATGCGTGAATACCTGGCAGCGCAAGGATTTCAGGATACCTATATCATTAATGACCTAAATACCCAGACAGCCCAAACCCTTTTGATTGCTCAGAAGGGCGACCTGGATGCGGCAACTTCCCTTAAGGAGAAATTAGGACTGGGCACAGTGGAAGCCGATTCAACCGGAGATTTGGAGTCTGACATTACTATCCGAGTTGGCAACGATTGGCTGAAACGCAAGTAGGTTCAGTATCTGACAAAGTTTTGCAAGACTGAGTTGTGAGCAGCAGGTGTTCAAGTGGTGTTAGTTCACGGATTGCGGCGGCTAGTTATTCTTCTCTGCGCGATCGCCCTGGCGGTACTCTGGGTGCTGCTCAGTGCTACTCCCGCTTTTGCCCAGGAAGGCAAGTTTTTGAACTATGGCAATGCCACCCTGAACGACCAGGATTTTTCCCACCAAAATCTTGCAGGTGGCGTTTTTGTCTCGGCTGAGATGCGGGGCACCAATTTCAGTGAAGCAGATTTGACCAATTCGATGTTCACCAAAGGCAATTTGCTGGGAGCCAACTTGAGTGGGGCGAATCTGGAAGGCGCATTGCTCGATCGTGTGACTCTGTTCAAAGCAAACCTGAGCAACGCCATCCTGATTGATGCCACGCTTTCCAACAGCATTCTAGATGAAGCTGAAATTACTGGTGCCGATTTCACCAATGCCATTCTCGATCGCTACGCCCAAGCCCAACTTTGCAAACGAGCCGATGGAGTCAATCCAGTAACTGGTGTTTCAACTCGCGAAAGTTTGGAGTGTAAGAATTCATAGCGGTCAAGCTTCATCAATTAACTTCAGCAATTGCATTTTGAAACTCGGTATTCCATCAGCTTCAAGATTTTTGTAGAAGCCGTGTATATCCGGATGACGTTCGTAAATCCTTGATAAAGCGGCAGATTTCAGGCACTGATGGAACCGTATCAATAACTAGGATGAGGAATAGTTCTGGTTTTCCAGCGCCTTTTATTCTTGTCTGGATCAGTATTCGTGCTACCTCCGTTACGCAATGAACGATCGCAAAACCCAGCTTGATTCCTCTTTGAGTTCCTGCCATCAGGCGAAAGACTTTTCTCCCGCCTGGTCACGCAAAATTATCGTATTGGCGGTGGTGGTGGTCGTGGTCTGCACGCTCTACCCCTTCAAATTTTCCCTGAATGGGATGTCGCCCCTCGCTGCGATCGCGCAGAGCTTCAAAAGCAATTCGTCGTTACTCGACATTGTCGCAAACATTATCCTGTTTGCTCCGCTTGGGTTTGGGTTAGGTGGGTTGCTTGCCAGACGAGAGCGTTCATTCCTGACCAATTTGGTGACGATCGTGCTCCTGTGTGGCGGGTTTTCTCTGGCGATCGAAGTATTTCAGGTGTTTTTACCAGGGAGACGACCAACTTCTTTAGATGTTGCTTCCAATGCCCTGGGGGGAGTGGTTGGTTTTCTGAGCTTTCAGGGTTTTGGCGCTGCTTTCTATGCCCTTGCTGCAAGCCTGATTCAGCGATCGCGCTCATTGCTTGCCAAAGTTTCGCTGAAATACTTGCTGGTCGCTTTAGGGATTTATGGGGTGCTTGCCAGTTGGCTGGTGGTTGGCTGGCAGGGGTCTAGCCTCAAAGGTTGGTACGATGGATTCCCTCTGACGATCGGCAACAACTACTCCTTCTATCACCGTCGCCTGGAGCGGGAAGTTAGCGGAGCCTGGAAGGGATCGGTTGCGGATGTTGTACTGCTCGATCGTTCCCTGTCCCGTTCTCAAGTTGGAACCTTTTTTACTCAGGTGCAATCCTTTCCACCCCAGGATAAATCCGTGGTAGCAGCGTACTCTTTGCGGGGAGAGGCGGGGGGGCGTGATCTGGTGGGTCGATCGCCGGAACTCGTCTGGCAAGAAAAGCCAGCCCGGATGACGGATAGTCAGGGAGCCTCTTTATCAGCAGAACATTGGCTCCAAACTTCTGCCCCTCTGGAATTTGCCACGAATCGTATTCGGCAAACCTCTCAATTCACCTTGAGTGCGCTGATTACCGCCGGGGATAGTCCCGATGCAGTTCCTTACTTGCAGCAAATTATTTCTCTGGCAACTCCAGGCGGAATGGGTAATTTCTCCCTGGCTCAAGATGGTTCAAACCTGGGCTTGATTCTGTCTGTGCGTCGGGTGAATCGCAGCGATCGCTCAAATCGGCAACGGATTCCCAACATTTTTCAAGATCAAAATCCCCATCGCCTTGTCGTTACTTACTCTGGCTTTGTAGCTCGTATTTATGTCGATGAAGTCAATCACGCAACGGTAATCGACATGACTCCAAACCGTTTCCAGATCATGCTGTATCTGTTGGTGTTGGTGCCGCTGGCGTTTTTGATTGCGTTGGTTGCCAGCCGAGTTCGGCGGAACTTGTGGCTCTACCTGGCTGTCGTGGGTTTGGGCACTGTGTTTCCAGCGCTGATGTTGGAAGGTTTTCTTGCCAGCGAGGGCGATCGTACCATTCGCCTTGCCAATCTCTTGCTGGGAATGTTGATCGTGGGTGGAACCATTCTCGTCTTCAAGAGCAACTTCAAGTTGCCTCGTCAATTCGCCGCTGCCGAGCATCAATCTTAAGCTTTATCAGTCTTAATCTTCTAAATCTGAGTCTTCTTCTGGTTTACTCACTTCCTCCTTAAATCCCCGCAGGGTTTTGCCAAGTGTGCTGCCCAGTTCGGGGATTTTTTTGGGACCAAAAATGAGAATTGCCACCACGCTAATGATGATGACTTCGGGCCAACCCAGTCCAAACATAGCCTCAATCCTCTCTACTGCTTCCGTTTCAGGTTAGGTTCTAGCGTAGCATTGCAGCGTTAACCCCTGACCCCCAACCCTGATTCCAACCAGGACAAATCAACTTTCTCCAACCCATTCTTAACCAAATTCTCATTTTTGGATGAGAAAATGGCAGGGCTGTAAACACCCCATAAGCGGTTGTTTTTGCCCAAAAATCGCTGTATAGCTGATGCTTACAAGCTTTCTCGTTTATTCGCACACTCCCACGGAGGCAGAATGTCGTTTTTTGAGTCAACCGACCGTACAACGTCTTACCAGGTTGCTCCATCTTGGGCAGACCGATTTTTGCTTGAGAATTTAGTGCTCAATGACCAGGAGACGAATCCAGCAATCCTGGGAAGGGATGTGGTTGAAGGGCTGACCCAAACGCCTAAAACCTTGCCTGCCAAGTATTTTTATGACGATCGCGGCTCGGAGTTGTTTGAACAGATTTGTGGCTTGCCAGAATACTATCTGACCCGCACTGAAGCCGCGATTTTGCAGCAGTACTCTAAGGAAATTGTGGAGTTAACAGGTGCTTGTGAACTGGTGGAATTGGGTAGTGGTAGCTCGACTAAAACACGATCGCTCCTGAGTGCTTACCAACAGGCGGGGTATCCCCTGTCCTACCGACCCATTGATGTGAGTGCAGGCATTTTGGAAGATAGTGCCAAAGGCTTATTGAAAGACTATTCCAATCTCAAAGTTCATGCTTTGGTGAGTACCTACGAACTCGGTTTGCAGCATTTAAGCGCGGGATATTTCCCTAAACGCATGATCAGCTTTTTGGGTAGCAGCTTGGGCAACCTCAGCCCGGATGCTTGCGATGGGTTTTTCGATCAAATCGTCAAGGCGTTGCGATCGGGGGATTTCTTCCTGCTCGGCGTAGATCTACACAAACCCACGGCTCAATTAGAAGCTGCTTATAACGATAACCAGGGCATCACTGCCGCCTTTAACTTGAATATTTTGCACCATCTCAATCGCCGCTTTAGTGGGAATTTTGACTTGAACCAATTTGAGCATTGGTCTTTTTACAACGAAGCCCAGCACCAGATTGAGATGCACTTACGTAGCTTAAAACAACAAACGGTTTACTTAGCAGCATTGGATCTACGCATCGACTTACAGCCAAACGAAACCATTCGGAGCGAGATTTCGCGCAAATTTGATAGCCCCAGCTTGCAGCAGCAGCTTGCCGATAAAGGGTTGTATGCTCTGCAAACCTGGACGGATCCTCAGCAATGGTTCGCCGTCATGCTCTTCCAATATCAGATTGAAGAAGATAAATCTTGCGGATGATGTCTCCTCGTTTTTGCAGATGTTAGGGTTTTGGGAAGTTACAATCTGTAACACAGACAAATGGTTTACACCTGTGACAGTCTAATAACGGCTCGTGGCATTCGTGGCAATCTTGTTTGAACCTTAGATTGACTTCTTCGGTCTAATCAGAAGCTTGTTTCTTACCTAACCCTATCTGCAAGAAAGTTATGTCTCACGCTGTCGTAAGATTAGCGCCCAGTACTGTAATCGTGGGCTGGATTACTTTGGCAGGGCTTTTAGCTGGACTGGTTGGCTGCGGTTCCTTGCCTAAATCGGAAGCAGAGGCGCAACAACCCCGCCAGGGACAAGCAGGAGACGGACCTGCCTCGGTGGATGTGGCGATCGCTCGAACTGCCCTGCTTAACCAAAACCAGGACTATACAGGCACGACTCAGCCCTACCGCCAGATCTCAGTTCGATCGCAGGTGGAAGGACAGATCATTGATCTGGGGGTGGATGTAGGCGATCGAGTGAATCGGAGTCAAACTCTGGGACGGTTGGATGATGGCGTGTTGACCGCAGCCGTTGTGGAAGCCGAAGCCGAAGTTGCTGCTCGTCAATCAGAAGTCGCTCAAGCTCGAACGGCGGTGAGTGATGCTAGAACTCAAGTCGAAGAAGCTCGCCTGCAGCTTCAACAGGCGCAATCCGATCTGCAACGATTCGAGCAATTATTCCGAGACGGGGCAATTACTGAACAGCAGGTTGAAAACGCCCGCACAACAGTAGGCACGGCACGGCAAGCATTTCGTTCTGCCCAGGAGCAAGTACGCAACCGACAACAAGCCGTCAGTGCCGTGCAGCGACGAGTCACAGCGCAACAGGCGATCGTGTCACAGGAACGAGTGCGTCAGTCTTACACGCTGTTAACCTCACCTGTTGATGGCTATGTGCTGGAGCGCATTCTGGAACCAGGAAACCTGGCACAACCTGGAAGTGAAATTTTGACCCTGGGTGATTTCAGTCAGGTGAAAATTGCAATCCAGCTTTCCGAACGAGAATTGGGCACGATTCGGGTCGGGCAAGCTGTGGAAGTGCGGTTAGATGCCTTTCCAAATCAAACGATCGCTGGACGCATTAGCCGAGTCTCTCCCGCAGCTGAACCCACCTCACGCCTGATTCCAGTCGAAGTCATCATTCCTAATGCAAACGGTCGGATCGGCAGCGGTTTATTGGCACGGGTCAACTTTACCCAGCAGGCATTGCAACGAGTCGTTGTGCCTGAATCTGCTCTCACAACTGACCAAGATCGGCGTGCCCGTCAACGCGATGAGAACAATTCTGGGCAGGCTCGGCAGGGTCAAGGAAACAATAACGCCTCTGAGCGCGGTGGAACAGACCGTGCTCAACCACAACGTCAGTCGGGCACCATTTTCGTCGTGAATCGAACAGGCGAACAACCCACGGTTAAAGGTCGTCAGGTGGCTTTAGGGCGGCGGCAGGATGGGCAAGTTGAGATTTTGTCTGGACTGCAAGCCGGCGATCGCTACGTCACTCGCAGCAGTAAAGCCCTCAAAGATGGTGCCCCAGTCCGCCTCAGCATTTTGTCAGAAGGCAAAGGGAAGTAGATGGGTGAGCGAGTAGACGGGTAGATGGGTAGATGAGTCAGCAGTTCAATCCACCCCTTACACTCTCTGTCCTATTTCCTACCCCTCACCCTCCCACCATTCCCTTTCACCCCTCCACCCCTTCACTCCTCCACCCCTCCACCCAACCCCTTTTATGCAAGATCGTCCCATTGGTTTCAGCCTCAGCGCTCTTTCCATTCGTCGGCATATTGGCACGTTGATGCTTACGCTGGCAGTGGTTGTGCTGGGCATCTTTGCCCTCAGCTCATTACAAGTTGACTTGCTACCCTCAATTACTTACCCCCGAATAGGAGTAAGACTGGATGCTCCGGGTATCTCGCCGGAGGTGGCGATCGACGAAATTACCAGACCGCTGGAAGAAGCTCTTTCGGCAACAGAAGGAGTGATTCAGGTTTACTCCCAAACTCGCGAGGGACAGGTCAGCTTAGACCTTTACTTTCAGCCAGGAGGCAATATTGATCAGGCATTGAATGATGCCACTGCCACGTTTAACCGGGCACGGGGACAGTTACCTGACACGATCGAAGAGCCGCGTTTGTTCAAAGTTGATCCGTCGCAATTGCCTGTGTACGAGATGGCATTAACCTCTCCGTCCTTGCCTGCTGTCGATCTGCGCGTGTTTGCGGACGAAGAACTGGCGCGGGAATTGGGCGTTGTATCAGGTGTGGCAGCGGTTGATGTGTCGGGTGGGGTGAATGAGGAAGTCCGAGTAACAGTTGATCTGGATCGCCTGCAAGCTTCCGGTGTGGGACTGAACACCCTGTTAACAGAACTGAGCGATCGTAACCAGGACATTTCCGGCGGTCGAGTTTTAGGCGAAAATTCCGAGCCACTGACTCGTGCAGTGGGTCGATTTCGGAGTGCGGAAGAGTTAAGGGATTTGGCGTTTGAAGTTGGCAACCCAGGAACAGGCGATCAGGGGGCAGGTGTTGGTGGTCAGTCAGAAGCAGCGACTATTGCACCAACTCCCGCCAGACGAGTCTACTTGCGCGACTTTGCTGATGTGGTAGATGGCACGGAGGAACAGCGGATTTTTGTCTCACTCAATGGGCAACCCGCCGTAAAAGTGAGTGTCCAGAAGCAACCGGATGCCAACACGATCGAGGTTGTGGAAGGGGTAAAGCGGCGCATCGAAGAACTGCGCCAAGCAGGGGTGATTCCAGCAGATATGCAACTTCTGCCCACCTTGGATGAGTCAACCTTTATCCAAACTGCGTTGGACAGTGTAATGGATGCAGCCATTTCCGGTGGACTCTTAGCCGCCTTCGCTGTACTGGTCTTTTTAGGCTCACTGCGTCAAACCCTGATTATTAGTCTGACCATTCCGCTTTGTACCCTGGCAGCGGCGATCGCCATGCGCGTGAGCGGGTTTTCGCTCAACGTTTTCAGTCTGGCAGGGTTAGCTATCAGTATCGGGCAAGCCGTAGACACCTCTGTTGTAATTTTGGAGAACATCAACAACCGGGTTGAGGATATTCAACACACCCAAAACGGATCTGGTCGTCGTTTCTCCACGCGATCGGCAATGAATTTGGTGGAAGACAGTAGCCGTGAAGTGGAGTCTTCAATGGTGGCAGCAACCGGGGCGAACCTGGTTTCCGTCTTTCCCTTCATCATGATCGGCGGCTTCATTGCACTGCTATTTAACGAGCTAATCCTGACAATCTGTTTCGCCGTAGCTGCGTCCTTGCTTGTTGCAGTAACCGTCGTGCCCATGTTGTCATCTCGCCTATTAACCCTACCCTCCAGCAACCTCAACCGAACCTGGCTATTTCGCACCTTCAACAATCGATTTGATGCTGCTACCCGAGGCTATGCCAGCAGTTTAGTCTGGGTGTTACGCCATCGAGTGCTTGTTTTAGTGCTTGCCTTCGGAATTCTCGGCACAAGCAGTCTATGGATGCTTGGCTCCGTACCTCAGGAGATTCTGCCCCGCATCAGCACAGGGCAAGCAAACCTGAATGCTCAATTTCCTCCAGGTATGCCGCTCCGGGACAGCCGCCGGATTATGGACGAGGTGGATAAGATCCTGCGGGCGCAACCCGAAACTGAATACGTGTTTACAACGGTAGGGGGTTTCTTATTTGGGACAAACACCAACGCCAACCCATTACGAAGTTCTAGCAACGTCACCCTTAAACCGGGAACAGATGTGGAGGCATTTGTCACTAAAGTCACTAAAGAGTTTCGCAAGTTGAACCTGGTAGATGTGCGATTGCGGCTCAGCCCCGGACAGGTGCGTGGACTGATTACCAATAACTCCCCTGTGCGCGGAGCGGAAGTGGACGTGATTTTGCAAGGGGAGACTGAAGGCACGCTGAACGAGGCTGGACGAGAGGTATTGCAAGCGCTGGAGGAAAAAGCAACCCTTACTGCTTTCCGCCCGGATGCAGAAGACCGCCAACCGGAAATCCAAATTCGTCCCGATCTGGAACGTCTCGCTGACCTCAATCTCAATGTTGGAGACATCGGCGAATCGCTACAAACTGCGATCGAGGGGACGATTCCCACTCAAATTCAGCGTGGCAACCGATTGGTGGATGTGCGAGTGAGGCTCGATCGCGACCAGATCAGCCAACCATCCCAAATTGCCCAAATTCCTTTGTTTACCTCAAGCAATCGGCTGGTGCGGTTGGGCGATGTGGCTCAACTGGAGGAGAGTCGTGCTCCGGGAGAAATTCGCCGAATTAACCAGCGTCAGGTTTTTTTAATTGCAGGCAACCTGAACGAAGGAGCCAGTTTGGGAGATGCAATTAATCAGGTTAACGAGATCGTTCAAGGTATTGATTTGCCAGAGGGAGTGAGCCTTTTACCCAGTGCCTCGGCAGAGAGTAACCGTCAACTTCAGCAAACCTTACCGATTCTGGGAGGACTAGCAGCATTTCTGGTGTTTGTGGTGATGGCAGTGCAGTACAACTCACTGGTGGATCCGTTAGTGATTATGTTCACCCTGCCGTTGGCGCTAGCAGGGGGCATTTTTGGACTGTTTATCACCAAAACGGCGATCGGTGCCACGGTGATTGTCGGTGCGGTTCTGCTGGTGGGAATTGTTGTTAACAATGCCATCATCATGGTGGAATTGGCAAACCAAATTCGGGAGGAGGACGGGTGCGATCGGCGGACTGCTATCCTCAACGCCGCCCCTCAACGCCTGCGCCCGATTCTGATGACGACTGTAACGACCGTCTTAGGGATCTTTCCACTCGCATTGGGTTTGGGGCAGGGGGGAGAATTTTTGCAACCTTTAGGCATCGTTGTATTTTCAGGACTTTCCCTCGCAACCTTACTCACCCTGTTTGTTATCCCCTGCTTCTATCTTCTACTGCATGATCTGTTCGGTTGGAGACTCAAGCGGAAACGGGAAGTTCACCCCATTGAGGACGACATTCCAGTTTTGACAGAACCGAAACAGGAGGTGGGCAGTCGAGAGTAGGCGCTAGTTGAGCACTGGAGTCATCGCGTGTTGAAGCGTTTGCAGGGTTTTCTTCACCTGTCCCTGACTCAACAATTTCTCGGTTTCTGCAATTCCGGCGGCGATCGTCGGGCTTACCCCACAACGCCAGAGGTAAAAGCCCCCATTCCATAGAACAGACTGCATCAACTCATTGGGCTTGCCGTCCAGGGTGTCTCGCATCAGTTGCAAAACCATTTCGGTTGACTCTAGGGGCACATTGATTGCTTCAAACCCGAAATCGCGGGGGTGTAGATGTAAGCGCTCCAATTGGTCAGCCTGTCCTAATCCAATAATGGCAGTCCGTTCACGGGGTAAATCGCAGCTACCTTCTAAGCCTTTGATGGTGGTAAAGGTATGCACGCCTCGTAACCCAAATGCCGTTTGAAACATCGCCTCGGTGGGAGGATGCACAAAGCCCGATAGGACATGGGCAGATCCCTGATAAGGACACCACATTAATTCCATCGTGGCAAAAGGTGGACGCTTACCAATTTGCTCTCGGTAAGACACCAAGCCTTGCGCTAGGGGAAAATGCTGAGGTAAATAGACGAAACCCATCCCCGTTTGTTCAAAGACTGATTGCAGTTGACTCAGAGACAATTGAGTCCAATCAATCCCCAGCCCCTGCCAGAACAGAATGAGTGGATCGCCTTCCTTCGTGGGCATCCGATCGCCCCCATGCAAAATCACTGGGCACCCTGCTGTTGCCAAAATCAATGCAGTTAAAGGCGCGATGGGAGCGGTACGGGTGCGTCCATCGTAAGGAATGCCAAACACAAAAACTGGCTCCTGGGTGATGGGTTGGAGCAGGGGACCGAGTTCTGCGTAGGCATCCAGCATCCCCGCCAGTTCTTCTCCCGTGGGGCGACGGATGCGGTGGGCAATCATAAAAGCGCCGATCTGGGCGGGGGTGGCTTCCTGCAACAACATCATGCGGGTCGCGGCGGCAGCTTCTTCACGGGTTAAGTTCTCTCCCGTGTGGGGACCGCTTCCAATTTTGCGAAGTAAGGCTCTGAAGGCATGGCTCATGGGGGTTCTCAGCTAACCGTTGGGGCTGGTAGTGGCAAGGGGTAAGGGGGGGACGTGTTGTGGAAGTAAGTCCGCTACCAGAGTGTAGAAGTGTAGAATTGGCGGAATTTGCAGGCGATCGCGGGTTGTCACCATCACTACCTGCCTGGTTAAGGGCGGATCAGAGACGACATCCGGGGATGCTCCCGGTGTAGATGTGGTACTGGACTCGATCGAGCGAATGGCTAATGTCGAGTCCTGGTAGGCATCAACCAAGGCAGTTTCAGGCAACAGTGCAATCAGTTCACCTTGTCGCACCACTCCCCGAAACGCATCCGGGGTATTCAATTCTAAAACAGCTTTGAGGGTTGCGCCCCGTCGCTCAAATTGCTCCTGCACAATGCGCTGCATCCCGTAGCCGTCCTTGAACACGACTTGCGAATATTTAGATAACTCTGCCCAGGGAATCACGTCGAACTGGACAAGGGGATGGTTCGCTGCCATCAGCACCCGAATCGGTTCTTCGTACAGCACCTTGACGACCATTTCGGGGCTGGTGGTGAGGAAGCGATTATTCATGACGATCGCCAGATCCACCAACCCATCTTTTAACACTTTGAGAGAGCGATCGCTGCCTAGTGCGGTGACTCGCAACTGCACAGTGGGATAGTCGCGACAGAATTGTTGCAGGATGGGCGGCAAATGATGGGAGCAAATGGAGTGGATCGCTGCTACACAGAGTTCTGGCTGTCTTCCCGCCACCAGATCAGCTACGTCCTTCACCGCATTCTGCCATTCCTGGCAAATTTTCCTAACTCTCGGCAAAATGCGATCGCCTGCAACGGTTAACTTAGCCTGCGCCGCCCGATGAAATAAAGAGGTTTCTAGCTCTGCCTCCAGTGCCTGGATTTGCCGACTGATCGCCGACTGGGTAACTCCACATTTCTGAGCGGCTTTCTGAAAACTGCCCGTTTCTGCAACTGCCAGAAATGCTTGTAATTGTTCTAAGCGCATGAGGAGGATGTAACGCAGGTCACATTTTTGCATTAAAGTGACCTTATCGGATTACCTCCTCCGCGTCGGTAGGAGTTGATACAGCCTGGAAAGAAAACCGCGAATTCCTCCCGTTAGCGGAAATTATTGGGATTCAACCGTCGCCCTGGCGCTGTAACCCGTCCCCGCAGGAACTGCCCTGTACCGCCATCAGCACGATCGAGGAAAGGACGCAGATTAATGGAATTGGAATAGGGGCTGGAGATGGAGCTATTCGAGGAGCCACCGATTCCAGATAACCCTAGCCAGCGTGCTGCCTCACCTAAAATGCCACTGCGATTGCCGCTGACAAAGGTATTCACGCCCTGAGTTTGTTGTCCGCTATCGGCGACCGTCAGATTTTGGAAAACACGATCGCGGGTGGCAAGGGCATCTTGTCCGGGCGGAACCGTCAGCACAATGCGACAACTGGGAACGCGCTGAGTCGTGACACAGACCGTGCTGTAGCCGTTTTCAAACCCAGTTTGCATCTCTTGTAAACCATCTGGACGGTAAGATTCCAGGCGACGAGTAATTTCGCTACAACGACGTGCCGGATCCCAACCTCCCCCCATCGCACTGGGAACTGCCCAGGGATAAAACTGTCCCGGTTGGCTTTCTGGTTGATACATCACCGTGTACTGCCCATTGGTCACCTGGCAACTGAAGCGAGTGCCAGACAAAGTAGAAGCAGCAGGGGGTTGGCTCGTGGAAGAACCTGGACCAATAATCACATCGCCCGAATCATCAGAGGGGTTAGGAGAAACCTGGCTGACGGTGAATGGAGCCGCGATCGCTCCTGGTGCGAACACTGCCAAACCCAAAACCGCACTTAGAACAGTGCCAAATTTAGCCAACGAGGTTTGAGCATGAGTAGATAGCCCAAATTGCGAAGTGTGTGGAGACATAGCCTGAACCCTCTTAAATCATGGTGAATAAAGAACAGCGATCGCGTGAAGATCCTCGTTCCTAACCGACGGAAATTCAATTCAAAAGTTCCCTGGAGTGAACAATTCCCGCTGTATGCCATACCGGTAATCTCCAACCCCCAACTGATAACTTTGTAAAAACTGAAACGCTTAGTTTTGTGAGTAGATTTAATAAAACTTTATTGTGATCCAGGAGGTATCGTATACTACGCGATGGCAGCTACTAGGAGTGAAGCAAGATGTCGGAGGCAGTGAAGCCCCTGACGGCACCACGGGAATGGATGGGTCCGCCGCAGAACTTTTTCAATCCCACATTATTGATGTTTCTGGCATCGGTGGCGATCGCAGCGATTTCAACAACGGGTTACTTTCACTGGCACTGGGTTGATTGGTGCTGTTTTTTGCTAAATGTCATTGCTTTACATATGGTGGGCACAGTGATCCACGATGCTTGCCACAATGCTGCCCACCGCAATCGAGCGATTAACGCCTTTTTGGGGCACGGCAGCGCACTGATGCTAGGGTTCTCATTTCCGGTGTTTACGCGAGTCCATATGCAGCATCACGCCAATGTCAATGACCCTGAAAATGACCCAGACCACATTGTGTCTACTTTTGGACCACTCTGGTTGATTAATGCTCGGTTCATGTATCACGAAATCTTCTTCTTTCAGCGCCGCCTCTGGCGTAAATATGAACTGCTGGAATGGTTTATCGGACGGGCATTGGTCGCTTTAGTTATTTGTTTAGCCGTACGCTACGACTTTCTGGGCTACATTTTCAACTTCTGGTTTGTCCCTCTGGCGATCGTTGGCTTGGCACTGGGACTTTTTTTTGATTATCTGCCTCACCGTCCATTTCAGGAACGCGATCGCTGGCTAAATGCGCGAGTTTACCCCAATCCCATTCTGAACCTGCTGATCGGCGGACAAAATTATCACCTTGTCCATCACCTCTGGCCCACCGTACCCTGGTATCAGTATCAAGCCGCTTACCATCAGATGAAGCCCCTTCTGGACGAGAAAGGCTCCCACCAATCCCTCGGCTTACTCCAGTCCCCCAAAGATTTCTTCGGCTTCCTCTACGATATTCTCCTGGGCATCCGGTTTCACCGTGCTCACACCACTAAGCTACGCGACGGAGATAAACTTCAAGAAAACCAGGTAGAAATCTAGAACTTGATGATGACTAGCTTAAGTTCAGAGCTAACAACTGCTGATAATCAGTTTTCGTCTTTGTTCTTCTTGCCGGCAAAAGTCGCAACTGCTCCCGCTCCGCCAAACGCAGCAAGGGCAGCCGTCAGAATCTTGTCGGACGAGGCTTTATCCGCTGTGACACCTGCATAAACCAGTACAGAAAGAATTGGCGAAGATCAAGCCCATTCCAAGCCTTTTGGTGCTTTCCTCTCGTTCTGCGATTTTTTCTTGCCTTGCAGCCCTTTCCACCGCTTCTTGATGCCGATACTCTTCCTTCTTTGAGTAGAAATCATGCACCCGTTGCCGATCGTTTTCCCAGATTGTTAAAACTCTCTCTGGATCATCTGCTATTAACGTTTTTACTGCTTCCGAAGCAACAACAGCCTCGCCTTGAATCAAAGAGGCGGGAATCAGCAACTCAGAATTGCTTGTCTTGCTTTGTTCAGCAGGCTCTTCAAGCCCTCCAAACGGTTCAATCGGTTCTGGCATAAATGCTTTCAATACCTTGAGATAAGGACAATGTCATTAAATAAACTAATTGGCGAGTGATAGCGTTGTTATCCTTACTTGTGACAATTACAGCTTCTTCTTCTTCAATTCGAGGAAGATCTGAAACGACAAGCCAACCAGGATTCGCTGACTTCAGCGTTTCAATGCTTTTTCTAAAACTTCTACGCTCAAAACTGCTTGCTCGAGTGCATCCCAGTTTTGTAAGACTTATTTTGAGAATTGCCCATTAAGGTAGGCACAGCGCTGCTTCAACACCTGTGGCACATTGTCTTTTTTCCACTGCGCTCCCGATAGTTTGATGCGCTGCCCGATTTGCTTAACAGTTGACTCAATCGCACCAGAACCGATGG
>JANRIN010000009.1:0-17132 GCA_033764965.1 Leptolyngbyaceae cyanobacterium bins.302 | reverse complement strand
TTTGGTGCCGTAGGCAAATCGGTAAAGCCACAGCACTTTCAATGCTGCGTTTGCGGGTTCAACTCCCGTCGGCACTGCCAAATTCAACATGGGTCGGCTCGCCTATCAGCGTGGGCAACGGTCTGTAAAACCGCCGCTTCTTGCGTTGCAGGTGCGACTCCTGCCCGACCTACCAATTATGGAGAGTAACCCGATCAGGCGAGCAACAATTCCCTTTAAGTTCTTTCCTACATATTTTGCTAGTTAACTTGTCCGTATCTCGATTAAGTGAATAAAGTCGCCTAGTATCCAACCTAGAGTCATTCCAAAGACTGATATACCAACTAGAGTGTAAATGTTAGCACTTGCTCTTTCGTAAAGAGAAAAAAGTAGATGGTGTTGGGAGAGTTGATAATCTTCCTCACTTAAACTTAGAGTAGTGAAAAATGACTTAGCTATACCAATAGTAAATATAATTAAGAAGAAAATCTGAAATAACATCAAAATACCTTCTCCTTTGGATGTTTTTTGCATACTTATTGAAGAAATTAGAAAACTACACAGTACGTTAAGAATAAAGACTTTAACAAAAGCATTTATCTTTTGATCCTCTATCATCCATCCTGTAAAAGTGCTGTTTAGAGACCTAATATATGCCTCTTCTATTGTAATAGGGGGTTTTCCGAGCTCTGTAAATACTAGCTCTCTTTTATCTTTATATTTGAATATTAATAATGGTTGTGTTCTTTTCCATGTTTCAAATGAAGGTAGTTTAGCATAAGATTTCCGTGAAATAAGCAGTTTCTTATTTCGTCTTTTATAGGGTTGAGGAGATACAAAATTATGAGTGGAAATAGGCTTAATTTTTGTTTGTTTCACTGAGGCGCGTTTTTCATATAAAGGTCTTTGTTGACCAGATGAAGCGTGTCTTCTTTGTCCTAACAACCTGCTTATAAATTCTTGAATACTGGGAAATGGAGAAGGAGTTGGGGTTGAAGGTAATTGTTTTTCACGGCTTTGTTTCCACGCTAGCCAAGCCTGTATTACGCCTGCAACAGTTGAAATAAATGCAAGCAGTAGTGAAATAAGAGTAATAAACTCAATAGAAGACATAAGTACGTTGAATGTTAACCCTTGGCTGGTGAATTTAATCTAATTAGATTTTGGCAAATTATGTAGTGAACGTGGTGTAACCAGATAAACACATCGGTCTACAGCATTTTTCATGCTGGTGAGGCACAGTAGCAGCAATGAGAGAACCAATTTCTTAGGTCGCTCAATGACACTTGGGAGAACGCTTCATCAATGGCTTTGGCCAGCTCTGGATAACTCCGTGCTCCAACGGAACGCAGAATGCTCTTAATCTTTGAAAAGCAATTCTCGATGGGCGAAAAGTCTGGTGAGTAAGGCGGTAGGAAAATTAGCTTGGCTCCTGCATCCTCAATCAACTGTCTTACTGCTTCACCGAGATGAATCGAGCAATTATCCATGATGACACAGGCCCCTTTCCATAACTTCGGAACGAGTTTCTGGGAAATAAAGGCTTCAAATGTGAGACCATCGGTTGAACCGATAAGATTAGCGTAAGTGATGACCGCCCCGAGACTAATTGCACTCAGAATCGAGACTCGTTTCCCGCGTCTGCTGGGACGCTTGCCGTGTGCTCGTCTGCCTTTCGGTGCACGGGCTCGGAGTCGGGTCAACGCTAGGTCTACGCCTGATTCGTCAATAAAGATCAAGTCTTGAGCGAGAAAGCCTTGAACCAGTTGCCAAAATTCGACTCGTTTGGTTTGCACTCGTTGGGTTTCCTTTTCGTCGGGATGCAGCGTTTTTTTTAAGCGTTAAGTTCAGTTTTTCTAGCATGCGAAACATCGTTGTCACGCCAATTCGGACACCAACCTTCTGTTCTAACAAGTCACATAACTCGGCCAACGTTGCGTCATTATTTGATTCAACAATCGTTTCTAGGATCTCCAATTGCTCAACACTTAACTTGGTTGGTGTTTGCTCAGTTCGCTGTTTAGGCGCAATCTCACCTGTTTCCCGATATTGTTTGACCAACTTTCGTACGAAACTATAAGCAACTCGAAATTGTTTCGCAATTTGACGTTGCGACGTATGACCTTCAACGTAAACATCAACGATTTTTTGTCTAAGATCGAGTGAGTATGGCTGCACTGGATTGAGAATGAAATAAACACTCCAATGATTATATCAAATACGCCTCACTAGGCTGGAAATTGCTGTACGAAACCGAAGAGTGAAGGTTCAACTCCTTCCGTTCTCGCCAATCATGGAGGTTGTCCGGCACGGACGAGGAAAGCGTCTTGAAAACGCCTGCGGTTCAATCCCGTCAAGAGTTCGATTCTCTTAGCCTCCGCCTTTTGGGAATGTAGCTGAGCTGGATTTAGCGCCAGGTTGAAGCCCTGGAGACGCGGGTTCGATTCCTGCCGTTCCCATCCCTAACTCAGGGAGTTGTATTGCCCCATAGCTCAATGGTGGAGTTGGCGGCTGTTAACCGCAAGGTTGTAGGTTCGAGTCCTACTGGGGCAGCCATTCATTGCCGAGTGGACGACAGGGAAAGTCGCTGTGACTCTGAATCACGGAGATGCCAGCCTCCAGGCTCGGCATCCAATCTTATTGGGAAGTACGCAAACAGGTAAAGCGACTTGACTTTGAATCAAGTGGTTGAGGGTTCGATTCCTTCCTTCCCAGTCGGGGGACATGAGAGGTTACTGGGTCAATTTCTCTATCCTCCTGTTTCATACTCCTGTAGCCCAATCGGAAGAGGCGGCTGTCTCAAAACCAGTCAATGACGAGGTTCGATTCCTGTCAGGGGTATGCGGAGATGGAGCAACAGTGGCTCGGAAGGTTCATACCCTTCACATCAGTGAGTGCAATTCTCACCTCCGTCAGCGAGTGCTGGTGTGGCTCAACGGTAGAGCAACTGTCTTGTAAACAGTCGGTTGCAGGTTCGATTCCTGTCACCAGCCCCAGAATGCGATCGTGGTGCAGCGGCAAGCATCCCTGGCTTCCAACCAGGAGACACGAGTCGAGTCTCGTCTTTCGCTCTGAGTCAGGTTATGACTCAATTTGCGTGTGTGGTGTAGTCGGTAGCATCTGAGTCTGCCAGTCTCAAGGTCACGAGTTCGAGCCTCGTCACACGCTCTCGTAGTCCTGTAGCTCAATGGTGGAGCATCTGTCTTACAAACAAAGGGTTGCGGGTTCAAACGTCACTCGTCATTTGTCCGACCAGTGCTAATGACGAATGACCAACAACTAACCTTGGGTCTGTAGCTTAACCGGGAAAGCATCTGCCTTGCAAGCAGAAAGATGTCGGTTCAAATCCGACCAGAATCCACTGTGACTGAACCTGAAGTGGTGGAGGGGCTGGTCTGTGACACATTAGCGGCAAATCGTGGAGCAGATCATCTCCACTGCTAGGACTGGGAACATCCATCGTTGAACGACCAACCCCGCTAGAGTTGTAGGCGTTGTTTAACGCTGCCACTTGAGCCGCACTAGCACCGCCGCTGGTAGATGGGGCATGGGTCGGAATGGAATTGAGGATAACGGCATTAACCATCAGTTTGTACTAAATCCAGCAGGAAGGACAACATTCGATGCTTCTTGGACGTGCATCCAACCTTTGATGGTGCGATCGCTCATGAATTCAGGGGCAATAGGTAGACAGGCTCTAGTTAGCAGTCGATAGGTATTGTCCGCTGCTTGGAAAAATGGCAGCTTGAGCAACCTTCTCTGCCCTATCTGGTGTTCCCAGGACTCCCAGGGTTGGATTCACAAAGGCAAGCGCGTAACCACTCCAAGCGCGTAGTCGCTCCAGGGTGTTGATATTTGATGGGATTTGGTTTGCAAGAACGATCGCGGTCGTAGTTCATTCGTCTTAGATCCCCTTCCAATTATCATTACTCAAACTATTCAGGCACGAATCTTTGCTTTTAAGGATTAGACCCAGTTTTAAGCAGATCTTAAGCAAGGATTGGAAGAGTTAGCCTGTAAGCTTGATTGAGCAAGGACTTTAAAGTTCTGGTTTCAGGTCTCCAGAACTTTATGCCGAGGGTTCGAGTCCTTCAGGGCACGTTGAAAGGGAACAGCTTAACTAAAGAGGCTTCTGCTTATTGAGATGAGATGGGCTTGCTGATCAATCTGCTCTACAGTTTTGAGTAGAGCGCAATCTGGCTATGCGAAATCACCCCATGCAGATAAGCTCTTACCCGAACAAGCAAGGTAGGGGCATTGCGGATTGACGGGGTGCGATCGCCCAAGACACAATTCACACACGCGATACAATGGACTGAAAAACTGCATTTCTATGCAGAGTAGGGGAGAGCAAACGGGAATGGGCAGAGTCGTTGGCATAGACTTGGGGACAACAAACTCGGTAGTTGCAGTGATGGAAGGCGGCAAACCCGTTGTCATCGCCAACGCAGAAGGGATGCGGACGACTCCATCGGTGGTGGGTTTCAGCAAAGACGGGGAGCGCATGGTGGGGCAACTGGCACGCCGTCAAGCGGTGCTCGACCCGCAAAACACTTTCTTTGGGATTAAACGCTATATTGGTCGCCGTTATGCCGAGCTAACTCCAGAGTCGAAGCGGGTGCCCTACACCATTCGCAAGGATGACAACGGCAATGTGAGGATTAAATGTCCTCGGCTACAAAAAGAATTTGCCCCGGAAGAACTGGCGGCAATGGTGCTGAAAAAGCTGGCAGAGGAAGCCAGCCGTTATCTGGGTGAACCCGTCACTGGAGCGGTGATCACGGTTCCCGCCTACTTTAATGACTCCCAACGGCAAGCGACTCGCGATGCTGGGCGCATTGCGGGCTTAGAGGTTAAGCGCATCCTTAACGAGCCAACAGCGGCTTCTTTGGCCTATGGGCTAGAACGACGGGATAGTCAAACCATTTTGGTGTTTGACCTGGGGGGAGGCACGTTTGATGTATCCATTCTGGAAGTGGGCGATGGCGTGTTTGAAGTGAAAGCCACCGCAGGCGATACCCAATTGGGCGGGAACGATTTTGACAAGAAAATTGTGGACTGGTTGGCAGAGCAGTTTCTGGAGAAAGAAGGGGTGGATTTGCGGCGCGATCGCCAATCTCTGCAACGTCTGACGGAAGCCGCAGAGAAAGCCAAGATCGAACTTTCTGGCGTAACCGTGACCGAAATTAATTTGCCTTTTATTACCGCCACCGCAGACGGACCCAAGCACATCGAAACTCGCCTGACTCGTGCCGAATTTGAAGGACTATGTGGGGATTTGCTGACCCGAATTCGCGGGCCGGTGCGGCAAGCTATGCGGGATGCAGGACTTAATCCGGCGCAGATCGATGAAGTGGTGCTGGTCGGTGGGTCTACCCGCATCCCGATCGTGCAGCAGTTGGTCCGTAGCTTTATCGATCGTGAACCTAACCAGAACGTCAATCCTGATGAAGTGGTGGCGGTTGGAGCCGCAATTCAGGCGGGTATCTTGGGCGGTGAAGTGAAAGACATTTTGCTGCTGGACGTTACACCCCTCTCTTTGGGCTTGGAAACCATTGGGGGCTTGATGAAGAAGCTGATTCCACGCAACACGACCATCCCCGTGCGGCGATCGGACATTTTTTCCACAGGCGAAGATAATCAAACCCTGGTAGAAATCCATGTGCTGCAAGGGGAGCGAGACATGGCGACCGGGAACAAGTCTCTGGGACGTTTCAAGCTGACGGGGATTCCTCCCGCGCCACGGGGCATTCCCCAGGTGCAAGTGGCGTTTGATATTGATGCCAACGGTATCCTGCAAGTGACCGCAATGGATCGAACCACAGGGCGGGAGCAGAGTATCACGATCCAGGGTGCGTCCACCTTGAGCGATGAAGAAGTGAACCGGATGATTCGGGATGCTCAGGAAGCCGCAGAAGCAGATCGGCTCAAGAAGGAAAAAGTTCAGAAGCGCAATGACTCCGAATCTCTAATTATCAAAGCCGAGCGGCAGTTACGCGAAGCCACCCTTGATTTTGGGATGCAATTTGTCAGCAGCTACCGGAGTCGGATTGAATCGGCATCCCAACGGCTGAAAGAGGCGCTGGCAGCTAACGACGATCGCGGCATCGATCGCTATCAAGCCGATTTGCAAGATGCCCTGTCTGACCTGACGCGCGAAGTCTACCAGCGCAACAAAGAAGAGGAAGAAGCCGACAGCCTCCTGGGTGCCATCAAGAGCTTTTTCACCGACGACGATGACGATTATTACGACTACGACGATCGCCGCAGTTATGGTGGCTACGGCAGCACAGGTTATAACTCTGGTGGGTATAGCAGCGGTTACGGTGGCAATCGCTATGGCAGCAGTACCAGTGGTTACGGTGGATTGAGTTCTCGCAATAATTCTGAGCGCTGGGATAATGACCGCTGGGATAACGATCGCTGGGATAATGACCGTCCCGGCAGTGCCCGTAACAGTAGTGACGATCGCTACGGCGCTCGCGATCGCTCCAGTTCTCGCGAAACCCCCAGGCAAGACAGCTACAGCAATCGCGACTCCTACAGTAACCGCGATTCCTCCAACAACCGCGACAGTTACAGCAATCGCGATTCCTACAGCAATCGGAACAATTACACCAATCAAGACTCCTACAACCGTCGAGATCCTGGAACGGACCGGGACACCTCTGGTCGGGATGCCTACAGTTCTCGTGATCCCTATGCTGGTCGAGATGCCACTGGCAGTCGGGACTCTTACCCTAATCGGAACTCTTCCAGTCGGGATGCCTACAGTCCTTCCCGGAGCGATGCCTCCCGGAACGACACCCGCTACGGAAATCGGGACGAGGTAGACCGATCCACTAGCCGCAACCGGGACGATCGGTATTATGATAGCGATCGTCCTTCAACTCCCACCCCTCGTTCATCTAATCGGGACGGACGCGATCGCAGCGATCGATCTCCCTCTCGCCCCACTAAACCCACCCGTCCAAACTTGTATCAGGACGATTGGGATGATGACGATGAATGGTTATAGTTTATGCAAAATTTTCGGAATTACTACGACATCTTAGAAGTCAGCAAAGACGCAACCCCAGAGGAGGTCAAAAAGTCTTTCCGTAAACTGGCGCGTCAATATCACCCTGATCTGAATCCAGGGAACAAGCAAGCGGAGGATCGGTTTAAGGACATTAACGAAGCCTACGAAGTGCTGTCCGACCTGGATAAACGCGCTCAATATGACCAGTTTGGGCGTTATTGGAACCGTCCAGGCTTCCAAACGGCGGCAAAATGGGCAGGTCGAGCCTGGGGACGGGAGAACGATCGCAGCAATGGTGAGGTCAATTTTGGCGAATTTAGCGATTTCAACAGCTTTGTCGATCAACTGCTGAATCGGCGCGATGTTGGCACCACGACCAGCACCACTCAGGAGCCTTTCCGCCCCGGCACCTCTAAGACAACCTACACCGTTCCGCGCACCAAACCTCGTGATGCGGAAGCTCGATTAACGGTTCCTTTAGATCGGGCTTATTTGGGTGGACGAGAACGGATTCGCCTGGAAGATGGGCGATCGCTGGAGGTAAATATGCCATCTGGCATGGTGTCTGGGCAGCGAGTGCGGCTCAAAGGGCAGGGCGTATCGGGGGGCGACCTGTACCTCAAAATTGATGTAGCACCTCATCCCTTTTTCAAATTAGAAGGGGCTGATGTTTTCTGCCAACTTCCCATCACTCCCAGTGAGGCAGTAGTGGGTGGGGCGATCGAAGTTCCAACCCTGGATGGTTTAGTCAAAATGTCGATTCCGCCAGGAGTGCGTTCGGGTCAGCGGTTACGCTTGGCAAATAAGGGCTATCCAGTGAATGGCGATCGCGGGGATCAGATTGTGGAAATTCAAATCGTCACGCCCAAAGACGTTTCGGAACCAGAACGGGAGCTTTACGAGAAATTGCGCCAACTCGAAACTTTTAATCCCCGCGCAACAGTGCCGATTTAATCGCTATGGTCAGAACACTTAGAGCAAGGAAAAGTTGCCAAGCCAATATTGGGTAGATGTTCTGACTGTCGCAGTCACATTACACATGGCGGCGGCAGTAGAACTTGAATAAAGAGATGATGAGAGGCTGGCGCAAAGCGTGATGAATTTGGCGATGCGGTGAAGAATAGAGAAAGTCCCATTTTTGCATCCGCTCATGGCAAAACGGCAAACCTGGATTGATCAACTGAATCGCTATGTTTTCCCCTTGGTCGTGCTGGCGATCGGACTTTATGGCACCTGGGATCTGATCATCCAACCCTATGCCAGAATTGAGCAACCCCTCACAACGTGCAGTACCAATGTGATTGATGTGGCGGTACTCAAACCCAGTACCAATCCGAATCACCCCCCCAAACGAGTGCAAGCTCCTGAAGGCTTACCGATCGTGGTGCCTGCGGGGGAACAGCGCTTGCTTGCAATCACGGTAGACAATCCCGAACAGCAATCGGTCATGTATCAGTGGCAAGCCACCCACGGACAGTTTGCCTCTCGCGTTACCGTTGAGAGTCAGTCCGCTTATACGGCTCCCAGAAATTTGGTGAATGACACGGTCACGGTGGAAGCAACGCTGCAAGGCTGCTCTCCCACCAAGCGCACGGTTGACTTGGCGATCGTGCCGTCTGCCAAAGTGCCCATGACCGATCAACCCCTGCCCGAAACCCCAGCCCTGCCAAGCCCAACCCCCTCCATTCCCACAACCCTGCCCACGATCGATCCCTTTGCCGAACCAACGAGGTAGGGATCTGGGGGTTGGGGGTTGGGGCTAAAGATAATGGTCTTACCTCATCCCCCCATTTCCTCCCCCCTTTTTCCTGATTCCAAGATTGCTTGCAGTCCCTTGACCAAACGCTCAATCCCTGCCATTGCAGTCTCTTTGGGTAAGGCTGCGTAGGCAACCCGTAGATAACAGCCTGCAATGCCAAAAGTGTCCCCCGGCAAAGCCGCAACTCCATGTTCCTGAATCAATCGTTCGATTAGGGGCATGGGATTGAGACTGGAGTGGAGTTTGAGCAGGAAGTAAAAGGCTCCAGCCGTGGGTGGAATCGTGCAGAGATGGGAAATTTTGCTGAGTTCTGTGAGCATGAGTTGCCGCACTTCAGCGATCGCGCCTAACCGTTCTTTGCAGTAGCCTACCCCTGCCTGGAGTGCGCCCAGTGCCGCATATTGAGACACCACTGCCGGACAAATGACGTTCGTATCCTGGATTTTCATAATTGGCAGGAGCAGATGACTGGGAATCACCATGTAGCCAATGCGCCAACTGGCAAAGCCATAGGCTTTAGACAAGCTGAACAGGGAAATGGTGTGCTCCGTTCCCGCAGAGATTTTGCCAGGAGAGAAATGGGCTACTCCATCGTAGGTGAAGTACTCGTAAGCCTCATCATGGATGTGATAGATCCCCTGGGTGCGGCAAATTTCATTCACTTCCCGCAAAACGGCTGCGGGGTAAACGGCTCCGGTGGGGTTGTTGGGGGAAATGGTGACAATGGCGCGGGTGCGATCGGTGATGGCTTGCCGGATGGCATCGGGGCATAACTGATAATTTTCATCCGTCGTAACGAGGACGGGCTGGCAGCCGGCGATCGCGATCGCCATTTCGTGGTTGAAATAATAGGGCACCTGCAAAATCACCTCATCCCCAGGCTGAGTAATTGCCAGCAGCGCATTCAAAAAGCCCATGTTGCTGCCCGCTGTGACAACGATTTCGCGTCCTTGTCCCGTGTCGATGCCGTTTTCGGTTTTGAGCTTGTCTGCGATCGCGGATAACAATGGCGGAATGCCTTGCAGAGACTGATATTTATGATTGTTCGGGTTCGAGAGAAAGTGAGTGATTTGGGCGATCGCTTCCGGTGGCGGCGGGTAATACACCACTCCCTGTCCTAAGGAAATGGTGCCTGGATGTTGCCGGATCAGTTCTCCCACAATGGGAATCACAGGCGTTTGCACAGAGTCCATGCGGGTTGGTCTAACGGTCATCAAGATCTCACGCTCATTTTGCGACGATAGCTATATTGACCATATACGCTCACCAGGTAGGGCATAACATAGCTCAAAAAGACAGAGATCCAGCGTTCAACGGTCATTTCTCCGCGCAACAACGCCAGCCCGTGATTGATGCCAAACAGCAACGAACCCACTACCAGCGCCGTTCTCAGTCCAGTTGGAATGAAGTCCGGGTCAAGCAAACTGGCTAAATAACTCCACACATTTTTCATCATATTTCACACAATCCTCAGTGTTTGCGCCCAATTTCATCGAGTCAGCATACCGTTGAGGACGATCGTCATTCTGCCACACCTGCAACTGCTTAGGGCGGTTTGTGCAGAGCGATCAGTCTATGATTTCACTGACATCTTTGAAGAACAAGTCAATGCCCACAGTTCACCGGGAAGACGGTTTTAGAGTCGTCATTTATCCCAACGACCACCTCAACGACCACCTGCCATGCCATGTCCATATCCGTAAAGGTGAGGAAGAAGTTATCATCTGCTTGGGGGATAAGACAGAAGTTCCATCTATCCGTCAAATTTATGACATGAGTAACAAAAACACGGTTCGAGCTTTGGAACTTGTGCAGATGAATCAAGCAAAACTGATTGCCGCATGGGAAAGCATTCATGGATAAGGGACAGTTGAATCAACCCAATTTGCAGAGTCAGCTTGACGAAGCTAGAGAGCGAACGATGGTCCTCAATGCAACAGAACCACGGGCAGAGTCAGCCTATTACGATCGCGTGTCAGGTCGAATTGTGATTCATTTACAACACGGTGCAATCTTTAGCTTTCCGGCTGAAGTGGGGCAGGGATTGGCTGGAGCCTCCCCCGAAGATTTAGCAGAGGTTGAGGTTACACCGTCTGGGATTGGGTTGCATTGGGAGAAACTAGATGCAGATTTAAGCGTCCCAGCATTAGTTAATGGCATCTACGGCAACAAAACCTGGATGGCAACGTTGAACGATCGCAGGGCTGTAAAACCCTAGTTCTTTATATCCATTCAAAAATAGGAACCTGATTCACGCTGGAATGTCTCGGCTGACAGTGGCAGAATGGCTATACGATTTGAGACTGAAAAACCATGCGTATTTTTTCCTCGTTGGAAACAGCCCTGGCACAAAGTCAGGCATTGAAAGTGATTAGCGGCTTGAACAACTTCGATCGCGATCGGGTGGCATCCGTGGTCAAAGCGGCTGATCAGGGTGGGGCAACGTTTGTGGATATTGCCGCTGATGCTGACCTGGTACGGATGGCGAAGCAACTGACCACTTTGCCCATTTGCGTTTCTGCGGTTGAACCCAAATTGTTTGTAACTTGCGTTAATGCTGGAGCAGATTTGATTGAGATTGGCAATTACGACAGTTTTTATGCTCAAGGTCGCCGTTTTGAGGCGGAAGAAGTGTTGGCTTTGACCCAGGCAACCCGCCATCTTTTGCCCGACATTACTTTGTCTGTCACCGTCCCCCACATTTTGCCCCTGGATCAACAGGTGCAGTTAGCAGAAGCATTGGTCAATGCCGGAGCCAACATCATCCAAACCGAAGGCGGCACCAGCAGCAATCCGGCTCATGCAGGCACCTTGGGCTTGATCGAAAAGGCGGCTCCTACCCTGGCGGCAGCTTACGAGATTTCCCGTGCGGTCCAGGTGCCCGTACTATGTGCGTCTGGTTTATCCAGCGTGACAGCCCCCCTGGCGATCGCGGCTGGAGCTGCTGGGATTGGAGTTGGCTCTGCTATCAATAAACTCAGCAGCGAAGTCGAGATGATCGCTGTGGTTCGCAGTCTGGTAGAAGCGTTGGCAAGTCAGGGAGTGGGAGTTAGGCAGTAACTTGTGGGTGCGTAGATGGGTGGATGAGTGGATGATGCAATCAATAACCACAAAGGTCGTTTTTCCCACCGTCCCATCTACCCACCCACCCTTCAACTCACCCACTCTCCAACTCACCCACCTGCTCTTTCACTAATGGACTCCTCTCAACTCACCCCTGAAGAACTGCATCAATGGCAACTGGCGCTGGCGGAAGCGAACCGGAATAACATTTGGTGTCATTGCCGGGTGTGTGATGCGGAGTGGGTGTCTTCTGATGAGAGCGCAACCTGTCAGCAGTGTGGCAGCGATCGGGTTGAGCATATTCCCTGCTGGCAATTTCCAGACGATTAAGGTATGGGAATTAAAATTAAGATCAAGTAGGGGCGGGTTTATCGGCGTTAGTTGCTTCCCCAAAAGTTGGTTGTCAAACCCGCCCGTACAGTTTGTCAGAGTTGGCTATCAGACCTGCCCGTACAGTTTGTTTAAGAACGAGAATCCTATGGTGAGTGAAGTGAAGTCGGTTGCAGGACGAGGAATTCCACTGCAAGGCAATGATATTGACACCGATCGCATTATTCCGGCTCGGTTTTTGCGATGCGTGACGTTTGACGGACTGGGGGCACAGGTGTTTGCCGACGATCGCGCCCAGATGAATGGACAGCATCCGTTTGATTTGCCTCAGTATCAAGGGGCTGAAATCCTGGTGGTGAATAATAATTTTGGTTGTGGGTCCTCCCGCGAACACGCCCCGCAAGCGCTGGTTAAATGGGGCATTCGAGCGATCGTGGGCGAGAGCTTTGCCGAAATCTTCTTTGGCAACTGTTTGGCGATGGGCATTCCCTGTGTGATTGCGGATCCAACCACAACCCGGACTTTGCAGGAGTTGATCACAGCAAATCCCCAGGTTACGGTCACAGTCAGCCTGGAAACGATGCAAGTCACCTGTGGCGATTTTGTGGCTCCGATTACTTTGCTGGACGGTCCCCGTTCGATGCTGATCAGTGGCACCTGGGATGCTTGCGGACAACTGGTGGCGCAGGCTGAACAGGTGAAAGCCACTGCGACAACTCTGCCTTATACCCAATGGAGCCACATCGCTGCCAGTTGAAGGACTAATCTTGGATGACCTTTGGCGCAAATCTGACGAGTTAGGGTGTGGAAACAACTTCAGCCAATTGCTTGACTGGAGGCATGATTAAGTTGTGCGTTTCCGTTCTCGCTTATGTCAGCCTCTCCCGATCGCCAAATTGTAATTGAGTTAGTGGTTAGAAGTGGGCATCCCTCTTTTCTAGAAGGGTTAGATGCCTGGTTACAACTGGGGCTAATTTCGGACTCATTTGTGCGGCAACTGTGCCAGGAAGAACTGGTTTGCCTTCTTTCTGAAGCTGGGACGATCGCAAATGTTGCCCAAGCTGAACGTCCTGCTGCTACGGCTGCATCGGCATCTACTCCCACTCCAATTCCAACGCCAACTCGTCCCCAACGACCACCCCAACCGAATCTGATTTCCCAGGCGCTACAAGCCTTTATGGCAGAAATCAGCGTGGTTTGGTTGCTGTTTTTGGGGGTGTTTCTGGTGGTGTCGTCGTCGGGTGTGCTAGCGGCGACCCAATGGCGCAACATCGCTGCGCTGGGACAATACGGGATTTTGTTTGGCTACACGGTTGTATTTGGAGTTGCCAGTTTGTGGACTCGGCAGCGATCGACCCTGCAACTTACCAGTCGTATGCTGGCGATCGCAACCCTACTCCTGATTCCAGTCAATTTTTGGATGATGGACGGCTTTCGACTCTGGCAAAAAATGCCTGAGCTTGGCATCACAGCGATCGCGGCGATCGGCTTAAGCGGGTTGTCTTTTTTACTGCTGAGGCGAAGCACATCCCTTGGCATCATTGCCGCCGTCCTTTTATTAGGTTGGTTGCACTGGGGTTGGCAGCAACCCGGATTTCCCCTAATCGCAACTTACATCGGCACTCTGGCAGCCGCCGCTATTTTGCTTTACCAGAACGCCCAGCGCCCAAAAATCTCTCCCAGAGCAACCCTCTCTGAAACTCTGGAGCGTCCAACCCTGGAAGTTGCTGCCGCTGCTCCGCCTGCCCTCAGTTCGTTAGCGATCGCGCTATCAGCGTTGATTCTGATTGGGCGGGCATTATTTGTGGTGCAAGTGCCTGTGAGTCAACTGGGCTTGGCGATTGGGGTAATTGGTTGGTTGCTGGTTTGGCTGGCTCGTGGCGATCGGTCTCGCTTGGGCTGGACTCGTGCTGGAACTGTATTGCTGCTCCTGGCATGGCTGATCACGGTGGGCGAAGCGGCTCCCTGGCAAGCCGTTGCGATCAGTGGCTTGGGGTTATGGTTGCTGGTGGATGCCCTCTGGCGCACGGGGCAATCGTCCTACCTGGCGGCGGGTTTTGGCGTGGGGCTACAACTGGTCTGGCTGACTTGGCTCTTAGTTCCTCCACCCTGGCGATCTCAAATTATCAATTGGTGGACAGGGTTGGCGGGGATCCAATCTCTGCCGTTTGCGCTCCTGGCGCTCTGGCTCTTTCCTTACCTGATGGGGACAGTAGGGTTTGCCTTCTACCTGCGCCGCAAGCAGCGTCCAGCTTTAGCCAAAGATGCAGAATTGCTGGCGTTGATTTTGGGGGGCTTACTGATTGCGATCAGTTTGGATAATCCTCTGGTGCGATCGCTCACCCTCACCCTCTCAAGCCTCACCCTGATAGCCGTTACGATTTATCGCCAGCCTCGTCCTGAAGCCCTGGTCTATCTCACTCATGGCACGGCTTTAACCACCTTTTTTGCCTGGATGTACTACGGCTTCCCCAACCTGGCAGTCAGTCAATGGGTGGGAGTGTTATTGGTCGTGATGGCACTGGAATGGGGCTACAGTGCTACCGTCAACCAGCAATGGACTCCCTGGACAAAAAGTGCGTGGCATTTTGGCATCATTCTGGCAGCGATCAGTTACGCCCTGCTGTGGAATCAGTTTTGGACTTCTGCCTCTAGCTGGCTATTAATTTGGCTTGTGGTGCCTGCCATCCTTACCGCTTTAGGCTACCGCGATCGCTTCCCTGCGGCTCATTCGGCTACAGCGTTGAGTGTTTTATCTTTGGTGCTGGCTCAACCACTGATGCTTGAAACCAGCAATACGCGGTTGGCGAGTTTTGGACTTGCAACATTGCTGATGTTGTTCAACACTCGCCAACTGCAACAGGGGATAACAGCCGTTTTGACAGTGGGTTTTGGGCTGGGCTTCTGGTCGTTTATTTTGCAGGAGGTTTTTGCTGAACGGCTGACTTTCGGCTGGTTCATGCTGTTAGTTACTGGAACAATCCTGCTGCTGTGGGGCTTGCATCACCGATTACTCCAACACCGATCGCATCTCAGCAATCTGTACCGACAGGCGATCGATGGATGGGCGATCGTGATTCTGTTACTCACCTTTTTGCTGCTGTCAATCAGCCAATTGCTCACTTACCGGACAGTCCAACCTGCTGCTTGGGAATTTGTTGCTGCCAGCGGAGTGCTCGTCATCGCCACAACTTACCGCACCTGGCAACGCCCCAATCACTGGACCTGGTTCGCGATCGCCTACAGTGTTGAACTTCTGGTTGTCAGCGGGTTGTTGCTCCAGGGGCGATCGCTCACTGCTCTGGCGATCGCCAACATCGCCTTAGGCTTCCTGGCATTAGGAGTAGGCAATTGGTGGATCGGAAGATTTTCGCCCCCAACCCCCCTTCCCCAATCCTCAACCCCTAACCCCCACTCCCTAACCCCCACTCCCCAACCCCCAACCCCTTCTTCCCCCATTCCCTCTGCCCTCCACCTCATCCCCCTTGCTTATGCCCTGCTAGGTGTGGGATTGGGACATCACACCTTTACTGCAATCACTGGTTTTTTCACCCTGGGAGGTGCCCTAGTTGCGCTGGGAGTAGGACGGCGACTGCCCCTGCTCAAGCCGATCGCCTACCTAGGTCTGGCAGGAGTGACCATCGCTGGATACGAATGGCTGATCTACCAACTGCTGCAAGCAAAAGGAGGCAGACCCGGAGATGGTTTAGTCATGCTGGCAGCGTTGGCAGTGGTATTTGCTATTGCTTATCGCGGGCTACAACGAGTCATTGCCGCTGGTTTACGGCTTACGATCGCAGACATTCAGCTCTTGGCTCATCTGCATTGGCTCCTGGGAACAACCCTACTTGTCATCGCTCCCACCCTCACCCTGGGTTTGATCGGTCACTGGTGGTGGACGGCGATCGTGCTGCTCCTCGCCCTCTACGCCCTCACCCTCACTGATCAAAATCTCACCTTTCCCCCATCCCCTACCCCCCATTCCCCATCCCCTAACCCCCAACCTCCATACCCTACCCCCCAATTCTGGGCTTACACTGGCATCCTGCAACTGCTTGCCGCGATCGCCTCCCTTCTCTGGTTGCTCCTCCCCAGACCGTTGTTGATCGATTGGGCAGGGGCGATCGCGGCAGTTTTAGCAGTTATTTTTTACCTGGCACCCTGGCAGCGGTGGGGATGGGAGCGGTTGCCTTGGCGACAAACGGCTGCACTACTGCCAGGAGGCGTGATTTTATTAACGGGTTGGGGCGCAAACTTACAAAGTCTGCTGGTGGTTGCCGCGTTTTATGCTTGGTTAGCCAGTGTCGAGCGACAAATTCGGCTGAGTTATATCAGTGTGTTGCTGGCAAACTGGGCTTTGATGCGGCTTCTGACAATTTACAGCGTGACTCAGCCTCTGTGGTATGCCATCATCTGGGGTGGGTCGCTGTTGTATTTGGCGCAAGTTGAACCAGAACTACAAACTCAGCAACGATACGAACAACGCCATTGGGTTCGCAGTCTGGCGGCAGGGTTAATTTGCCTGACGGGGTTTTATCAGGCAGAAACTGGAATCACTGGGCTGTCGCCCTTTGCCGCTGGATTTGTGGCGATCGCAGTCGAATTTGGGTTTATTGTGCTGGGATTGGTGCAGCGAGTCCGGGCATTTTTGTATGTGGGGACGATCGCCTTCATATTGCAAGTTCTCTGGCAACTATGGCGCTTTGTCCAGGATTATTCTCTTCTACTATGGATCTTTGGAATTGTGCTGGGTCTACTCCTGATTTGGGTTGCTGCAACCTTTGAAGCCCGAAGAGTGCAAGCAAACGCCCTCCTGCAACATTGGATTACTGAATTGGAAGATTGGCAATAGAAAATGTTATTGGTCATTGGTCATTGACGCGATGTGCGACTTTTTTTGACAAAAAAGGGGTTCACCGGTAGAAGCTAGAGATAACAACGTTCTAGCAGGTGAACCCCATGTTTGATATAGAAGAGTTT
>JANRIN010000008.1:0-2761 GCA_033764965.1 Leptolyngbyaceae cyanobacterium bins.302 | reverse complement strand
ACTGTTAAGCAAATCGGGCAGCGCATCAAACTATCGGGGGCGCAGTGGAAAAAAGACAATGTGCCACAGGTGTTGAAGCAGCGCTGTGCCTACCTTAATGGGCAATTCTCAAAATGAGTCTTACAAAACTGGGATGCACTCGACGAAACCCATGTGATTTCTGCCTTTGAAGCGGGAGCTGATTCCTATTGCATGAAAGATAATCCGATCTGGCTAATTGGAACCGCCTTAGAGCAAACCTATGAAGGAAACCACTGGATCGATCCAGCGATCGCGCGCTATATTCTCCAAAGCTGCGTGTTGAAGCCTGCTCAACCTCAAGTACCAATAGAACCAGAATCACGTTCAGAAGAGACTTTAGCTCTGTTTGATGAACCCATCCAAACTTTTGAGAAGCTAACCGATCGGGAAGTGGATGTGCTGGAACTGGTCGCAAAAGGACTCACCAACGGCGAAATTGCTACCAAACTATTCATTAGTCGAGGTACGGTCAAAAGCCACGTTGCCAGCATTATGCAAAAATTGTCTGCCAAGAGTCGAACGGAAGCTGCTAGCCGTGCGTTGACAACTGGACTCTTGAATCAGAAATAGCTACTCTTCCCGCTACCGCCGCTGATTTGGGGATGAAATAACGGTTCACCCATGTCAGCCGATTTTTACTCTTATGAAGATACGCAGCGGGTACAGCAGCAAGCATCTCCTCATTTTCGCGCCAATCCTTCTTATTCTTATGTGCAAAATGATGCTGACCTTGAAGCCGCGATCGCTCCACTACTGACTGCAAAAATTCTGGCGATCGACACCGAAACTACTGGCACAGATCCATACATGCATCGCCTACGATTAGTACAACTTGCAGTGCCCTACCAACCAGTCGTAATAGTTGATCTGTTTGCTGTTGAGAACTGTGATTCTTTGAAACGATTGTTGCGCAGTTCAGCATTAAAGATTGGGCACCATTTCAAGTTTGACTGGCAGTTTCTCACCCAGGCTGGAATGTCGCCAAAGGGACCTTTTTTCGACACACAGCTTGCCTTCAAAGTGTGGACGGCTGGCATTAAAACTCGCTCATCACTACAGGCAGTGGTTAAGAAAACTTTGGAGATTGCTCTCGACAAAGACCAGCAGCAGAGTGATTTTTCGCAATTAAACCTGACTCCCAAGCAGCTACAGTATGCTGCGATGGACGCAGCAATTCTGCTACCACTGCGTGACGCTCTGGTTCGGCGGTTGAAAGTTACGAAGCTGGAGGCGATCGCTCATCTTGAATCCCAATGCTTGGTTGCCTTTGCCCAAATGGAATTCTACGGCATGGGAATTGATCAACCGCAGTGGCGAGGTCAACAGGTTGCTCTTAATGCCCAACTAACGCAAACTTTAGAGCAACTCCATCAACAACTGCGATCGCCTGGAGCTTTTCAAATTAGCCTATTACCTGACTGTAGTGATGGAATTAATCCTAATTCGCCCAAGCAGGTGAAAGATGCTCTAGCTGCCGTCGGCATTTCCGTCAAATCAACTGATCAGCGGACGTTGCTGCCGATCGCTGATAAACATCCAGCCATTCGTACTCTGTTGAAATACCGCCACCTCAGCAAATTATCCGACAGCTTCTATCAACCGCTCTTGCACCATATTCATCCTGTCACGGGACGAGTGCATCCAACATGGTATCAACTCGGTGCGCGATCGGGGAGAGCCAGTTGTCGTGATCCTGCCCTACAAACCATTCCTCGAAACGAGTCAATTCGTCGCTGCTTTGTTGCTAAACCGGGAAACGTCATTGTTAAAGCGGACTTCAACCAGATCGAACTACGAATTGTTGCCAAGATTAGCGGTGATACCCGAATGCAGCAGGCGTATCGAGCGGGAAAAGACCTGCATCGATTGACTGCCGCATTCATTCTTGGAAGGCCACCAGAACAAGTGACTGAGGAGGAGCGTCGATTAGCCAAAGCCATCAACTTTGGATTGATTTACGGTATGGGAGCAGTCAAGCTGCAAAATCAGGCACAGGTGAAGTATGGAGTAACGATGAGCCTGGAGGATGCCCGACACTTTTATAAACGCTTTTTCGAGTTGTATCCCGGTATCAAAAGGTGGCATGAACAAGTGAAGCGCGATGTCTATATCCGTAAGCTGCGGGAATGTCGCACGATGACTGGACGGCGGCGATGCTGGCAAGAACAGCCCAGATTGAACGAGATAATTAACCAACCTGTGCAGGGATTGAATGCTGACATCACAAAGTTGGTGCTGGTGAAGCTAACTGGAAAGCTACCATTTGAGGCTCACATCATTGGAATGCTGCATGATGAAGTGCTGGTGGAATGCCCAGAAGGGATGGCAGCAAAGGTTAGTCGCTTGGTGCATCGGTGTATGGAGCAGGTAGCGCAGCGATTACTTGAGCCAATCCCTGTCATCGTCGATGTACAAGTGGGTAAGAGTTGGGCAGCATGAAAAAGGAGTGTGGAGAAGGGGGCACAACCAGTGCCCCTGCCGCCCCTGGCGGCGACTGGGCTGAAGTTGAGATGAGGGATTCATCAATATGGCAACAACGACTAAAACCAGAAATGGTAATGCTACCAAGACAAGTTCGGCAAAGACGACTGCTAAGCCTGCACCATCGCTTGAGAGTTATGGTTATTTCTGGTGTATGAGCAAAGGAGAGGAAAGGGCATATCCTGCTGGATAAGCAAAAGACCAGGCGAGGATACACCATGAATGAAGACAATCTTATTGCATTTCAAAGAAGTGAATC
>JANRIN010000185.1:0-2934 GCA_033764965.1 Leptolyngbyaceae cyanobacterium bins.302 | reverse complement strand
TTGAGCCGCGTTGATGATCACTTCTTGCACAGCAGGAACGGCTTCCAACAGGGATTTGGCTTTTTCGGCTTCCTCGTTGGGGGTGAATTCGCGGATGCGGAGGGTGATGCGATCGCCCCCCACGTTATCCTTCAACTCGGAGGGGGTACCTGCGGCAATCACCTTGCCCTGATCGACGATGGCAACTCGATCGGCGAGCATATCAATCTCTTCCAGGTAATGGCTGGTCAGCAATACGGTCGTTCCAGCTTCGCGAATTTGGCGCAGAAATGACCAGACCGTGTAGCGACTTTCGATGTCCAGCCCTACCGTGGGTTCATCCAGGACGAGGACTTGGGGCTGATGCAGTAGTCCAGCAGCAAGTTCAAGCCGTTTTTTGAGACCGCCAGAGTAGGTACCCCATTTTTTATCGGCGTAGTCTTGCAAACCCAATTGATTCAGCACAATTTCGATCCGCTCTTTTGCCAGCGATCGTGGTAGATGGTACAGCCCAGCTTGCAATTGCAACAATTCTCGCCCCGTCAGCACCTTGTCTGGGGCAACTTCCTGAGCCACGTAACCCAGGTATTGCCGAGCCAAACGCGGCTGCTCCCGCACCGAGATACCTGCCACTTCAACCTTGCCTGCATCCGGCTCCGCCAAGGTGCAGAGACAGCGGATGACAGTGGTTTTGCCTGCGCCATTGGGACCCAGCAAGCCAAAAATTTCTCCTGGCTCAATTTGGAGTGACACATCCTTGACTGCTTCGACCGAGCCGTAACGCTTTTGTAAGTTTTCGATGAGAACCGCAGCAGCCATACTCCCCCCGACTTGATACAAATCTCAATCTCATTCTAATCGTCTGAGAGTGCCTGCATGGACAAATCCGATATTCTGAATTGACAGTATACCAATCGTTCGGTACATTGTCCGTGTATTAAGTCATCGCTGAAAAGTCAAGCTCTGGAGGATCATCCTATGGAAAGCAAGCCACCCTTCCCTCCGTTCACGCTGGAAACTGCAAAAGCCAAAGTCCAAGCAGCGGAAGATGCCTGGAATACTCGCGATCCAGAGCGGGTGGCGTTGGCTTACACGGAAGATTCTGAGTGGCGTAATCGATCGGAGTTTCTTAGTGGGCGAAGCGCAATCAGAGAATTTCTCCAGCGCAAATGGGCAAAGGAACTGGACTATCGTTTGCGGAAAGAGCTTTGGTGTTTCCTGGAGAATCGGATTGCGGTGCGGTTTGAGTACGAATGGCACGATGATTCTGGTTTTTGGTATCGCTCCTATGGCAATGAGAACTGGGAATTTGCTGAGAATGGTTTGATGATGCGACGATTTGCCAGCATTAACGATGTGCCAATTCAGGAGCGCGATCGTAAGTTTCGCTGGGAGCGTTAGTCCAGGCACAATGTTCCTAACTTAACTGACTCCGAAACGTCGAGAACCACCACAATTTGCTCACTAAAGGTTTGTGTCCAACGTTTACGAATCGAGCTTGCACCGTCGCTGACGATGACCAGGGGCAATGGGTGTGAGCGATATTGGCAGCGACTGTCTCAGGTCTAAAAAGCTCACATGGGTGCCATCTTCAAACTGATATTATCGTGCCCCCCCGGATAATTGCTTGTGTTCACAGCATCTTAGCCCCTTCTCACTCATCAACTCAAAACTTAGAGGAGGCAAAAATTTCTTGCTTACTAGAGAGATTACTGGGCTAAGCTTTCTGTTTTTAATCACACTAGGCTCAGCAAGTTTCTTCTTCTTCCCCAATTGGAAGCTAAGGATCTTCTATTTAATTGGTTTGCTAGTTCTATTCCTTCTAGCTTCTCAAGCAGGAAGAAACTATGGTGCTAGATTTGTGACAAACGTTCTTGCGGAAGAATGCACTGATACAAATGGGAGCACAGCAAAGCCGTAGATTTCTCGGTTAATCTATAGCGTCTGCTAATTTACAAGTCCCACTTCAGATCAAAGTTTTTTCAGTTCCTCACTGAGTTCTGAGATTCCAGAACTGTCGTATACTCAATTAAAAGTTACTAATCTGAGTATACAAATCAAGTTTCCTCTGCACCCAAACATCATCAGGTACTAATTTGCTATAAGCGCGCAAGAATGCACGTGCTTTGCCGATATCTCTTAATTGCTCAAAAACGAGCGTTAGCCTTTAACCTTTCGGATGTTTCAAAACCTTGCTTGATAATTTGATGTAGTCGCGTGTGACTTGGAAGTGACACTAATCCTTCTGTCCAATAAGCCAGGATGAGCCATCGAGGTAGATCTTGCATTCGATGGTGAGCAAGGAGCAGATTAGTAACCTTCCCCTCCAACTTCTTTTGATCAGCACCGGTATACCGTTCAAACTCAGCAATAAGGATAGGAGTCCGGGTCTGTTGATCGAACCATATCGCATCACAACGAACATCATCTCCTGTAGTGGCATATTGTCCCTGCCGTGGAACAGGGAATTCTGAGACGCTGATGTAACCTAGCGTCTGCCCTAAGAGAGTAAAAAAAGAAACACCCAGGCTATGGATAGAACAACTGACATCAGGTACCCCTCAGTCCGTCCAAATCGGCAGCAACTGCTGAGCAATTTTAAAGTTCTGGATGGCTTCAGAAATATCAGGATTTGCCACCAGTAAACCTCCCCCAAACCTTCAAGACTTCTGGAGATTGTCCTCCATGTAACAGCGCTTTACTACCTACCTTGACGAGTAAAGGAGCTGGAATCGATCGCCCACAAATAAGAGCCTCGCCAGTCGAGAGACTCGGTAGTTCATCAATGTCAGCTTTACTGACCATATCGGAAGTTTTAGTAATGAAGCGTTGATCATCTGGGTTCTTAAGCCGCATTGTAATTAAAGATGAAGGGAAAGATGGTGATTTAGACAAACTGCAATACTCAACAATTTCATGGATGAACTTGTTGAACACCTACATTGTTCTTGGATA
>JANRIN010000002.1:0-2673 GCA_033764965.1 Leptolyngbyaceae cyanobacterium bins.302 | reverse complement strand
ACGCTCTCTGTTACAATAGCTCCGTTGTAAAGGCGGGATAGCATCGTTGAGTCAGTCCATCAACATTCCCAAAGTCGATGATTTTTTGCAGGAACTCGCCACCATCCAGCAAACAGGCTCGAAGCGAATTGCCTTGCTGGGGTCGCGCCATGTGCCCATCACCCATCAAAAACTCATCGAAATCATGAGCTATGCCCTTGTGCTGGAGGGCAATCGGCTGATTACGTCCGGGGCAACGGGGGCAAATTTGGCAGCGATTCGGGGTGCCATGCGAGCCGATCCTTCTCTGCTGACGGTGATTTTGCCGCAAAGCCTGGAGCGTCAACCGCGAGAATCCCGTGAACAACTGGAGCAAGTGATGCATCTGGTGGAGAATCCAGACAACGATAACCTTGCCCTGGCAGAGGCAAGTGCGATTTGTAACCAGGAAATCATTTCGCGCTGTCAACAACTCATCTGTTTTGCGTTTCATGACAGTGGTACGCTGCTCAAAACCTGTCAGGATGCAGAAGAACAGCGCAAAATTGTCACGTTGTTTTATTTTGATTGACTTTTAGTTTGATGAACTTCTAGGATGCAGGGCATATCAAGAATAGATCTGACGAAATTGTTCAAGGACGCGATCGAGTCCAACTGAGCGAGAGGCTTTGAACAAAATGCGATCGCCGGGTTCCACCAATTCTTGCAATCGCATTGCGACTTCGTTGTGCTGCATGAAGCACTCAGATGGAATTCCTGATGCGCCCTGTCGCAAAGCCGTGGCTTCTGGTTCTTCCGCCAGGATCAACAGGTGATCCAGTTGTAGTTGGGCAACCATTGCACCGACCTTATGATGGAATTCGGGCGATCGTTCTCCCAATTCTTTCATGGTTCCTAAGACGGCAATGTGCCGGTGAGCGGGGGTTTGTGCCAGCAGATGCAAAGCTGCCAGCATGGATTCTAGCCCCGCATTATAAGTTTCATCTAAAATCATTACGTCATTGGGTAACTCGTAGCGTTTTGCCCGCCCACCCGGAAGCTCAACCCTTAAGCCTTTCGTCAAAGGCTCCCAGCTTAAACCCAACACTTTTGCCACCGCTAAAGCCGCCAAATAGTTCAAGGCATTATGGCGACCAGGCAGCGGTAAAGGAAGTTTCAATCCTTCCACCAGCAATGTTTCAGGGTCAAGCAGTTCTCCCTGGACATCGCCTCCCGTTAAGCCAAAGGTGATCGTTTTGCCTTGCCAAACGGCTTGGGCAGTTTGCAATAACAACGGATTGTCGTGATTCAGTACTGCAACACTTGCGACGGGCATTTCTGCCAGGAGTTCGCATTTTGCCTGGGCGATCGCCGCCTCTGACCCCAAGCGTCCAATATGAGCCGTCCCCACGTTGGTAATCACGGCAATATCAGGACAAGCAATTTGACTGAGCAAGGCGATTTCTCCTCGTCCCCGCATCCCCATTTCCACGATCGCGGACTGATGCTCCAACCCCAGTTCTAACAAGGTTTTGGGTACGCCAATTTCGTTGTTGTAGTTCGCCTGACTCTTCAGCACGGTTGCTGATGTTGTCGATAAAACAGCGGCGATTAATTCTTTAGTCGTAGTTTTGCCAACGGAACCGGTTACCGCAATCACGGGAAGATTAAACTGGTTGCGCCACCAATGGGCGATCGCTTGATATGCCTGAAGGGTGTCGGCAACTTGCAGAATGGGTTGGGACGGATCAGACGGTTGAAAGGCGGCATCAACGATCGCCGCGATCGCGCCCTTGGCAAAGGCAACCTCAACAAATTGGTGTCCATCAAACGTCTCCCCCCGCAACGCGAGGAAGACTTCTCCGGGCTGGATCGTGCGGGTATCGGTGGTGATTCCAGTTGCGACCGTGGCTAGAACGGCATCTGAGCTATGCAGCGGAACCGCATCAAGGACAGCAGCAAGTTGGGCGATCGCAGCCTGAAAAACCATGAATGCAGTGGATGTAAGGTTCGAGTTTGAACCCTATCACAAAATCTACCCCGGTTAATGACGAACTTTTCCAGGTAGGAGCATCGCACCAACCATATGTCGAATCGTGCGCCCAACGATGTTGTTGTAAGCAAGTTCGCCGGTGAGCAGTTCAGTGGCAATCCGGCTGGCTTTCGGATGTTTCACACCATAGTCGTAACCAATTTTGGGAACTCGATAGAACAGGGTTGCCAGTTGACGAGCCGCATCAAAGCTGGAAGCAAATTCAGCATGAATGCGATCGCTGTAATGCTGTGTTGCCCCTTCCACTATGCAGCTTGCCGCCATACTGCCACTTTTGAGCGCATGGAGAATGCCATCCCCAAAAAAGGGATTGATCAGCCCCGCTGCATCTCCTGCTAGTAAAATGCGTCCATCAGCAGTTTGCAATGGTTCTTTGCCACTCCAGATCGGCAAAGGATGGGCATGAAATGGCAGAGAGTCGGGTGGAGGCGGCAGGTGTAAAGCTCTCAGATAGTTCAGAATCACCTGGCGCAGTTTTTCTGGCAGGGCGCGATCGCGGCGAGCATCTCCTCCCGTTGGTTTAAAGACACCTGCTCCAATATTCAAGTGGTTGGCTTTGGGAAAAATCCAGGCATAGCCACGGGGAATCGCACCGTATTCCAGGTGGGCAATCTCCGGTTTCAGAACAGGATTAGCCGTGTTCCAGTTGTAGGGCAGTTCCA
>JANRIN010000292.1:0-11213 GCA_033764965.1 Leptolyngbyaceae cyanobacterium bins.302 | reverse complement strand
TCAGACTGGGGAGCGGAATTATTCGCTCAGGTGCGTTCGCTAGTCAATACAGCTAAGCGTCAGGGCATTTCTGCTTTTGATGCCATTTCCCGTGCCCTTACCTCACAGCAAACGGATTGGCTACTGGGTTGAGCAATTACGTGAAGCATCTCTGTGATTCTGCGCTAACCGCTCAGAATGACAATTTCTCGATATTAATTAATTGTCATCCCTAATAGGAGCGATCGCTCTATTTCTTACCCATCATCGAATCAAATCTTGGTACATTTCAAGTAAAACATGAGTTAAAGACTTATGTTTTTAACATTATAATCTTAGTCTAAAATCAATCCATTAGACTATTCAGATAAGTATTTATTAAAAATTACTTGATTAGTATAGAGCTTTATCCCCTGATCGACCCACCAATGAACTCGCGGGCGATGTGCTGTTGGGACACTTTCCACAGGATGAATGGCTACCCCTGACACCAGCAGCTACCAGTTTTCGTAATCATAATCGGCTTAAGTGAATTTTTCTAACAAGTATTCCAGGCTACCTGCTCAAAACAAGTTTATTTGAAATGATAAAATTATCTCGTTGCTCTAAAGCGCTGAAGAAATGGTTTTTCGTAACTGCAGCCGCATCTGTTTGCAAGACTGCCTTACCCGCAAGCTATTTTCCAGTCCAAGGAGCGGCAAAACAGTTTTCCACGGCAGTAGTCTACTACTTTGAAACTTCAAGGGAGTAAAAGGCAAATGTTTGACCACCCACTAATAAAACCAGGTTCATTGCTTGCAGCGATCGCGACGATAGGGACTTTAGTCGCTTGTGAATCTTCCACCCAAACTGAGAAAAATTCCCTCATTGCTCCCCCTGCCGGAAAAATCGTGGCAGATGGCTCTAGCACAGTCTATCCGGTCACTGACGCGATCGCCAAAGCCTTTCGAGCGACACCAGAAGGCGCAAAAGCCGAGATTGATGTGAAATTTGCTGGAACCAGTGCAGGTTTTCGGCGGTTTTGTGCCGGTGAAACCGATATCAGTAACGCTTCTCGCCCGATTTTGAAAGAAGAGATGGCAGCCTGTATCAATAACGGGGTAGCGTTTATCGAATTGCCCATAGCCTTTGATGCTCTGACGATCGCGGTTCATCCTCAAAACTCCTGGGCAAAAGACATGACTGTGGATGAGTTGAAAAAAGTTTGGGAAAGAGCCGCACAGGGCAAGATCAAGAACTGGAACCAAATTCGCTCTACCTATCCCAATCAACCGCTTATTTTGTTTGGGGCTGGAGCGGATTCTGGCACCTTTGACTACTTCAATGACGTGATCACAGGTGGAACCGATAATGCTCGTTCTGACTATGTGGGTAGCGAGGACGATCGCGTCTTGGTCCAAGGAATCAGCCAGACCACAGGAGCACTGGGCTATATTCCCCATGCTTACTACAAGCAAAGTCAGGGAAAGATCCAGGCGCTTCCGGTCAACAATGGCAAAGGGGCTGTTCTACCTGACGATGCCAATATCAAAAATGCTTCCTATCAGCCCCTTTCCCGTCCTCTATTCATCTATGTCAATTCAAAATCCACTCAAGATAAGCCAGAACTAAGGGCATTTGTGGAGTTTTATCTGCAAAACGCATCAAGTTTAGTTGAAACTGTCGGTTATCTTCCGTTACCAGAAGATGCCTATCGATTGGCAGAAATTCAGTTTACTCGTGGAGAAATTGGCACCGCTTTTCAGGGTATGCCAGAGCCAAACATCACCGTGGCAGAACTTCTGCGGCGACAGACTAGCTTTCAAGAGACACAAGCCAGTAACCCCTAATTCTCAAGATTCAAAATCAATCGTGATACGCCCACCAAAATATTACCAAACTGCGTAAGTCCTGATACTTTGAGATTGAGCCTCACCCATATCAATTGATGGGAAACAGTTTCTGGCAGTGGCTATGTTGTGAACCTGTTGCGAAATGCTCAACTGTGGTGTAACAAAACGATTACAGAATACTATTACAAGGATACTATGCCATCTCAGCCTGTAAGCAAGGCATTCTACTGCATGATCAATTAACAATATTGATTACCTATTCAAGAAACCGCTATGCTGAGTATAGCTGTGTCAATGTAGATAGGAAATCAATAGTTCTGTGGTGCGCCAACGCGAGTTTAATACTGAAGAAGTCTTAACCACCATCATGGAGTTGTTCTGGCAGCGCGGCTACGCCAACACGTCCATGAAAGATATTGTGCAAGCAACAGGGATCCAACCCGGAAGCCTCTATGCAGCCTTTGGGGATAAGGAAAAGCTCTTTCAACAAGCATTCAAGAAATATACTCAGGAATTTTTCTTTGCTTCAATTCCGCGCCGATCGCCGCCGCTGGAGTGCATTCAAACCTGGTTTGAGCACCTGGCAAAAGCAATGGCAAGCGATCCAAATCAGAAAGGATGTTTGCTGATCAATACGGCAATGGAACGAGAATCCCACTCGTCTAGCACGATCGCGGTTGTTGAAAGTCGCGTGGATGATATTGAGTCGTTCTTTCGGCAAAATTTAACGCAAGCCGTTCAGGATGGGGAGTTGCCCAACTCATTTGATATTGAGATGAACGCCAAAGCCTTACTGGGAATGGTGGTAGGGATGTTAGCAGTAGCCCGGATGCGACGCGACACGAAAACTCTAAACAGTATTGCTACGGGTGCGATCGCCTTATTGCGCGTGTAAGCCATCAACTGAAAAATTTGAAATCTTGCTTGACACAAGCTATATTCCGCCTTTATCTTGAATGAGTGTTCAAATTGAATGAACATTCAAGAATTCACCAAAATTGAAGGAGTTATCCAGATGAGTCTGATGTTGTATGGGTTTCCTGTCAGCCCCTATGTTCGTGCTGCCCGAATTACGTTGATTGAAAAGGGTGTGGATTATCAGTTCACTGAAATTGGCTTTGATCACCTGGCAACGGCGGACTACGCCAAACTGAATCCCTTCCGCAAAATGCCTGTGTTGCAACAGGGAGCATTTGTGTTATACGAAACGCCTGCCATCTTGGGTTATGTGGATGAAGCGTTTGAGGGAGTTCCGCTGCAACCGATTGATCCAAAGAGTCGTGCCCAAATGCGGAAGTGGATTGGCATCGCCGCCAATTACCTCTATCCCGTGGGAGTGATGCAATTGTTTTTGCAGCGCATTATGTTTCCGATCATGGGGAATGATCCTGATGAAACGGTGATTGCGGAGTCTGCCACGACGGCGGGTCAGCAACTGGATGGGTTGGAGCAGGAATTGATTACGCCGTTTCTGGTGGGAGATAGCCTGACGCTGGCAGACATTCTGACCGGAGCAATGGTCTATTACATCAACATGACGCAGGAAGGGGTGGCTCTGGTGCAAGCCAGACCTAAAACCGCTGCCTGGTTAGACCGTTTAACCCAGCGGCAGAGCTTTCAGCAGACCCTTGCTGGCTTATTGGCAGACAAAGCCCAAGGTTAATCGATCGCATCTCAACCAATCACAACATCAGACGCAAAGGAGATTACATCATGCACTTAGCTGGAAAACACGTTGTCGTTGTCGGTGGTAGCCAGGGCATTGGTTTTGAAACGGCACGACTGGCAACCGAGGCAGGGGCAAAAGTCACCATCATGGGTCGATCACCCGAAAGATTGCAAACAGCCCACGATCGCCTGAGTCAAGTCCACACGATCGCGATGGATATTGCTGATGAAACCGCCGTTCACAAGGCATTTGCTGAGGTTGAACAGATCGATCATGTGTATATTGCGGCTGGCAGTTTCGTTGGGGGTAAGATTCTCGATGGTTCTGTGGAGCAGTTTCGTCCGGCGATCGACAGCCGGTTGTGGGGCAGTGTGTATGTGATTCGAGCCGCCGTACCGAAAATTCCAGCGGGTGGTTCGGTCACGTTGACGGGCGGACTATCCACCGATCGCCCGGTGGTGGGTGCTTGGGTCACATCAGTTGCCACTGCCGCCGCAGAGCAACTGTCCCGCGCCTTATCGCTGGAACTCGCGCCGATTCGCGTCAATGCCGTAGCACCGGGTTGGACGGATACGCCCATGTGGGATGCCATTTTTGGCGCAGCCAAGCAAGGGGCATTTCAGGATGTTGCAGCAAAAATTCCCACTGGGCGTTTAGCCACCGCGGAGGAAGCTGCCAGTGCGGTGATCTTCTTGATGAGCAATCCAGCGATTACGGGTGAAGTCATCCATACCGATGGGGGGCATCGTTACGTTTAAGGATCGCGGATTAAATAATCTGTGTAGGTTGGGTTGAAGCATGAAACCCAACATTGGTGAAGGCGTTGGGTTTCGCAAGCTCAACCGCAACCTACAAAAGTCGATATTATTTAACTTTCATTCCTAAGCACCGTAGCGAGCGAGAAATGTGGCAACGGCGTTGGCAATCACAGTTTCAGTGTCAGTATCACTCAGCTTCAGATCCATAATCAGGAACCGAGGCCAGAAAATGACATCGTTAATCATACCTAGAAACTGACGGGTTGCAATTGGAATGTCTTCAATGACTAGAGTTTGATTGCTAACTTGAGTGTCTAAATAAGTATGAAGTCGTTTAAGAAAGGGTTCCTTTCCGCGCCGATAGAGTTCATTCCCTAATTCTGGGAACCGGGGCGCTTCAGCAATGACTAAACGAAATAACGGCTGAATATTGGGACTATTCAACAGTTGAGCATATTCTCGCCCAATGGTGGTGAGAGCAGTGTGGGGAGCCAGATCAGATGGGATCGGGACGGAACTGATCTGATCGGCTTTCCATACCTGCGCCATGATGCCACCAAACAAATTGGCTTTACTGGGAAAGTGTTTGTACAGGGTGGCGGTTGAAACGTCTGCTTTTTGGGCAACGTAGTCGATCGTGGTGCGATCGTAGCCAAACTCCAAAAAGGCAGCCAGTGCCGCATTCAAAATGGCTTCCTGCTTTTGGCGGCTGACCTCCGCCCGATAGCGTGCTAATCCCATGCTAAAACGATAGTTTTATTTTACTTATCATACACCGATTGCAATTCCTCAAAATTTCAGTTATTCCTATAGTAAAGTGATTGTTTTACTTTATCAAATGAGGTTGATCATGGCTCAAACATGGCTGGTAGGGGGACTGTCGGCAGTATTCTTGATGGTTGAGGGTGCGATCGCCCAATCCTTAAATCGAGCCGCACCATTGGATTTCAAAGGGCGGTATCTGGTTTCCATTTCCGATGCGGATATGCTGGCATCTGCTTATGTCAATGGTCGATTAGGTCTACGGGAAGGGCGAGACGCGATCAGTGTGATTCCCCTGGGGCAACACGCGAAAAGTCTGCGAGCTTATGAAGCGGAAGCGAGTAATTCGGTGGCAGGCCCGCCCAACGCCGTTGCAGTGACACCAGATGGACGTTATGCCTTTGTGGTTGAAACCTTTCGTCCTCGTCCGGAGGGCAACTGGCAAACCCAAACCTTTGCTGACTTGAAGCATGGCAATCGGATTCAGGTGTTTGATTTGAATAATCCGACTCGTCCCACGAAAGTACAGGAATTGGCGATCGCGGAACGTCCCGATGCGGTGAGCGTCAATTTTGATGGCTCGCTGGTGGCAGTCAGCATCAATCCTCAGGGTGGAGGCAGCGCCACCCCACTGGCACTGATTCCATTCAACAACGGACGGTTAGGACAGCCTGTGTATCCGCAAGTTGCCACTCTTCCCAAAGGGCAACGGCTAATCCATGCCGAGTGGCACCCCCAGCAAAATGTATTGGCGCTGGTCAATGAGACGGCAGCAGAATTATCGTTGGCTCAAGTGACGAGCGATCGCCAACTGCAACCCTGGGGCAATGTCGTCAAAATTGAGAAAGCTCCTTATGTCGCTAAGTTCTCACCCGATGGTCGCCATGTAATTGTGAACGGGCTGTATTGGGGTGCCGATGTGCAGGGAACCTGGAATGAGGCTCCCCGTGGCAGTGTGGTGAGTGTGCGATTAGCCGCGGGAACCCAGCAAAATGGTGCGCCGCGCCATGCCCTGGTCTCCAGAGCGATTACGGGAGTGAGTCCAGAGGGATTAGCCGTTAGCCCGAATGGGCGTTATGTGGTGACAACCAATCTGGAGCGGAGCTATTTACCCTACGATGATGCGCGCATTACCTGGTTTTCGTCACTGAGTTTGTTTACCCTCGATCCGCAAACGGGACAACTGAATCGGGTTGCGGATTATCCCTTTGATGGCATTTTGCCAGAAGCCGCTGCCTTTGATGCCTCCAGCCAATACTTAGCCGTCGTGAAATACGATGATTTTGATGATCAGGTGCAGGGTGGCGCGATCGACTTCTGGCGGATTGCCACCGATCCACTCAATCCCCAACCGCAACTGGTGCAGACCCGCTATTCGATTCCTGTAACGCGAGGAGCGCACTCAATGGTGTTAGTTCCGTAATTAACATTTCAGTTGATATAGCCGTTGCCCTGGGAACGGTACAATGATAAGCCAGAAAGCTTACCCAGAATCAGCATTTGTGTGATTGACTTTATCCTACGCTTTCTGGTCAGAGCTATATTTTGGAAATTCATATTATTTTCAATTAAGTACTCTACCTGACTGACAGATTGATTTCTTAACTGAGCACAAAAGTCTTATCCGTTCCAATCAAAATCATAAGATTCTGTTTATTTTAAATCTGTTGCTAAATCTAATTTCAAGGGAATCCTAACGAGGATAGATTGTTCATTTCTTTGACTGATCCTCGTTAAAAAACTACCCGCAATGAATTTATTACTTATGTCTGTCAAACAGTTCAGCAGCCTATTGTTGAGCTGTTTGTTTGCGACACCCGCGATCGCCCAGATTGTACCTGATCAAACGCTTCCCATCAATTCTCAGGTTGCGCCTGGTTGCACCACTTGCACGATCGAAGGTGGCACAGTACGAGGAACAAACTTATTTCATAGTTTCCGTGAATTTTCGGTTCCCACAGGGGGCGCAGCTATCTTCAATAATGCTGCCTCCATCCAAAACATTCTGACGCGCGTGACTGGAACGAATCTTTCGACGATCGATGGACTCATTCAGACCAATGGCAGCGCTAATCTGTTCCTCATCAACCCGAACGGAATCATTTTTGGACCGAATGCCCGCTTAAGCATCGGTGGTTCCTTTTTTGCCAGCACTGCCAATAGTTTTAAGTTTCCTGATGGTAGCGAGTTCAGTGCCACCAATCCGCAAGCCCCTCCCCTGTTAACCGTCAATGTCCCATTGGGACTGCAAACGGGCGGTATTTCATCGGGTTCTACTATCGTCAATCGCGGCAATCTCACAACTGGACAAGACCTGATCCTGGAAGCCGATCGCCTCGATCTCCAAGGTCGGCTAGTAGCAGGTGGAGATATCCGCTTAAACGCTCAAGCAACAGTACAAATTCGAGATACTGCCACCACTCCCTTCATTGTTCAAGCGGGCAAAGATTTAACGATTCAGGGCAATCAGGGCATTGATATCTTCACCCTCAACCATCCCGGATCGCAGTTGCAGAGTGGCGGCAATCTCAGTTTGATTAGTGATGGCATGATTTCGGGGGATGCTCATTTTGCCGGTGGTGGGTTTCAAGTTCGTAGCATGACCGGACAACCGGCCCAGTTCACCAGTTTATATGACCCCATTATCAGTAGTACTGGAGATGTGGATATTGCCGGAAACTATACGGGTGCTTCACTACTGATTGAATCTTTGGGGAATGTACGGATTCAAGGCGATGTGACGATCGACAGTCCTGATGTAATTTCTACCTTTGTCGGCAGTGATGTGATTTTGAGTACTCGCCCAGGGCTAATCATTCGCTCTGGGCAAACCAGTTTGGTCTATGGTGGCATCGATCAAACCAGTCCACCGACTTACACCAGCGGCACGATTCCCAGTGGGATTACGCTGTTGGGCACTGTGACGGTGCAACCCTTTGGCACTTTAGGCGGTGTTGTGAATTTGCTGGCTAATGCTGGAGATATTACCGTCACCAGGATTGATGCTTCTAATAATACAGGCGGCGATGGTGGCACGATCGCCCTCACTACCAGGAACGGCAACCTCACCACCAATGGCGATTTATCCTCATCTTCAATCTCGAATAGTGGCAACAGTGGGAATGGCGGCGCGATCGCCCTCTCTGCAAATGGCAACCTGACGATCAATGGAACATTAAATTCTGGCTCAATCTCGACGATTGGCAGTAGTGGCAATGGCGGCGCGATTGCGCTCTCTGTCACCAATGGCGATCTAACGAAGAATGGTGATGTAGACTCCAAATCCTTTGCTTTCACAGGTGACAGTGGCAATGGGGGGGCGATCGAGATCAGCGTCACCAATGGTAATCTCATCTCCAGTGGCAGCTTATCCTCACTCTCGTTCTCACTCTATGGCAACAGTGGCAATGGCGGGGCGATTACGCTCTCTACTCTTAACGGCAACCTCACCACCAGTGATGAATTCTCCTCAATCGCCTACTCCCTGACTGGCAACAGCGGTACAGGGGGCGTGATCGCGCTCTCTACCATCAATGGCAACCTCACCACCAATGGCAATTTCAACTCAACTTCAGACTCCTTTTTGGGCAATAGTAGCGTTGGGGGAGCGATCACTCTTTCCAGCACCAATGGCAATCTGACCAACACGGGTGAGCTGAACTCGCGCTCAACCACGATTGCAGGCAATAGTGGCACTGGCGGCGCGATCACTCTTTCCAGCACCAACGGCAATTTGACCAATCATGGCGAGGTGCAATCTCTCTCAACCTCCTCTATAGGCAATAGTAGTACTGGGGGCACGATCGCCTTTTCCAGCACCAATGGCAGGTTGATCAACAATGGCGCTCTGTATCCCATGTCCTTCGCAGGGAACAATAGTGGCAATAGTGGCGCGATCTCCCTTTCCAGCACTAATGGCGACCTGATCAACAACGGAGAGGCGATCGCTATTTCCTATTCATACTCAACTAGCGGCAACAGTGGCAGTGGGGGAGCGATCGCCTTCACCAGCCAAAACGGTAACATTTTGCTGAATAACGACGTATTCTCCTTTTCCTACGCGGAGACTGGTAACAGTGGTCATGGGGGGGCGATTGCCCTGACTGCCCAGGGGGGCAATATCCTCGGTAACAACAGTACCCTCAATAGCTTCTCGGTGACACCCCAGGGAACTGCCAGCACGGGGGGAAGCGTGACATTGAACGCGCAAAATCAGATCTCTGGTCTGCAAGTGTTGACTACATCTTCCTCAACTCAGGCAGGAGCGGTGATGGTGACAGGGCAGGCAGATCTGACGATCGCCGACACCACAATTTTGACCAGCAAGCAAGTCAGCATAAACACCCCGTTTACGGGATTGGTCACGATTCAAACAGATGGCAGCGGGCGATCGGGCGATGTCAATATCAGCAGTGCCGGGAACCTCACCCTTACTCGCAGCCGGATTGAAAGCGACACCAAAGGTAGCGATGCAGCGGGCAATGTCAGCCTCACCAGTCCGGGTGTAGCAACTTTCAATCAAAGTCAGATTCTCAGCAGCACCAGCAACAGTGGCAATGCCGGAAATATCACTGTCACTACCGGACAGGGCATTCGCTTCAACGAAGGGAGTCGGCTATCTGCAACAACAATCAGCACAGGCAAAGCGGGTGACATCACGCTCAACAGTCCTATAGTAGCCGTGACAGGCGATACCCAGATCGCCGCCGCCACCCAAGGCAGGGGACAGGGCGGCACAATCACTGTGAACGCACCCAGCAACGTTATCCTGACTCAAATGCAAGGGGTAGCCCCGCTCCTGTCGGTTGCTGCTAGTGATGCAGGCAAAGCTGGAGACATTGTAATCAACACACCCAGGCTGACTCTATCCGACAACGCCCGCATTGTTGCCACTGCAACGTCCACTGCAAGCAATTCAGAAGGGGGCGGCAGCATCACCCTGAACGCCTCTCACATGAATCTGGCTGGGATCGTGGGTGTATTTGCCGAAACTCAAGGACAGGCTCCCGCTGGCACATTACGGCTCAATCCCTATGCCAATGATCCAACTCTAAATGTGATCCTCGCGCCCCAGTCCCAAATCTCTGCTTCAACCACCGGCATCGGCAAGGGTGGCGACTTGATGTTGAGTGCGCCCAGTGCCATTACCTTATCAGGTGCAGGCACGTTGACCGCTGAAACCAGCAGCAGCGGCAATGCCGGGAATATTCGCGTCACAACTCAGCAATTCACAATTAACGGTGGGGTGGAATTGTCTGCCTCCACATCGGGCACTGGCAATGCCGGAAATATAACTGTTGTCGCCGATCGCGCCAATCTGAGTCAGGGCGCCCGCATCTCGTCCAATACATCTAACCGAGGATCAGCCGGCGATATTACTTTCAACATCAGTGATCAGCTAACACTCAACGGCAGAGGAACTGGACTGTTTGCCACGACCACCCCCGATTCCACAGGCAATGGTGGCAATATCTCTGTGACCACCCCAACTGCACTGTTGCAAGATGGAGCCGCGATCGCAGTGGGTAGTCTGGGCAGTGGTGCAGGGGGCAATATTTCCGTCACAGCTAACCGCCTCACGCTCGATACCCAGGCGGCACTAACCGCTGAAACCGCCAGTACACAAGGGGGCAATATCACCTTAAATATTCGTGATCGGTTATTACTCAGGCGCAATAGTCTGATTTCCACCACCGCAGGCACTGCCCAAGCGGGAGGCAACGGCGGCAATATTACCATCAATACCCCCAATGGGTTTATCCTTGGCGTGCTGTCGGAGAACAGTGATATTCGGGCGAATGCGTTTACTGGCAATGGCGGCAAGATTAACATCACGACTCAAGGTATTTTGGGGCTGCGGTTTCAGCCGCGCAACACGCCCAACAGTGACATTAGTGCCAGTTCACAATTTGGGATTAGTGGCACCGTGCAAATCAACAATCTAGGCATTGATCCGAGTACGGGTGTGGTGGAACTACCAGGGGATTTCGTAGACCCCAGCCAGCAAATTGCCACTGGGTGCAATGCTCAGGGCAGTAGTTTTATTGCTACCGGGCGGGGTGGTTTGCCATCTGATCCCACCGAGCATTTGAATCACGATCGCCCCTGGCACGACATTCGCAACGTCGCCAAACTCCAGCCATCGGAGCAAGCCGTTACCCTATCCCCCCATCCACCCACCTCCCCATCTCCCCATCCCCCCATCCTCGAAGC
>JANRIN010000290.1:0-10353 GCA_033764965.1 Leptolyngbyaceae cyanobacterium bins.302 | reverse complement strand
GCCCTCGTTCGGCACATCGCCCTCAACCTCCTGACGCATGAAAAGTCATCTAAAGGTGGGGTCAAGGCAAAACGACTCAAAGCTGGCTGGGACAATGATTATTTGGCGAAAGTCCTTGCTCAATAAGATGCGTTTGCCCTGATTAGTTCGCTACTTTGTCGAAACGGTTGCATGCCCCTCATGAATCTACATACAACTCTTGAATGAGTTGCTCATCCCAGTAAGAAGCTTCAATTTTGTGACCATCCGGGTCGCGCACAAAGCAACCATAATAAGGTTCGCCATAATCAGGTCTACCACCAGGGGCACCCTCATCGATCGCCCCTGCGGCTAAGGCAGCTTCATGAAAGGCGTGAACTGATTCCTTGGTGGGTGCGATAAAGCCAATATGGGTGCCGTTTCCCACCGTGGCGGGTTGATTGTCAAAGGGGATGCCAATCCAAAATTCAGGATATTTCTTGCCGTATGCCACCACACCGGGATGCTCCATGATGCGCTGAATGCCGAGGGTTGGTAAGACGCGATCGTAAAATGCTACTGCGCGATCGAAGTCGTTCGTGCCCAGTGAAACATGGGAGAGAATGCTAGGATTTTCGTCCATGATTAATCCTCCTTGCAATTCATTTGTTCTAGTATACCTTGCTCTCACCCCCGTTTTCTTCCTTCCAGATCTACCCCAGCGGCGAATTGCTTGTTACTCTCATTAAATGAGTTGTCCAGGCTACCAACTGTAACCGCATGGGAATCGCGATCGACTTTGGCACCAGCAATACTGTCATTGCCCGTTGGAATCGGGTAACGCAACAACCGGAAACGCTTTCACTTCCAGGCATAACCTGGAAAACAGGACAGAATCCGCCCCTGATTCCCAGTTTGTTGTACGTGGAAGATGCCAGTCAGGGCAAGGTGATTGTGGGGCAAACGGTGCGCGATCGTGCGTTGGATTTGGCGACGGATCAACGGTTTTTTCGCAACTTCAAACGCGGCATTGGTGCCCCAATTCAGGGGTTTTTGCCAGAGTTAGACGGGCAAACCGTGCGCTTTGAGCAGGTGGGACAATGGTTTCTCGCGGAAGTGATTCAGCATCTCAAAGCGATCGATCCAGAAGTGACGCAATCCCTCACGTTCACGGTTCCGGTCGATAGCTTTGAGACCTATCGGTTGTGGCTGGGGCAGGTGTGCGACTCGCTGCAAGTGGAACAGGTGCGAATGTTAGATGAGCCGACTGCCGCTGCTTTGGGTTATGGGTTGGGCGATCGCGAAACTTTACTCGTCATCGATTTTGGCGGCGGCACCCTGGATTTATCCCTCGTCCGGCTTGACAGTAGTACTCAAACTGGCAAACCCCTCGGTTTCATCCTCAAATGGGGACAGAAAAATTTTGTAGAACAATCAGGACAAAAGCCCAAAATGGCGCGAGTGCTGGCAAAGGCGGGGCAAAATTTGGGTGGCTCAGACATTGATCACTGGTTGGTGGATCATTTCGTTAAGACACAAGAATTGATTGCTAGTCCCATTACTGCACGACTGGCGGAACGCTTAAAAATTCAACTCTCGCTACAAACGCAGGCGCAAGAAGTGTACTTTAACGATGAAACCTTTGATAGTTACGAGTTGCAACTGAGCCGCGATGAGTTTGAAGCTATCTTGAAACGGCATGAGTTTTTCGATCGCCTGGATGAGTGCATGACTCAAGTGTTGCAACAAGCTCGCCGTCAAGGACTCGAAACAGGGGATATTGATGCTGTTTTATTAGTGGGTGGAACCGCTCAAATTCCTGCTGTGCAAATCTGGGTAGAACAGTATTTTGACAAGAATAAGATTCGGTGTGAGAAACCGTTTGAAGCGATCGCTCAAGGGGCATTACAACTCAGTCAAGGCGTAGAACTAAAAGACTTTTTGTATCACAGTTATGGGATTCGTTATTGGGATCGACGCAACAATTGCCATAGCTGGCATCCCATCATCAAAGCGGGGCAAGCTTACCCAATGGAAGACTCAGTTGAACTGATGCTAGGAGCTTCCTTAGAAAATCAACCCAGCATTGAATTGATCATTGGCGAACTAGGCACTGACTCTGAGCAAACGGAAGTGTATTTTGATGGCGATCGCCTCGTGACTCGTCGCATTGGTGCCAATCAAACTCAGGTGCAACCCTTGAACGATCGTGATGGAGCCAGAAGTATTGCCAAACTCAATCCACCCGGAAACCCCGGTAGCGATCGCATCAAAGTCCAGTTTCGGGTGGACGACCAACGCTTCCTTCGCATCACCGTGGATGATTTGCTGGCACTTCAAACTCTAATCAACGACCAACCTGTTGTGCAATTGAGTTAAATGAAATTCGTCATTCGTCATTTGTCATTCGTTGGTTACCAGAGACTTTCACCAGACACATTTTCTCGCATGTAACTCTCGCTAAAATAGAAAAACTTGACGGAGAAAAGTGATGATTCAACCCGCCATCCGTCCCTCCAATTCCAAACCCCCCACCATCGCCGAAGACATCGTTTTTCCATCCGGCGATTTTTATAGTGACGAGCCACCCTTGGAAAGTGATCTACACCGCGATCAAATCGAACTGCTGATTCGCCTGCTGAAATGGCATTGGCGATCGCGGGATGATTTCTATACCACCGGCAATCTCACCGTTTATTACAGTCCCAACCAGAAAAAATCCGAATACTTTCGCGGACCCGACTTCTTTGTGGTGTTGGGAACCGAGAAGAAGCCCAGAAAAAGCTGGGTGGTGTGGGAAGAAGGCGGCAAATACCCCAACATTATTGTTGAACTGCTGTCCGATTCCACCGCAGATGTCGATCGGGGCGAAAAGAAAACCATTTTTCAAGATATTTGGCGCGTCCCCGACTATTTCTGGTTCCATCCTGACACTCTGGAATTTCAAGGGTTTCACATCGTTGATGGCACCTATCAACCCATCGAACCCACGCCCCAAGGTTGGCTCTGGAGTGAGCAACTTGAGCTATTTTTGGGTATTCACGATCGCCAACTGCGCTTCTTCACCCCTGAAGGACGATTGGTTCCGCTCCCCGAAACCGACGCTGAACAGCGTGCTGAACAAGCTCAACGGGAAGCAGAGCAGGCGCAACTGCAAGCCGCCCAAGCCCAACGCGAGGCCGAACAGGCACAACAACAGGCCGCCGCCGAACGCCAAAAACGACTGGAGTTGGAAGAAAAACTGCGATCGCTCTCTCCAGAGCAACTTACGGCATTGGGCATTTCCCTAGAAGAGGCAGAGCCATAGTTTGTAGATCAGTTATAGCTTTGAATCTTGTGATCTCACAGCGTTCGCTTCCGTGACCGCTAGTTTCCAGTTTTTAGCCTCAATCCCAAGTTCAGACCGGACGATCGCCAGGGTCTTATAGGCTTTCTTCAGGCTTTTCTCTGTCCATTCAGAATCAGATTCATGAGTGCTTTCTAATACTTTTGGGTCAGTATTTTTTTGGGCTTTTGTTTTAGTCGCTGGCATTGTTTTTGCTGCTGGAATCAGATGCTCAATCAAAAACTCCAAACGCTGTTCGATCGTGTTCAACCGCTCCCAGATTGTTTCTAGAGAAATCGTTTGATTTGGAGAAGTGAAAAATTGATCAGGAATGGCTTTGACTGAAGAATTGGATTCAGTACTGCCAGGTTCCAAAGCTTCTTGAATGGCATCGATCGACGTTGTAAAAATTTCTTCCTGGGTTTTAGCTGCTTGCAGAATTGCAACCCCTGCATGAAAGAGATGATCTTCCATCGCCGCTAGATTCGCTTCCATTGCGGCGAAATCTTCATCCGTCAAATCTGGATCTGCATCTTCAGAATTGAACCGTTGATTTGCGTCCTGTGGCATGGGGTTGTCCTTCAATGATTTTCTGCTATTTGATCAAGTACGACTTTCAATTCAGGAGGAAGTCGCTTTTGCTCAGCCAAACTCATCCTGCGATAAGCCGTTGCAATCCTCTCCATCTCATGGTTATAGGTCGCTTGAAGCGATTCGTAATCTGCTTTTAGCTTTCTACAACCAACTTTTAAGCGATCGAACTTTGCCTGTATTTGCTGAGTCTGGACCTCACTATTCTGCTGTTCTGCCTTCAGTTGTTGATGCTCAGTATTGAGCCTCTTGTAAGCAGCGATCAGTTTTCTAGTTTTTTCTCCAAGTGCTTCTCGTTGCTGGTTTGCTGCAACAATCTGATCAACGGCAATTTTATTTAACTTGCGTAGATTAGTATTCTCAACAACTATCTTCTCTATCTTTTCCCGCAGGCGATTGTTGGATGCAGTTAAGCCGCCTAACCGACCAATCAGAGAGTTGCGGGATGAAATTACCTTGTCCCGAACCGCGATCGCCTGACTGCGTTCATCCTGAGAAACTTCCAGATCTCGCATGGCTTGTTCCAGTCGTTGCTGAAAGCTGAGTTTTTCTGTTTGCTCCTGCTCCAGCTTTTCGGAAAGTTCTTCCCTCTCATCCTGCAAGCGATAATTTTCCCTTTGGGCGCTCTCCAAATCCTGCCGCAACTTGCCTTGCTGATAGGCAGTGTCTACCTGGGGTGGGACAGAATTTTTGCCTCGATCGAGATTTTTCATAGCAAGTTAACAACTTTTCTACATCAAGAGTGCCCACGGTGATCAAGCCCAGCAAACCTTTGATTAAACTCGCCCTTCATTTAAGAGTACGGTTTGTTTGAGCAGTCTTTTAACGCCTGAAATTATTATTCTTGTTTGTTCAGAACCTTTTAGCAAAAACGGTCACGGCTATGCTACAGTAAAAAACGTTGCGAAAAACATAAGGGTCGCTAGCTCAGCGGTAGAGCATTCGGCTTTTAACCGACTGGTCCCGGGTTCGAATCCCGGGCGACCCATTTGATAAACACTCTTCGGCTTCTTGCCCTCTATCAAGATTCAAGAGTGTTTTTTATTAGCCATACAGCGGCATTTTTGCTAGAAAATGAACTTCAATTGAGATTAAGTTGTTGTAGCTAAATTTTCTATGCCGAAATACATTATGTGGGGCAGCTATTGTGAGGATGTGCTGGAAAAGAGAGCACCCCATCGCCAAGCCCACTTGGACGGACTAGCCCAACAAAAAGCGGATGGGGTGTTGCTGACGATCGGTCCTACAAAAGATTTGACAAAGTGTTTTGGCATTTATGAAGCGGACAATGAGGCGATCTTGCGGACGCTAATCGAAGCTGATCCCTACTGGCAAAATGGCATTTGGACAGAATATGAAGTCAAGGAATGGATTCAGGCGATTTAGTCATTCGTCATCGGTCATTGGTCATCGGGTAGGGAATGAGGCGACTGGACGGCTTTCAAACAATTCTGGAACGTGTTCGGGATATAGAAAGGCTCCACCAGAATCAGGCAACAGGGGCAGATCGCGATCGCCGTTCTGCCAGAAGTAGGAAAACACTGTCCCGGCATCGATGCCATCGCCTTTGACTGTATGTTGCCACTGATCTGGCGTGTCAGAAATTGCCTCCAATAAGAAATAGTGGCGCTGGGAGATGAGTTTGCGGGGTTGAATCCAGCAGGTTGCCGTCATGCCCAATTTGCGAATGAACACAAGCTCAGTCAATCCCGACTCTTCCCAAACTTCCCGATACAGGGCTTGCTCCAAGGTTTCTCCCGCATCTACACCGCCGCCCGGAACTTGCACCGGAGCTTCCTCGCAATCGGGATGAGTAAAGAACAATAGCTGGTAGCCGCCTTGAGCCGACTTGCGAACGATGTAAGCAGCCACGCCAACTCGAATTCTGATGGTTTCGTTCATCCGGTTGCCTCACAATTTTGTCTCGGTGATTTAACCTCACGTTGCCACACTGGAATTTCGGACACCAAATCTACACCCACCCCGTTTGCGGTATTGTTTGGAAAGAGATGACCATGATAAAAAGCTGATTTTTCAATGACTTCCGTTGCTCCCAACTCCCCCAACCACCAGAAAGCAAAAGCGCTCAAACCTTCCAGCCGTCGCCCTGCCAAAGAACTGTGTAGCGAGTGCGGGTTGTGCGATACCTACTACATTCATTACGTTAGAGAAGCGTGTGCCTTTCTGACTCAGCACATCGCCGAATTGGAGGAGCAGATCCACGATCGCAGCCGAGATTTAGACAAGGAAGACGAATGGTACTTTGGCGTGCATCAGGATATGATGGCAGCCCGCAAGCAAGATCCCATTCCGGGTGCCCAGTGGACGGGAATTGTCAGCAGCATCGCGATCGAAATGTTGAATCGCGGCATGGTGGAAGGGGTGGTGTGTGTGCAAAACACGGAGGACGATCGCTTTCAACCTAAACCCGTGATTGCCCGCACCCCAGAAGAAATTTTGGCAGCGCGAGTGAATAAGCCAACGCTTTCCCCGAATCTGTCGGTATTAGAGCAGGTCGAGCAATCGGGCATGAAGCGGTTGCTGGTTATCGGGGTGGGTTGTCAGATTCAAGCACTTCGCAGCGTGGAGAAGCAGTTGGGGCTGGAGAAGCTGTACGTGTTGGGCACCCCCTGTGTCGATAACGTGACTCGTGCTGGATTGCAAAAGTTTTTAGATACCACCAGTCGATCGCCCTCCACAGTGGTTTATTACGAATTCATGCAAGACTTCCGCGTGCATTTCAAACACGAAGATGGTTCGACCGAAACAGTGCCTTTCTTTGGCTTGAAAACCAATCAACTCAAAGATGTGTTTGCCCCGTCCTGCATGAGTTGTTTTGATTATGTCAACTCCCTGGCTGATTTGGTTGTCGGCTACATGGGCGCGCCCTTCGGTTGGCAGTGGCTCGTGGTGCGGAACGATCGTGGTCAGGAAATGCTGGATCTGGTGCAAGACCAACTTGAGACGCAACCTGTGATGTCTCAGGGCGATCGCAAGCAGGCGGTACAAAACAGCATCCCCGCCTATGACAAAGGTGTGACCCTGCCCATGTGGGCAGCCAAACTCATGGGGGTGGTGATTGAACGAGTCGGACCGAAAGGCTTGGAGTATGCTCGATTCTCGATCGACTCCCACTTCACCCGCAACTACCTCTACGTCAAACGCCACTATCCCGAAAAGCTAGAATCTCATGTACCGGAGTACGCCAAACGTATCGTGAACCAGTACAAACTACCCAGCCCATGAGACTACCTACAATTACAGAAAGCATGATCGCCCTGGAACCGGGAGATGAGATCGTTTTGCGAAACCGCACCTGGGAGGACTACGAAGATTTACTCTCCCGCCGCCAAGACAAATCTGGCTTAAGAATTCAATACAGCGCCAAAAATCAGGAAATTACGATCATGTCACCGTTGCCAAGGCATGGAAATCTTGCTGATGTATTAGCTGATTTTGTGAAGGCGATGTTACGACACCAACAAAAAGATTGGCATAGCTTCACCCCAGTTACTCTTAAGCAAATGGGTGTCCAGGGGATAGAACCCGATTATTGCTTCTACATCCAAAATCGAGAACGAATTTTAGGCAAAGAAAGAATTGATTTAAGAATTGACCCGCCACCTGATTTAGCGATCGAGGTTGATGTTACATCGTTTACAAATCCAGAGGATTATCAATCAATTGCGGTTCCAGAATTGTGGATTTATCCGCAAAATCAATTACTGATTTACGAATTTGATGGGGAGCACTATCAGGAAACTCAAATTAGCCCACAATTCCCGACGATCAATGTGAAAACCCTCATTCCGCAGTATTGCGATCGTGGGTGGCAAGTCGGCTCTAGTGTTGCCATTCGCGAATTTGAGCACGTTTTGAGAAATAAATTTGAGAAATGAATTAAAGTAGTAACAATCACTGTGTTGCAATCGTTATGACTGATCGTTTGGACCGGATTGAAGCTATTCTTGAACAACTCGCCGCAACGCAAGCTGAGAATTGGCAGCAGTTTCAGCAACAACTGCAAGAAAGCCGAGAGGAATTTCAGCGACAATGGCAAGAGACACGGCAGATCGTTGAGTCTAACGCTCGTGCGATCGCTGCAAACAGTTCCGAAATTGCCGAGATGCGTCGCGCACAAGATGATTTTCGAGCCTCGATCGAGGATATTGTTGGCATGATTACAACTCAGGTAGAAGAAGCAGAGCGCGATCGCATTGAATTTCGGCAAACGGTGCAAACCATCCTGGATGCTTTAACCCGTCGATTTAACAGCAATGGACATGGAAATGATTAAAATTCTTTAACCGCTGTCCTGTACAACTCTAAATTGATCGTCCTTCTCGTCCGTTCGGTACAGGTTGACTTCACACCACAGCATCGTCATCCAAGATAGCCATGCCACAAAGCGCCATTTTCAGTCCATTTTTTGCAATGGTGTTTCTCACGCTCCTGGTGTGGGTCTATATGTATATCCGTCGGCTCAACTTTATTATTAGCAGCCAACTCAAACCAGAAGACTTAACGCCCAGAGCGCTGGCAGAGCTTTCACCACCCGCTGTATCTAATCCATCAGACAATCTCAAGAATTTGTTTGAGATTCCAGTCATATTTTATGCACTTGTGCTGTATCTGTTTATCACACAGCAGGTAGATGCAGTGTATGTCAATGCTGCCTGGGTTTTCGTTGGATTTCGGATATTGCATAGCACTGTGCATTGCACTTTTAACAACGTCACGCTTCGGTTTGGTTTGTATGTTGTTGCCACGATCGCGGTTTGGTTTATTGCCATTCGTGCCGCTCTAAACCATTTTGGCGCATAGAATACGCAGGCAATGCCTCCCGTCCCCGCTACACTCGACGATTGCTAAAGGTGTCACACTGCTCGACATCGCCAGATTGAATCCCGCGCTTGAACCATTCCACTCGTTGGGCAGCACTGCCATGCGTGAAAGATTCCGGCACGACATAGCCTCTGGCTTGTTTCTGCAAGGTGTCATCCCCAATTTGACTGGCAGCATTCAAGCCTTCTTCAATGTCGCCCTGCTCTAGTTGGAGGTTTTTGGAATTCTGCGTATGGTTTGCCCACACCCCCGCCAAACAATCTGCCTGAAGCTCAACTCTCACTTGCAGTTGATTCCCTTGTACCTCACTCACCTGGCGCTGGAGTTGATTCACCTTGTTCAAAATGCCCAACTGATTCTGCACATGATGTCCTACCTCATGCGCTACTACGTAAGCCTGAGCAAAGTCTCCCGGCGCACCATGACGACGTTCAAGCTCTCGAAAGAAGGACAGGTCAATATAAACTTTCTGATCCCGTGGACAATAGAATGGTCCCGCTGCCGCTTGAGCAAAGCCACACGCCGACTGCACCGTACCCGAAAACAATACCAGTTTGGGTTCCTGGTAACTGCGCCCAACTTGCTGCTGAAAGATGCGATTCCAGGTATCCTCGGTATCTGCCAGCACAACAGATACAAACTGGGCTGCTTCATCACTTTGGGGTGGTTTGTCTGCGGGAGATTCTTGCCGAGCAGGAGGATTATTGGCTTGATCGAGAATGATGCTGGGATCGCCTCCTAGAAAAGTGACCACCAGCGCTAGGAGAATTGTGCCGATGCCGCCCCCAATCACAGGTGCAGCCATGCCACCCCCACCCCGACGATCTTCAACGTTGTCGCTTCTGCGACCAAAATCCCAACGCATAAGCCTTTCTCCGCCTGTTTCTAAAGGGTTGCTAATTCAAGGGCTGCAATCTAAGGAGTGATTATCATCGGAGCTAGCAATGTAGTTATTTCATCATTAAAAGATATGAAAACAATAAACCGTTACGAATAAAACAGATTGTCTGCATGGATACGATGCCGATCGCTCTCCGCAAACAACTGTCCTTACAATATCAGGGCTATGATGCCGAGAAATATACATCAGGAGAGAAGATTGTGTCGCATGAAGTAATGCAGCTTTTGATTATTGGGTTGGTGGCTGGAGTGGCAGGCGGGATGTTTGGCATTGGCGGCGGGGCGATTATGGTGCCTGCAATGGTGTTGCTAATGAATATGGATCAAAAGTTTGCCACGGGAACCTCGATCGCGGCTCAAATTTTGCCGATCGGGTTATTGGGTGCATTTGAGTACCACCGCAACGGCAACATGAGCATTCGCAACGCGGTATTGATTGCCTTAGGCTTGCTGATTGGCAACTACTTTGGTGCCCTATTTGCCAATCAGCCTTACATCACCAGCGCCTTGATGAAGAAGCTTTATGGCGTGTTTCTGTTTGCGATCGGGGCGAGGTATCTCTTCTTTCGGTAAAACGTCGGAAAATGTCATTGGTCATTGACGCGATGTGCGACTTTTTTTGACAAAAAAGGGGTTCACCGGTAGAAGCTAGAGATAACAACGTTCTAGCAGGTGAACCCCATGTTTGATATAGAAGAGTTTATCATTGCCACCTTTTGCTTGATTGATGACCA